>CAVUGW010000001.1:0-20623 GCA_963741025.1 Methanomassiliicoccaceae archaeon
CACTTCCTGAATAGCTAACTCTGCAAACCGATACGAGAACTGACCGAGTTCATTCCCTAGTTCGATAAGAAGTATAACCAGGGACAAAAAGAAACCCAATCTTAAACGTCTCGATATCAAAATGATGAGATGCTCCTCAATATCTATGGAATGTTCGATAGTCTGTTCCCTAGACATCTCACTAATTATTTCCTCAAGATATCTCCGAGACCCGAAAACAAGGATGATGAATGAGTTAGAGGTTTCGCAATACAGTTATGAGCATTGGAAAGGTCACGTGCCTGGGTAATACTTTTCCCCTAACCCATTATCGTTCACGCGTCCAGGTGCATGCCTTAAAGCCGGTTTTTACAATATACCCAAGAAAAGAAATTGTAACCCTAACAGCAGGACCTTCATATCATTTTTTATAAGGACTGGACGGTGGGGCATTTCCCGTCTTTTCGATATATGCGCAGCGCATTGAACGGCAAGCAGGGTATTCGATGTCATATTGAAAATGGCCTTCTAATCCAATAGTTCCTGCTCCTCCCTCACCCTCAGGATCGGTTATCCATCTGACCTTCTGAAACGGAACGAACACAGACCTAAGAATTTTGAATGGTAGAAGAAAGCCATCGTCCTGGACGATGATATCGTATGGCTTCCTTATCAGTTCAAGTGTCGAAAAGAAGATGACCATGCTTACCAGCATGATGAATGCCGCGATGGTCGCCTCCATCGAACCGTATTCTAGACCTAGTGCTAAAAGGAAAGAGAAAAAAATGATTGATATTAGCATTGCTGTCATCAGCATCTTGTTAGGAGGATTATCGATCTTCTCCTTCTCCTCGACCACGATCCCAAATGGTCAATAGACTAGATGATGTTTACGTCCCTCATCCTTTATATAATCCGTAAAATGCATATCGTTCCAAGGTGTGCAGACGGACAAGGGGACATTAATTATGAGGAGAAACTGTATCCAGGCTTCCAGCCCACAGGTAGATTCCATTATGGAGCAAGCTTCAAAGTGATAAACGGGATGAGAATTTGTTCTGCTGTAATATTGATCTCTTTCGCTTATATCCTAATAGCACTGTTCACAAATGCTCCTGGGAGCAACAATCCTATCTTGCCCCTTTTGATTTTTCTGATACCTTTCGGTTTGGTATGGGCGATGAACTCAAGTGAATATCGGTACATCAACGATTCCTTGTCATCCAGATCTTTGCTCGTCTTCAGCAATGGACTGGAGATACCTCCCATATACTTTAGGAAATACACCAAAAGGAGGGGTTTCATCGAAAAGAGGGGTATCGACCATATCGAGATAAGGAACCGAAAGCGGTTCGTTGCAGACTTCGGTGAAAAAGATGCCTATGCATGGCACGATGCCAAGGTGGAGTTCGTCGTTCATCTGAGGAACGGTCGAAAGAGGAGATCGGGCATGAGACCTCCAGGGACCATAAGGGATGTCGTCGATCTGATGAAAAAGGAATGGGGCGTCCCTGTAGTCGATAACAACCCCTCCAAAGGTTACGTTCGCGTGATAAAGAACAATAAGTTCGTGGAGAGAAGGGACCTTTGAGGATGCCTTGATCGCTCCGATCCATCTTCAGTAGCCCAAATATATATCAAAGTTCTTAGAGCAACGACATAGCGCCATCGGGTCAGCTAGTAGTTTTCTCTTAACCCTTCTTAGTTCACCTATCCCAGTGCACCTCTCAAAGCCACTATTTGCCATGAGGTGGTTCAGACCCGTACCATCATATTGTAAGTGCGAGCATCCCTTTGTAGACATTACTGTTTATTTTACAAATCGTTACCAACGAGGAGAAACACATTGCTTCGATCACAATTGGATGGGATACCATCTCTCAGAATCTGGGCCTATTGCCATATGGTGAGATAATGAAAAATCCTCCAGATCCATTCTACATAGTAGTCGAGATGATAACTCCGCTCATCTTTTATCTTGGTTCTATCTTGGTTATTTACCTCAGGGCCACTTGGTACTTTTCTACATTTCTCATTGTCCTTGGATCTATTGTCGTTCTTGGAGATGTGTACTATGGGATCATCAACCGTCCTTACGAGGTGGAAGTTGGGAACAACATAGTTCTCCATTATATGTTCAAGGGGACCATCGTTAGGCCATTGAACACCCTCCAGGACCTGTTGGAATTTAGGGAGAAAGATGAGAGGTACTTATCCAAAGGAACTGCGGGGACCATCAGGTTCATAGGGGATAGGACGGTCACTCGATTAACGGGTAAGATCCTCAAATGAGGTCCGACAGAAGTACCATGAGGCCTTCAACCAGAGATTCACCTCTCCCCGACTGGTATGTAAGAAAGAACATGTCAAAAGGGATAGATAATATGGATGGTAAAACGTTTCAGAACCTCGGCACCCCCTTCTCGTACGCAGCCCTCCTTGCATCATTGTTCACATGCAAGTAAATGGTCGTTGTGATGATGCTCGAATGTCCGAGTATGCTCGATGGATGAAAGATGTCGCAGCCGTTCGAGACCATCGCTGTCGCGAATGAATGTCTCAATACATGCGGTGACACCATTCCCTTCAGACCTGCTCTTTCGGAGCACCTTTCCACGCACGTCTCTATCGCAGCGCCGACCATCTGTTGCCACGCTGCGACAGAAAGAAAGGGTCACTGTTCTTCGGTGTCTTGTGATACTTTTCTAGGTACACCTTCAGAACCTTAACGCAGTCCTCTGATAGCGGTATCTCCCTGTCCTTGTCCCTCTTGGCGTGCTTGACCGTCACAACTCGTCTCTCTAGGTCGACATCACCGATGTTCATCATCCTTAGCTCGTTCAATCGAACACCAGTGGTGGAGAACATCACCAGCATGGCAAGAGCTCGATAGTCCCTCGCACTGCGTATCAACATTTTCAATTGGTCCTGTGTCAAATACTTCGGCGACCTTTTATTGGGTCGTGGTTTCTTGTATGTTACTGGTGTACCCAAGTACTGCATGTAGCACTCTAGAGCAAGCAGAAGATGTTTCTGATAGCTCTTCGAATATTCTGACAACAATATTTTCATCGCTATTCTGTCCGCGCCCTCTCTAGTCGGGTTAGGAGTGTTGTTATCCCGCAGCAGATGATCAACATAGCTGGTGAAGTACCGAACATACTTCGGCGGTACGCCTCCCTTTGTCATCAACCACTCTGCGAACGTTTCCTTTGCTCTTTCTTTCCTGCCTAGGTCCTTACCTTACAGTAGGGTTATTTCCTTCTCGGTCAGCATGCTGGTCCCTCCACATACCGGCGGCAGGGTCCTACTGTTCAGTGGTCCATCACGGCATCATTGACACCAGATCTTCGTTGCCAACGGCCCAGATCTGGCGCGGCCAGCATCACATAAAAGTGGTGCAGGGGGTGCGATTTGAACGCTCCCACATTCAGCAAGCAAGATCTCAGGATCAATCAATAGGGAATCGGAAACCTCTTCTCTTTCTTTTATTTACATCACCAGGCCCAGCAGGTATTTGATGTAAAATTGGACAAAGAAGTAGGTGGGAATTTGAATTGACCCAGTATTTTAAAAATGTGGTGGCCGAAATCGGGGACTCCCGAGACCAATTATCGGGTCGATCAACGATAAAAACCGTTTGCTAGCAAAGTGTGATAAATGGTTCAGATCTCGTCCATCGAATAATTATGCAGATATGAGACAGTAATGCCATCAATGGAGGTGAATGGCGATATGTTTGGAAGAACCCATAGCACTGGTCAGAACATCCAGACATTTTGACGTGCTGGATGTATTCTCCAATATTGGATAGATTGAATACAAATGACCACTATTCGTTATAAAAGGTGAAAAGAATGGTTTGTTTACCACAGATGGCACAGTTATCGGTCGCTGACCTGAGCAAGGTCAAGGAGCTTGAGGACAAGATGGGTGTAGTTTTGATCGCTTACAGGCCGACCGAGTTCGCGAAGCTCGATGACAAGCAGGTCAAAGAGCTTCAGAAGGTCGAGAAGTCACTAAAGGCCACCGTTATCGCTTACCAGTGAGTTTGGGAAACTTTCCCAAACTTTTTTCCTGGGCATGTCCGATAGTTTAAGTTGTTTTAAATCTAATGGAGATTTTCCAAAACCAAACTCTTCTTATCTTTTCGATGTGATGATAACCAATTTCATATCAGAACCTTTGCCAACCCCTAACATCGATGGATTTCAAGAAACGCATTGGTGACACTGGATGTCGTGGATTTGTTATTGATAATCATTACTAATAGCTTCTAAATAGTTAAATACATAAAATTCTAATCATCCCATAGTTGGAGCATACATCCAACTGATTTAAAACATAGGAGCAAATATCCAACTCATCTCAAAATAATTTGGAGGGGCTCAATGAACTGTAAAGGGCAGACGGTATGGTCATTGCAGTACTGGTGGTAGTCCTCTTGATCGCGAGCGTAACTGTGATCGCTATCAGCATGAATGGGAACAAGGCCGTTACATCTTCAGCGGGCGCATCGGTCGTTGATGCGAACGGTTCAAACATAAGCCTTGCAGCTCCTCCTCAGCGAATAGTCTCATGTTCTCCTGGAGCTACACAGATAGCCTACGCTATAGACATGGGCAGCAATGTGGTCGCGGTGACAACCTATGATGACTATCCTGCGGCAGCAGTAAAATTGGTGGATGATAATCAGACGATCGGCGGTTATTGGAACCCCAGCGTAGAAAGCATTATCGGTTATTCTCCCAATCTCGTCATCGTTACCCAGGGCGCCGGTGACTACACCGACCTTATTACCCAGTTGAACGAGGTCAACATCCCTGTTCTAACATTATATCCAGGCAACAACCTCACCCAAGTATATTGGAACATCGAGATGGTCGGTAAGTTGTGCGATAGGTCCTCCGTTGCGAACCAGGTCGTGACCAATATGGAGAACAACATCTCCGCCGTCAGCAAGGGCGTCTCTTCGGTGACCAACAAGGAGAACGCTTCTTTACGTTGAGTATGTGGACCCCGGGTTCACGGACGTCTGGACGACAGGAAATGATACCGCCGTGAGCCAGATAATCTCTCTTGCTGGAGGGAACAACATGTTCTAGGGAACTATGATTGGAGCTGGGAAGAACCGAGCCCGGAGCTGTTCGTTAACATTTCCTCGAGCATCGACGTGATCATGGTGACCTCGATGAACTCGACCACTACCCCAACGGCGCTCTTAAGCTCGCTACAGACCACCTATCCGTGGTCGAGCACGCCTGCTGTCAAGGACAATAAGGTGTTCTTCCTGAACGGTCAGGGAGAGGATATATTCAACGAACAAACGGTGAGGATGGACGATGCGGTCCAGATCACTGCTGAAATGCTCTATCCAGACCTGTTCACTGCTAAGGTGCTCTATGACCCAACAGGTCAAACACCGAACGTGATCAGTGACAACTATACGAACTATCTGCCCTCAGGGGAAACGCTTTCTGGAATAATGGTAGATCCTATGAACACGATGCAGGCATCCGATGTCATACGAACATGGGTTTGAGAAGGGAACTGGCGATGTGGAGAGATCGATAATAGGGAGCGCCAAGGCCAGACTTGTGATCGTCCTGGCCCTTGGCCTGACCTCTCTATTCTTTCTCTTCATAGTATCTGTATCACTTGGAGCGGTGAGCATCCCCTTCTCCGAGGTAGTGGAACATGTCGTTGATATCCTCGTGCATGGCGGTCCAGGCCAGGCCGATCCCACCGAACAGATACTCTGGTTGAGGATGGTCAGGGGCATAGCCGTTATAGGGGTGGGCATAGGGCTGTCGGTCGCAGGGGTGGTCATGCAGGCACTGATCCGGAACCCTATGGTGGACCCCTACATCACTGGTATCTCCTCAGGTGCTGGTCTTGGGGCTACGCTTGCGATCATCGTTGGTTTTTCGTTCTTCCAGTCCTCTGTCTTTACGGTCCCTATCGCAGCTTTCATAGGAGCTCTCGCCGCTTTTGCATTGACCATGACCCTGGCAGAGGCAGCAGGAGGCAGATCTATCAACTATATCCTGGGAGGCATCATAATCGGGATAGCGCTCGCTTCGATAACCAATATCCTGATAACTTTCTCAACGGACACACAACTTCACACCGTCATATTCTGGCTGTTCGGCTCTTTCGAATATGTCACATGGACCATGGCATTATTGATCGTAATACCTGTGATGGTGCTTTCGATCATCATCATGCTCTATGCACGTGAACTGAACGTCATGATGATAGGTGATGACCATGCCAAACAACTAGGCCTTAACGTTAAGCTCTTCAAACGCATGATGGCCGTTCTGGTCTCTTTGATCACTGCGATCTCGGTGGCATTCTGCGGGGTGATCGCGTTCCTCGGCCTTGTTGTCCCTCATTCCGCTCGCATGATAGTAGGAGGAGACCACCGGCTTCTGCTCCCTGCCTCTATGGTGATCGGGGCGAGCGTACTGCTTGCAGCGGATATCTTCGCGCGCATTATCATACCGCCTCTGGAGATCCCTATCGGTGCGATAGTCTCCTTGGTCGGTGCGCCGTTCTTTGTCTATCTGATGATCAGGAGGGGCAATCAATATGCCGGATGATCCCGAGGTCGTGATCAATATAGAAGGTGTTGTGTTCGCATACAATGGCTCTGACAGTACTGAAGGGTGTGGAGTTCAAGGCCGGCCCTGGTGAGCTGATCGGTCTTATTGGTCCTAACGGCTCTGGAAAGTCCACCTTATTACGATGCATCAACGGTTTGCTCAAACCTAAGGTCGGCGTGATCCAGGTCTGTGGAAATGACCTGAACCGTTTGAAGATCAAGGAGATCGCCAAGATATGCGCCAACGTACCTACAGAGTTCAATGAGGAGTTCAACCTGACCGTTCAAGATCTCATATTCTTGGGAAGATATCCGTTCGTTCAAGGAATGTGGTGGGAGAACAAGGACGACGAAGAGATGGTGACCGAGGCCATGAAGAAGTTCGGTGTTTACCACCTTCGGAAACGGAAGTTCTCAGAGCTGTCTAGTGGGGAATCGCAAAGGGTGCTCATGGCCAAGGCCGTGGTACAAAGCCCACAGGTCATGTTGGTGGACGAGCCGTCCGCCCATCTCGACCTGAAGTATAAGCTTGAGGTGATGGAGCATCTGCGCCAACTGCTCACCGATAAGGTCACGATTGTCATCGCATCACACGACCTGAACCTCCTGGCCCAGTTCTGCGACAAGGTCATGATACTATCCAAAGGAAAGATCGTGGCGTTCGGGAGGCCAGAAGAGGTGATAACCTCCCAAATGGTGGAGGAGGTCTACGGGGTCGAAGTTGTCATAATGAAAGATGGTGACGATATCTTTGCCATACCTAAGAGGACCCGGAGGATGGTCACCCATGCCTGACATCAAAGCAGCGGGTCCATACCGAGGTCTGTAATTATGTCATGCCAGTGTGACGGTGAACTGATCGAGGTGCTGGGATGAAGGAGTTCGATGTAAAGGTCGACCTTAAGGATTTCCACGGAAGGCCGGTAGCGATAGTTCACCTTCCCGGGATCTTTCGTGTGCTGAGCTCGACGATCATGGGGGGAGGGTTCACCGAAACGGACACCATTTTCATCCTCGAGGTCAAGATGGGTTATGATAATTCGAGACCGGAAGAGGACCTCGAAATGGTCTGCAAGGAGCTCCACCTCGGGCCGAGGTGCGTAGGCTTCATGACCGCTGCGGATGTCCGTAGGGTGCTCACAGTAACAAGGGACGAGATCCATGGCAAGCGAGCCATAACAGTTGCCACGGCAGGGGTCACCAACGCGGTCTGTGCCGGAGAAAGGCTTCCTCAAGAGGTCATCGATCTGTTGCCCAAACATCAGGCAGGCACGATCAATATAATCTCAATATCGGACGCTCCTTTACAGGACTGCGGGCTGGCCGGTGCGTTCATCACAATGACCGAGGCGAAGGGAGCGGCCCTCAAGGATACCGGTGTCCCTGGAACGGGTACGACGAGCGATGCTGTGGCCATCGCGTGCCCCCTCGGGGAGGGCGATAAATATGCCGGACCGGCGACCGATACTGGTATGGCCATCGCCCGATCGGTCAGAGAGGCCGTCGGGGAGTCGATACGTAAATGGAACAAGAACGGAAATGGGGGAAGGGACTTCGTCTATAGGCTGGACGAGCTTGGGCTAGGGCCAGAAGAGCTGTGGAAAGCAGCATTCGATCTATCCATTACTGGGCCTGCATCGGACATCCAAGCGATCAAGACCAAGTTCCTGGATCATTTGAGCCTATTGCGTAAGGATGCTAACGTAAATACTCTGATATATGCGGCCATCATCATGGACGAGATGAGCGAACGCGGCGAGATGTCAGGTCTAGACCATGATGGATCGGTCGCCGATGGAGTACCTCGGAGCCGCTCTGGCAGAGTACCTAGTCGGGACCAAAGGGGTCTTCGAGCTAATACGTTACGACAAGAAAGAACCTAAGGTCCTGGTGAGCCATGGAGAGTTTCTCGACAATATTGTCATCTCCTTGATATGTTCGATCATGTTCCGGATCTACACCGAACAATTGGAAAGTGGTTCGATCCCCTCCATCTAGGATGATCATAATTCAGCTCTCGTTTTCCTCCGATCACCCTCTGTAGCTCTTGTTCGGAAGTGTTCCATCATTGCCAAAGATGATTAGGTCTTCTCGACAGAACCTTAAGAAATTTGAAGTCAAGCCCGCTCTATCCAACAATGATCAGGAACCCGCCAACGATCAACAAAAGCAGCAGGTGTTGACCGCATGCCCCACAACCATCGATGTTCCTTATCATAAAACCGCACCTACTTTGAGGCCTCCGTCGTCCTGAGCTCTGCTCCGTTCTGTCCTTGCTCCTGTGGATGGATGTGGAAGCGGTCCCCACGTTTGATGATGATATCGACCGCCTCATCGATCGAGAAGGGCAGTTCGTCCGTGTGATAACCGACCGAAGAGAGCGCTCTGAAAAGATGCGTTACCTCAGGCACGTCGAGATCGGCCTTGTTGAGCAACGCCTCGTTCGAAAGTACATCTCGAACGACACCAGAGGCCAGTAGTCCCTTTTTCAATACCATGATCCTCTTTGCAAAGTCCGGGACCGCGTTAACATCGTGCGTGGCCACGATGATCGTCCTTCCCTCCGCAGATAATCGCCTCAGTAGTGCTATGACCATCTTCCTGCTCCTCGGGTCAAGGTCCGAGGTAGGCTCGTCAAACAGGACGATCTCTGGTCGTATCGACAGGACACAGGCGATGGAGACCTTTCTCTTCTCCCCACCGCTCAACCGGAACGGGGGACGGTCCTTAAGATGCATGATGCCCATCGTCGTCAGCGCCTCGTTGCTCCTTTCCACTATCTCTTGCTGTGTCAGCCCCATGTGCAGTGGACCGAACGCCACATCGTTCCAGACCGAGGAGCTGAAGAGCGCGACGTCCGAGTCCTGGAAGACGATTCCCAATCTTTTCCTGAGCCAATCGAGGTCATGAGGTCGATCGACGCTCCTTCTATCTATGCTCTTTCCCAAGACCATGACAACGCCCCTGGTGGCTGGCACTAGGCCTGCTATGATCTGAAGTAGCGTTGATTTTCCGGCCCCGTTCGGACCTACGATCGCTATCGATTCGCCCGGAAGAACATCTAACGACATCTTTTCCAAAGCGACGGTCCCATCAGGGTAACTGAACGAAACGTCCTTCAATGATATTATCGGCGCTGTCATCTATAACAATGCTCCTAAGGTTGATAATAAGCTCGCATATGTCGTCTGTGCGATGGTGATGTCGAAGATGATGATAAAGACCGCGAACACCGCTACCCCTACCGCGAAGAGATAATCCTTCCCACAGCTCTTGAACCTAACGACCCCCTTTGCCTCCCCTGTGTACCCCCTGGACATCATGGCCAGGTATACCTGTTCGCTCATGTTCAGCGACTTGGAGAACAGGCAGGTGACGGACGAGCCCCCTATCGTCCTTAGTTCGTCAGTGGAAGGTTTTCCGACCATCCTGCTCTTCTTCGCCATGAACATGTTGGTGACGGTGTTCAGGAGGACGTGAATGTAACGGTACGTCATGTCAAGGATCAGCACGAAGGACGATGGCAAGCGAAGCTGGGAAAGCGCCCTCATCAGCTTGGACCATTCGACGGTGGCGACGAGAAGCACGGACAGTGAGACGGCGGCACCGACGCGCAAAGTAAAGGTCAACGCGTACAGCAGCCCCCCCTTCGTGAAGTATATGCTCCTTCCAAGCATAGTGATGCTCGTACCGACCATCTGACCCGGCGTTATCAAGTTCGTCATGCTCGGTATCATGATCACAACGGTGAAGAACGGAACGAAGAGCCAGATCCTTTTCAGATACCAGCCCATCGGCACTTTCGATGTGATTGCCATGATGTACGTGAATACAAGGACGACCACGATGCTCACGGTGTTCCTCAGGAGCACGGCGGTGACAAGCAGTGATATCAGAATAATAACAACGAACCTTGGGTCGGCCCGTTGCAGCCAACCGTCGCGGCGTGATACGGTCTCTAGCTCCAAAGAGTTCCTGATGACCTTTGACACCTCATCCAACAGCCTTTGGAACATGGGTCCGATCACCTTAGTTTACCTTCTCCTTTTCCTCTTTTTCCTCTCTCTTACCAACGAGCCTGAAGACAAGGTAGGTCACCAGGAGGATGGCCGCTATCCCCACGAGGGCGGATATTATGTATCCGAACGAGGACATGAGCGTGCTGCTCCAATGGTTGACATCATAACCGTCGAACGGGGCGGTCCATATCTTCCAGGGGGTCCAGCTTCCCACGTTGCCCCATTCTCCCCAGGCATCCCCTCCGTTCGCGAGGTCTATGCCCAAGGGAGAAAGGAGGCCGAGGGCGATGAGAAGATATACCCACTTCCTAGAAAATTTGAACTTGGCCATTTCACTCCTCTCCTTTTGCCTCGAGAGGCATCCTCTCCTTTTCCATACCCTCGTCCGCATCGGACGGTATTTCGTCCTTGAACACGCCCTGTAACCACTTGGGGCACATCTTTGGCAGCTTGAGCAGGTCTGGACGGTTCTCCGCAAGGTAGTAGACGACGATCGCGGTCGTGATGAACTCGCCGATGCCGACGATCAGATGCGCCCCGACCATCGCCGGGACCGACACCGTCCATGCGTACGGCGAGTAACCAGGAGCGATGATCGGCTGGATGCCGAACTCCGTTCCATCGCAGAACGCGGCTACGACGATGCCGACATAGGCCCCGATCCCCGCTGCTATCGCTCTCCTCTTGTTCGTCAGCACATCGTTCCTGGTCAACGCCCTCTTCGCCGCCCAATAGGTCATGATCCCGACGAACGGCATGACCACGCCCATATTGAACACGTTGGCACCGTACGATGTTATGCCCCCATCTCCGAACAGTAATGCTTGTATCAAGAGCGCGACACTGAGCGCTATGGTCGCACCGTATGGTCCGAGGACTATCGCGATGAGGACCGCCCCGATCATGTGCGCCGTGGTACCGTCGGGTATCGGCATGTTGAACATCATGATGATAAACGCCAATGCGGACATGAACGAGAGCATCGGTACGTTCCGTGGTCCAAGGTTCTTGTTCGCGTTCCTGAACGCGAAGAACCATATGATGACCATGATCGCATAAAAGAATATGCAGGTCGCAGGTCCCAAATATCCATCTGGTATATGCACTTCCGTAACCCCCAATATTACGATTTTATAAATCGTTCTATTCAGGTAACCATCGACGAGTATTTTAATTGTGTGCATACTATTTACAATATCGTGCTACATCATCGATCATCGATCGGCGATCGATCCGAGATCATCATCTCATATCCAGCTGTCCTTTTTTTGGTTCAAACGATGGACGATATTTCTAATATGGTGGAAACATCCTGGACAGGGGTTGAACGTAAGGAGGCTGGCGGACGAAGTTAGCCAGACCAATGGCTCATCTATAAGAGACCACCGCTCCTGACCGAACATGACGGGCGGTGGATCCTCACCGGCGAACCGAGCGGGAATTTATATCCATTGAAATATTGTGTTACGAATAACATAATAGTAGCAAATAACTTTCTGTTTTGGGAACGCAGTCCTTTACGAACCTTGCCAAGGGTCAGACTGCTCCTTTTCGTCGCTTCCCATTCCTATCAACTTATGGGCGGTCGGTTCGATCTGAGGTCAGGTTCTGATGCTGATGGAGGTGCTCGTGCCTAGCAGGCTCACCGGAGATCAGCACCAGCTCCGCATGGAGCATACCTTTGACACCATTGAGGTCATCTCTTAGTTCTTTGATGTCCTGGACCGAGCCATGGACAATCACCATCTCAAGACATTTTTCGAAGTCCAAATGAATATGGATGGATGACGAGATAACCTCATGGTGTAGGTGTTGGACGTCCATGAGAGCCTGGTTTATCCCCCTTTTGCTATGGTTGTAAAGAAGAATGATCGTTCCGATAGCATGGGACGAACCTTCGTCGATCATCTCCTTCGCCAGGACCTCGTTGACGATCTCTCTTATCGCTTCAGACCTGGTCGGGTAGCCCTTTCTGGCGATGTAATTGTCGAAGCTGTTCAAAAGCTCAGGTTCGAGGGAGACACCTATTCTGGTGACCTTGTCCATGAGATCGGATCGATGGCCCAAATGAAAAATGTTTCTTTCCCTACTAGCTGATGGTCATAGGCTGTTCAGGTCGAACAGAAACGGCCTATCTTCTTACGGGAAACATTGCGGAGAATGTTGGCGGGTTCGACTATTGCTCCGTCCTGGCCGTGTAGGCTCATGCAGTTAAGGAAGGATGGTCTACACGCAAAAGCGGGCCTAGATCCTTACTGAGGAGCATGGATTTCATCTCTTGCCTCATTTTTGGAAAGGTCGATCGATAAAATGACTTTAATTCTTGAACTAACTAAAACCTTTTAGTTCTAAATGACGATCCTGCTAATGTCATTCTTCGTTGACCATGTTCGATGATCCACAGGAACCTTTCCGACGAACGACAGAAGGCCTTGGATATCAAATTGAAAAAGGTAACCACATTAGTTTAAGACCCCTGGTATCGAACTACATATTCATCCTTCACGCGGGTCCCCAACCGAGATCAAGTTCATGACCCTGCCCGTTATCCCACGAAATGCGTCGACCTGAACCGATCTGGTCATAGGATATATAGATTGACCATCGCTGTCCTGCCTCTAGAGTTAGGAGATGGTCAACGTTCAAGTCGGTCTCTTTGCATAGCCCCATCGAACAGGACTCTCGATCGAGTTCCCCACATCTCCCTCGCATCAGGTTCCGGGACACCCGAGGCTAACAAGGTCTGCATCCCCTGATACAATACTAATAGAGTGACAGCGAGGTCGTGAACTTTCTTCTCGTCCATTCTCGCCAAATCAGACATCCCCTTTCTTATGAACTCCTCGCCGACCTCGATGAACATGTCGAGGTTATCGCCAAGGACCTTCTGGAGCTCAGTGTTCATGTGCACGTCACATCTAGGAGCATGGAATACAGAATGGGACTCGATCAGGCAGCAAAAACCTCCATCCTTACTGGACCAAGCAACATTGGACTCGATGTCCATGGTCGAAGTGTATCGGTTTCTTTATTACAGGTTAATAAAGATCTTGTTCTTGAAAGCCATTTGATAGATATGTGCTATCAACTCATCGCTATGAAACTCCTTGTTGAAGAAATTCACCAGGCGTTTGAAAATGTAAAGAGAAGTGCGCCAAAAGGAGCGATTGCAAAGAGCTATGCCGGAGAGATCATAGAGTTCATCGATAATGATGCGACCTAGTAGACCCATTTCTAGTGATCTACGATTATTTCCTTTGTATCTTTCGCTCTTCTGGTCTACCATTCAAGCTCGTCATATGCGCGTTCTTCTGTGTTTCACCCATCGCACCTATATTGGGTGAACCGAGCCCTGTCTCAAGTGGTCAGATGCTCGGCCATGGGCTGGTCTTTTTAGGGCCCGACCTAGTGTTCTATCTTACTGGCATCATTATCAATGATCCCAAGACGACGAAGATCATCGCATATGCGATGAGTTCCAAAAGCGATTTGAGCTCTTCCTCGACCCGCTCGAAACCAGCCTGCCGTGGCGGATCCGGCCAAGCTGAAGGTCAAGACCTCCAGCCGAGCACGTCATCGAGCCAATCGAACTCTATCTGGTTCTTCAACAGCAGGTTGTTGACCAAGCTGTGTCCTTCGCCGCCCTCGGAGGTCGATACCACCCTCATTTGGCTCTTCGGATGGTTCATCACCTTCTTCCACTGGATCTTTTCCTTTTGCATCCTCGCGGGATCGAACTCGCTTTCTCCGGCAAGAACGAGCAATGGGCAAGTTATGTCCTTTTCATGTCCTATTAACGTAAACTCATGCAAGGCGTCCAGCCATTCCGCTACCGTGGCATTGGCATACCCAAACCTCGTGCGAAAATCCCCGTAGGCTAGCGATCTAACAAGGGATCGGGATCCCGAGGTGCGACTCCAGATCGAGTGGATATGGTTTTGTCGGATCCAAACCTAGTAGTTCGGTCATCATCACCTGAACATCCCAGACGAGCGGAAGTGCTATTACTGCCGCCAAACGCTTCTCGAAAGCAGCGGCCCGGGGAGCGAAATATCCACCGAGACTGCCGCCGACCAGGGCGATCCTATTCGGATCGACCTCAGGACGGCTCAGGACGTAATCCACGACATGGCCGAATCGGGACCTCGGCATCAGGGCGGAAGAACAGGTCGGGATAGTCAAAGAACATCGCCCTTTGGCCGGGAATTTCGAACATGAGCAATTGTAACCCCGCCTCTGCGCGCCCACCAGAGCCGCACCATAGAGTTCCTCGAGGGCGCTATCGCCGCCTCCGAGCACAAGGACCGTTGGTCTCTTCTCACCTGCAGGCCCGCCGGGAACGAAGTATCCGGGCATCGTCCTGCCGTTCTCATAGGGAATGTTCACGACCTCGATGCTGAGGATCGAAAAGCTTCGCGGCCTCGCGAAAACACGTCCGCTCCTTCTCGTATGATGAGCGACGGCGCCGATCAGTGGGGCTGGCATACATCGTCGTAGCGCCCCAGTAGGTCGTGGCGCGCAGGAACGCATCACGTGCGCTCACCTGATGCCCATTCTTGAGACAATCCCACCCAATCGCCTCGACCCGCTTCGCGGTCACTTCCCACGCATCGGTAAAGCTTTGAAAATCCCCATCGACGATCCGGCTTGCCGTTTCGTAGCATTCTCCCACTGCCGATCCACCGTAATTGCCCCTCCCCATTACTCGCGTGAAGTATGAATCGAAGTAGGTCCCGAACCTATTCGCTTGGCCTGCCGTGTGGCGGAACATCAACTCTTGTTCTTCTTCTTTCATCTCGTTTTTGTAGATCATAGTTCTCCACCCCTTTCTAATGTGCGATCAACGGTCCATATACGTCTTTTAGCGAGCATATGTGAGCCCAACGTTTTTGGATATCGCGGCACCTCCTCTTCTTAGTTCCATTCTTCCTTTATTTCTATCCATCCGTTCGCGATTCCGTTGTCCGTGGTGCCTTTTTATGAACCGCCAGGAACAAGGCCGGTATAACGCAAATCGCGGTGAACCCGATCGACCACCAAAAGGTCACATCGTACGCGCTCGCAAGCGCTTGCGCACCTGATACGGCTTGCAGGGTCAGTTGGCCCGTGAGCACCGTGGCCAATATGGCCGCCCCGAACGCGCCCCCGATCGTCATCCAGATCCTCGTCGCCGTGCTGGCGTCCGGGACATGCCTCTTTTCGATCCCGACATAGGCGGACGTCATGATGGGGATGAGCATCCCGCCAAGCCCGGCACCGCGGACGAGCAAAGCGACCCCCAGTAGCACCTGATCGCTATTGGCGTTCGCGAAAGCGAAGGGCATCGTACCCAGTACGGTCATGATTATGCTGATAAGCACGACAGGCCGCGATCCGATGCGGTCCATCAGTTTCACGAACTGTGTTCGGCTCACAAGCAGACCTATGCCTTGCGGGACGAGCAACAGTCCGGCATAAAGAACGCTTTGGCCGCTCACCTGCTGGTAGTACAGCGGAAGAATCAGCATGGCCCCGGTAGATATGATTCCGTACAGGAAGAGCAGGATGCAGCAGGCCAAGAAGTTCTTGGACCTAAATAGACGCAGGTCCATCAAAGGGGTACCTTTCATCCTCAGAGCGTGGACCACGAACGCGACCATCAATGCTGCACCGATCGATAGCGGTACGACGACCGCACTGCTCGCTTATCCCTCCGGTCAAGCTTATCTGGACGATGCCGTAAAGAAGAATAGACAACGCTGGCGAGAGCGTAAGTATGCCGATCCAATCGAGGGGCACCTTGTGCTCTGATCTCTTATCAGCTGGCACTCCCCTCCAGGCTAATAGGATGCCGATGATCGAAACGGGGATGTTGACATAAAAGATCCAGCGCCATCCAAGGCCGCTAACGATCGCGCCGCCTATGACCGGTCCGAAGATAGGTCCTAGCACGGCCGGGACGCTGATGTATGAAATGAGCTGACCTGGAGGTTCTTGCCCCCGGATATCTCCACCAATAGGGTCTGCACGACCGGGAGCATCAATCCGGCACCGAATCCCTGGACCACCCGGAAAGCGATGAGACTTTCGATGTTCCATGACAAGGAGGATAGTATGGACCCTCCCAAGAACATGAGCAGGGAGGAGATATAGACCTTTTTTCCACCGAACCGCATTCCGGCCCAACTCGAGAGCGGTATGGAAATGCCCATGGCCAACACATAGCCGGTGATAGTCCATTGGATGACCGACACGCTGCTGTTAAAGCTGATTGCTGATCGATATCGATCGCCACATTGACCATCGTGGTGTCCAGGAGCGGCGCTAGGGTACCGACCACCAAGAAGATGGCCGCCAACTTGACCGCTGGGTCGAGCTTTTCTTTTTCTGATGTCAATTCATTGGTGCTCATGTGAAGATCTCCCTGCGTGATCTATAAAATTGCGTACCCGCCTTCGATAAGTACCGGGACCTCTGATGTTCTCAGATAGAGACACAACGACACGCTCCGCTAACACGTTCTTCGTTTTGAACATTCGATTACCTTACTGCCGAACGTTCTGGAACGAGCGTTCGGCGTTTGTCACAACATGCGTTGTAAACAATTTTACAATCGACCATTGCATAAATCGTATATATATGTATCGCGATTAGTAGTCAAATACATTACAACTATTAGGAAATAAGATCATGACGGAGATACCCCTTGAACTGATAGAGTCGCTCAGGGAGATCGGTCTCTTGGAATCAGAGGCCAAGATCTATAGCGCGCTCGTCCTGTTCCACGATGCAGAGGTAAGGGAGCTTCAAGATTTCCTGGGGCTCTCAAAGCCTAACATCTACGCAGGACTGCGTGCACTTGAGAACAAAGGTTTTATCATACTCACCAATCCAAAGCCGACGACATATCAGGCGATACCACCGGATATCGCATTGGACACATGGATGTCGGCGCAGTTGAGATCGAAGGAGAAGGCACTGGAGCAGCTCCGGGAGCTTGGGAGCGATAAAGCCAATGTGGGAAAGCGATCCAATCTGTGGTTCCTCTTTGGTAAAAAGCACTTTGAATCGAAGGTCAAGGACATGCTCAAGGGAGTCAAGAAGAGCGTGTTTTGCGTGACATCCGGTCCATATCTAACATATATAGAGGGTATCGCCGGGAGCGATATCGATCTCGATCTCACGATCATAGCCGATGACAAGGAGGTCCAAAATCGGCTGGAACTGTGTGTTCGAAAGAAACAGGGCAAAGATACGGACCATATGCAAGGACCGGATCTTCGGTTCGCATAGGTCCCAACAGAAAGGGAACGTGGATGATCGGGCATCTGCGGACCAGTTGTTGGACTTCTTCGATCTTGACAAAATGTTCATGCTACTGGTCGACGATTCGGAGCTGCTATACATACCCCCTATGCCCGAGGAATCGTCGATCGCCCTATCGACCACGAACAAGGCGCTCATCCAGCGCTTCAAGTCGATGGAAGGACTGAAGGGGATCGAATAGTGCGATCAGGTCAGTGAACCTCCCTGCCCGGCCGTTGTCTGGTTTGATCAGCTTGATGAGGTCGGTAGATCTTTCTCCAACAGCGCTCGGACCAGATCCTCGACCACGGCCACATATGGTTCGATCTCGATGTTTTCATCCCAGGACCTCTGGAGGACGAAACCCAGGAACAAAGAGATCAACACTCGAGCGAAGGCATCGGGGTCCAGATCGTAAGGAAGCTCTCCGGACACCTGATACCTGGCAATCGATCGGGACCAGAAGGTCCCTAGCACCGTCGATGCCTTCGAGCATGATCCTGTTGATGCGGTCATCTCTTAGAGCTTCCGCCCAGATCTGGACACCCAGACGGCGGCGCTGGCCCTCCTCCGCGTCCTCTAGCATCTCACGAAAACCATCGATCAACGATTCTAGGGCCGGCCTGGGTCCATCAGCTTCCGAGGCCTTGGCGATCATCGAAGCCTCGCGAGCATGACGTTCGTCCGCGATAGCAACGATGATGTCCTCCTTGCTGGCGAAGTAGCGATAGATCGCCCCGGGGCTCAGATTCGATTCATGAACGATGTCCTGTATGGTCGTTCGATGAAACCCTTCACGAGCGAAGCAGACCACCGCCGCCCTTAAGATCTGTTCCCGCCGAGCATCTAAATGCGATCTGCTGACCTTAGGCGTTCAGCTCGCCCCCTGCTCGTTGATCTCACCGACGTGTCTCGTTCCGTATGTCCTCGATTTCTAAGATCTCGGCCATCGCGACCCTATAGAACTCATATCCCCTGAGATCTCTTTTTCTCCTCCCTAGATATCGAGCGCGGTAATCCACCGATCCGATGTCGAAGAGCAGGCCGAGGCCATGCGATCTTAGATACGAAGATAGCTCATCGGGATCGAGACCGAACGTCCATGGTTCTCCCACGTTTCGGAGGGTCTTTGTTACCCGTCCTGTTCCCGGGAACGAAGAAGTTTCGTTGATAACTGTCTCGATGAACATAGGTTAGGACGATCCGGCCCCCAGAAGCGGTTGACCGCACAAGATCCAAGGTAGCGCTGACCGCTTCCGCACTCAGGTAATTGGTCACCCCCTCCCAAATAAAGAAGGTCTTCTTCCTCGGATCGAACCCTGCCGAGCTTAAGGCTTCATGAAGAACTTGATGGTTGAAATCGGTGGGAACGAAGCGAACATGCGATGGAACGCTTCCCAGAATGCGTTCGATCTCATGAATTTTCTTCGTCGAGATGCTTGGATGGTCGACCTCGAAGACCATCGTTCTCTGGATCCCCGGTGTTCGATAGGCCCTAGAATCAAAACCGGCCCCTAAGATGACGATCTGGTCGAACACATCGCTCTTGATCGCATCAATGAAAGTGTCGTCGATAAGGCGGGTACGGGCAATTCCGGAGGTCCGGGCCCCTGGCCATCTTAGATCGATGTAGCAAGGAACCATCAGGCCGAAGAGCGGAACCCTGGAGAGCCGTACCGCTGTACGGTATAGCGGGGAAAGGAACTCGAAAGCGAAGCGGTCGGTGAACAAACGATGTTTCGTCCATCGACCGGTCTCGATAGCTCGGAACAACGCCATGAACTCGGCGGTACGGCTTGCCGTGCGGTCCTCTATCGGCATCAAAAACGAATGCTCGTTCTTTTATTTAAGGCCACCATCTGAACTTTCGTTAAGTATCTTCTTCATCGGTTCGGTATCCCTGAAGATGTGCTCTTCCACTACATGGCCGTCCTTCCATCGTGTTAAGGTGCACATCTCCCCGGTGAACCTTTTTCCGTTCGGTAGCGTACCGCTGATGACCCCGACGACCACCGTCCATTCGCCCTGTTCCATCTTGATAGGATGAGAATCAAGGCGAGCATCCGGCATGACCTGTAGCAGGTCGTGTAATATTACGAAGTACGCATCGTCGTACATCTCATCGAAGAGGTCCCATGCCCTCTTGCTCCACGCCTCGAGCTCCCCGTCCTCGAACCGCTTCAGTTATTTTTTGTTCTTGCAATCGTGGCGGTCCCAGAGAAAGATACCGAGAGGAATGATCTTTTCGCTCGCTCCTTGTCATCATGTACGGCCCCATGATAACGTTTGAACCAGGTGCTTATCATGATTTGCGGTCTCGATCGTTTTATCAGGACCGGATCGCGGTCCTACGGTTCAAGGATCGCTTAGTGGTGGGCAGCTTCGTGACCGAGGACCGATCACTCCTCGGGCATGAGATAAAAATGTCGCGCAATAAAATAATCAAAAGTTATATTAACGATCTGATCCCAAACGATCGTATAGATAATCTTGGAGAACGCGACCTCTTCGGATCTGGGCCGGTCGAAATGGCTCGGCGAGTTCGATCATCTCAGAGCGTTCGCCATCATCGCTATCGTCGCCATCCACGCGCTCGCGTTTGGGCTCTACATCAGCGGACCAGACTATATCATAGTGTTAACGACATACTTCACCCACCTAGCCGATTTCGGTGTACCGCTCTTCTTCTTCGTTTCCGGTCTCCTGCTCGCGATGCGGTACTATGAGAAGCTGA
>CAVUGW010000002.1:0-18865 GCA_963741025.1 Methanomassiliicoccaceae archaeon
CTAGAGAGGGTGGCCACCGCTCAAGGCATCATAAGTGGGATGGTGGCCGTCGGTACTATCCTAGGGCTCGTCGTAGGTGCCTACATCGTCCAGGACCTAGGTTGGCAGGATGCCTTTCATACGGCCCTGGTGTTCAGTGTACTGCTCTTTATCGCGGTGGCGGTGATCCTGAGGAAGGACACGGTCGGGCAAAGGTCCAAGATGGACTATGCCGGCACCATGATCCTGATGGTGGGCATAACGCTCGTATTGGTATACTTGACAGAGGGGCCATCGCTAGGATGGACCTCGCTCGAGAACCTAGTGTTCCTTATACCAGGTCTCGTCCTGACGGTCTACTTCTTTATTTACGAGAGCGGACGGACCGTCGACTGATCGAGCTTAAGCTCCTGAAGATCCGGAAAGTTTTCCTAGCGAACCTGGTAGGCATCGTCTCGGGCATCGTCATGTTCATGTTGTTCTTCGCGGTGGTCTATTATGCCGAGCTGCCATCCCCCTATGGTCTGGGTCTAAACACCATCTCCACCGGTCTAACTCTCGCCCCGGCCGCTTTGGCCATGATAGTGGTCGGACCGATCGTGGGGAGGACAATGCCCAGGATCGGACCGAAACCGGTGATCCTGATTGGCTCGATGATCATGATGCTCGGAATGGGGTTGTTCCTGATAAACAGGTCATCCAGCTTCTACCTTACACTTGATTCAGCGGTGTCATTCGTTGGGGTCATCGCCATCATAATCCCGATAGTCAACATGGTCACGGTATCCATCCCGAAAGAGAGCACCACGGTCGGACTCGGGTTGAACAGCATGCTGAGAAACCTCGGTGGGGCCATCGGACCGGTGCTTGCCACAACGATAATGACCTCACTCGTGCTCACGATCCTGACTCCGATCGGACCTGTACAGTTCCCCTCTTCCGCCGCATTCGACACAATATTCGAAGTCGGGCTGGTCCTGCTCTTGGCGATGTTCTTCATGAGCTTGGCCATAAAGAACTATACCTTCGGCAAGAAAGGCCCATGACCATGATCGGACATCGCACGGAACGAAATGAACCGTATGATGCTAGGGACGGGAACGAGGAGAGGAAGGCCGATCTCCGGGATCGGCCTTCTTTCCCCATTTACTTAATTTTCGGACCATTATCAAGATGCTTTTCATTTAATATGATCAGATAGAGTCATTGAACCTTACCTTGACCTCCTTCACATCCCATAGATTGCTTATCTTGTCCTCTATCTCCTCTTTTATGTTGGCTGCGAAGATATCGTTCGAAGGTATGTCGAGGGAAATGGTGACGATACCGTCCTCCACCTTGACATCCCCTACAAGCTCTGTCCGGACAATGTCCAGTCCTGCGAGCGGGTTCATGACCGTCCTCAGCCTATGCGTCACAACATCTGGGGTGGTCGGAACCTTCTTCCTTCACCAGCCCATGTTTCTCTTCATAGTTGGTGATGGCTTCCCTAAGCCCTTCGACCGCCAACACGGAACAGTGCACCTTGATCTTGGGGAGTCCTCCAAGGGCGTCCGAAGCATTCTTCCACAGTTGAGCTTTTTCGCCTCCTCGATCGTCTTCCCTTTGGCCAGTTCTGTTATTATCGATGCAGTGGCGATGTTCGAGGCGCAACCATACGATTCAAACTTGATATCGCTGATGATCCTTGTCGCTTCATCTACCTTTATGTAGACAGCGACCATGTCGCCACATGCTGGGCTTCCGACCATCGCCTTTCCATCTGGATCGTCTATCTTTCCAACGTTCTTCGGGTTCTTGAAATGTTCTAACACCAGGTCATTGTAGGGAAATTTCATGGTCGCTCTCACCTCTTCAAAGGACTTATCTTTCTCAGGTTTCCCACTATTTCGGACATTGCTTCGATAGCGGCCTCCACCTCATCCTTATTGTTATACCGGCTCAGGCTGAACCTGATCGAACCATGGGCCCTCTCGTGATTACCACCTATACCCAGGATCACATGGCTGGCCTCGAGCGTTCTGCTGAAACAGGCCGAGCCTGTGCTGACCTCGAAGCCCTTCATATCAAGGTGGAGCGTTATGGATTCTCCTTCCACCAGGTGGAAGGTTATGTTAGCGTTCTGGGGCGTCCTCTTTGTCCGAGGTCCGTTCAAGGTCGTCTCGGAGACCTTTTCGAGGAGACCATTTATCAGGCGGTCCCTCAACCCCATTATGTACTCGTTCTCCTCATCGGTTACGAGCGATGAGGCCTTTGCAAAACCGATTATGCCAGGAATGTTCTCCAACCCGGCCCTTCGGTTACCTTCCTGGAAACCTCCGTCCATCCATTTGGATATCTGGGTCCCGGTCCGGATGTATAGCGCACCGGTACCCTTCGGCCCATGTATCGTATGTGCCGATATGGTGAGTAAGATCCACGGGAACTTTTAAAAGGTCGATCGGCAAACGCTTGTAGGTATGCGTCGCATCTGCGTGGTAGTAAACCTTCTTGTCGTGACAGATGTCCGCGATCGCCTTGATGTCCTGTACCGTACCTATCTCCTGGTTCGCATGTTGGATCGAGACAAGTGTTGTCTCGTTCGTGATGTTAGACTGCAGAGAATCAATGTCCAGGAGACCTTCCTCGTCCACGCCCAGATAGGTGACCTTGAACCCGTCCCTCTCGAGGGCCTTGGCACTATTCAGGACTGGATAGTCCTCGATCTTTGAGACGATGATATGTTTGCCCTTCTTGACCATCGCTCTTGTAACGCCTTTGAGAGCGGTATTGCTCGATTCAGTGTCACCCGAGGTGAACACGAGTTCGTCCGCCTGTGCTCCCAATGTTCCGGCCAATGATTCTAGCCTCATCCAATGCTTCTCTTGTATCCAACCCCATGGAATACCCGAACTCGGACGTTGCAACAGCATAGTGCTCAAGGAAGTAGGGTCTCATGACCTCTAGAACTCTCTCGTCCAATCGGGTCGTTGCCGAATTGTCAAAATAGTGTATCTCCTTAGTCATTTTATTCCCTCAGATGAACGGTATGCTCTTTGTTTCTCTGTAATTTTAAGCCTTGCTAGCTAGAGGTTCTCTCTGCTAACAGAGTATGGGGGGCGGGAAGAGACGGAGGAACAGCACCTCTTCTTCATGCGCTCATTGATATATCGAGCTCGCCCCGCGATATCGAACATAAATGCATCCTTTCAATATATTAACGATTGTGTATGTTCCATGGTTTAAGGGGTGGGTCTTCTCCTTTAGTTCGTTCATGGATCGTGTCGTTCGGTCGTCTTTGGTCCTGTGGCGATCGTTAGGTCATTACCAGAGCGATCGCATTGGATCAGGGCAGGGAACGGTCATGTCTGGGTTTTCGCATTAGTGGACGAGCACGATCATCCACGAATATTCCCAAAGGAATCTAATGAATCCTACAGTATAAATAATTTAACGATAGTTTACCTTTTGTTGGTTATGGCAACTTTGCCGGCCAAGAAAGAGTGTCAAAATGAGAGCGCATATTGAAAAAGGATCGCAAAATGCGAACAATAATGCCAACGGGTCCGATTCTAGGGCCGAAGGCATCGATCCTGAAGGGCAACGCTCTATTTTTCTGTATCCAGTATCAGCCCTCCTCTATGCTAATGTGACGCCTCTGGATTAATTATCCAGAGGCAACTCGAGCGATATTGACCTATAATGGTCGATTTGTAGGAAAATGAACATTTAGATCGCAGAGGGGATGAGATCATGAAGTACAACAATATACTGGAAACGATAGGCAAGACCCCACTGGTGAGGCTCAACCGCTTGACGGATGAGACATCAGCAGAGGTATATGTCAAGCTCGAGTCGTCCAACCCGATGAGGTCGGTGAAGGACCGTATCGCGCTGGCGATGATCGAGAGGGCCGAGGCGGACGGGAAGATACAACCGGGGATGAACATCGTGCTGGTCGAACCAACGTCCGGGAACACTGGCATCGGTCTGCGGTGGTCTGCGCCGTCAAGGGGGGCGCTAGCGCGAGCAAGAAGGTGATCGAGTCGGTAAAGCTGTTCTCGCAGCTGGCGAACATCGGTGATGCGAAGAGCCTGGCACCTACATCCGGCATCGACTACCCATTCGCAGCTGACGCCGGAGGAGCTGCTGAAGACGGGTGTGACGGGGACGACTACATTGGCCTCGCAGTCGGGATCGAGGACATCGGGGACATCATCGACGACCTGAACCAGGCATTACAGAAGGTGTGAGCATGGAGCACGGCCTGGGGACGGTAAGACAAGTACATGGATATCGAAGGACCGTTGGAACTGGAGAACGGGACAAAGCTTGGACCGTACGGATCGCTTATGAACATTATGGAAGGTTGGGACCGCGATAAGAGCAATGTGAATTGATATGCCACGCCCTGTCCGGTGATGCTCATGCCGCTGGGCTTCACGAGGGGAACCACCTCAACAAACCGGGATGGTGGACAGCGCGATAGGTCCTGAAAAGGGCTTTGACACGAACAGATTCTTCGTGATATGTTCAAAACGTCTATGAGGGGGTTGTCAAGGTTCCACGGGTCCCTCCCTCGTTGGACCCAACGACGGAAGGCCATATGGTACCTCTTTCCCAGTTATCACTATAGAGGACATGGTGAAAGCCCAAATGTTCGATCGAGGAACTGGGGATCGATCGATTGTTCGCGGTGGCAGGCGGCTCGATGGGGGGAATGCAGGTCCTACAGTGGACCGTATCATATCCAGAGACCGTAAGGAACGCGATCGTCATTGCTAGCACGGCATATTCAACACCCCAGCAGATAGCGTTCAACGCTGTGGGCAGGAAAAGCCATAATATCGGACCCTGCATGGAACGAAGGGGATTACTACGGAAAAAAGCAGGCTGACCATCTGAGTGTCTCTCCCTGGCAAGGATGATAGGGCATATCACGTACCTCAGTGACGATTCCATGTTGAGCAAGTTCGGACGCAACCTACAGGATAGAGAGAAGGTAGGATACGATCTCTCCGCGGATTTCCAGGTGGAGAGCGATCTGGACCATCAGGGACAATTTCATAAAACGGTTCGTCCGAACACGTACCTGTATATAACCAAGGCGATAGATTACTTCGATCTGACCAACAATGGGTCACTGATCTCTGGGCTATCGGGTAAAGGCCAGGGTCCTGGTGATCGGAATAACATCGGATTGGTTGTACCCCCCCTATCAATCTCAGGAGATCGTGTCCGCTCTTTCTGCTAATAATGCGAAGGTGCACTACGGTGAGATATGATCGAACTATGGCCATGATGCCTTCCTGGTGGAGGGAGGGCAGCTCAACTACCTGCTGAAGAGCTTCCTTGGCAAGGTCTCGGCCGGGGATGTCATGCTCAGGACGGTTCACACGATCGAAGAGGACGCGACCATCGATAAGGTGGCCGAGACGATGATAACATTTGAGGTGAACCACGTCCTGTGATATCCAATGAAGGTAAACTGACAGGTATCGTGACCTCGTGGGACATTGCTAGGGCGGTCGCCAACAAGATAGGGTCGCTAGAGAAGATAATCTCCGTTCCAGTGGTGACCACCGCGATAGATGAACCTATCGATGAGGTGATACTCGAACTGGAACAATATAGCAGTATCCGCGCTTCCGGTCATAGACGAAGAAGGAAACGTGCTCGGTCTCATCACCAACGAATGATAAGCCCCTTGATTCAGGAGATG
Organism: Methanomassiliicoccaceae archaeon; assembly: GCA_963741025.1. Lineage (GTDB taxonomy): Archaea > Thermoplasmatota > Thermoplasmata > Methanomassiliicoccales > Methanomassiliicoccaceae > CAVUGW01. Next base: position 5,681 of record CAVUGW010000002.1, read on the forward strand.
CCGATGAAAGGGACCTGCCAAGGCGCGGCAATGAGCAGCTGATAGTAGTTCATGGGCCTGCTCAGATTCTTCTTTCGGGTTTGGCGGGCGATGGGGCTCCCTTCCCTGTTTCCTGAGTAGTCATCGATCGCCTCGTGCAGTGCATCCGCTCCTAAGTTCAGCAGCTCATCTTCCTCGGAGGAAGTCCCCCGAGGTTATTGGCGATGTCTCACGGTCGAGCTTCAGGGCATCCTGTAATTTCATCCCCTTGGCCATCTCGGTCGTCATACTGCTGGTTGCGATAGCGGCCGCACATCCAAAGGCCTTGAACTTGACCTCGATGAGCACATCGTCCTTGACCTTAATATATATCCAGATCAGGTCACTATCGGCCTGGTTGCGAATGTCCGACCCGATCGGCATCTGGTATCTGCCATGTTCCTCGGGTTGGTGAGTGGTCTCATTACCTAATCCCGTGTACATCTGCGGCATCTTTCTTCGCTCCTTCGACTTCGGCTAACGGGGACATGTTCCTCAGGTTCTGGACGATGGTCGGGATCACCGAGATGAAATAGTCCGCTTCCGCCATCGTGTTGAACTTGCTCAATGATAATCTCAGTGAACCATGGCATTGTTCCCGGTGAAGGCCCAGGGAAAGCAGCACGTGCGAAGGTTCCTGGCTCTTAGAAGAGCATGCTGAAGCGGTGGAGGCGCACACCCCTTTCACATCCAGATGTAGGACCATGCTCTCCCCTTCTATATAATCGAAGCGGAAATGGGCGTTGTTGCACAAACGGCGTTCGTCCCTTGGCCCGTTCAGGTTAGGTCCGGGGGACCGCATCCAGAGTTCCCTCTATCAGGTGGTCCCTATCTTGGTCATCTTTGCCACGCTCTTCTTCCATCTCACCGGTACCAAGTTCGATCGCCTTGCCTAGGCCAACTATGCCAGGTATGTTCTCCGTGGACGACCTTAGACCGCGCTCATGACCTCCACCGTACACCATGGGCCGTATGACGGTCCCTCCCTGAGGTACAATGCCCCGATCCCTTTAGGTCCATGGAACTCATGGGCCGACAAGGATAGCAGGTCGATCTTGGTTCTTCATATCAAGAGGGACCTTGGTCACCGCCTGGACCGCGTCAGTATGAAAGTAAGCATTTCCATCATGGGCGATCTCAGCAAGCTCTTCGATCGGTTCATCGCCCCATCTCGTTGTTCGCTGCCATTATTGACACCAATATTGTCTCTTTGGTCATCGCGGCCCTAAGGTCCTCGGTGGACACCAGGCCTTTTGGATCGACAGGGAGATATGTCACCTTGAAACCTTGGGACTCCAGGAACCGACAGGTGTACAAGATCGCATGGTGCTCGATGGCGGACGGTGATAACGTGCTTTCCCCTGTTCCCGTTCGCAAAGGCGATGCCTTGAAGAGCGAGATTGTCCGACTCGGTGCCCCGGATGTAAATATCATATCGTTCATGTCGGCACCTAAGGCCGTACCCAATTTTTCTCTCGATGTCTCCATCGCTTCATGGGCCTCTCTTCCCAATGTATGTAGCGAGGATGCGTTACCATACATCTGTCCGAAATATGGTAGCATAGCTTCCAGCACACGTTTCGTCCACCCTCGTTGTGGCACTATTGTCGAAGTAGACCCTGTCCATTCGCCTGCCTCCCTCGTCAAACCCATTTAGGATATATTAACCTAATCGATTGTTAACCTTTTCATATTATCTTCGTGAACGTTCAAGGCGTTCCGATAATTCGGCGCAGGATATCGAGCGGTCCATGTCAGGTCCGTTCATTTCCCTGGTCCATCCGTACGACCAGATGAGTCCGAAGTCAGAAGAGAGGATGTTAAGAGATCGACCGCCTTCTGTCGACGCTCCCATGAACGAACTCGTGGGCCTTCTTGCTCCTCGCTCTATAAAATGTCGACCCACCCGGGGTGAAAAGGTCGTCCGCCGGACAAATGAGGGATATCATAGGTCCGGTCAGGACCGAGGTGGCTGGTTCGATCTGTTCTATTCATTGGTCTTTCCTCTCGTCCATCGATTCCACCGAGCGTCGGTCTTTTCATGGGGATCAGGATCCATATTCCCCGACTCTTGCATGCGGTTCATTGACCTCCACCATCGTCTTTCTTCCCGCCATGTTGCTCTAGGATGGAGAGGACCTATTGTCAAGTAACATCCAGGCCCTCCCCGTCCATGGCCCTGAGGTCAACATATGTTCTGGCGAACGTTCCTTGCTTCGATCAGTTTCTATCCCATGCCTGAAAGCGATCCTTTGAGAAAACCATCGTTGAAAGACATGTGTCTTGGACGATGGTCTTCGAAAATATCGGGCCGCCCGTTCCTTTCAACCCTCTTTGTTCAGCACCTTCCCTACCATTCTGCACTTCGTGAACACCTGGAACCTCGAGAGCGATGAAGGTATCATGACCTTGGCGACCGACATTATGGCGGCGATATGCTTGTCGAAGGTCTCCCAGTCGATGTCATCCTCGAACTCGAGCGATTTTATGTTGCAGAAGGTGACCATCCCGTCCAATGATTCAAGGTCCTTCCTTGATACGCTCAAACTTACAAGCTCTCCGATCCTATAGGAGTGGGAGCTCGGATCGTCCAGCAGTGCCCGCATGACCATCGTGGTAAGTTCACCTATGGGCATCCCCCTTTTCTTGGCCTCTGCCGAAAAACGCGCGTAGACATCGTCATCGATCCCTCTTATTGTAACGTCGGTCATGGAAAGTCTCCTTCAGATGCTCCTTTTTCTGGTTGTGATCGCAGCCACGATGAACGCGCCTCCAGCTATGATGATGATCAGTGGGAACGCGGAATACCAGGGCAGCACTAACCCAAAGAACGATAGGAACCAGAACAGGCCGGTCGTTAGTAATAGGACACCGACGATGCCGCCTAGCCATCTTAGGGAGCTTCGAACGAACGGCATGTTCATCGATGCTTCGTATATGTTGGCCGCTTGTTTCAATCCCTCGTCCTCAAAAATAGGTGAGGACCTGGCATCTCTTTCCTGAAATTGATTTCGAATGTTCTCCCTGAACTTGTTCTCTTCTCCTGAATTCCCGGTGCTTGAATCATTTGTCACCGTTATCACCATATCACACATATCAAACATTATCTACTTTAACATTTCGATTCGAACGATGATGCGATGTGGTAATATTTGTCCTGGCCATTGATATTCATCACATCATGACCACCAGCATGGTGCTTACGCCCTCCTAGCAGGTCATTTCACAAGGATTCCCGGTCGACTAGCTGGAAGAAGGGAACGAGGATGCTGAAGGGACCGGTCATATCAGTGTTCCTCAGAGCATGATCGACCATCTGGAAAGGTCGGAGGATGACCATAAGGAATTTGGCGCTCGCCTTGATAAAATCTAGAACGCCCTGTCGAAATGGCGGGACCTGAAGGCGGGATAAGAGGCGAGAATTCGACACGAGCGGACCAGATAAGGGAGGCGAATGATCGGCCGCCTGTTCTCAGGGCCCTCAGGGCCATGGTCGTCCGTCGGATCATCGGGAACATCTTCCACACTGCGGTGATGGCGCCGATATAGGTCGGTCCAATTTGCGGAGATGGACGAACTTGTCCAAGATATCACATGCCAATCGTTATATCCTTCATTTTCTAGAGAAGTTGGTCAGCCAGATATAAATTGGAGGACTAATAATGGCCATGGAGATCCAAAGAACCGAGCGGGTCATGGGACCCGTGGACTATCTTGTAGTAAAGTTCCCTACCAATAGGTTCACGGGGTTGATCGCACCGGAGCTTATCAGATTGCAGGAGGACGACATCATCCGTGTGATCGATCTGCTCTTCATAAGAAAGGACGATGATGGAAATGTCGAGACCCTCGAGATCACCGACCTGGGAGCACAGGACAGGGAAGGTTATCAGGTGTTCGCTAATGAGGTGGGCGAATGGCTTTCTGAGGAGGATGTGGAGTCAATAGGTAACGACCTTCCTAACAACAGCGCGGCGGGCGCCGTCCTATATGAGAACCTTTGGGCGATCAAGTTCAAGGAGGCCTTATCAGGTCAGGGGCCGAAACTGATGTCCCAGGGACGGGTACCACCAGAACTGATAGAAGAGGTAGGTCGACAGAAAGCCATATCCCGGAAAGAGGAGGTTCGAACATGAGAGGCAGAGGCATTGCGCTCGTCGCAGGCGCCAGAATGGGAGAGAAAAGGGCGGAGGCCAACATGGCACAACAGCAGCAGACCCAGCAGAAGGCCGCACAGGCTCAGCCACAATCCCCCACGGCCACATCGGTAAGTAAAGAACCGGGGGGAGGTGCCGACATAACCGGTCAGTTGCAGAACCTGACCCAACTACACCAGAGCGGCGCGTTATCTGACGAAGAGTTCGCCACCGCAAAAAAGAAGCTATTCGGGGACGTGAGATCTCCCCTCCTTGCGGACGGAGGCTCTTCCTATATCCAACCAACTTCCACCGCGTTCGCGGATGCTCGCGGCGGACGACCCTTAACAGGTGTGAGCTCCGTCCGTTCCAGGTCATTGCTCGCTCCCATCTCCGAGATCACACATGGGGCAGTTGGCTTGGAATGCTCAATCTCCCCTTCTTGATCGCGTCCAGCATCGATCTGTAGTCGCTCAGGTTCTGGTTCGCATATCTTTGGGCGAAAGCGGCTATGGCCTTATCGAAAGTGTCGCTCTTCCCCATGTAGCCTGTCAAAAGTGCTGCGTCCCCAGAGCGTGCATGGGCCTTGGCTAGTGCCGCTCCGCAGAGCCTTGCATATCTGATCATGAAGTCGAGGTCCGCGTCGATGTAGTCCAGGGCGTACTTCATGTCCTTCAATTGACGAACATAGAAGTCAGGATCCATCGACCGTGAGCCATCCCAGCATTATGTCGCCATTGGTCTGGATCATACGCTGGCCTACGACCACCCTCTGACCCTGATGGATGAACTCGCTCTTACCTGCATACGGTTCAAGGACCGAAGGAACCGCTTCTTTGACCTGGAGGAAGAGGGGATCGTTAGGTTCCGCCAGCATAAGCGCTAGACCACATCTTGTGCCCACGCTCCCAACACCTACGACCTTAAGTGCGAAATCCTCGAAATGATAATGATCGAAGAGGGCCCTTCGTTCGAAGGGAAGGGAAATCCAGTAGTGTGAGAGCAATCTGCCCACCTCTGGCCAGGCCCTTCTGTCGGCGCTGTGATAGATCAGCGGAGGTTCATCGATGATGCGTCTGTGCCCCTCTACCTCTTCGGTGATCTTTGGGAACACATGCGATGCTACCTGTTTTCTGGCCTTCCTCTCTGCCGTCTCGACGATGTCCTTCCCTATCTTGTTCTTCGCGCTTGAAATGATGGTACCGATGTCCAGCTCGAAATACCACATGTCCATCAGGTTCATCGAGGAGAACCTGTCCGCATCATCTCCCGATAGTTCGTCGCACAGGTAATCGACAGTACGGCACAATCCTTATCCGAGTATCCGTTGTTCTTTCCAGCTACGAAGAAACTGACGGCCAGACGTTTCAGGTCCCATTCCCAGGGTGCAGGGAGGGTCTCATCGAAATCGTTTATGTCGAAGACCACCTGTCTCTGCCGGGGTCGCGAAGAACCCGAAATTTCCAAGATGGCAGTCCCCGCATGCCTGTACCCTTACCCCCGTCGTCGCGGTGCGAGATAAGTCATAGGCCATCATCGCCGCGGCACCCCTAAGGTAGACAAGGGGGTTTTGTCCCATCCTTTCGTGTCGGATAGGAAGCAGCTCCTGAAGTCGGCCCTTCTCGGTGCTGATGAGCATATCGACAGGATCAGGGCGGTCGGAGGGTGGGTCCCATATAGCATGCTCCTCTCTGGGAACTTTATTCCGCAGCTCTTTGCCCATCTGTATCCGTTGGGCCACTGGCTTGTATGTCCTTCCGCTAGGCCCTGAAATTTCCCCCTCCTCTTCATCCTCCGATGTTTGAAAGGTCATGATATGGTCCGCCTCTCTATGGGTCTAGATCAACAGTGAACTACCCCGCCCTTACGGGCGGAGCCTCGTCCTTCATCCAGTCAACTTGCGTTGCATTCGCTGATGAACGTTGTGGTCCGCTTTCCACAAGCTTGAGGATCCGGTCGTTCAGACCGTACCTTCCGTGACCCTCTTCGTTCGGTATACGGGACGAACCTGTAGACCAGCAATGTCGCACCATCGTATATGGGCATACATGCGTATGAACGTCTTTCGGTGGGTGGAGCGAAAGTATCCGTCCGCTCGTCACTTACTGCGTCGTTCTCTACGCTCGCTCTTATCCCCCAGCTTTTGCAGGGGGCCTCTCGCTCGCAATAGTCAACACATGCCCCTTCATGAAGATCGTGCGCTATCCTTCGTACGGTCCATCGCCTGATCCCCCACCGTCCGGTCACCCACGAACCCGCGGTCATGGCCCCGCACGGGCGACGAACGCCATGTAGAAGTTCGGCCGATCGGCGACAACAATAAAATACCGGGTTTTCCAAGGCATCACTGGTCCCCGATGGAGACAATATCGAACGAGAACCATACCCCCCCTTTGAGATTGATCGCATGGAACGTGACATCCGAATGCAATCTCGGTTGCTCTCATTGTTATATGGACGCGAACAACCCTGGGAACAAGGCATCGCTGAACACAGAGGAGGGGTTCGCGTTGATCGACCAGATATCCGAGATGAGTCGGCCAGCGATCGTCCTCAGTGGAGGGGAACCTCTGCTCAGGGAAGATATCTTCGAGCTGGCAAGGTATGGAACGGCGAAAGGGTTAAGGATGGTCATGGGCACGATGATGTCATTGACCAGGAGGTCGCCGAGCGTCTCAAGATATCAGGTATCAAAAAGGTTGCGATCAGCATAGATTCGAGTTCGCCTGACCTTCATGACCAGATTAGGGGAAAGGAAGGTGCATCGGATCGGGGCTATGGACAGGGAGAGACCTTGCCTGGCCGAAGGGCTTGGTGTGCAGGTCAACGTGACCATTTCGAACAAGAACCGTCAGGACATCGACAGCGTTCTTGGTATGGTCGGCAAGCTAGGGATCGGTGATGTTCATATGTTCTTTCTGGTACCGACCGGAAGGGGAAGGACGGAGGATAAATCCAGCCAATGGGGTACGAGGAGCTCATCAGGCAGGTCCTCTGCAGAAGAGAACGGTCCCCGTGATAAGGCCCACATGTGCCCCGCAGTTCATGAGGATAGCTGACCAGATAGGGATCGGAACGACGAACTGGAGCAGGGGCTGCATAGCTGGGATCAACTATTGCCGGGTCCTTTATGATGGTACGGTGACACCCTGCCCGTACATGGACCTAAGCGTCGGGAACGTTAGGACATCGACCATTGGAGAGATCTGGAACGGTTCCAGGGTCCTGAGGGCAATGAGGGACACAACGAGGCTTACGGGGAAATGCGGCCGCTGTGAGTATCGTGATGTCTGCGGGGGATGCCGGGCACGTTCCTACGGTATGGCAGGACCAGAAGTAACGGACGATGATGCTCTTTTCGGAGAGGACCCCTGGTGTCTTTATGTACCGAACAAGGAGGAAATGCGTTGACCGATGTGTTCATGTTGGATGAAATGGACAAAAGGCTCCTGCGTTTCCTCCAAGACTCGTTCCCCCTGACCCCCGACCCCTGGCAGGACATAGGTGATGCCATCGGTCTAGCCCGGGAAAAGGTGCTGGTCCGTGTAAGGGATCTTCAAGAGAAGGGGGTCATGGTAGGTACTCGCCCGTTCGTGGATTCAAAGCGTTTAGGCCTGGATGCATCCACCCTTGTGATGATCAGGACCCCAAGTGACAAGGTGAAAGAGGTGGCCAATATCATCAACGAGCATGAGGGGATAACGCACAATTACCAACGAGAATGTGAGTTCAACATCTGGTTCACTTTGCATGGAAAGGACCGTGAGGCCATCAATGGCATCATTGCGGACATAATAAGGACGGCCGGGATCGAAATGAGCGATGTTCTGGACCTTCCCACGCTAAGGTCGTTCAAGATAGGGGTCCGTTATCAGATCATTTAGGTGAGCTCATGGACACATTGGACAATAGGATACTGGACATCACCGCTAATGGCATACCGTTGGTCGATGAACCATATCGAGATATCGCTGACAGGCTGGGGATCTCGGTCGAAGAACTGTTGGCAAGATTATCTAGGATGAAGGATGAAAGGCTCATACGACGGTTCGCCGCCTCGTTGGACCAGCATACGCTCGGGATAAATGCCAATGCGGTGGTCGCATGGAAGGTACCTCGGGACCACATGGAGAAGGTCGCGGAGGAGCTGGTAAATAGCGAGCTGTTCTCCCATTGTTATGAAAGGGCAGGCGTCCCAGGTATCTGGGAGTATGACCTGTACACGGTGGTGCACGGCCGGGATGAAGACTCCGTCCTTAGCGCAACTGTCCGACCTTGCCAGGAAGATAGGGATAGATGACTACGATGTGTTCTTCAGCGTCAAGGACCTAAAGAGGCAAGAGAGGGCAGGGGGGAGATGATGATAAGGCTCACCCTTCTGGTACATGGCGGGGATACGATCGGGACGATGATGAAACGTCGTTTCGAGAGATCGAACAGGACGGTCGCCTTCACCGACGTGCGGAAACCTGTGGTCTTCTGGAACATGACCTCGAGGTGTAATCTATCCTGCTCCCATTGCTACATCGATGCCGGTGCTCCTCAGGCCAATGAGCTCTCGACCGCAGAGGCAACGGCGTTCATGGAGGACCTGGCCAAAATGAAGGTGCCCCTGCTGATGTTCACAGGTGGGGAACCTTTTCTCCGACCGGACCTGCTAAAGCTTGCCTCAAATGCACATGACCTCGGGCTAAGAACGGCGATAAGCACGAACGGAACGATGATCACAAAAGAAAAGGCATCGATGCTGAAGAGCTTCGGCGTTGAGTATGTCGGAGTATCGCTGGACGGTGCGACCAGGGAGACACATGACCATATCCGCGGCGATGGAAGTTTCGCTAAGGCCATCGACGGGTTAAAGGTGTGCGTTGGTTCGGGTCTCGCGTGCGGATCAGGGTCACTGCGACGAAGGACAACTTTGATGAGATCCCAGCGCTGCTGGACCTTACCAAAGAGCTAAAGGTGCCCCGCTTCTGTCTATACTGGCTGGTACCTAGTGGAAGGGGGAAGAGGTCGATATGTCGAAAAACAGCTAGACCATGGCCAGGTGGCCGAACTGTTCGATCTTCTTTACGATGCTTCCAGGACCATGGACCCGGCGGCGATGGAGATACTCACCGTCGATGCCCCGCAGGACGGTGCCTATCTGCTCCAGAACATGTCCAGAGATGAGGACCCTGAGCTCAGTAATGCGATGACCCTCCTTCAGTGCACCGGCGATTCATGCAGTGCAGGGGACAGGGTGGCGAACGTTGACCCGACCGGGAACGTTTATCCTTGTAGTTCTTACGGACCAAGGAGCTATTGATAGGCAATGTCAGAGAAATCAGCTTCTCCCAGTTATGGAACGGGGGATCGACACCCGTGCTGGAAAACCTTCGAAGCAAAAAGGAAAGGCTCTGGGGAAAATGTGCATCATGCCGCTCCAAGGACATATGCGGTGGTGGATGTAGAGCTAGGGCCATGTTCCTTCATGATGATCTCTGGGCATCGGACGATCTTTGCAGGATAGTAGTTCCCAAGGACAGCTCCTTGACAGGTGACCGCTGACGTCACAAGAGGAACGCACGCCTGAAGTATAATATTTCAACAAGAACCTCGATAGGATGTACATGTCCGATGAACTGGTCATCAACAAGAAGAACACGGCCCTAGTGGTCATAGATCTTCAGAAAGGGATATCGTCAACTCCTACCCTGAGACCGCACTCCTCGAACGAGGTCATTTCCAATGCGTCAAAGCTGGTCAACATATTTCGTTCCAGCGATATGCCGGTATTCCTTGTTCATGTGGTCCCGACGAAGGATCTGGCATTGAAGGTCATAAGCTGATTCCACGGATCTTCACGCCCCTACTCCAGCGCCCGACTGGGCAGAATTCATCCCCGAGATCGCTCCGACCCCTTCTGATGTGGTGATACCACCAAAGCGGCAGTGGGGGGCGTTCTTGGGACCGACCTTAGAACTGCAGCTCAGAAGGAAGGGGATCAAACGATCGTGCTATGTGGCATAGCGACGGACTATGGCGTGGAGAGCACCGCCCGCTTCGCATATGAATATGGCTTTCAGCAGATATTCGTGGAGGACGCAATGGCAGTCGGGATGTCGGAAGAGCAGCACAATGCGGCCGTCAATTTCGTTCTAAAAAGGATAGCGGCAGGGTAAGAAGCACTGAGGCCATCCTTAAAGCGATCGAAGACCGAACAGGGCCTGATCAGAGCAGGAAGATCCTTTCCGATACTATCAGGGAGGCATGGTCTGGCCGACCGCCTCCCAGGACCCTTTTTCCATCCGGATATGCCCGTGTACCATCGTGGGGCATATGACCGGACCACGGGTCGATAGATGATCGAGTGACCTCTGGGCGGGAAATGTGGAGGTCGATGGACAGAGCTATCTTCTCGAGAGATGTCGCCACAATACCAACGATGATCAGAAAAATGAAATAAAGAAAGGCCTTCTGGCCTTTGTTTTCAGTTCTTTCTTACGCCCGATGCCATATCCTCGAGCCTGGCGATCCTCTTTCAATCGGCGGGTGGGTAGAGAAGAGCGTCGATCAAAGATGCACCACCGCTGAAGGGGTTGACAATGAACAGCGAGGATGTTGCTGGATTCCCCGTTTTCATGGGATGTGCCTTGTTCTGTGTTTCCAGCTTTCTTAAAGCAGAAGCCCAAGCCACAGGGGCTGGCCAGTAAGTTTCGCGCCTTCAAAGTCGGCTTTGTATTCTCTTGATCTTGAGACGGCCAGTTGCAACAGAAGGGCCGCTATCGGTGCAGTGATCGCTGCTATGAGCGCGATGATAAGATTGCCGCTGTTCCTGTTGTTGCCCCCTCCGAAAAGGGTACCGAAGATGAAGAACCTGGAAGCGAAGGAGATCGCGCTTGCTAGAGTGGCCGCCACGCTCATGACCAGAATGTCCCTGTCCTTGACATGGGACATTTCGTGGGCCAGAACACCGGTGAGCTCCTCGTCGCTCAATAGTTTCATTATCCCTTCCGTCGCTGCCACGGTGGCATGCTTCGGGTTGCGGCCGGTCGCGAACGCGTTCGCAGTGTCGGTCGGGATTATGCCTATTTTTGGCATGGGCAGATTGTCCATCTGTGCAAGTTTCCTCACTATTCTGAACAGCCTAGGCGACTCCGCTTCGGTGACGATTGACGTGATAAGACCAAAGGACGATCTTCGCTGAAAAGAAATAGGCGATCGCGTTCATCAATCCAGCTATCGCGATGAAAAATATCGTACCTGCTAGCCAATTGTTGAAGAACAAACCACCGATGGCATACCCTACGATGATGAAAATAACGAACATCATAACAAAAACCAAAAGTAGCCTTGATGCGGACCCTACCGAACTCATGACTTCACCAACCTTGACCTATCTTATCACTGTGTCGCTTAGTAACAATAAACCTCTATTTAGGTATATGGTAATTTTCAAATGAAGCAAAGATATCAAAAATGTACGGATCTGGCATATCTAATAATTCATAGGTTCGAGGTACCGTTCTCTTGAGAATGGGAAGCATTGGTCCGAGGAACCTTCATTTCCCATGGAAACGCTCCAATCGAAGTGTTGTGACCGCTAGCTTCTAACGCGATCTTTGTAAAATGGTCAGGTCACGGGTCCCAGAACGATCGAAACGGGTCTGGAGGAATTGCGAAAAAAATTATAAGTAGAGTCGCCCGCTTACACCCACAGTTCCGGGGGCCTTAAAGCTGCATCATGAGGACATCATTTTCATTCATGCTCCAAGCGTGTACGATTTCAGAAAAAGGCCCTTCTTTTATGGTCCAGTGAGCGACCTCGTTCCGTCCACCCCGGTCTTCGAGATGTACCCTATAGGCTTCATGTCAATGGCCGTCCGACTAAGCCATCTCGGGTACAAGGTCAGGATAGTGAACCTGGCCAGCATGATGCTTAATAACAAGGACCTGGAGGTTGAAAGATACATCTCCAAACTTAGGTCCGATGTGTTCGGGATCGATCTCCACTGGCTACCCCATGCACAGGGTTCGTTGGAGACGTCAAAGACCGTCCGGAAGCTGCACCCGTCGTCAAAGGTCCTCTTCGGGGGCTTATCCTCGTCCTATTTTCACGAGGAGCTCATTCGGTACCCACAGGTGGATCTGGTCCTAGAGGAGATTCCACCGAGGTGCCACTATCTCAACTAATGGCGGCCCTGAGCTCAAACGGGGACCTATCCAAGGTCCAGAACCTCACTTGGAAGAAGGACGGGAAGGTGTTCATCAACGACCTCTCGTTCGTCCCGGAGGACCTTGACGACATAGAGATGGACTATGGATGATCATTAGGTCGGTGGTCGCCATCATGACCTGGAGGGGGCGAAACCGTTCAAGGATTGGGACCGTTATCCGTTGACCGCTGTCTTCACGGTCCGGGGATGTCGGCGATCATGTGCGGTCTGCGGGGGTTCGTGCGGAGCGATGAAGAAGGTCACGGGAAGAACAAGGCCGGCATTTCGCAGCCCTGAGAAGGTCGTGGAGGATATAGCCAATATCCAAGGTTACCTGAGAGCACCGACGTTCGTTGTTGGAGATATCAGACAGAACGGTCAAGATTATGAAGAAAGGTTCTTCAAGGCCCTGAAAGAGCGGGACGTCGATAACCCACGTCGTGCTGGAGATCTTCGCCCCGGCACCGAAAGAGTTCTATGAAAGGGCCGCTAAATCATTGAGCAGCTACTCCATCCAGTTCTCCCCTGATTCCCATGATGAAAAGGTCAGGTATGCATTGGGGAGACAATTCGACAATCGGTCCATGGAATCGTCCATGGTCGATGCTTTGAGCATGGGATGCAAGAGGTTCGACCTTTTCTTCATGATCGGCCTTCCGGAACAAACCATGGCCTCGGCCCTGGCCAGTGCTGATTATGCATCTCATTTATATTCATTGACGGGAATCGATGAACGGCTTTTTGTCTACACCTCACCCTTGGCCCCGTTCCTTGACCCGGGAAGCTTGGCGTTCGAGGACCCAGAAAGGTATGGATATCGCCTCTTCGCCAGG
>CAVUGW010000003.1:0-12412 GCA_963741025.1 Methanomassiliicoccaceae archaeon
GCCGAACGGTGGCGGACCTCGACAATATCCAGATGGTAAAGAGGGAGGGTGGTTCGATCGAGGACACCACATTGGTCCAAGGTGTCATCCTTGACGCCCATCCCGCTAACCCGAGCATGCCCAAGAGGACGGTGGGCGCAAGAATAGCTCTGCTCAGCTCTGCCTTAGAGATCAAGAAGACAGATACATCTGCGGAGATCCAGATAACCGACCCATCCCAGTTGCGGGCCTTCGTCGGCGAGGAGGAGAAACGTTCTTAGAAAAATGGTCAGGCAGATGAAGGACGCTGGGACCAACGCAATATTTTGCCAGAAGGAGATCGACGAGCTGGTACAGCACATCTTGGCGAAAGAGGGGATCTTTGCGGTCCAACGTATCAAGGAATCGGACCTGAAAAAGCTATCAAGGGCCACGGGGGCCAACGTTGTTAACAGACCCTTGGATCTGGAGGACATGGACCTGGGCACCGCTAGGTCCATCGAGGTCAGGAAGATCGAGGACGAGGAGATGACCTTCGTTATCGGTTGTCAGGACCCTAGGGCGGTCTCGATCTTGATCCGTGGTGGGACAAGGCACGTTGTTGAAGAAGCGGAGAGGTCCCTCGATGACGCCCTCAACGCCGTACGCCTTGCTATAGAAGATGGGACCATGGTGACCGGGGGAGGCAGCACCGCCTTAGAACTTGCGATGGGATTAAGGGCCTATGCGGAACTCGATCGGGGGCAGGGAGCAATTGGTAGTATGTGAGTTCGCCCAAGCACTCGAGATCATACCCACCACCCTCGCCGAGAACGCCGGTCTTGATTCCCTTAACATCCTGATCGAGATGAGAAAGGTCCATCAGGCCAATGATAAGTTCGCTGGACTGAGCTGTTCACCGGAAAGGTCGCCGACATGCGCGAAGAGAGGGTTTTAGAACCTTTGCGGATCGGTCGCCAAATCCTCACCTCTGCCGCAGAGACCGCCATCATGATTCTCCGGATCGACGATGTGATCATCTCCAAGGGCAGAGGAATGGGCCCCTGGACTTGCAGAAGGCCCCAAATAGGAGGGTCTCCCGTAAGAAGTTCGCCCTATTGAGAACGAGAGGCGTGCGGGCGTGCGTGGACCACTTCATCGTTCGTCCGCCATCTCGACCGAACGACCTATCACCCTTCTAGAGTGGAGTTGGGGCAGAGGTGGTGATCTGTGCTCAACATTAACAATGGAATCCTTCAATAGCGGCCTCAACGAACTCTAATCCTTTTTCATATCCCTGACAAGCATCGATGTGAGGTGACCCCAGGGCCAGGTTGGATCGTTCATCTAAGATGTGGAACGGTCCTTAGAAAAATGACTACATCCTGTTCGTTCGCATGAACGGTGATGAGGCTCACCTCCAACCGCCCTAAGCAGGGCTGATGGCTTCTACCAGTCCAAAATGAAAGGAGATAGGACGGTAATGGAGACGAGATGCCCATACTGCGATTTTGCGGTCAATGGAGATGCGGAAGAGGAAGTGAAGGCCCAGCTGAGGGAACATTCTTTCAAAGCGCACAAGATGAGCGAGCGGGACTTCGAGACGATGTTCAGTGACCTACAGATGCTGAACACAGTGTTCAGACCTACAGGCGATCGGACGGGCTAGGCCTGGAGACAGGCCGATCGCCTCAGATGCAGATCTCATGACCACATAACTAAATGATATGATCTTAACCATCGTGGCCCCTCCATGATTCCTGGAAAAGTTCATTAGGCCCCTTATCTTTCTTAGACAAAGGTGATGAGGCTCACCTACAACCGCCCGATGCGAGCTGATGGCCTCTGTTTCTAAATCGCATCGTGGTGAAACAATGGAAGAACATTTTGACCTGATAACACTGAACAGGCCCATCGAACCCTCAATAGGCCATGGAGAGAAGCGCTCGTCCTCCGCAGAAGCGTTCCGATCGATACTTTTCGATCGTTCTGGATGCGTAAAAGAGACCACCGAAATGCCGTCCTTCTTTAGGGACCTGAACCTTGATCAGGTCTTTGCCTCGATGGTGAGGGGAAGGGAGGAATATGGGTTACAGTCCCTGTTCTCCGTTCCTCTGTATGATGTTGAGAGCATAATCTATCGCCAAGAGGTGATAAGGGACCTCGAAAGGACGCACTTACGCGAATCCATCGCATCTTTTGCCTGGGATATGAAGAGCGTACGTAAGGACCTCGCACAAGGGGATAAGTTGTCCTACGAAAAGCAGAGGGAACGTTGGTTCCTGGATTCGGTGGAGATCTACTGCCGACGCCGTCATCCACTTGGTACATCAGCTCTCCAATGCTGAGATAACATCTCGCGGCCTCATATCGTTACGCGGTTATCTTGCGATGTACTTACGGTTCCGAGATCTTCATGTCCTTGGTAGCGGAGACAAAAAGGCTCAAGGACGAGCTGTCCAAGCTGACCTATTGCGTTCATATAAAAAGGAACAGGATCACGGTCCAAAAGTACGATGACCAGGCCGACTATGGCGCCGATGTGGAAGAGACGTTCCAGAAGTTCAAGCAAAGGGACGTCAAGAACTACAGGCTCCGCTTCATAGATCACGAGGAGATGGACCACGTCGAAGAGGGCATCCTCGAGCTGGTCGCGCGCCTCTATCCGGAGATATTCCGTTCCCTACACGATTTCAACCAAGACCACCGCGATTATCTTGACCCCACCATCCTCAGGTTCGATCGGGAAGTGCAGTTCTTCATTGCGTACTTGGAGCTCATTGAACCCCTAAGGTCATCTGGCCTGGGTTTTTGTTACCCGATTGTTTCCAGGTCCAAAGAGGTCCGCGCCCTTGGGACCTTTGATCTTGCACTGGCCGACAAGCTCGTCCATGAAGGGTCCCAGGTGGTGCGCAACGACCTCTTCCTAAAGGACACGGAACGGGTGCTCGTTATCTCTGGCCCGAACCAGGGAGGGAAGACGACGTTCGCCCGGATGTTCGGGCAGCTGCATTACTTGTCCAAGCTTGGATACCCAGTGCCAGGTAGCGAGGCCGTCCTCTTCCTGTGCGATAACCTGTTCACCCATTTCGAAAAGGAAGAGCAGCTGGAGAACCTCCGAGGAAAGCTGCAGGACGAGCTGGTCAGGATACATGACATATTGCAACGGTCCACAGGCGACAGCATTGTGATAATGAACGAGAGCTTTTCCTCGACCACGGCCAAGGACGCTCTTTTCCTTGGGAAAAAAGTCTTGCACCAGATCATCCAGCAAGACATGCTCTGTGTCTACGTCACCTTCATTGACGAACTGTCGTCCCTTGGTCCGGCCACCGTAAGCATGGTTAGCACCGTCGATCCCGAGAACCCCGCCCTACGGTCCTATAAGATCATCAGAAGGCCTGCGGATGGTCGGGCCTATGCCATAGCCATCGCGGACAAGTACGGGCTCACCTACGGGTCCCTTAGGAGGCGGATCGGGCAATGAAGGCACACCTCTTGTACAAGGACCGTGACCTTGATCTGGACCAGAGAATACCTTTCGGTTCCGTCGAACTGGTCCAGGACCTAGAGCTCGATACGCTGTTCGAAGCGATGGCCGATGAGGACAAGTTCCTGTTGGATGTGGCCAAGAGGATCGTCCTGTCAAGCATGACAACACCGGAGGAGATCGTGTACCGCCAACAGATACTCGTTGATTGCTTAGAGAACGGGGCCCTGATCAAGGAGATGTACGACATGGCCCTCCAGGCCATTCAAGGGGAGAAGAAGATCTGGCGAAGCTTCGCCTCCACCCCTGGCTCGATACTCAGCACATCGATAACGGTTCTAGAATCGTTCATCGAGGTGCTGAAGAGGTTCAGACGGATCGTCGAAGAGAATAACGGTCGGTTCCGTTCGGAAGGGTTCGTAAGATTCTTCAGGATGCTCATGGAGGAGCTTGACGACAAATACTTTCTAGAGATACAAGAGCACCTGGAACGACTGAAGTTCCAGAACGGTGTCCTGATGAGCGCCCATCTGGGAAAGGGCAACAAGGGTACCGACTACGTTCTCCTCCTGCGATCTGAGCAGAAGCTGAGCTGGAGGCAACGCATCTTCGGCAAAGGCAGGTCCGATTGCAGTTTCGAGATCGACGATCGCGATGAGAGCGGCCATCAAGCGCTGACGGACCTGCGTGACCGGGGCCTAAATTCGGTGGCAAACGCCGTCGCTCAGTCCGCGGACCACATCCTCAACTTCTTCAAAATGCTCCGCGCCGAACTGGGCTTCTATATCTGCTGCCTGAACCTGCACGGTAGATTGTCCGGTATGGGCGAGCCTACCTGTATTCCTACATCGGTGACCAAAGGTTCCTTCAAGCTCTCCGCCCAGGGCCTCTACGATGTCTGCCTCTCCCTTAGATTGAGGGAAAGAGCGGTTGGAAATGACCTTTCCGCAGATCACAAGAAAGTCGTGATGATCACGGGTGCCAACCAAGGAGGTAAGACCACGTTCCTGCGAGGCGTGGGCCTGGCCTTCCTGATGATGCAGAGCGGAATGTTCGTGGCGGCCAACAGCTTCTCCGCCAGCGTTGGCGATGGCGTTCAAACCCATTTTAAGAGGGGGGAGGACGTCACGATGAAGAGCGGAAAGCTCGATGAGGAGCTGAGCAGGATGAGCAAGGTCGCCGACCACATCGGACCTGGTTCCATCCTCCTCCTCAACGAATCGTTCTCCGCGACCAACGAGAGGGAGGGCTCGGAAGATCGCCCGACAGATCGTCCAGGCAATGCTGGAGGCCGACATAAGGGTCTTTTACGTCACGCATCTCTATGATCTTGCGCAGGGTTACTATGAAATGGGTTCGGACATCTCCCTTTTCCTCAGAGCGGAAAGGCTGGAAGATGGGCGGCGGACCTTCAGGATCATCGAGGGCGGGCCCCTTCCCACCAGCTATGGAGAGGACCTGTACAGACAAACGTTCTGTCCTGGAGACCAGGCCACCTAAAGGTACGGTTTGGAAAAATGATCGATACGCCGCGTTCGAGCCCCGACAGAACGGTCAGGTTCGCCCGAAACGAAACCGTTCGATCTAGATTCTCGCGGAGGCGACCTGTCGAGAGCGAACTGCTGTCGCGCCTATGGCGACAATTTTGTCCTCGCTCCCCTATATGGGATTAAAATTTCAGGGTCGCCCTCAACCGTCTAGGCTTGAGCAGAATATCAAGCCCGTCTAAAGCGCTCGCAACCTGTATATCGGCCGCAAGGAAAGATTCGACCGCACATCCCTCACTACCAGCAACGATAATCCCAAGTCTTGCTATCTTTAGCATTCCTCTGTCGTTCAGACCATTGCCGATGGCGACGACCTTGTCAGCGCCGAGCCTATCAACGAACTCAGCCTTTTGAGCATCGATGGCTGTGCCCTTGACGATGTGCACTTCACAGTCGATACCCTCTAACTCCTCCTCTGCCTTGCCAAATTCATCGGCGGTTAGAACAAAGATCTTCAGGAGACCTGCGATCTCGTTCAGCTTTCCTTTCGCCATGGGAAGCAGTTTGCCGTCCACTGAGATCGTTCCGGTAAAGTCGCAGACCAGGTACTCCAACCTAAGTCGTCCGAACCCTGGTATTTCCACGTCGAGCATTGCAAGCACTTTCAAGGATACCGCTCGAACCATTAAAATTATGTTTCCGCTAGGTAGGTTCCATCTCGACCAACTTCTTGTTGGCATAGCTGATAAGACCTCATGCGCGCTCTCTCTAACAGTTCCGCCCCTGGAGAGCAGGCCCAATAAATGACGATCCGGGCATCGGTCCTCAAGAAGAGCTGGACCGTTCTAGTGGATCCCAAGGCTCGGCATGTGCGCCAGGTACGACCGCCTGAGGTCCTCCGGGTCGATGTGATAGTATATGTCCATGGCATCAGGTCGAATATCGCCCCGAAGCTCCTGTATGTGTCGCGCGGCATGCCCCTCCTCCGTAGATGGGTGGTGAACCAGTGACGGCAACAGTGCGGGGTGAAGTGGTCCTCGATCCTCTCACTGTTGGGATCGTGAAGACCGATGCGCGCGGCATGCTCCGTCACCAGGTCATAGATGTGATTCTTGTTCGCCCTGCCGCCCGACTCGGTGACGAACAGCGCCTGGCAATCATCGTCGGCGAAAGATGCCCGCATGCGGAGCCATTCCTCCATCACCTTCTTCGTCTCCTCATCGAAGAACAGCAGGCGGTTCGACCTCTTCGCCGTAGGCTTGAGCTTGATCGTCATCTTCTCCAGGTCGATGTCCCTGACATCCAGGGCGATCAGCTCACCTCGCCTCATGCCCGTCTTGGCGAGCAGAAGAACGACCGCCCGGTCACGGATGTTCAATATCGAGTTCACTAGACGGGCCATCTCCTCGATCGATATGAGCTTGCGCTCCCTCTCCTCCATGCCGACGCCGCCCTTGTACCTCTTCAGGTATCTCTTTCGCACAGGAGGCACAGGGTTCGTGTGGATCTCCTCCTCGAACACCATCCAGTCGTACAGCGCCGACAACGCCGAGAAGTGCGACTCTAGGGTAGGGTACTTCACCTTCCTGTCGTTAAGCAGGTGATCGATGTACGCCTTAAGTACGACCTTGTCGACCTCCTCGAGATCTTTACCTATCGACCTAAGGAACTGCATGAAGATCCGGATCGATGTAGATGTAGCTAAGCACCGAACCGTGGCTCATTCCCCTCAGCTCGCAGTCCTTCTTGAACTCCTCGAGCTTTAGCTCATCGTCCGCGCTTGGTAACGGAGCTTGACCTGCCAGGTCCTCCAATCTTCCACCTCCATCCTATCATGCCGTCCGATGCGATCAGGCCGATATCGTTCAGCAATGTCAATGAGCCACGCACCTTGGCGATTTCCTCCTCGGTCATCTCATCGGTGCCCATCTCGTCCATTATGTCGAACGTCGTGACCGTCTCGCCCGCTTCGCTCGCGATGAACCTCGCCACCTTGCTGACTATCTTCGCGTCATATTTCGGGACCGATGCCTCCTTAAGCTGTTCCGCGAGGCGCCTTGCGTCCTCCTCCCTGCGCTGGAAGGCTAGATTTAGAATGTCGTATTTGCTCTGCAGCGCCGCCAGGTTGTTCTCGGATTCCTTCACCTTCTCTTCCAACTGCCAGTTCGGCATCATCGGGGAAGCTTGATCGTGACGGTGACGTTCGACGACCTCCATCACAAATCGGGAAACGGACATGCCGGCCTTCTCAGCGTCCTTCTTCCAATCGTCCACAAGTTCGGTCGTCGGAAGATAGATATTGATGCAGCGCTCGCGTATCGTCGCCGTCTTTCCTTGGTTCGGACGCCCCCTGAGGCTCTTCACGATAGGGGAATGCCGTTAGTATATAAATTAATTTGTGGGTAAAAAATGTGCTCCCGCCGGGATTTGAACCCGGGTATCGGACTCGAAAGGCCCGAATGATTGGCCGGACTACACTACGGGAGCGTGTGGAAAGTTTGAAAGGGAAATTAGTACTTAAATCTTGGCAGAACAATGCACTGTGAACATTGCTCTCTATTATCTATGACCGGGTCGAGCTCATGAAGCTTTCACTTCCGACAGGAAGGATGGGGCACATGGCCAGCCAGCCTCAGGCCTCGCAAAGCGGGCTCGCTCCCGTTCAGTTCACTGGACGATCCATACATGCCACCACCCACCGCTTAAAGTTGACGATCACCGTACCGACGAGCGGATCTTTCTGGAAGGCGGCACACTGAACATGGACGCCAGCGCCGAGGATCGATAACAAAGTTTAGATAATCGGTTAGGTTATGTCAAACCTTAACAGGTGCTATCGGTCCCAACCCTTGCGACAGTTCGGCGATATGCGATCCGTTAGATAATATCACGGAGGATTTATTTGACTTCAAATTATGATGAAGAGCAGAACGAGGAGATAACTCGGTGTCCTTTCCCGAACCGAAAAGAGGGAGAAATGTTCGGAGTAGCGGACCAGTTGCTCGGTGCGTCTCGTATAAAGGTAATGTGCGAGGACGGGACATCTCGCATGGGACGTATCCCAGGAAAGATAAGGAAGAGAATGTGGATACGGGAAGGCGATCTACTGATAATTAAACCCTGGGAGTTCCAAGAGGATAAGGCCGACATAATGTATAGATACACAAAGACCCAGGCCAGCTACTTGCACCGCAGGAAGGCCATTCCTAAGAATTTAGATGTGTTCTAAGAACGACAAGTAGGTATACCTCATGCCCCAAAAGGACGCATACGAAGCGCTTGAACATAAGATCATGGCGCTCCGTACAAATAGCAAGACAGGGGATGAGAGGAGCACTCTCGACGAGGTCTTTGACAGATCTACAATCCTTTCGATATACAAACTTATGACGGATGGTGATCTGGACACGATCGAATATCCTATATCGACAGGTAAAGAAGGTAACATGTTCATGGCCCTTACACCAGAGAAGAAAATGGTGGCCCTTAAGATCTATAGGACATCAAATGCAACTTTCAATAGGTATCTCCAGATACATCGAAGGGGATAAAAGGTTCAAAGGCCTATCTGGAAATAAGCGCAAGATCATCTTTGCCTGGGCGAGCAAAGAGTTCCGTAATCTCCAACGGTTAAAGAGTGCCGGAGTGAGAGTGCCGAAACCCATACGCAACCACCGGAACATGCTTCTCATGGAATATATCGGTTCTAAGAAGGGCCCGGCCCCAATAATTAAGAACGCCGAAATCGACGATCCGATGAAGACCTATGAACAGATAATAAAATACATGTCATACGCATACCAAAAGGCTGAACTGGTACATGCGGACCTGAGCGAATATAATATCTTGTACCACCGTAAAAGGCCGGTAATAATTGACTGTGGCCAGGCAGTGCTGATAGAGCATATGAACGCCAAGGAGTTCCTACATCGAGATATCAACAACATCAATAGGTACTTCAGGTCCCTTGATGTGAAGATCAGAACTGGGGAAGATATCTTCCATGAAGTGGTAGAGGGATAGAAATGAAGCTCCTGCGTATACCGATGGAACGGGTCGGGGTGCTCATAGGAAAGGACGGTTCGACCAAAGAGCTGATCGAGAGAAGGAGTGGTGTAAGGTTCAGCGTCGATACCGAAGGCGAGGTAACGATAGGTGAGAACCCTGACGACCCCCTTGCATCTTTAAAGGTCAATGATGTCATCAAAGCGATCGGTCGTGGTTTTTCACCAGAACGTGCGATCCGTTTGTTGGATGACGATGAATATCTAGAGGTCATCGAACTGAGCGATTTTATAGGAAAGAAAGGACAGCAGCTCGAAAGGGTCAGAGCGAGATTGATCGGCTCAGGAGGGAAGACCAGAAGGATCATAGAGGACCTTACTGGTGTTGGTCTCTCCATATATGGAAGCACCGTTTCCATCATAGGAAGCTCGGTACAGATGCCGTTCGCGAGAACGGCCATAGAGATGCTTCTCAGGGGGAGCGAGCATTCCACGGTGTACAAATATTTAGAGAGGAGCAGGGCCCAGCTTAGGATCGCAGAAATGGGTTTCGATATTTAGTGCTTTTAACTATTGCGAGCGAGGGGTCCCCATGCGAACGCAACGCAGGTCAGCTGGATTAAGCAAGAAGCTCCGCCCGAAAGGGCGGGGTAGTTCGCTCCTTCCTCTCACAAGATTTAAAAGAAGGTGCACATTGGCGTGAACATGAGCGATCACCTCCTCCAGGCAGATAAAGCCCTTGAAAGGGACCTATGTGACCATTGTTTAGGAAGGCTCTTCGCCCAGGTTGGAAGGGGAAGAACGAACAAAGAAAGAGGACGTGAGATGCGGGAACATGTGCTCTCCTTAAGAACGGACAAAGGTGAGGTGCTTGGAGATCATTCCTCATGTTGGCTATGTGAGGACCTTTTTGAACAGATGCCAAGGTTCGCTGATGAGATAGTAGGGTCACTAGAGGGTCTTGAGTACAGGAACTTTCTGGTCGGGACCAAGGTAGATTGTTGCATCCAGGACAGAGAGGAGCGACTATGGGCCGAAGTGGGTGGAGAGACGGCCGAACCGATCAAAGCTGAGCTTAACCGGGAAATTGGGAAGTTGGTGGGCGAGAAGATAGGGCTCGATGTTGAGTTCGATGCACCTGATGTCGTGGCGTTGATCGATACCAGGTTCTGTCATGTGAAGATAGATCTGGCTCCCCTGTTCCTATATGGAAGATACCTAAAATTGTCCAGGGAGATCCCCAAACAAGATGGATCTGCCGAGTTTGCAGAGGGAAGGGCTGCAAACGGTGCGATAACACGGGCAAGATGTACCAGACCAGTGTGCAGGAGATCATCGGTGATCCTATCCAGAGAGATGCGGGCGGAGAGGACCACTTCTTCCATGGGATGGGAAGGGAGGACATAGATGCCCGAATGCTCGGAACCGGGAGACCTTTCGTCATCGAGATCCGCGGTCCAAAAAGAAAAGAACCTTGGACCTCGAAGGTCTTGTCGAGGAGATCAATCGTTCCGGAGCAGGTAAAGTAGAGATCACTGGATTGAGAAGATCATCGCGGGAAGAGGTGCGTCTTATCAAGGGCGCGGCCCCAGATAAGATATATAGGGTCGAGATAAAAATCCATGACAAAGTTAATAAGGAAAAAGTTAATGAGGTACTCCTATCACTGAGACAAACGCGTATCACTCAGCAGACGCCAACGAGGGTAACGCATAGGCGTGCCGATCTCATACGGGACCGGGGGATCTTCATACTTAAAGGTGGAAAGTCTGGAAAGTGATAGACTGGTGCTTGTCCTCAGAACGGAGTCCGGAACATATGTCAAGGAGTTCGTTCATGGGGACAATGGGAGAACCGTCCCGAGCCTTGCTGGCGCTCTTGGAGTGCCATGCGAGGTGACTGCGCTTGACGTGATACAAATAATCGATTCCGTTAATGAGGGATGAACCATGGTAAAAGCTTCGAGAGGATTGAGACGCAAGACCCGGAACATACTTAGGAAGACCCCGAGGACCAGGGGTATGACTCCGATAACGCATGAATTTCAGACGTTCGAAGTAGGGGAGAAGGTCAGCGTCGTCATCGACCCCGGCATACATTACGGGATGCCTCATTTTCGTTTCCAAGGAAAGACCGGTGTAGTGACCGGTACTCAGGGAAGGGCATATGTCGTAGCCTTATATGACGGAAACAAACAGAAGACCGTCATCTCAAGGCCTGAACATCTCCAGAAGAGCATGTGAGAGCGGTGGTCCTATGAGCGAGGATCGCTGACGTTACCTTGGCCGAGGTAAAACAGTTGCTGGAGACGGAGACAGAGAAAAGAGAGCTTACACAAGACCAGAAGCTTGCTTTGGAGCACGCTCAAAAGGTGGCAAAGCTCAGTCTGGATAAGGCGAGGGAGATGCAAGCTGAGCTTCATGGCCTAGGGTTCGTGCCAGATGCCCTCAGCGTAAAAATAGTCGACCTTATGCCATCGCACATCGATGACGTTCGTGTGCTCTTCGCCAAGGAAAGGATGGTATTGGAGAAGAAGTATATCGAACAGATACTATCTACTGTAGAGAAGTATCGCTAGGTCGGGTGCGGTTAAAATGGAAGACTACGCGGTCATATTGGATTACTTACCTCAGGGGCTATCTATCGACAGGAGCTTCAAAAGAGAGCCGATAGCCTATGCAATCGGGGAGAGCGAGTTCAAGCTTTTCGAGCTGATCCCCAAACAAGATGCTCTCATCACGATCGGAGATAAGGTCTACATAGGCAAGGACCCAGCGTTGAGAGATAAGATGATACATGTTAAGCGCAGGGTAGGATATGAAGAACTTACCGCGGCTGCACAGGCAGAGCTTCCATTTGTACTGACGGACATAGTGAAAGAGAACGAAGCACGTTACGTTCATTTCTTCAACGAAGCCCAGGCCATCACGACGAGGTTCCATATGCTCGAGCTCATCCCCGGGCTTGGGAAGAAGACGATGTGGGCCATCCTCGAAGAGCGTAAGAAAGGAAAATTCCTGAGCTACGAGGACCTGATCAAGAGAGTACCAGCGATAAAGCATCCTGACAAATTGATAGCAAAAAGGATAGAGGACGAGCTTTCCGACCCGAACCAGAAGTACAGGTTGTTCGTAACGAGATGAACCCCTCTGAGATAATCGAGATACTTTCGAAGTACTCCATTTCCCCGACCAAGCACCTGGGTCAGAACTTTCTGATCGATGATCGTGTAGCCGACCGTCAAATAGATTATGCAAAGATATCGTCCAACGATGTGGTTTTGGAGATCGGGCCTGGTCTTGGTGTTCTGACCCATCGTTTATCGGAGAAGGCCCGAAAGGTCGTGGCTATCGAGGCGGACCCGAAGATCGCGTCCTTCTTGCGAACCACGCTTCCCTCGAATGTCGAGCTCATCGAGGAGGACGCCTTGAAGGTCAATCTACCCGATTTCGACCGAACGGTCTCGAACCTAC
>CAVUGW010000004.1:0-16564 GCA_963741025.1 Methanomassiliicoccaceae archaeon
TATCTTTCGAAGAAACGAACGACCTCTGGATGCTCTTGAACGAACTTTAGGACATGATCTATGTGATGTTTGGGCAGGCAGAACCATTGCGATCCGCCATATGCCCGCATACCCAGGGGCAGGTCTTTTCTAAAACGAGGGATGGAGACCTTTTTCATGTTCTTGAAAGGTTTGTACCATCGATGGTCTATTCGACGATATCCACCCCTTTCATCCACCCATCTGTCCCTTGGAAATGCCTCGCACTCGATGAACGCCTTCTTCGGCGATCTTGACAGGTCCTCTTTGATCTCATGGACGGTTCTTAGGGGATAGCATTGGCCGCTGAGATTGAGGAAGTAATCATAATCATGTCCCTGAAATCTCTCCATCGCATCCAGCGTGGCCTGCACGAGCTGGAAGCTTCCCCATGCATTGCTATAATTGCGTTCTATCCACAGGTTCCCCCCAAGATATGGCGCCAGGGTCCCCTCCCAATCCATCTCTTGATCGACCAGACTGGAGGAGAAGACATTGATATAGAACAGGTCCTCGCTCGTGAATATCCTGTCCATCAGTCGGCGTACCTGTAAAGGGTCCTTGTGCACCAGGATGCAATATGCTAGCCTCATCCGATCACTTTTTTCGCCCTTGGAGAGAACTATTAATCAGATCTTGGCACCGCAATGTCGGGGGTCCTCCTAGATCACCGCAATGAGGGCGGAAAAGATTGATTATCGGCGAGATGAACAAAAAAGCGGTTCTGGGATATCCAATGAAGGTCCTGCATACCGTCGAGCTCTACCATCCGACAACAGGAGGCTCTCAGGAGGTAGTGAGGCAGCTATCGGAACGATTGGTCAGGAAAGGTCACGATGTGACGGTCGCGACATCCTGCATCCTGACCGGAACAAGGACCGGATCAATGGTGTCCATATCGAACAGTTCGATATCAAGGGTAACATGGTCAAGGGGATCGAGGGGGAGAAGGAAAGATACCTCGACCTTGTCATAAATGGGGATTTCGACCTGATCATGAACTATGGGGCACAGGTATGGACGACGGACCTGGTCCTTCCCGTCCTTGATCGGTCGAGAGCTAAGAAGGTCCTGGTCCCTTGTGGTTTCTCCTATCTGAAAAATAACAACTATGCCGATTATTATAAAAAGATGGCATCCTGGATGGGCAGGTACGATGCTTGCGTCTTCATGTCGGAAAGGTACAGGGACATGGAGTTCGCAAGAAGGAGCGGGATAAAGAACACCGTTGTGATCCCGAACGGTGCCGCGGAGGACGAGTTCGGTCTTTCCCCAAGGCTGGACATCCGGGCGAGGTTGGGATCCCCAAGGACGTGTTCTTGACCCTTACCGTGGGCTCGCACACGGGGCAGAAAGGCCATCAGGAATCGATCTCGATGTTCCGAAAGGTCAATATCAAGAACTCGGTCCTTCTGATAGTTGCCAACGACCCGGGTACGGGGTGCGCGAAAAAATGCAAATGGCTCGGACGGATCAACAACACATTGCCGACCAATCTTTTGCGTCAGAAGAGGATAATGATGGCGGACCTGAGCAGGGAGGAGACGATCGCCGCGTTCCGCTCCGCCGACCTTTTCCTATTTCCATCCCGATCTTGAATGTTCCCCCCTCGTCCTTTATGAGTCCATGGCCTCGGCCACGCCCTTTTTGACGACCGATGTGGGCAATGCCTCGGAGATCGTTGAGCGCTTCAAGGCCGGGATGGTCCTGCCAACGAACATCGGAAAGGACGGCTTTTCCTCCCCCGTATTGGGGCCGTCGGCGGAGCTGATCGAGCTGCTCCATCGGGACCCCGTTGGACGAAGGGAACTGGGCAATAATGGACGGAGGGCCTGGGAAAGGATGTTCACCTGGAGCAGGATCGCATCATCGTACGAGGAACTGTACGTTGGACTGATGAACAGTGCAAGGCCAGGAACATCGGATGAAAAAAAGGTCGATAGTGGGCAGGCCGGCCCTGATGGACATGCCCTCCTGGCCCATGCGGCGGGCGTGCGGGGCTTCCGTTGATACGGCCGGAGCCCGGTGATCCTCGGGCATGACCGCCCTTTGATGATCAGGGCCTATGTGCGAACGGACGGCGGAAGGGCATTGCCAGACACCTCTTGGTCCGTCCGTTCGAACGGCTTCCCGCTCACAAAAGTTAATTAGTCATCAGTTGGCAAAGAAAAGGACCGGTGATCGCTTTCAGAGGTACCGTCCAGGTCCATTTTTTGCATGAGGTTTTATATGAGCAATCTGAAGCCTAAGGTCATCCGACCGACCGGTTCCAGGTTCGATCTCGGGCTCGCCGAGATATGGGAGTACAGGGAACTTCTGTACTTCTTCACTTGGAAACAGATCAAGACAAAGTATAAGCAATCGGTCCTCGGGATAGGGTGGGCCGTACTACAACCCCTCCTCGCCATGGTGGTGTTCACGATAGTTTTCCAGAACCTGACGACCATCCCCACCCAGAACATACCCTACCAGGCCTTCATATTCACCACACTGATCCTATGGACGTACTTCTCCTCTGGATCTGAACTCCGCATCCCTTTGTTTGGTGGCCAACGCGAACATGATATCGAAGGTCTATTTCCCCAGATACCTTCTCCCGCTCAGCCTCATCATAGCAGGCCTGTTGGACTATGCGATAGCCTTCGTGGTCCTGATCGGCCTCATGATCTGGCTCGCCGTTCCGTTCACCGCCTGGATGGGGTTGATCCTCATCCCCCTGGCACTGGCCGTGGTATTATCTTCAGGGCTCGGATTTTGGTTATCGGCGATGTCAGCAAAATATCGGGACGTCCAGTACATCACCCCGTTCATGATCCAAATGCTGCTGTTCGCCTCCCCCATCTTCTATGCCTGGGGGAGCGTGTCCACAAAGTATTCCTGGTTGCTCTTCTGGAACCCCTTGAGCGGCATCATGTCGCTCCAAAGGTTCCTGACCTTCGGTCACCCGGCAGTGGACCCGGGACTTCTGGTCTCCTCCGTGGTGATCTCGGTCCTCTTTTTCATAGGAGGCCTGCTCTACTTCAAGCATTACGAGCGCCAGATCGCGGATGTGATCTGAGTTGGACCCGGTCATCGAGGTCAGGCACGTCTCCAAGCGGTACGTCATCGGGGCCAACCGCGGTTGGACCGCGGGTGGTAAACGTCTTACGGAGACGATCTCCCAGACCGTCTCCCATCCGATACGGACGATCAAAGGGGCGGTAGGAACGAGAGAAACGTCTGGGCATTGAAGGACGTGAACTTCACGGTCGAGAAGGGCGATGCGGTAGGGATAATAGGAAGGAACGGTGCAGGTAAGAGCACGATCCTGAAGATACTTTCCCAGATCACATATCCGACGGAAGGGGAGGTGGTACTCGTAGGCAGGGTCGGCAGCCTTCTCGAGGTGGGAACGGGATTCCACCCTGAACTGACCGGGAGGGAGAACGTCTTCCTTAACGGGGCGATATTGGGCATGAAGAAGAAGGAGATCGAGGACAAGTACGATGATATCGTCAAGTTCGCGGAGGTGGAAAAGTTCCTTGATACACCGATCAAGAGATACTCCTCCGGCATGTACCTCAGGCTCGCTTTCGCCGTGGCCGCTCATCTTGAACCGGACATACTCATAGCGGACGAGGTGTTGGCGGTCGGCGACCAGCAGTTCCAGCAGAAATGCCTTGGCAAGATGAAGGAGGTCACCGAGGAGGGGAGGACGGTCATATTCGTCTCGCACAACCTTCACGCGATAAGATCGCTCTGCAAGACCGGTGTGTTCCTGGAGAAGGGACGGATGATCGACAAAGGGCCGGTGGACGATGTCATCACAAGGTACTCACATTCACTCGGTCTGACCAATGACGAGTTCCCTGTCCAGGGGAGCGGAATATCCGTCACGGGTTTCGAGATATATCAGAAAGGAAGACCGACGAACCTTCTGGACGGAACGGACCCGTTCGAGATCGTGATCGGGTTCGAACTGCCCGAGAGGTCCGAGATGTTCAGGATGGGGGTGTTCCTGAACAACGCGATGGGGGATGAGATCGTACGGAGCTTCTTCTCGGATTGGGACAGGACGATGGAGACGATGGGACCGGGCCGGTATGTCGCCAAGCTCACCTTCCCCGAGAAGCTCGTCTCCCCTGGGAACTACTCGTTCACGATAGGTGCCAGCAAGCTCGGCACGGACATGCTCGAGGGCCATAGGATCGAGATGGCGATCAACATATCCGCACCGCTCGATTTCAACCCTGGTATGTTCGACCAACCGTACGAAGCACAGATATTTCTAGATCGGCGCTGGAACGTGAGACCGGTCAACTGACGGTCCGCGCCATCGTCGACCGCCGCTCATGCCGGACAAGGATTAACTATCGAAGCCTGCCAATGGAAGCTAACGTCCATGCGGTCAGACACCTCCAGGCACGTTCCATCGGTGAGCACCGTCCTGCCCCTACTGAGATGGGAGGAACACACCGAGGAAGCGATCGGGAGCGTGCTGGACCAGAGGTTCGATGACCTCGAGCTGATCATCGTCGCAGAGAGCAGGGACGTCCTTGCAAAGGTAGGGGAAAGGAGTCAGGGACGATAGGGTCGTGATGAAGCTCAACGAAGGGGAACGGGGTCTTGCCCCCTCCCTCAATCTAGGTCTGTCGCTCTCAAGAGGTAGGTACATAGCAAGGATGGATTCGGACGACATTTGTCATCGAGATCGGATAAGGGAACAGGTCGACCATCTCGATTCTAACCCCAACATAGGCGTCCTCGGCACCGCCGATCGATCAGATCGATGGCTCCGGTCGGTCCCTCAGGGTGATCAACTTCCCATCGAACCCGAGCAGGACCCGATGGGACCTGCACTTCCACAATGCCCTCGCCCACCCATCGGTGATGATGAGAAGAGAGGTACTGGAACGGACCGGAGGATACTCGAACATCCCCTTGTGCGAGGACTACGAGCTATGGCTCAGGGCGATGAGGGTGACCGACCTGGCAAGCCTCGATGAGCCCCTGCTCCATTACAGGACGCACGACGGGAACATCTCCTCGTCAGGTAGGAAAGAGCAGGCGGAGATGGCGAACGAGCTGGCGATCCGGGCCATGAGCATATCATTAGGTGTACCGGTGAACCGGGGGCCGGCCATGGCGGTCATCAGTCCGTACAGGACGACCAAACCTAAGGACATAAGCGATGGTGCCCACTTCCTTTACGCCCTCTATGACAACTTCATCAAATGGAACAAGATGAACAGGGAGGAGATAATGGACATCAAATGGGCCGCCAGCGAAAGGATGTCCCATATCCTGATGAGGGCCGCCCGCATCGCCCCGATGCGCTCTCTAATGGTCCTCTGGCAGACCTCCCGCTTCGGACCCGGCGTCGACTGGAGGTTCGCCCTTAACGTGATGGACAGAGGGATGGAAAAGGTCAACGGACAAGAGGTGGACCCGGGCCTGTGTTCATGGACCTGAACCATCGAGATCCGCTATTGAAGTGGATATCGAGGACCGTTATGGCCGCCGTCCAACGGACCTCCGGTCCGGGTGAACCTAGGGAGTTCGATGGAGTTCTTCATGAGGGTGCGCGGTCCAGGTTTCACTGAAGGTAGGACCCTTCGTCCTGGACGACTGCGAACCTTTGAATATGGGTCGGTGACATGGGAAGCGTACGGTCAGCATGTACGTTCGGCCCGAACAGGACCTCATGGAAGGTGAGGTATGACACGGCCTGAGATATCCGTAGTGATGCCGGTCCATCAGGACACGGAGTTCCTGGACGGAGCGGTCTCGAGCATCCTCGGGCAGAGCTTCTCGGACCTTGAACTGATAGTCGTCATCGAAAGCGGGGACGATGTCGTCGGTTCAAGATCGTTGAGGGACCATAATGACGATAGGCTGAACATCATCGAGAACAACGGGCCTGCAGGGCTCATCGGATCGCTGAACACCGGCGTCACAAATTCCAAGGGCAGGTACATAGCCAGGATGGACTCTGACGATATCTCTTTGCCGACAAGGTTCGAGAGGCAGGTCGAACAACTTGACCGTTCCCGGCCAATTGGAATGCTTGGAACCCAGATATCCTATGTGGACGGGGAAGGGAGAAAGGTCCGCGACCCGAAGTACTTCACGAACCCGGACCAGCTGCTCTGGGACATGTTCTTCAACTCCCCTATCCCCCACCCCTCGGCGATGATCCGGAGGGAAGTCGATCTCGGAGCTCGGCGGATATCGCACCGATGCCTTCCCGGTGGAGGACTACGATCTATGGATAAGGGGTAGCGGGATCTGTGCCCTGGCCAACCTGAAGGAGCGCCTGGTCATGATCCGAAAACACGGGAGCAACATAACCATCAGCAAAAGGACCGAGCAGAACCACGCGGCGTCCGAACTGGCCGCCAAGGTCATGGAAAGGACCTTGCATCGTCCCGTGGACAAGAACATATCGTATCTGCTCAGACATCCCAGGGAGATCAAGGAAAGGACAGAGGCCCTTGACGTCATGGACCTGCTGAACGACCTTTACGAACGATTTCGGGAGGACCATGAGATGAACCCGGAGGACGAGAGAGCGGTCAGAGGGAGCGTCGGAAGGAAATATTCCCTCTTGCTCGCACTTAGCTCGATCAATAACTGGTACCTGAGGCAGGAGATACTGAGGAACGCGAGGGTGCATGGCGGTCTTAATCGTGCAAGATTGGTGTCGGAGAGCTTCGCCAGGATCACCCTCGGAAGGATCTGATGTTCTTTGTCCGGGGCTCAGCGTGAGCTCGTCGTCGGGAGGAGCACCACGAACCTGGGGCCTTTAGAGGCGTCCCCCGGAACCTTGTCCTCGACCCAGATCTTACCATGGAACCTCTCCACCAGAAGTTTGGCGAGATATAGGTCGAGCTCACCTATGGTGCCGGTCCCCCTCTTCGATGGGCGCTCCATGAGCATCCTGCGTTTCTCATCGTCCGGGTCCCCCGGTCCATCGCTCCCGATCGCGACACGATGGTACTCCCTTCCGGAACTGAAGGTCTGGGAAAGTTCGATCGTGATATCGATCGGCGTCTCCGTGTCCCTGGTCAGATAGGTTATGATGCTGTTGAACATCTCCTGGAGCATATCATTGGCCATCACGTAATGCTTCAATGATGGCTCATATCTGATCGTCAACAGCTCGTTCCCGTTCGCGGAGAACGTCCTCCTCACATCTTCCAGGACCCAACCGAGGTCGATGGAGCTATGAGCGATCCTACCGGTCTCCACAATCTTGATCTTTCGGAGGTTCTCGATCTGTTCCTCGAGATCCCGTAAGCATCCGTTCGCGATCAGGATCGAACGGACCCTCTCGGCCTGGTTCTTTGCCTCCTTTATATCCTTCAGTCTTTCGGTGATCTCCTTGTTCATCGAACTGACATCATGGGTCAAGAGGTCCAGGTAAAGGTCCGCCCGGTCCATCGCCTCGAGGGTCTCATGTTCCAACTTCCTTTGGGCGGTCATATCGCTGCAGATGCCAATCGCACCGGTCACCTTTCCGTCCGATGTCGTGATCGGGGAGGCCGATGCCGAGATCGTTCCCCGCTCCCCGTCGGAGCGCAGCACATCGATCATCTCCGAACAGATGCTCCTTCCTTCCTTCAATGCTCTCGCGATCGGCCAATCGGTGTCCCTCAATCTTATCCCGGTGTCGGCCCACCACCCCACCAGTTTGTCCATGTCCATGTGGGTCTCGGTCATCGGCGGCGAACCGCCCCATATCCTCTTTCTTACCTGGTTCGACCCGACCATCCTACCGTTGGCGTCCATGATCGCGACCCCTACCGGCAGGGCGTCCAGGACCGCCCTCATCTTTCCGGCCTCCATCTCGCACTTGCACATGAGCGTCCGGATATCGTTCCTTGTTTGGACGACCTCCGTCACATCGGTACATACGACCAGAACGTTGGTGGTGCCTTGCGACGGACTTATCGATCGGAACTCCGACAAGGTCGCAGAAGATGCTCCCCCCGTCCCTTCGGGGGACCTCCACCTCGTTCGCTTCGACCCGTTCCTTCTCCCGTATCGTAGCGTCCAACAGTTCCATGAGAAAGTTCGGTGAACGTTCGCGAAGGAGCTCCTTGAACATGGGTCCAGAGAGGTCATCGATCCCTAACGATGAACCCACCAGTCGTTCGAACTCCGTACTGGACAGGAGCAGTTCCCCGTTATCGTTGAAGAGCGCGATGGCGGTAGGGGCGTTCCCTATCAGGTCGTTCAGGAGCTCGTGTTGTCCTGCGATCACTGGACCGCTCTCGGAAAGTTGTTCTTCCATCCTCGTTCCTGAGGTGACATCGACGGCGGACATCACGGCCCCGGTCACGACACCATCCTGCACGATGGGGACCAGGGAGATGTCCCAGTATGCTCCCCCTGGGTGGAGATCATGGACATCAGGAAGATGTGCATGACCGTACCTCATAGGTTCCCCCGAGATCGATCGATCCCCTAAGGGCCGCCTTGAGCTCGTCCGATAGGGGCATGTCCAACAATGAGGATGTTCGCGATCTTTCCTTCCTCACCGGATGCATACGATCGAAGGCCTTGTTCGAGGAGACGAGCCTGAGCCCTTCATCAAGGAACGCGATACAGGCGTCCGTTCCGTCCAGCATCGTTCTGAGCTGTAGGATATCGTTCTCCATGAAGTGCTCATGTTCGGCCCTTTTGACCGCCATCG
Source organism: Methanomassiliicoccaceae archaeon (assembly GCA_963741025.1). GTDB lineage: Archaea > Thermoplasmatota > Thermoplasmata > Methanomassiliicoccales > Methanomassiliicoccaceae > CAVUGW01. Next base: position 8,696 of record CAVUGW010000004.1, read on the forward strand.
AGAGCAGGTCCGAGACCTCCATCCCGAACTCTATCTCCTCTTTAGTGAAATGATCGATCACATGGGGCCAGGTCAGGACAAGGACCCCCTCCGTCGTTCCCATGAGAGAGATCGGGAAGATCGCCAATGCCATCGTCCCCATCCCGATGGTGTTCTCGATGTCGATCTTATCCTCACAAGTGACGTCCGATATCAGATAGGGTACCCTCGTCCTGATGACATGGTCCGCTATATCGACGGGAGCGGAATCGGCGAGAAAGGTCTTTGCCCTCCTCATCGCCTCCGCTATCGCCATGAACGGTCCATTCGTTATCCTTTCTTTGGAAAATGATGATGTTTTCGCTCCCCATCGCCTCCTTGATGCGCCCAAGTGCCCAAGGGATGACATTGGCCAGTTCCCTGGAGGTCCCGATCCCTCATTGATCTGGCTCAAAGCCTCGGTCAACATCGACCTTCGTTCCATCATCCCTTTATCGATGAGGGTGAAGACGACCGCGTCCACCTCTTCACTGTCCAGGTAGGACATCGGTGAGGTCTCGATGAAGAGCGATACGTTCTTTCCGTCGACCCGAGCTCGGACCTCGCCTTCGAAAGGCCTTCCCCGCACGGTGTCCTCCAAGATATCCGATAGACTTTCGTAGAGCCCCCCGGGGAGGTTCATCTCGTCCAATGTTCGTCCGATGTGCTGACCGAAGGGGAAGATCCCATACTGTTCTCTAGGGTCCGCGTAGATCAGCGTGCCCGACCTATCGACGATGTATGTGTGGATGTGATCGGCCATCTTATAACGGGAGGTGGGGGAGACCTTCAAGTGGTCTATCTTTCTGATCTGTTCCGCGAGCTTGTGTTCATCTGAGCTAACATCCCCGCTACTTCGTCCGCCCCACTCGATCTCCGTCCCCTTCAGAAAGATCCCCCAACGATCATTACCAATGGTCACCTTATCGCTTCTCTCCCTATCGATAAGGCGCTCAGTTATGATCCCGTGAAGTATAAAACTTTTCTATGGATCAATATAGAAGAACATAGATCATTGTCATCACCCGACATATCTAGGCCCACGTTCTTCCAAAAGCACCGCCGTTCAGCGAGAGCCTGGACCGCTCGAACGATCCCATCGAGGTCGGAGCGGCCCTACCCTTTGACATCGTACATGGATCGGTCCTATTTATGTTCAAATGACGATAGGACCATCTACCCCGGAACGCTCTCCTTTAATAACCAGTCGATCATCCTCTAGATGACAACTTGATCGGACGCAAAGCTTTTCTATTCTTTGTCATGAACCTCATCGGGACAGGGGCGGCGTTCGTGGCCCTCCTATTCATGACGAGGTCCCTCGGTCCCGGCGTGTACGGGATAGTGGCATGGACCTTCGCTCTCCTGGCCGCTATCAACTCAGTATCGGACCTTGGGTTCACCAGCGCGCACATCAAACGGATCTCCGAAGGGAACGACCTCAGGGACTGTGTCAGCACCTACACGGTGATACAGCTCGCCCTCACCGGCGTCATGGTAGTTACGATGGTCGTCTCCGTACTGGTCTGGGCGTTCTTCTTCGGCGGCACCCTGACCGGCACCGTGATCTACCTGATAGCGCTTTTCATCCTGTACTATGCACTGGTGGACATAGCGAACATCGTGACCGACACGTACGTGGCAACGATGGAAACGGCCAAGTGCCAGACGATCAACCTCGTCGCTCCTGTCGTTCGAATGGCGTTGGTCATCTTCGTCGCGCTTTCTCACATGGGCGCGGTCCAGATCGGTTATGCCTATGTCGTTTCCGGCGCTGTCATGCTGGTGATCGCCTGGTCCTTCATACGTCGCGACCGGATAGGATGGACGCGACCGACGTTGTTCCGGTCGTACTACAAGTTCGCCCTCCCCGTAGCGCTGATAGTCGTGCTCACAGCTCTCAACGCCAACCTCGACAAGGTGTTCATAGGTCTGTTCGGCACCAACGAACAGGTCGCCTACTACTCCGCTGGTCAGACACTATTGTCGGTTTTCATCCTGGTCGGCTCGGCCGTGACGCTGTTGCTCTTCCCCTCGTTCTCCAAGATGTATGCCGACGGGGACCTCGACTCGATCAAGAGCCTGACGAGACAGGCGGAGCGGTACATTTCGATGATAATCGTACCTGTCGTCGTGATCATCGTTCTGTTCCCGGACCAGATCGCCAGCATCCTGTTCGGGAGCACTTTCGCGGCGGCGGGCGAGCCGATGCGAATACTCGCACTTGGTCTGCTACCTTACATCCTGACAAGCATCTACATCTACCAGATCTACGCGATCAATCGCCCCGGGTTGTCCGCTAAACTGTCCCTTCTGAACTTCATCATATTCATCGGCCTGATGCTCGTCCTGATCCCAACGTCCCTTTTCGGGATCATGCTCCCCGGTCTCGCGGGCACTGGTGCGGCGATCGCCTATTTCGTCTCCGCCATCGTCGTTTTCGTCGTGACGAGGATGACCCTCAAGCGCATCTTGGGCTCGTCCCTGAACCCGAAGATCGGTCTTCACATCATCGCAGCTTGCCTTGCCGGTTCGGCCGCCTTCGTCCTTTCCCAGTTCGTAGCTATCCATGGTCTCATCGCCCTTGATCGCCTATGTCGTGCTCGATCCTATCGTTGTTCGCCGGCATCCTCTGGTCCGTCAAGGAACTGACGAGGCAGGATGTTCGCTACTTCCTCGATGTCGTGAACATCAGGGAGATGTTCAACTACATCTCCTCGGAGATGGGCAGGAAGCGGACGCAGCCTTAGTCGGTCGATGAGATGGGTCGTGCTCCGGCGGTACTCGGATCATCGGACCTCCGAGAGGATTGATATACGGACGTTCTCTGATCCCTCCCCGAAAGGACCGATCGATCCCATGACCGACATGATCACCGTCAAGAACCTTGTCAAGCTCTACGACCCGGACATCCGCGCGGTCGATGACATCTCTTTCACCGTCACCCAGGGCGAGGTCTTCGGTTTCCTCGGTCCCAACGGCGCGGGAAAGAGCACCGCCATCAAGGTGCTCACCACGCTGCTCAGGAAGTCGTCCGGCGAGGTCAAGATCAAGGGCTTTGACATCGAGGAGCAGGCACGCGAGATCCGTCGCATAATCGGTTACGCTTCTCAGGAGATCGGCGTCGATGCCGACCTCACCGGTCGGGAGAACATCATCCTGCAATGTCGCTACTACAACATTCCCACCGAGAGGGCGCGTCAAAGGGCGAACGACCTCCTCCGGACGGTCGGCCTCGCCGATGTCGGTGACCGACTGGCCGGAACCTATTCGGGCGGTATGAAAAGACGTCTCGACCTGGCCACCGCGCTCGTGTCCGATCCGGACATCCTCTTCCTGGACGAGCCGACCACTGGCCTCGACCCACAGAGCCGTCGGGCGATCTGGGACCACATTCGCGATCTCAACAAGAAGGGTACGACGATCTTCCTGACCACCCAGTACCTGGAGGAGGCGGACCAGCTCGCCCATCGTCTTTGCATCATCGATAACGGTAAGATCGTGGCCGAGGGCGAGCCCAAGGAACTGAAAGGTCAGATCGGGGCCGACACGATCCACCTCTTGGTCAAGGGAGGGGGCGATCCGGAGATCGTCAAAAGGACCCTGGCCATCGTGTCCCAGGTACCTGGAGTGAAGGAGGTGCAGGACCGCACCAAGGTCGGCGAGGAGCGCTCCGAGGGGATCGTCATCTACAGCGCCCCCGGTGGCAACATCCTCCCGCTCATCGTCCGTTCACTGGACACGGCCAACATCGAGATCGATGACCTCGTGATAACGAAACCGTCCTTGGACGATGTGTTCATCAAGTTCACCGGAAAGCAGCTCCGGACCGACCTTCAGAAGGTCCCGCCGAAGGCCGGTTTCCGTTCGAGGAGGAGATGAGGATGAGATTTGACTTTCTGTCGGAGACCGCCGCCGTTTTCAGCCGATGGGTTCGCAAGCTCGTGCGCAGACCGACCAATCTCACCTTCTCCTTGATCCAGCCGCTGATATGGTTCCTTCTCTTCACGCAGGCGTTCCAGGCCGTCGCCGACATCCCAGGCTTCCAGCAGATCACCGGGACCAGTTCGTACCTCACTTTCTTCAGCGCGGCGGTGATCGTTCAGACCGTCCTCACCTCGGCGCTGCAGAGCGGGCTGGGCATGGTGGACGATGTCGAGTCCGGCTATCTCGACAAGATGAGGGCCACGCCGATCAGGCGCACCTCCATCCTGATGGGGAAGGTGTTCAGTGACGGCTTCCGCATCCTGATACAAGCGTCGATAATCATCGTTCTCGCCTACGTTCTCGGCGTGCACGTGGTGACCGGGATCCCTGGCATAGTGCTCATACTGCTGATGGCGATGTTCTTCGGCATAGCCTGGTCCGGTATCTCAACCTTCATAGCGCTGACGACAAGGAACTCCGAATCGACGCTGGTCATCTCGATCATGTTCGTGTTCCCGATGCTGTTTCTCTCGACCGCCGTGATGCCGAAGCAGTTCCTGGCGCCCTGGGTGCAGACCTTCTCGATGTACAACCCCGTGTCGTACGTTGCGAACGCGATCCGGGGCCTGATCATTTCTGGCTATGACTGGACGGGGATCGGGCAGGCGTTCCTGGCGATATTCATCGTCGGGGCGATAACGCTCACCGCCACTACGATGATGTTCAGGAGAGCGCTGACGAGGTAGGACACCGTCCAGACGAGCACGAGCAACTTCGCTGGTCCGGATAGTCACTCGGTCCCCACTGCATCGCCCAAGTCCATCCGTTCTGGGTTCGGATGTCCATGACCTACCCCCGTCCATGAGGGGTCTGGACCATTCCCTGCCCTTCTGGAAGGAGAAAGATCAAGAACTTTGCCTGGGGCAGCAGTCGACGATAAACTTCGAGGGAGGAAAAAGCAGAGAAAGGTGTGTGTGCCCAGAGCGCATATGGCATTTCTATACTGAACTGATATCATACCCAATGTGCATCGGTCCCCCCTCTTCGCATAAGCCGAGCTTAGGTCTACTCTCAGGAACGGTCGAAGAGCCATCCATAACAGATCGTTCCGTCAATCGCTATACGGACGAGTATGCTCATTATGCATGAGCGATGTCCACGGATTTATATATCCTCATGAGTTTTTCCCTACTGGATCTGGATCATGGACACCACCTTTCATAGAGAACAGTCCTTAGAACGGATTATTGGCCCAAGGTCGCTGAGCGAGGGCATAGCCCATAAGGTGGACGACGGCTCATTGATGGTGGGCGTTGTCGGCCTCGGATACGTCGGCTTACCGCTTGCTTTAGCTTTCTCATCGAGGTTCGATACGATCGGTATTGACAACGTGGTCGAGAAGGTCGAGATGCTGAAAAAGGGCATCTCCTACCTGGACGACATCAAGGAGGTGCGCAGCAGCAGGTTCCATGCCACCGTCGATGCCACTATGCTGGGGGACTGCGATGTTGTCATCATATGCGTTCCGACGCCTTTGCACGAGGACAAGCGGCCGGACCTTGGATCGGTCAGGGAGGCGTCCGCCGTCGTCGGGCAGAACATGAGGAGGGGGCAATTGATCATCCTCGAGTCCACCACCTATCCCGGCACGACCGAAGAGGTCATGGTGCCTATCCTAGAGAATGAGTCCGGGCTGAAGGCGCTCGAGGACTTCGGTGTCGCGTACTCGCCGGAGAGGATCGATCCAGGGAACAGGATCCTACACCGTTGAGAACACCCCCAAGGTGGTCGGCGGCCTGACCCCCGAATGGACCGAAGCGACCGCCCGACGTGTACGGGGCAGTTATCTCTGGTATTGTCAGGGTCTCGGACTGCAAGACGGCGGAGCTGGTGAAGAACTTCGAGAACATCTTCCGTAACGTCAACATCGCCCTGGTCAACGAGATGGCGCTAATCTGCGAGCGCATGAACATCGATGTTTGGGAGGTCATCGAGGCCGCAAAGACGAAACCGTACGGGTTCATGGCCTTCTACCCCGGTCCGGGTGTTGGCGGTCATTGCATACCGCTCGATTCCTATTATCTAGCATATCGAGCGCGGCAGTTCGATTACATACCCCAGTTCATCGAGACCGCGGGGGAGGTGAACGACTACATGCCGATACATGTCGTCAACCTTGCCAGGAAGGGACTGGCAAGGATTGGCAAGAAAATATACGGTGCGAAGGTGGTCGTTCTTGGTATAGCATACAAGGCGAACGTCTCCGACACCAGGGAATCGCCCGCGTCCCGTATCATCGAAGAGCTTGTGGGCCAGGGGGCGGAGGTCAAGGTGTTCGATCCGCTGGCTGAATTCTATACGGACCAAGGGGGGAACGCTCTATTCCGAAGATTCGTTGGGAGCGGTCATGCGATGGTCAAACGCCGCCATCCTGGTGACACCGCATACTGATTTGATCCATGATCATTAGAGACCATGCTGGACGATCTCCCTATGAATCATATGCTTGTGGACACCAGAAATGCCATGAGGGACGGTCCAGCACACTACAGGGGAACAATTGTGCGGTTAGGTTTTGAATAAATTGGCTTAGACCATTGGTACTGGATTGGTCGATTGATCAGATGGCCCGCATTGAAAGCACAACGCTTGCGGTGATGATTAGGGTACATTGAACCTGACATTTAGCCTCTGAAAGGAGTTGACGAACTGAATAAAAAGATTATCTATTGTGGTGCTGTGTCGATTAACTTTACGCCATCGTCAGCTTGTTGTACTGAACGAACCTGTGCTGCGCCTCGCGCAGCATGAGGTCGCTGCGTCGTGAACGCAGCGACTCGCCCAGTATTCTTTTGACCGCGGAGAAGGCCCCTTCGACCTTCCATCGCTGGCCGTAACCATGCCTTCGTCCCCACTCCTTCTCACCGATCCGGTTCCTTTCGATGACGGCCAGAGGCCTGTTGGCGGCACCGCCCCTCCTCGCCTGGTTGGCGTTCTTCCTCATGTGGATGACCGCCTCGATGCCCATTCGAGGCGAGAAGATCGAAGTTCTCCCTCGTGTCGTAGGCACCGTCGGCGATGACCTTGGTGATGCGTCCAGGAAACAGCCTGGACGCTTCCTCGACCAACGGTCGAAGGAAGCCAGCATCCCCTTTGCGATGGTCCGAGACACGCACCGCGACGACCGTCGCGGTGCTCACATCGACGGCGATGTGAGCCTTGACGAAGCCTCGGCGCAGATGATACCTGTCGCGTATCCACTCTCCCCGCTCCGAGACCTTCAGACCTGTCGAGTCTATCGCCAGTACATGTTCGTCGCTCCGAGGCGGAACGACCTGTTCCGCCTCTTCCCTTATGAGACGTATCCAGAGCGTGGAGTGGTCCGGCACCTCGAGATCGAGCGCCTCGGCCAGTGCTATCAGCATCCCCTCGACCTGTCGAAGAGGGATGTGCCAGACATCGCGGATGAACCGTACGAAGCGGACCAGGGAACGAGGATAACGATACGGGCTTCCACGCTTCCCCCGGTTCATCTCCTCCAGCTCCTCGTTCCACGAGGAAAGGAAGGAGAGGTCGAACGCGACCTCTCCCCTCCTGACGTACTGTTCGTTCAAAGCACCCCAACGTCTTTTAACCGGCCGTTCAGATGAAACATTGCGCGTCATGTTTTGTTTCCCAAACAACTCTGGTGACCCAGGCTGATAAGACCTCTGACGCGCCCTTCTTGTCACTTATTCGACACAGCACTATTGTGGTAATTCCTTAACTAATCCTCAGAATAGAAACATCCGGTCCTCAGATGGACATTTATTATTCAGTCAGTCGGCCCAATCCGACCAATATTGCAGCTTATTACCCTCCAATCCAGGCGCTTACCTTTAATAGCCAGTTTATAATCCATGGGACATCTTTGATCGGACTTAA
>CAVUGW010000005.1:0-65107 GCA_963741025.1 Methanomassiliicoccaceae archaeon
GTATCCAGTGTTGTATTTTCCGATTTTGGTGGCACTTTTTTCAGCAGGTCGCTTATTTGGAGACCTAATAAGATCGGGGTCGGCAAAGGCGGGCGCGAGCAGGTGCTCATGGGCGATAGAAAGTATTTGATCGTCCAAAAGAAGATTAGCAGAACAAGGGCGCGGATCTGAGACGATGGCCGTGAGCCTCCATTGTACAGATCGGATCCAATGCAGTGACAATCGTCCTAGATCATCCCGTTCTATAGAAGGGAACCCTGATGTCATGGACCTTCTTTCCGCTCATGATGTGTTAAGGATGACGGCGGCGCGGACAAGGTCCTTCAATGCCTCTTCATTGATACTATCGCCCTCGTGGAAGTCCATGGCTCGCCTGGCGTTGCCCCCGAGGCTTGAGTTGAAGAGGCCCGCGGGATCCTTTAGCGAGGCACCCTTGAAGAACGTCAACTTAACAACGTTCTTGTAGGTCTCGCCCGTGCAGATCATTCCGTGGTGAGACCATACCGGGGTCCCTCTCCACTTCCACCCCTCGTCCACATCGGGATCGGCCTGCTTGATCAGAGCGCGGAGCCTGGATAGCATATCGCCTCGCCAGTCGCCAAGTTCTCTGATCCTTGCATCGATCAGTTGAGAGGGAGGTTCGTTCTCAAGTGCATCGTTCTTCTTCATGTCCTTCGCTGATCCACTTGTATCGGGCTTCTAATGCCATACCTCTTGCTTTTACTTTTCGTGAACGGAAGGGCCCTCTGAGAAAGCGGGGGCTCCAAACCATCATAAGATGGCTCAAGAAGGCGCTCGAAGCGGGTCCAGGTCCTAAACAATATGAGCTCCTCCTCCATTGAAATGATCTCATTGAACTTGATGGTGCTAAACATCCCATGAACAATGAACGAAGAGGTAGGAAGTTGAGGTCGATTTAACGAAGCTGTGATCTGGAAGATACAAAAGATGATCGATCTAGAACACGATCGCCTTCTACGGCCATTGACCTAACGATGGGTACTTGGTCCCCATCGACCTGGTCATGGGAACGTTCGGATAGAGATATCTACGCTTTACTGATATGGAACAAAGGTCCAATGATAAAGATAAGCGTGGATCACGTCGTCAAGCTGTTCGCGATCTGGTGCATTACGTTATACGCTCTTTTCGCATTCGTTTCTGAACTGAGCGGACGGTCAGATATGCTCGCCATGCTCGATATGGTCTCTGGTCTACTATTGCTTTGGGTCGTATTGGGCGGATCGGTCATGTTCCTCTTGCGCGACAAAGTGAGGATGGCCGTTCAAAGGGTCCATCTTGATTGGCGTTACAAGTTCGTCCTTCTATGTACGTTCCTGGCCTTGATCGAGGAGGCGGTCACAACAAGCATGACCGATCTAGCACCGATGTTCGGGGTCAAGATGGGGGAGGTTTACATAACCGCGTCCCCGAACTATATCGACGTCGTCACCCAGCATAGCGTGGTCATCTTCGTTCCGATGTTCATCGTCTGGGCATGGCTATTGTCGCGTTATGATGTTGGTCCTGGTTCTGTGTTCGTTCTTTTTGGTCTGACCGGAACGCTGGCAGAGACGATAACCTTCGGTCCGCAGAACATATTGCAGACCGGCATGTGGGTCTTCGTGTATGGCCTGATGATCTACCTACCGGCATATTCAGTTCCTCACGGAAGAGGCGCCGTCGCTCCAAAACCCCGCCATTATCTTCTCGCCATCTTCGCCCCGATCGTTTTGATGATCCCGATGTTGATCTATTATCCGTCACGATATCTTTGGTCGGTATTGAAGGGACATGAACACCCCAACTTTGGTAAGGAAAAGGTTTGAGGACGATCACGAAGATATGAACGAAAACGGCCTAATACTACAGGGGACCGTCCGTCCAGTGAGCTAATGGGAAAGCTCTCGCCCGTTCATACCTCGGATGGACCGCAATGTATTATCTACTATGATAATACAACACTATCGTGTGCAGGAAAGACGAACATTTAGGAACTGGATCAGCGATCGGATATCGGGGATGCCGATCGAGGGTACGGTCAGGAACGTTTACAGTATGGTATACTGTTTTTATCGGCAAGACCCCAATTTCTATTATGACAAGCAGACCAGGGCGATAATGTCCAAGGTGCTCGAGAAGGACTCCAACTGTTTGGACATAGGGGCGAACGAGGGGGTTTTTGTAAAGGAACTATTGAAACATTCCCCCTCTGGCAAACACATGGCGTTCGAACCGATCCCTGAATTAGCACAGCGATTGACCGAGAAGTATCCTGATGTCGAGGTCTACGAATGTGCGCTCTCGGACATCAACGGGATCTCGCTCTTTCAGTTCGTTACCAATGACCCGGGGTACAGCGGCCTGAGGAGAAGACATTATGATTTCGGTGAGCCAGTGATAAAAGAGATAAAAGTACGGACGAGGGCGCTCGATGATGTGTTCCCGGACGACAGACCATTAAGGTTCGTCAAGATAGATGTCGAAGGGGCGGAGTATCTTGTTCTGAGAGGTGGAATTAGAACACTTTCACGGACCAAGCCATACATCGTTTTCGAACATGGTCTAGGAGCCGCGGACCATTATGATGTCCGACCGGAACAGGTATATGACCTGATGACCGAAGAGATAGGTCTGCATATATCCGTAATGGAAAGCTGGCTCGAGGGAAACGATCCGCTCACAAGGGAGGAGTTCATAGATCAGTTCGATACCCTAACGAACTATTATTTCCTGGCCCACCCATAGTCCTCGCAGGACCGAATGACCAAGGCTCGTTAGAACGCTCCAGGGCACTATGATCGTCCATCCCTCTCATAGAAATGTTCCTTTTAAGGGATATTTGGTCATGACAACAATTTTCTAGTTAACCGAGCCTACGGGTTCAGGAAGGATGGGTAATGAGGCCACTGCACGTCATGATAATCGAGGATAATTCGGGGGATGCGTTCTTGATATCCTTATTATTGGAGGATATCGGGATAGAAGTTAGGACGACCATAGCAAAGGACGGAAAGATGGCGCTCGATATCCTGAACAAAGAAAAGGAACATCAGGACGTCTCTTCCCCTGACCTGGTGATCTTGGACCTGAACCTTCCAAAGATAAACGGTTTCGAGGTCCTCAAAAGGATGAGGTCCGACCCGCAGCTTCGATCGATACCGGTAGTGGTCATGACAGGCTCCCTCAATAAAGATGATGAGATAAGAGCTAGGGAGATCGGGGTGGATGATTACAAGATCAAGCCATTGAGCAGGAAGGAGATGGACCTAACATCATTGTGGCTCAAGAAACATCTTACCGCCCTCGCTCACAAGGGGGCAAGTGGGAGCGTGTCCAACACATCTGGCGCTCAATTCGGCGTCCATAATTCTCATTTTAATGTGAACGGTACGCCAGATCTGAGATCTGGGCTATACCCAGATATAGACATGATCGGTCATGATGGACATTGGGATGGGTTTAGACACGATATCGTGAAGTGAGCATACGGAGATCGGTGTGTGCCAGATATACATCTGGACGGCCTCGAGAACCGAGGATGTTCCCATTGATCTTCCGGTCCATCGAAATTGAGCTTTGCAAGTCATTCCTTAACAAAAGTTGACATTAGAAACGCCGTTGCCCGAAGGGTAAGAGCGTTCGATCGTTCGATATTTAACTTCGGCGAGCGGGAGGTCCCCCCCCTAAAGCTGGAACGTTGGCAGAAAGTCGCGAACGTTGCATCAGGGCGTGGTCCGATCGACCGTAACTAGTGTTCATGGATAACAGACCTCTGCCGCATACTTGGATGCGATACAAGCCGTACTGAACGATCAAGAAGATCACATATCTTAGCGCATCATGAAACTAGGTCCGCCCTTCGTTATCTTGGATTAAGATCTGGATGATCAGAAAGAGGCGATGGTTTTGCGTGGGGCCTTTTAAAAAATCAAAGAAGCGGAGATGATTAGGAATGGATCATGATACAAAAAACCTGAAAGAGTTTGTAGATGTGGGGGAAAAATCCCCTCTTTATATACTAGGGCATTTTGGCTATAGAGCCAGTACTGTAAGGTGGGGGCACTGGGATTTGAACCCAGATCAGCGGGTTTCCACCACGCAGGGAGCGACCCCGCGAGAATTGTACGGGTCAACGCTCCAGTTTTTCATCACCTGGTCAGCAAACCCGTTGGCAATCATTCCCGTATAACTGGAGCCCGCGAGTATACCGTGTTAGCCCATACCCCCACTGGTCAGCTTTACGCCTTACGCATCTTTTGTGCTCTCTTGCGGCGCCTCATTTTCTTTTTGCGCCACTTCCATCTCTGCTTGCCTCGCTTTTTCCAAGCGCGTGAGCTTCTCTTCATTCGTACTCCTCGATTATATTCTTGCCCACATTCAGTGGGCATACATGAAACTTTTGATGGAATTTGGCGGGCTCGTCGGGAATTTCGCCTTCTTATTGGAAGGATTCGAACCCGAGACCACTGACTTGCTTCCATGACAAGTCATGGTAGAAGGCCAGTGCTATATCCATGCTAAGCCACGAGCCCGCATGCCCACGATAGGGCTTTTCCGATAAAAGGTTTGCCTCCGGCCGGGAGGAGACATTTCGCCCTGGCCAGTTCCTCTCCGGGAGCATTATGAACGAACCAGAAACGGTCAGCAAAGGATTATTGCTTGGGCGTTCATCTCCTGGGCGGGAGACGATCAGATGGACGTAAAAGATGCGGTCCAAACAAGAAGAGCGCTCAGGGTGTTCGACCCAAGGCCCGTTGAGGAGGGAACCATACGCTCCTTGATCGATGCAATGAGATTGGCACCTACCTGCAATAACAATCAGCCACTTAGGGCGGTCATTGTCTCGTCCCCAGAGCCCCTCGCCAAGGTAAGGGAGGCCCTGAGCAAAGGGAACGTTTGGGCGACCAAAGCACCGTTGATCATGGCCATGGCCGCAAGGCCATCGGACGATTGCAGATTGAACGAAGGAAGGGACTACTATCTTTTCGCTTGTGGATTGGCCGTAGGAGAAATGGTATTACAAGCAACGGAGCTAGGATTGATCGCACACCCAATAGCAGGGTATGACCCGGTAAAGGTAAGAGATGCCCTGGGAGTCCCCAATGACTACGTCGTCATCGCCCTGGTCATTTGCGGGTATAAAGGATCGGACGACTCGTTATTGTCGGACAAACAGAGATCACAGGAGAAGGAGAGGTCCTCCAGGAGGCCGATGGGCGAGTGCTTCTTCCTGAACGGCTGGGGTGAACCATTTCCGTAATGAACTCACTGACCATCGAGACGGTCGATAAGAGCATGACGCTCGGAAAAGGTGATCTTGGCACCAGAAATCTGCATATGTATAGATGATCATATTAGTTCGATGAGCGTCAAGGACCTTCCTCCGGAGCGAACCACCGACGCAGAGGTGTTCGCAGCGATGTTCGATCTTATACCCATTTTGTTGGACGGTCGGATCAGATTGAGGACCAGGCATGAGGTCATGGACCTTGCCGAAGAGCTTAGGGAGGCAGGATCGGACAAGGATGCATATGCCCTCACCTCTGCGTTGACGTTCGATCCTGAGCGCTGTTTCAATGAAATGTTCTCAAAGGTAACTTCAAAAAGCCTTAGGATCAAGATCTCGACCCTTTTCATGATGCTGTCGGAAGAAGGTGAGATGAAGGAAGGACGGGGCGAAGCGTTACTGCGATTGCTCGTTCCGGTCATTAGAAGTTCGATCGAGCAGAACACTAAGGACATCGATAGGGACAGAGCAGATCTCGCCCTCTCCTCTTTAGACGATATTGCTTCCATGAAACATCCTCGCTCCCAGGAAACGGGGATTTTGGAGGATACACAAACGTTCTATGTGCGATCGTCACTGCCAGTGATCCACCATCGAGCGGACGGGGACAGATTGCCCGCTGACATGAGAAAGTATGCGCGATATTTTCTAAAGAACATGTTCAGGTTGAACAACATCCATGGGGATAACGAGTTCTTTCATCCTCCAGAGGTGATAGAGAAGTTCTGGGAAATTATAGCACATGATCAAGGAACTTTCCGGGTGAACATCTCTCCGATCAGGAACGAGATGTATCTGATCCTTTACAGGACAACGAAGACATTTGGACTGGCAAGGACGGACAACCCGGACTATCTTAAACTATCAGAGCTTCTGATATTGGAAGGGAGAAGGAGCTCGATCCGGGGCTGCAAGATCGAGATCAAAGGTTTGTCACATATGGACGATCTCATACTTCAAGAGATGATGAGCATTGAGACCAACCTGTTCGATGATCATGCCGATGCTCAACATCAGGGAAGGATCGTCGATGACCTGACCACTGAAGGGACCGCTGCCTTCCAGAAGAGGCTAAGAGAACTATCTGGCATCACCGTACGTTTTCATTTTCCAGTCGCCGATGACGAGGTAGCGAAGGACCCTGAAGAGGAGGAAGGCGGAAGGTACAACTCCCTGCGTTTCGACCTGAAGGTCAAGAAGGGTAGATTTCTTCTCAATGATCTGGACATCGAGGGGGATGACGAGGAACGACTGTCCATGCTCATTGGAGGAAAGCTGATGGACCTCTCCCAGAGGATATATCATGGGCATGGGAATTTCCCTACCCCTGACCTGGATGAGCTGGATAGAGAGGTCCATTTATTAATGGATAAGGCGGAGAAAAGCGGTCTCTCAGAGGCGCTCGCGAGGGAGATAATCGCCAAGATCACGGTCCTCGACTATTACGAGTCGCTCACCAAGTTCAGCATGGCTATAAGTAAGGAACTGAAAAAATATCTCGAAAGTACCGTGGTCGTAACGTTCACCATTCCACAGATCTTGTTGGCCTTCCTTAATGAAGAACTAGAACATCGAACGATCGATGAGATCATTGGCTCGATCCTCCACCGAGGGAGCGCATGACGGTCGTTGGTATCTACGTCGACGGTCCCAATGTAGAAAGAGGACTTTTCGATGCGAGAGAGGTGATCTTGCTAGAGAACTTCGCCACCATCCTCGTCGAATACTGCTCGACGGTCGGAGAGATCACGGACAAACGGTTGTTCTTGGACGAGGGAAACATCTGGCGGTACGATCAGATGCGCGATGATTATATTCAGAACGGTTTCAGGTTCATAGAGAGCAGATCTTTCAAGCACATGGACCCGCACACGGGGGCCTATAGTTTTGGTAAAAGCCTTACCGACCCATCGATGCATTGTTCAATCGTGGACCGGCTGCATGATGCGGACTGTCCAGATCTGTTCGTGGTGGTCACAGGGGACAAAGATGTGAGCATTGTCCTGGATTACATCGCGCAACATAAAAAAAAGGCACTGGTCTTGGGCGAGGCACACTCATTGTCCGGATTCCTTGTTTCAAGATGCGACGCCCTTGGGTTCGACTGTCATGTGATACAGCTCATCGCCAGATCGAGCCCGACCATGAAAAGGCTAATGGATTCCGTTCAGATCGTCAGCGATGCCTCGAAGGAGCTTCATGTCACGGACCCTACGGGGAGATCTGTAAGCACCATAATGCCCATCAGATGCAGGGATGGGCGCGCCAATCAGATGAACCCCAATAATCTAGCATACTGGAGGGCACGAGGTTATCAGGAACGACCAGACGACTGGGAGAAAAGGGCAGTACTGGGAAAAAAGCAGATGCAGAACGAGGAATGAGATCGCGACCATCCCGATCGGGGGAGAAGAAGGTACGTCCGCTGGATATTGTGGTTGGAACGCAGATCGAAAGGGGCGACGAAATAGCAATTTCGCGGGACCCACTAGGCACTGTGATCGAAAGAACGTTTCACAGAGATCTTATGTAGAGGTCCAGGTCCGGCCCGACAGCACCAGAGGCTCTCCGGGGAGATCTTTGGGGGAATAAAGAGGGTCGGTCGGTCTTCCATCTCCCATGGAATGATCTGCGCTAATCCTATCTATATGGACATCTGCTTTCGTCCTGGTATAGCTGCCCGTATTATCCAGCGAGATGTCCCCAAGCCTCTATAGAACGTTAGATCGGACGATCGCTCGGCCGATCAGTGCGCTAGAACGAGAGGTGCAGTCCTATGACCCATGGGGAAGTATATGTCATCGGCGGTCCATGCACTTCATTATGTTCGGAGATCCCCGAACGGATATGGTCTTCAGAAAGGTAGGGTGCCATCATGGAAGGATGTTCAGAGCTGCTCGAGAAGGTGACAAAGAGCCGGGCCAAGGAATCCTTGAAAGAGGTGCTCCGACATTATCCGTCGGCAACGGTCATATCAGAGGTCCGTAATGATCGAGGCATCATCACCGTTTGTCAGGATCGTTTTATCCTGAGCAAGGAGTTCGTGGAGACCGAGGAAAGTTTGGCCTCTGCCCATTGCATGGCCGAATATGGGCGTATCCTGATGGGAAAGGCCAGACTGGTGCTCATCGTACCAAAGGAACATGCCGCCAGGACCAGAACGAAATTGTTGGAGTTCAACAATTTCTGGTTGATGTACTATCTCGTCTTCTATTACGATCCCGAGGGCAACATAATGCGGTTGGACAGGAAGGCCTGGTGCAGGATGCTGGACCGGCCCTATGACGATGTACCAAGGGCACCAGAGATAGTATGACGCGTACAAAGCGGCCCTTTGACCTTTATGGGAACATATGGACGCTAGGTCCTGTCGCAATGCCGCCCATTTAGACGACCTCATCCTCCCACCGACCCCTTTTACGGCATACGTTGGACCACTCGCTCCGTCCGGGACCCGATATGTGGGTCTAATCTTTGACCTCTTCAAAAACATGGACCCACTTTTTCTCGTCCGGGGTCCAGCCTTTTTTCGGATGAAGCTCGGAATACACTCTTATAAAATCCTCCGGGCTCGCACATCCTTCGTGCCTATATCCATGTAGGGCAACCTCCTCCAGACGCATCCGTTTGAAATCGATTATTTTCAGTCGTTTGGTCAAAGGTCCTTTGGCGATGGTGAACGTGTCCCCGATCTCCCCCAGCTTCTTGCTCCGTGTGGTCCAGTTCTTGAACGTTCGATCCCCCGTAAGAGGGTCGAGCACACCCTCGAGAATCGCCATCGCCATTTCGTCGCACATAGGAACAAGGATCTCGACCAATCTCATCAGCCCGTGTACTGTATACCATATCGAACAATATCTAGGTTATCGCCAAGACCGATCAGGATCGATGGTCGTAGGAGCTATCGTCGACCATCAGAGCTGATATGGATCAGAGCGACCGTATCTATAAAGAAAGGATAAGCACATAGCCCTGACATGCGCCCTAAGCTCAAGGACTATGCCCGCCCGGCGATAGAACGCTTCATACGTGATAAGTTCGAAGAGACAGGTGGTAGGGGCGTCGTGGTCGGCTTGAGCGGCGGGATCGATTCTGCCGTGGTCTCGAAACTATGCGCGAATGCTATAGGCGAGGGGAACGTAACGAACTTGTTCCTCCCATGTGGGACCTCTCGTAATGAGGACATGAACGATGTCGAAATGTTCTGCAAGGAGTTCGGTATGGAGCTTAAGGTCGTGGACATATCCCCTGCTGTTGAGGCGTTCAGGTTCATGCTCCCTTCATCAGATAGAAAGGAGCTGTTGGGCAACGTGATGGCAAGGTCTAGGATGGTGGTCCTGCTTCATAACGCGAACCTGCTTGGAAAGGTCGTCATGGGAACGAGCAATAAGAGCGAGCTGCTTACCGGCTATTTCACGAAATTTGGTGATGGTGGAACGGACTTCTGTCCGATCGGTGATCTGTATAAAACCGAGGTCAGGGAACTGGCCCATCAGATAGGGATACCGAAGAACATGATCGAGAAAGCACCTACCGCTGGGCTTTGGGAAGGTCAGACCGATGAAGATGAGCTGGGCATGTCCTATGATGAAATGGACCAGATATTGTTCGGCATCGAGAGGTTCCTGTCGGCTGAAGAGATATCACTTAGGACCGGCATTGACATGATCCCCATAAAGAGGATATGGGAGCTGCACAAAAGTAGCGTTCATAAAAGGAAGATGCCCCTCATCCCCAAACTGGGTATTAGGACCTTAGGCGTTGATTGGAGGGAGTGATCGTCCGTAGAAGATCTGGTCCATCATCTCCTTCGGTTCTATAGCATCGAAGAGGATCCTATCGGCCCTTTTCCCCATGGTCCAGAAGAACCTTTGACCTCTTTTCAGTTCTATCTCGATCAGGTCGTACCTTCTGGTCGTGACGAACACTGTCGAACCCCGCAGGCTAAAGAACACCCCCGTCCTCAAAGGTCCTCTTTCTCTCATGGAGATGCTTTTTATGTTGTCCAAAGGGACCCTCCCCTTGAAGAACAGACCATGTCTCAGGACCAGCTCACCATCCACGATCTCATGGAACGTGAACAGAGGAGAGATGGATACGATGAGCAAGATCCCCTCTAGCATGAAAAGTAATGCGATAGAGGATATCGGGACGTCTAGGACCGGCAAGAGGGCCATGGACACCCCTAACATGGCCGCTATCATCAGAAGATTGAGCAATGTGGACCGTCTGCTGTACGCGAATTTCCTGGAACCCACGATAGGGGATATCGTTAACGAGCAATAACTATTGCGAGCGAGATGCCCCCTGCGAACGCTGGAGAATGAGAACGACCATGTGTGGAACTAGGCCATGAGCGACGAGACCGAGATACTTTCGCTCTACCCATCGAAAGGCGTTCATGTTAGCGACCGTTCCTCCTCTTTCGCGATCCAGGAAGAGGATCAGATAACGTACGGCCGGAGCGACCGGAACTTACGCTCATGGACGGCCGACCACTATGTGCATCAGCGAATGCTACGCAAGTCAGCTCGATGAAGAAAGAAGTTCCACCCGAAAGGGCGGGTAGTTCACTGCCTTTTCGGTGATGGACGGCCCGAGGCCCGTTAGAAAAGAACGATGGTGATGAGCGGCCTGCCGGCCAAATTTCAGATCAATTACGATCTCCTGATCATATGAACATACTCCCGCTCGGGGTTAGAAATATGGGGGCCAAAGGTTCGATCTATTTGAGCGTGAGATCCCGTATGCCAGCGTGCTATGGGAGCAGGCCATGAATTTTCGACCATCATGCCAAAACCTAAAATACCTGCTCGCCTTCTCCAGTGACAATACGGTCGGACCGACCAGAGAACACGCCTGAACAACATCATGTAAGTCCTCTCCCGAGGCGTTCGGTGAATGATGCAGGAAGCTTCTGCCCGCAAGGACGGTGCAGCACTAAACGGGTCCATATGACCGGGGTACAAGCTCCCGTAGTGTAGTGGCCAATCATGAAGCCCTCTCGAGGCTTCGACTCGGGTTCAAATCCCGACGGGAGCACTACTAATTACATTCAGCCAGCTTGTTTTCAGGATCGGTTCGGCAAAATTGACGATCGACAACATGCCCGAAGGGAGGTCTTTATCCGTCAGCTTTCTGTTCAACAATAGTTCGGCCTGTGCCCCTAGCAACTTGGCCACTGAGGGACTTATGTATCTGATGATCCCCTCTTTGTCCAGCGGGAACAGCATGGTCGGTGTTGCTGTAAGCACCATTTCCAGTGGTCCTGTGGGGTTACCTTCGCTAGCATCTTGTTTCGTGCAGATGACACCTAGTGTGTTTGATCATCTAAGGAACCGGTCTATAAGTTTTAGCTCCGCGCGAGCGGGAAGCCCCGTTTGAATGGTGAGGGATGAGGGAGATAGGGTCGAAACATTCAAATGTGCGATCGGAACGACCGAACCGTCGCTCGCGGAAAGCGGTCCCGTAACGCACCCATGGGTCCAATGGAAGGCGGCCGTTCAAAGGAAGGATCGCATGTTCGCGAGGCAGAGGTGGTTCACTCCCCTTCGATATAACAACCCCATACCCATGTCAGTTGTTCCGATATTGACGTCTTTTTTCATGGTCGATCTCGTCCGGGACACTGGCAGGGCTCATGCTCTTCGCGACCGTTCGGCTGGACAGTTCCGGGTAGGTCGAACACATGCCCTTTCCCAAGAATGCCGATGAAAACGTTCCGGGACTCTTTATGAAAGCCCATGCGCTCAAAGGAGTTGACAGAGGCCTTATTATAAAAGTTGACGAAAGCGGTGACCTTATCGTTCTTGGGCAAAGGTGCTATCCTCAGACCATGCTCTATCATCATACCGTTAATGCGATTTCCCCTGAACTCTGAATCCACGTATGCGTCCCAAACATACCAACCATCGAATTCCAGATCCTTCTGGAATGCCTCTATCCAGATCTTCCCGCTCAGAAGATGCACATATCCGACGGTGGACCCGTTTGATTCGCACCACGAGCAATAATGGGATATGCCTTTCCCCCTCTCTTCTGGCATCGCGACATCCTCTGTCCTGAGAGAGTATGGCTTACCATTGGGCAGGGTACCTGAGCCATCAAGATCTTCGAGCGGGTCCTGTTCTATCTGTCTCGCATAGGTATAATAATAGATGAACCTCAGCCTTGTTCCACTGATGCGGGGCAGGAGGTCCTCCAATAGTCTTAGTGCTCTCGAGATCGCACCATTTCCCTTTCGATCCACGCGCGATTATTCTAGTCCTCATTATATATACGTTTTTTATCGTCCCACCAACCATAAAACATATGATCTCTTGGGATGAAATGTCTATAGGGAACGGTGTCCCATGCGATCCAACTGGTGCTGCAGGTCCTTATGGTCCGGCACCGGTCCGGAACTACTTGTGCTCTAGATCCGCCTTGCTCTCCCTGCCGTTCTATCAGATCCTGTTCTGGCCCCTTTTAACGGTGATTATCCGGTTCCTTACGAAAATGTACGCAACAAAGAACAGTATCGTAATCCCCGCTAGAAGCATAGAGATCTCGAAGATCTCGGAGCCTAAAAGCTGAGATGTAAAAGATGTCGAGGATGATGAAACCTCAATGGTCGCATTGGCCTCTTGGGAACTTCGCCCCTCCCCATGGGCTCCAACCGCAGTGACCTCATAATGATAGGTCGCTCCGCTCACTACCATGAGATCGGTAAAGGACAGTGTTCGTGACATATCCGATATACTCCATAACGCCAGTGCTGTTGCTCCTATAGACGATGTAACCGTTGATAGGACTTGAGAGCCCAGTAGGTTGTGTCCAGGTCAATACGACCCTCGAACCTTCGGCCCGCGCCTGGAGACTGGTGGGGGGGCCCGGCAGAGCGATCGGTTCTGCGGAGGTTATGGCGGACAAAGCTCCCTTACCCACGATATTTACGGCGCCTATTTTGATCAAATAGATCTGGCCATCCGTAAGACCTGTTATGGTGTATGACGTATTGTATGTCGAAACGCTGCTCCAGGGCATCGTCGGCATCGACCAGTATATCACATAGCTGGTTACATTGGACCCGCCATCGACGGAAGGTTCCCAACTGACGAAGAGCTGGCCATCCTTAGGGTCGACCGATATACTGATCGGGGCCCCTGGAACGGTCATCGGGGTCGCCATCTCTTCCGGACTTGCGGCCCCCTCACCTGTGCGGTTCTCAGCACACACGGAATAGTAATAGTCCATCCCGTTCGTCAGGTTCGTATCGATGAACGCCGTATCATTGACGGAAGCGATCAGTGTCAGGTTTCCTGGTCCCTCCCCACGAAAAATGAGATATGCGGTGATAGGCGTTCCATCGTTAGAGAGGGACGGATCCCAGCTCAAGGTGACCTTTTCGTTACCAGGTACAAGGACCAATGCTTCAGGCGCGTTCGGAACACTTCTCGTTGTCGCCGATACCTCCGACGAGCGACCGCTCTCTCCTTTGATGTTGACCGCCGTCACGGCATAGTAGAAGGTCTGCCCTGAGGGCAGACCGGTATCATTGAACATGTCCCCGCTCTCGGTCGTCAAGAACATCTCTTGCCCCGTGGCCGTTCCCCTGTATATATCATAGTACAAGATCGGTTCGCCACCAGAGGTCGTCGGCGGGTTCCATTCTAGTATTATTGAGCTCCCATTTACTGTGCATGACCGCATAGAAGGTGGTGATGGAGGGCCCATGGTCCTTACCCCGATCTCGGAAGATGCAGCACCCTCACCATCACCGTTCACGGCCTTTACCAGATAGTAGTATGACGTCCCCTCCTTCAGTCCCACGTCCATAAAGGTGTTCGTTACACCGATGGACGCCTCGAATGCCAAAGAAGAAGAGAAGTATCCTCTATAGATGTCGTATCCGATGATCGCTGATCCCCCATTGTTCGATGGTGTCGTCCAGCTGAGGATAATGGTCTCGTTGTCAAGTGACCCAGACAGGTTCCCCGGGCTACCCGGGCCTGTACTGGGTATCGCAGAGCTCTCCGCGGAGGGGCCGCTCGTGCCGATCTCGTTGGCGGCCAATATGAAGTAGGTATAATTTATCCCGTTCACGACACCGCCGTCCATGAACTGTGGCTGGATCACATCGGCCACCTCGATGATATTGTACGGGTCAGAAGTGTTGAACCGGTATACCAAATATCCTTTGATGGTCGTCCCACCCGTGTTGGACGGCGGGTCCCAAGAGAGCGATATGGTATCGTTCCCTCCGATCGATGTGACATCTTGAGGCGGGCCGGGAATAGAGAACATCATCGCCGAGGCCTCGACCGACATTGTGCCGTTCCCCATCCCATTAATGGCCGAGATCTCATAGTAGTAAGTAGTGCCGTTGCCGAGACCGTTATCGATGAACCAAGTGGAATTTACTCTCTGTAAAAAGACCTCGCTGCCGCTGGCGGACCCCCCATATACATTGTATCCCGTGATGTTCCAACCACCGCTAGACGGGGCCTGCCAACTTATGTTCATCTGACCGTCACCAGGTTCAAGCACGATATCATATGGGGCGGCGGGCGTAGTGGCAGGTGTGCATGAGCATATGGTGGTGAACGGCCCCTCTCCCCCTGCCGTCACCGCGGATATCTTGTAATAATATTCAATGCCGTTGGATATGCCAGACTGGACATAGAGCGTTGCGTTCGTCCTGGTCGATATCTCCGTCCAGGGGCTTGAGGATGATGATCTCCAGTACACATCGTAATAAAGTATTGGTCCTCCACCAGTGATCCTGGGCGCCTTCCAGGAAATATTAATGGTCGAGTTCCCAGGGACCAGGGTAAGGTTGGTCGGATAGCCTGGAGGACCGAGAGGTGTCGCCGCCAAGACAGCGGACCTGGATCCCTCTCCCTTACCGTTGACCGCGCTCACCCGATAATAATATGTTCTCCCGTTGGTCAGAAGGGTATCATTGAAGAAAGGAACGGTGGTGTTAGCGATCACGACCTGTGTTCCGGGCGTTGTCCCTCGGTAGACCTTATATCCAGTTATGGGTGATCCACCAACATAAGATGGCGGTATCCAGCTCAGACCTACGGACCCGTTCGCGATCGATGGGCTTAACATCGAAGGCGAGTATGGAGGACATGTGGGGGTCGCATTGACCTCCTTGGAAAGTCCTCCGGGACCGAACGAATTGACCGCGTTCACTTTGTAGTAGTATATCTGACCATTGACCAATTGAGTATCCGAAAAGGATGGGGTACTGACCGTGGATATGAGCATCTCAGCTCCAGATGTTGTGCTTCGGTAGACCTGATATCCGCTCAATGTGATACCACCCGTATTGGTGGGCGGGTTCCACGATAATTGGACGGTCGTATTGAGCCCGACGGCCACCAAATTGGTCACTTGGCCAGGGCATGATGGGAGGACAACACTTAGCTCTTGTGATCCCGCACCTTCGCCCAATAAAGATACCGCGCTCACCTTGTAGTAGAACGTTCTACCGCTCGCCAATCCAGTATCGATGTATGTTAGGTTGGTGGTGTTCGATACGAACACCTCTGACCCTGGGGATGTCCCCCTGTATACGCGGTACCAAATGATCTGGCTTCCGCCGTTATTGAAGGGTGGCACCCATGATAATGTTATGTTACCGTTACCCGCCACCCCGTTCAGGGTGGTCGGGGCCCCCGGAACCCCCATTGGGGTCGCATATACCGCGTTGGAGATGGGACCAGGACCGGCATTATTGACGGCGGAGATATAATAGAAATAGGTGAGGCCATCCACCACATTGCCATCGGTGAACGTTAGGGTCGAACCAGGAACGACCGAGTATAACTGTTCCGAAACGTTCGTGCTGCCTCTAAATATCTCGTATCCAGTTATTGGAGAACCGTTCGAGCTCGGTGCGGTCCAGTTCAGAATTATCTGAGAGCCGTTCACCGATTGAACGTACAAAAGCGGACCTGACGGGACAGAATAACCTTCCGTCACAGGGGCGATGCCTATCGCCAGGATGACCAGTGCAAATAGTGTGAACGCTCCGATCAAGAGAGCCTTTCCGCTCATCGCATTCCCCTTTTATTGATATAAAAACCTATGGATCATATTAGTAGGTATTTGGCTGATTATCATTTATGAGTTGAAAAATCGATCATGTTCCATATAATTTCAAGTATATATCAAAAGAGATCTCAAACGCTGGTCCCCTTGTGCTCTTCGACCCTTGGAAGTACTTTTATCCCGTCGTCATCCCCCTTGAACATGAGAATATCGGCGGAGCCATCCCTTTGTTTATTGCGTTTCTTGACGACCACACCCTTGACATCATCACCAAATGCCATTGATATTTGGATGTCGGATGCCAGCCTAAGGGAGATCATCCCCTTCTGTCCATTGTCGACGTTCAAGAATATGGTCCTTCCCGCTCCGCTAAGCTTCCTGAGGTACTCCAATATTCTCATGCATAATGTTTCGTTGAAATCTCCATTAAGAAAATCCGACAAGGAATCTACGAACACGACGTCGCTCGTCTGTAGGTTCGGGGATTGCATCAATTTATCCAGTATAGTCCTCTCTCATCTGTTTCTTCTCTATCAATGGGACCACTGGGATGCAGAGCAAACGATGATCTGGAAGGTATTCAGCGACCTTGTTGTTCCTTTCGTACATTTCGGTTATGAAATCTCCCAGGTTGAGCTGTGTGGTCACATATGTAACGGTGTATCCGTTCTCCAATATGCCCTGGCATAGCATCTGTGATACTTCTCTGGTGCTAGGGCCGACCTCCCCTTCGATCAACACCATGGCGCCTTTTGGGATCCCAGTCAGCCCATCGATCGACGACCTTTTCTTCTGTTCTTCCTCGTTCTCGATCCCGTTCGGGAGGACCACGTCCCGGAGGCCGTCCGAGTTCACGATGGCCCTGGCGACCTCCATCGTTTCAGAATCCTCTGGATGAACATGTCCCTTAACGGTCCCATTCGTCAAAGATCCAATATCGTCCGTTCCGATCTCTTCATCCGAGCCCGGGGCCTCCACTATCTCTGTGTCCTCGTAGATGCCCGCAAGATCCTCGGTACTTTGACCGCTCAGTGTTATAGATATCCTCGGAACGGTCCGGTAGTTGTTAAAAAGGACCAGCTGGCGATCCTTAAATGAGACCATTCTCTTGGACCCGCCATCGCTCTCGATCGAAGGCTCTGGGCCAAGGTCCCCCAGCGTTTCATCTTCCCCCTCCTCGACCAGGGAATCCAAAGCGATCCCGGCATCGCTTTGGGCAGGTAGGAATATGGAGATCACTAGGAAGATGGATGCCGTTGCTAAGGGCGAACATGAGCGTCGTCAGGGCGGGGCCATCTGATCTTCTTCTCCTGGAAAGAGAACCGTGCATCATTTGATTATTTTCAAAGCAATTAATATGATTATCCTTGAGATTATCATTCACGGTATCCAGACCGATGGGCCAGGAACTGCGAAGGCCAGCATTCATTATCGGCTTCGGGTCGGAGTGTTGGAAATCGCCGTCAGGTCTGAGCGGGTATTCTCGTTCCTACTCTCCTTGCGACCCATCCCCGATCGTATAATATTTCAGAAATGGGGGGACCATATCTCGGGGCGCCGATATGATCGATCGGTAAAATGGCCCTAGGAAAGGAGGGTGACCATCATGTCCGAGACATCATATTCCACATCACCATGAAAGATCACTCCAATCGTCCCCGTCCCTTAAAATGCAGAACCCGTCCATGAAATCTATCCATCTGTCCTCTCCGAAAAGTATCCCAGTCAAATGATACAAAACCGGCGCTATGATCGCATCATGAGAAACAAATATCCCTATCGATGTTCCCGAACATTTCGTTCCAACGATCGTTCTCAAGACCATCCTTGTACCCTCAGATATGTCTCTGATCCCCTTGATCCTCTGACCCGCGATCTGCAGCTTCACGAGATCACGGGCGCTCATCGTACTGAACAACTGAAGGTCTATATCTCCCATCACGAAGGGACCAGGATCCCCCAATAAGTTCGACATTTCCACATCGAGGTCCGAGCATGATCCCTCAAGGATGCGCTCTGCGGTCTGCACGCATCGTTGAAGCGGGCTCGAGAGCATCACAGCGATACTAAATCCTTTGACCCGGAGGTCCTTTCCGAAGTTTTGAGCTGTCAGGATGCCTTCGGGTGTTATCGGGTCGGTCCAGGGGCTATCGCTGATGATATCCCTGTTCCTTTCGGCATGTCTCAACATGATCCAGGCATGAGGTTCAGACGCCTTCATCAATGTTGAGCGGAACGAGCTTGGAATGATCAGATCAGATCACCGGTCCTTGGAACGTTCACTGGACGATCTCATTTTAGACCTCTTGGGCAGTGGAACGGGTATTTACGGCGGACGATATTTAACTTCGCGTGGGCGAGAGGTCCCCATGTGCCAGCCGGGGGATGGGAGCGAGATACTTTCGCTCCACCCATCGAAAGACGTTCATGTTCGCGACCGTTCTTCCCCTTTCGCGGATCCTGGAAGGGGATCGAATAGCGCAAGATCGGAACGACCGCATCTCAAGCTAGTGGACGGCCGACCACTACGTGCATCAGCGAATGCGACAGTCAGGTCAGCTGGATGAAGCAGGAAGCTCCGCCCGCAAGGGCAGGGCAGTTCACTTACCCAAAGATTTTATTAACATAACGACATTAATCCATTGGGGAGTCCCCGTGGACCTTCTCCAACTTCCCCACCATTTTCTTATCTTCGGGGGCTCCTCGCATAACATCCCCTTTTTATGGGACCGGTAGATCTTGTTCAGGTCAATCATCCACGAGTGCCAGATAGAGGTCCCTTTTTGTCCACAACTTGATCGTAGTGATCCGGTCCATGCTCGGCCCATTATCAAAGAGATGCGCTCAATGCAGATCGGTGAGGTCGAAGCATGTTCATTAATCGATCAACAGGTCCCTGATGATCGTCTGCGATTCGGTCGGGGAACCGATTGTATTTACGATGTGAACATCGCATTGAGCAAGAAATCTTTCAAAGAACCCCTTCCTGATCTTGAGCTTTCTATCATCTCTGACCAGTTGATGGGGATTGCAGAAATCATGTTCCAAGAGATGATCGAGGGCCTCTCCCTTTGATGGCTCGATAAGAGTTCTTTTTTCATCAGGTTCTCTGATCAGTAAAATAAGATGATATATGGTCGTCATCGGTACGACCCCTCCTTGACCTACCGTCCAACGCAGGTTTACGATCGCCCTTCCTTTGTTATCGAAGTGAGCCCCTTCGACCAATCCCTGATACTCGGGCCATATGCCCGCGATGTCGCCTTCGATATAGAAGTTCTTCTCCGAACCAAAGGCCATCGGTCGTTGAGCGCACAATCGGACATAGTACCAATCATCGGTCACCAGTCTGGCCCCAGGTATACATAATAATCCCCACGAATGGGTGGTCTTTCCTGTCTTTGATGGGGCTATAAGGGATACGCCTCTTCCTGCCAGATCGATCGCCGCTCCATGAACTGAGTAGATATGGTGCTCATCTTCCAGGATGTCCCCGGTCAAGGCGAGCGCCACGCTCTTGATCCACCCGTAGTAATCGAAGTTGAACAGGAACGCGGTCTTGGTAAGGGGATCGTACCTGACACCGGTTCTTTGCTTGGGATCGTCCAGAACTATAATGCTTCCATGGGACCGGACGCTCTCGGACATGTTGTAGAAGTTGTCATCCCACATGTTCTTGGTATGCTCCTGGTCGGTCAGGAGCTTGATACAACATCCGTAGATCTCTGCTTTCCTTGTATATAGGAATCT
Source organism: Methanomassiliicoccaceae archaeon (assembly GCA_963741025.1). Classification (GTDB taxonomy): domain Archaea; phylum Thermoplasmatota; class Thermoplasmata; order Methanomassiliicoccales; family Methanomassiliicoccaceae; genus CAVUGW01. The sequence goes on from CAVUGW010000005.1 coordinate 20,084, forward strand.
GGCAGCATATTTGGAATAAAGCTCCTCTCTAACATCTGGACCTATGATCTCTATGTCGTATGGCATCAGGACCGATCTATGGAGCGATATACTCCATATTTAGGACTATGTGATCGAGGACCCCCTTCCGAAGGGCCGGGAATAAGTGCTTCTAGGATGCGATAGGGTGGTGGGAAGGAGCGACCGGAACCATCGTTTTGGACAGATGGCCCCCGCCATCCGGGATTGCAATGCATTTATGAGCGATGTCCTCAAAGGCCCGCTTGTTCACAGGAGCTCTTTGCCTTCAATAACTTGAACTCCATGCTATCGAGCAGGGCCATCAGGCTGGCTTCGATTATGTTCGTGGACACGCCTACTGTGGTCCATGAGCTCATGCCATCTGTAGAGCGTATCAATACCCTGACCTTCGCCCCTGTCGCGTCCTTTCCGTCGATCACTCTGACCTTATAATCTGCCAGTCTTACCTCTTTTAGTTCAGGGTAGAACCTTTCGAGCGCCTTTCGGACCGCCATATCGAGCGCGTTCACCGGGCCATTACCATTGGCGGCGGTATGCTCCATTACACCGTTCGAGTCGATCACCTTGATGCTGGCCTCGGACAGTTATGTTAGAACCGGAAACGTCCACGAATATCCTGAAACCCTCCAATTTGAATGGCGATTTCTGCCCATTGACGAGGCGCCTGACCAAAAGCTCAAAGCTCGCATCTGCACCTTCGAACTGGAACCCTTCCGATTCAAGTTGCTTTATTCGAGCGAGGATATCTCTTCCCCCTCTTTCTCACCATCTATGCCGAAGGCCTTCATCTTTGCAAGGATGCTCGCCGTTCCAGAAAGCTCTGAGACCAGAAGCCTTCGTTCGTTCCCGACCAGAGAAGGGTCGATATGTTCGTATGTCCGTCCATCCCTCATCAGGGCGCTGACATGCACACCTGCCTTATGAGCAAAAGCGCTCTTTCCAACGAATGGAAGTCTGGGGTCTGCTGACAGGTTTGCGGTTTCGTTCACGAAATCTGCTAAGGCCGTCAGCCCGGTCAGGTCGGATATATTGACCTGGCGACCCATCTTCAGGACGAGATTGGGTATGACCGAACAAAGGTTGGCATTGCCGCATCTTTCCCCGAAGCCATTGATCGTCCCTTGTACCATGGACACACCGCACTCGACCGATGCCAATGAATTGGCCACCGCAAGCTCGCAGTCATTGTGGACATCGATCCCGAGGGGAGTATCGAACATATCGACGACCTCCATCACGGCCGTCCGGACGTCCCTCGTCATGGTTCCGCCGTTGGTATCGCATAGTACAAGCCATTCGGCCCCAGCAGAACATGCTGCCTCAAGGACCTCTAGAGAATATTCTCTTGCGTTCTTCCATCCATCGAAGAAATGCTCCGCATCGAAGATGACCTTTATGTTGTTGCGTCGTAGATGCTCTACGCTATCGCTCACCATGTCAAGATTTTCCTTTAGGGGGACCTTCAATGCACATTCGACATGAAGGTCCCAGGGACTTTCCGAAGATCGCAGCATACGGGGTCCTTGAGGCGACGAGCGAGCGAATGTTAGGGTCCTCGGCCGCGGTCGTCCCGGCCTTACGGGTGCTACCGAACGCAACCAACCTGGAGTTCCTAAGCTCAAGTCTTCGCGCCGCTTCAAAGAACGCGATATCCTTTGGATTGGACCCCGGCCATCCACCCTCGATGAAATCGACCCCGAAGATGTCGAGGCGCCTGGTTATATCCAACTTGTCTTCGGTCGAAAAGGAGACCCCTTCCGACTGGGTACCATCCCTAAGTGTGGTATCATAGATCGCAACTTTAGGGCCGAATAAATAAATCCCTTTCTGTGCACTTCATAGAGAACTACTCCGTGGCTTTTTAGGATAATGTGGCATCTGTATTTAACTTATGCGAACATGGACCGATATGTTCACTATCGACATTTGAGGGCGTGAGATCCGCTGCGAAAAGCTGGTAGATGAAATGGACAGGAGGGATCGACGTCGATAGGAGGATGGCGAGGGTCTCCTTATGTCCGAACGGCCGTCGTAAATGTGCATATCGACGAAAAGACGATCAAGCCCCGTCCGAAAGCAAGACGCTCTGACCGACAAGGCAGTGACGGGACTCGGCCTGTCCCACTATCCATATATGCTCTTTCCGGCCGGTCATCAAGGGATAGACACACCTACTAGCGAGTTCGTGTGCCTTCTTGCTCCTTGGCCAGTAAAAACGATCGATGCTGACCAAGTATGGACGACAGCCTAGATCCGGCACGCTTCCCTGGCCTTATTGTCCTTCATTATCGCCACGATATCGCTCAAGATCGCACTAGCGGTTTCCATTTTTCCAGCTCCGCGACCAGCGACAGTCGATCTCCCCGGCCATGTCCGTGAGCAATTGGGCGATGTTCAATGTTCCTCCGATGGACAATGGGTGGCCTGTGGGTACGAGCCTAGGGGATACCTCGAGCTTGTTCTCACTTATCTCGCCGATAAGTCTGATGACCTTCTTCTGTTCGGCCGCAAGAGCTATGGCTTCCCCTGAGATGCTCCTGATACCTACCCTGTTTATATCGGAATATGTCACGTCCTTTCCAAAGATCGCATTGGCCAGAATTGCGAGCTTACAAGCGCTGTCCACGCCATCTATATCATAGGATGGGTCCTTCTCAGCGATCCCCATCTCCTGGGCCTCTCTTAGGGCCTGTTCGAAGGGAAGCCCCTCGTCCCTCATGCGATTAAGGATGAAATTGCAGGTCCCGTTCAATATTCCACGCAGGGAATAGATCGCTCTCCCCCGGAAGAAGCTCCCTGGAGAGATTGATGATGGGCATGGCCCCTCCGACCGAGGCCTCATATCTCAGATGGACCCCGTTGGCCTCTGCGAGATCGGAGATCTCCCTGAACTTCATGGCCAAGGGACCTTTGTTCGATGTTATGACGTTCCTTCCAGCTTTCAATGCGGTCCGGATGTATGTCAGCGATGGTTCCGCATTCAGTATATTGGTCGGTGTAACATCGATCAATGTATCATACTCGAGATCCTGGACGATGCTTATTGGGTCCATATCCATGTTCGATGCACCCACCTTCCCGTCGGCCAGTTTTTGAGCTAACAGTTTGGCCGGGGGCAATCCTTCTTTTGAGATCTCGTACGATGTCGAATCGAAGGCTCCGACCAGACGCACCCGGTCATGGAATTTTTCATTCAATAGATCGTTCTTCCACTGGATGGCCTCCGCCACCCCTTGGCCGACCGTCCCAAAACCGGCTATCAGTCACGTCCATCTATTCCAGCCCCCTCACTAAAGTATACCCTTTCTTCTCCGAGCGCTTGATGAAATAATCATCTAGCGTTTTGATGGTATCCTTTTTGGTGGCCTTACCAGTGATCATCGCCGATCTGCTACGACTACTTGATGATCCAGCATAACGAATATCTATCGAGGCTATCCCCTCTATGGTCTCAAGGCTATCCGTGATCCCTTCGAGCTCTTTGGAAGAGATATCACCGACAAGGAGGTACTCGACGCGATACGTCTCGAAAATGGCATCGATCTTTGCTACATCTATCTCTCTTTCTTTCCAGATCTGCAGGACCTTTGCAAGGATAGGTTCCGATCTCACCTCGAAGGTCACGTTCACCTGTATCCGTCCTCCGACCTCCTCATCGTGATGGTGTACCACACCCCTGATGTTACCATCGTTTGCCGATATCGGTTCCAATGCCCTGACCAACTGACCAGGGATGTCCTTTAGACGGAGATCGACGTTAACCTTCATTCTAATACCTTCAATGATAAGTTCAAGGTCCTGACCGACCCTAATCATTTGTGTGTAAATAATAGGATTGGCCATGATCTGCACGATCGGGCCATTCCGTTCGATGTCGCTGATACGTATGAAGTGCATAATGGTTCTTGTTGGTTCTCAAGAAGTTACGGTCGTTGAGCGCCGAGGGGGAGATTTGAACTCCCGAGTCCTTGCGGACACAAGCTTTCTGGCCAGAAAATTCCAGGCTTGCGCCTTACCGGTCTGGGCCACCTCGGCTTAGTTAAGCTCCTAACCGCATCACTGAATGTGAACCGCCCTGTCTTCGATGCAGAGCTTCCCGTTTCATCCGTCCGACCTTCATACTTTGCGCTTTTGACTGTCCGAGCCGGTCGTCCACAAGCTTGAGCTCCGGTCGTTCTGACCGTACATGTGCGACCCTCAGCAGAGGATCACGAGAGGGAAGAATGGTCACGAATATATGCGTCTTTCGGTGATGTGAACATGCGCAGTATCGTTCTCTCGCACCTTATTACCACGATCATCCTTTCTAGTTCTTACCCCCCTGATCATATGGAGAACCTCTCGCTCGGACCTTGCCATGATAGCGCTCACTTTCGTAAGGACGAGCGGGTGTCCATCATAAGATATACATTAGCCACTTTCGGTGCACTCCAACGGAATCATTTGAGAACGATCGTTCCGGTCATATACCAAGAGGAGAAGATGATGGAGAAAATATCAGGTACTAGAACAAAATGCACGATTAACGGCGATCATGACGGTTTCTCCGACCGAACGGAGCCTGGTCCGATCAAGAGATCCTCGGGAGATCATGAGCCACCGAAGCTTGATCGAACCGAAAGTGGTGGCACCCTCCCATGTGATGATCTGACATGCCCTTGTCGGATCATAAGACCTCGTCAATGATCGCTCTATCTGCTATAGGGAGTCCCGGACGGTGGGTCTTATCCTTCTTGCCAGTTCAAGGTCCTGCCTTGAAAGCTCGACGATACCGATGTCCTCTTCGAAGTATTTGTTCTTGGTGACCCGTCGATCCCTCTGGATCGACAGCCTCCGCCCCACCGAAGAAGACCTCGTTGAGCTGGCATCCCACCTGATTGATGTAGAAAACATAACAAGTGTTCTCTACCGCTCTGGCCGGGATTATCTTCTCGAACATGTCCCTAGAGGTCACGGGCGAGGCCGACAAACAGATGATGGCCTCCGCTCCGTTCAAAGCGTAGGCCTTCGAAAGCTCGGGGAAGAAGAGGTCATAACATATCATGACACCTACTTTCGTTCCATCGAAATCGAACATCACTTGTTCCCTACCGGGTCCAAAGTAAAGACCTTCCTCGAACGGCCCGAAGGTTGCCAAATTGTTCTTGTCGTACTTTTGTATCATTCCATCTGGAGAGATACCTATCGCACTGTTCCTTATGATTCCAGGGGCCTCTTCGTCTTTCGATGCCATACCAAAAAGTATGTGGCATGACCGCTGCTCGGCGATCTTCGAAATGTGTCGAACAGAATCGCCATGAACATCCTCTGCCAGACGGAACATTTGGTCCCTGACCATATATCCTGTCAAAAAAAGTTCCGAGAACACATAGAGGTCCGCTTCCTTTTTGTCCAGCATTCTCTCCATGCTTGCGATGTTCCGCTCCTTGTCCCCCAATGAGCAAGGTGTTTGTACGAGAGCGATCCTCATATAAGCGTCGAATCCCCTTCAATAGATATTAGCCTTTTCAAGAAGAGATATTGCTGGTCATCGTGGATCCACGTTTCTAGTTGCATCTAGATGAGATATTTCAGATCAGAAAACCCGAGCGATCTTTACGGTGCTTTACTTGATAACCTAGACAAAAAGATCAACACCGAGGGAACGCCCTCTCGTTCTAAGATATTGGTTTGACCTGCCCAATGTTCACGTTGGGAAAGCTACGGTCAGTATCTCGACCACCACTACCAATGCTATGATCGCCCCTACCACATACCAAGGTTTGAGGACAGGGCCCTTATCGACCTCGTTATCAAAATACCTGATAAGACCAGCGGCTGACTGGAATCCTGTGTTCTTTTTTTGCTGGGGCATCTTTACCGGGAGACAGAACGCCGGATACGTTATATAATCTTTGCGAGCGGGGGATCCCACTGTGATAGTTGAAGGGTCGGGTGGGCAGAGGACCAGGCCATATTGGGGGAAATCGCAGGTCGCCCCGAAGGACCGACGCCCTGATGGAACCATGCGGACCGAGCGCACTTGAACGAATGATCTCTGCCAGTCCAGGAAAATCCCTGACATGTCCGTCGGTCCAGGCGGATCGGTCGTCAAGGCGAACTGGATCGTCGAGACCCCGGTGGCTTACCAGTTCATTCGGCCAGCGGGAGTTCCCCTGCAAATGCTGCGATGTATGCAGCATGTGGCCAATGTTGCAGGGAGCCAAGTCCGGCGCGATCTGGGATGATGCCCATGGGTAGTGAACCTCTTTGGCATTCAACGCACCAGCTGAAATTGGCTGGACGAAGCAAATGGTCCCGTCCCAAAGGATAGTGCATTTCATCATGAGAACCATAATAATAATGAAATAAAATATATAATAATATAATCTGGATGCATTTTTAACCTTTTTTTCGATAGTAAACAGTATATATGTTGAGACCCCACGTCGCTACGTTTGTTAGATCCCGATGGGAGCTGGCCGGGATATGAATGATCGAACTTATGGTCGCAGGTAAAGGTCTTCTTCCGCCAACATGACGAGATCTGGAAAAAAATGTTCAGAGGGATATGTCCGGAGGAAATCTGGCCCGATAGCGATGAATGAGCGACATTGGAGATGATGGTACATATGTGGAACGAGGAGACCAAGGGCAAGAGGGATGCGGAACGGACGAGCTTAGCAGAGAGGGAAGCCTCTGTGGCCCAAAGGGAGAGGGATATAGCTCGGAGGGAGCAGGAGCTCAGGGTCATGGAACAAAGAAGATTTTCTGGTGGAATGGCCCCATCCAGATGGTCGGAGTCGCACCAGGATAAGCTCTCCAGGGAAGAGATGTTACGACAGGGGACCGATTCTCCGTTGTATCGTCCAGGCACAGGAAGCTATTATTCGGAAACGTTCGAAAGACCGACCGGCGATGCTGCTCCACAGTCGTCCTTCGGCGCGGGATCGTACGGAAGGGTCGGAGCATCTCGTCGGGCCTCTGACAGACCTTTATACAACGCTGGCACAGGAAGCTATTATTCGGAATCGTTCGAAAGGCCGACCGGCGATGCTGCTCCAGAAGCCTATTTTGGTGAGGGAAGTCCGCGGTTTATGAGGGAGAAGATGAGCAGGGGAACGGGGGAAGGATATCAACCTCGCCTCAGCAGGGAAGAGATGTTACGACAGGGGACCGATTCTCCGTTGTATCGTCCAGGCACAGGAAGCTATTATTCGGAAACGTTCGAAAGACCGACCGGCGATGCTGCTCCACAGTCGTCCTTCGGTGCGGGAACATCAAGATCTGGAACAGGGGCGATGGGCGGGGCCCCCGGACGGTTTGGTCAGGGGGTGCCTTCAGGCGGGCCGTCCGAAGAGCGTGAGACCATAATGAAGGCCGCATATGCTGCAGGGGCGGCCGCCGGTGCAGAGGCAGCAAGACAAGAGATAGCTGGCAAAGGTAAAACGACGGCTGCAGGAACGATGGGACAAGAACGGGGAAAGATGTCGGAAGGTGAGACGGTACCCGTGACCAGGATCCAAAGAGGGCAGCTCGGTCTCGACCAAGGCACAGGCCGTGGGAGGATCCACGGTGGGAAAGGCCCGTGATGTCGGAGGGCAGGTAATGGGAAAGACCCACGATATGGGCACTAAGGTACGTGAGAAGGTCAGTGATATCGGTCAGGAGGGCAAGCCAGAGGACATCGCTCACCAGACCGGGGAGAGCATTGGCCGAGGATTAAGAAAGGTCACAACCGTACTAAGGGAGATGGGTTCAGGCTTCTCAAAGGGAATGAGAGGTGAGGAGGAGCCTGAGAAAAGGATGGAGCCGTCCAAAAGCAGCGAGGCTGTGAGAGGTCAGAGGCCCCAAGAAGAAACGACCGAGGAAAGGGAAGACACCTCCGAGGAGAACCCCCCGGAACTGTACGGCAAAGGTCCAGAAGCGCCAAGAAACACAAGATGAACAGAGCGGATCAGAGAAGAGCTGACCTCGCTCTTTTCTTTTTTTATTGCCGGTCGGCGATCATACCTTTTGTGTACGATCGCCCGCTCATCTAATGGTCTGGATGCAGGACCTTATGTTCCGCAGAAGGTCCATCCTTTTCTACTTTGGTGTTGAACATCTTTTCGAAAAGATCCATTCCGTCCAATACCGCCTTCAAGCCTGATGACCGCGCTTCCCAGCCGAGGACCTGGGTGTTCTTACCCTCCTCCAGGTGCTTGTACGTTCTGAAGAACTCTGCGATCTCATCTAGATAGTGGGTCGGGAGATCGGTGATGTCAAAATACTCCCGGTTCCTTGGGTCCCGGATCGCGGCACAAAGGATCTTGTCATCAGCACCTTTTTCGTCCCTCATCCGGAGAAGTCCAATGGGCCTTGCCTCAAGGACGCAACCCGTAAATGTTGGCTCGCTGATGATGACCATGGCATCGATGGCATCCCCATCCTCGCAATAGGTCCTGGGGATCATCCCATAGTCCATCGGGAAAACGACACTTGAATGAAGAACTCTATCCAGTACAATGCTGTCATAGTCCTTTGACACTTCGTACTTGTTCTTACTTCCCTTAGGGGTCTCGATTATCACGTTTACAGTGTTGGGAGGGTCCCTTCCCACTGGTAAGGATTTCCACATCGTCATTCGTTCACCGTCAAATGACAAAAAATGAACCACTTATTTAACTTATGCGAACGATGGGTCAACCCGTGATGACCGGGGGAAGGAAAGCGGGTCGGAGCGAAAAAGGGCATGAGAACATCTCCAACAGGCCGCTGGATCGCGCAGACCGGTACACATCATCGTTCTTGATCATGATCGACCAGGTGTTCCATTATGGGGTGCGGGGACATGTGGCCTTCCCAATATGTCCTTCAGGATGCCAAGGGGATCGGTCTGATCCCTAACGAGGAATAGCTGAATAGCCCGATATTGGGGTCCCCCTTCGAAGCGAGCAGGGCGTTCAGGTCCAGGAAAGTCTCGTCCGGGGCGATGACAGCCACATCGAACCCATCCCCTGCTAGGTTGTTGTACTCCTCGACCGCTTCCCCACGTTTCCAGCTCAATTGGGATTCGACGAACTCGAACGCCATCGGTTCTAATTCATCATCCAGTATGGTTATGAAACCCCAGTCCCCATCCTCAATGATATCGTACTCGACATCGATGTCAGGGTCGTCGCTCCTCAGAGCATCTAACCTCTGCCTGATGATCCCTTCAACATCTATCATCGTTCGGACGTTTGAGCATCTGATATAACAATTCTGTCTCCCCAGCCTATATTTCTGTATGGCCGACCGTCCCATGTCCACATCATGGGACGGTCCTCCTGACAGGACGGTTCCGTTACCAGGTGCGTCGATGAGGAACGTTTTTTAGCATGAAGCTATTTGAAATGAGGACGGACCATGAAGAGGGCGTTGATAGCTGTTGGAGGAAATGCCATCCTTAGACGGGGAGAGGAAGCGACCGTGGCGAACCAAGTTAGCAATCTGAAGGCCACTTGTAGGTCGCTGGTTAGCATGGTCAAGGAGAACTATGCACTCACGCTCGTGCATGGGAACGGCCCTCAGGTCGGCAACATATTGCTGCAGAACGAGTTGGTCAAGGACGAGGTTCCGCCAATGCCATTGGACGTCTGCGTCGCCGAATCACAAGGTCAGATAGGATACCTTATAGAACAGGCATTGGCAGGAGAACTGGAAAGGGAAGGTCTGAACATCGGTACGATATGTGTGCTCACAAGGACACTGGTCGATGATAAGACTATCGAGAGCTTGACCAAACCGATCGGTCCGTACTATTCTAAGGAGGAGGCGGAGAAGATCGCCAGGACCAGGGACTGGACCATGGAAGAGGATAAGGAGAGAAAGGGTTATCGTAGGCTCGTGGCCTCACCGAAGCCTCTCAAGGTCCTCGAGGCCGATGCCATTAAGCTACTGTCCATATCAGAGGACCCTAGAATGATAATCATCGCAGGAGGTGGTGGAGGCATACCGGTCGCTAGAAGTGGGCGGGGCCTCTTAGGGATCGAGGCCGTGGTCGATAAGGACCTCGTGGCATCATCGTTGGCGACATCGTTGAACGATCAACTATTGATATTCTTGACGGATGTTGATAGGGCATATTTGAACTTCGGGAGCGACCATCCGACACCTCTGGAAAATGTCAACTTGGGGGAGATGCAAACCTATCTGGAACAAGGTCATTTTCATCATGGAAGCATGGGGCCGAAAGTGGAGGCTGCCCTCCAGTTCATAAGGGATGGTGGAAAAAAAGCGATAATAACGGCACCGGAATGTTTAGATAAGGCTTTGTTGAGTAAGGCGGGAACACAAATTACTTCGGGGTAGGTTATTGGCCGCGACCATTGAGGAACAGATCAAAGCGATAGAGGATGAGATCCTCAAGACCCAGTACAATAAAAAGACCCAGGGTCACATTGGGAAGTTAAAAGCAAAGATGGCTCGCCTGAAGGTGGAGCAAGAAAAGAGGCGGGCATCATCCGGTGGCGGCGGTCAAGGTTATTCTGTTAAAAAATCGGGTAATGCCACGGTCGCACTGGTTGGTTTTCCCAGCGTTGGAAAATCTACGCTTCTCAATAAACTTACCGATGCTAAGAGCGACGTGGCGGCATATGCCTTCACGACCTTGGATGTTATTCCAGGCATACTCGACTATAAGTTCGCCAGGATCCAAGTGCTCGACATGCCAGGCCTCATCAGGGACGCTTCGAAAGGAAAAGGTCGGGGAAGAGAGGTCCTGGCGGTTGTCAGGACATCGGACCTTATTCTGTTCGTCATCGACGTCTATGAGGCCAACATCGATGTGCTGATCAACGAGCTGGAGGCCACGGGAATAAGGCTGAACACTCATCCCCCAAATGTCGTCATAACCAAGACGGAGAGGGGAGGGATCGATGTCAAACCTACCGTCCAGTTGACGAAGATCGATATCGAACTGGCCAAGGACATGGTATCCGAATACGGTTATGTCAACGCAGAGGTGGTCATCCGCGAAGACGTAACGGAGGACCAACTGATCGATGCCCTTACCGGGAATAGAGTATATCTCAAGGCGATGGCGGTATTGAATAAGATCGATGCGATTTCCCCTACAGAGCTTGAAGAGTTCCGATATAGACTGAGGGCGTGGAACCCTATCTTCATCTCTGCGAACAAGGAGATCAATCTTGATGAGCTCAAGGAAGCATTGTACAAAAAGCTGGACTTCATTCATGTCTTCTTAAAGCCCCAGGGGAGGGATGCGGACATGGACGAGCCCATGGTCATAATGAACGGAAGTACGGTCGGGGACCTATGCGATCGCATCCATCGTTCTTTCAGAAAGAACTTCCGTTATGCTCTGGTCTGGGGGACCAGCGCGAAGTTCCCCGGTCAAATGGTGGGGGTCGACCACAGGTTCCATAACGGGGACATCGTCACGATAGTCACTCGAAGGATCACGGATTGAACCGAGCGTCGATGTGACCCGTTCGACCTTTCAGGGACCGATCGAGGAAATAAAAGGATCATGGTCCTGAGCAGAGATGGACCAGTTCATCGATGCTCATCAACATCTTGCTCAGAGGCTCCGATCTCTCCAAGCCCTGAGACCTTCTCATCTTCTCGAGCATTTTAGGGTCCCACGAAGGATCATTACCGAGCGGTTCTGGGAACGATAGAACCGTCCTGGTATCCCTGAGATTATCTGTGACCCATAGGCGGGATTGTGTGCCTAAGGTGAGCAAAGGTGCCGGCTCGAACGAGGTCAGATGCTTTCCGAGATCGATGGTCCTTTCGCTTGGTACGGCCAGGTTACCATTTCCTGGAAGGTCTAGAAGGTAAACGAGATGTCCGTTATCGAACAGTGTCGACATCGCCATGACCTTTCTCTCCTGTTCCGGGTCCCTAATGACCCTCAAGAACGAGGCGATCCGGGCCACTAGCCATCCTGGCTCTGCGGCCGCAAAATACATCTTTCTGCGTATGTTCTCCTCATACCGGCGGGCCAGAAGGTATATCGGGATGAGATCCGAAGATGGTCTTGTGCATAAGATCACGATCTTCGTATCATCGGGAGGCGGCAGGACCACGTTCTCTGAACCATACATCTCAAGTTCTTCTCCGCTCTCATCTTTACCGGGTGCCATCATATCTTTCCATTGATGATGAGAACGATCAACGGATATCTTTTTGGAACATTCTCTTCATCGGTCTCGGAGGGAAAAACGACATCGTCGCCGTTCGCCAGCTTCTTAAGATGGGTTTTCTGGCGACACTATTTATAACGATATCAATATTGCGAGCTGATGATTCAGCGTCCACGAGGGACCAGGGATTTCACTCCTGAGGAAATGGAGGTCAGAAGGGCTCTTGAAGGAGTCATGCGAAAGCAGGCAGGTCTCTTCGGCTTCAGGGAGATAGCGACCCCTATCTTTGAGCATACCGAGCTTTTTACTATAAGGTCCGGACCGAACGTCATCGATGAAATGTACACGTTCAAGGACAAGGGAGGAAGGGACATAGCACTTCGTCCTGAACTGACAGCGCCTGCCATGCGTTTCTTCGTGAACGAGCTTACAAACTATCCAAGACCTTTGAAAATGTTCTATTTTGGACAGTGCTTTAGATACGAAAGACCCCAGAGCGGGAGATATCGGGAGTTCTTCCAGTTCGGTGCCGAACTTATCGGGAACCCAGGTCCTGAATCGGACGCGGAGGTGATAGCGCTCTCGGCTAGCATCATTAGGTCCATAGGGCTGAGGGACTATCGGATCCGTATCGGGCACATAGGGGTGTTGAAGGACCTACTGGCCAGTTCTGGTATCTCGGGAGAGGCAGCCCAGCCTATCCTACAAAAATTGGATAAAAAGGAGTTCGAGGAAGCACGAACAAGTATGGTACAGGCAGGGATGGACCGGTCATCGATCGAAAAAGTGATAGATATCACCGGCACTATCGGGAGCATCGAGGTCCTCGAAAAGGTGGATGGTGATGCGAAGGAGCATCTTCACGAGATCTTTGACATCCTCTCCGATTATGGTTTCAATAACGTTCAGTTCGATCTTTGGTGTCGTCAGAGGTTTAGATTATTACACGGGCATGGTGTTCGAAATGGACGCACCCTCTTTGGGCGCAGAGAAACAGATCTGCGGAGGTGGGTCATACTCGTTGACCGAACTGTTCGGTGGAGAAAGAACCTTCTCGACAGGTTTCGGGATAGGATTTGACCGAACGCTTCTAGCATTGGAAAAAGAGGGCCATGATGCTCCAAAACATGAGGTCGATGCCTTCGTGATCCCGGTCACTGCTTCCGTCAGGCATCAAGCGTTCAGGATCACATCCATGTTAAGAGGCTCTAACATAACGACGGAGGTGGACCTCATGGGAAGGAGCCTCTCTAAGAACTTCAAGTACGCGGATTCGATCCGTGCGAAAAGGGCGATAATCGTAGGAGAGAAGGAGCTTGCACAGGACTCTGTGTCGGTCCGAGATATGAAGACGGGCGAACAGCGTTCGGTAAAGTTGTCAGAGCTCGTGTCGGAACTATCGAACTAAGTAGTGGCCAAGGCCGAGCGCTTGGTGGGGATTCGGAGGAAAATTATTTAGGAGGAGAGTTGAGCCCTCGACCTCGGTCACTATCTCTCTCAAAACCCGGCCAGTATTTAAAGATATAGCCTAACCTTTAACGAAGAACGAAGGTTCTCCTGGACCATTCCTGAGCAGAGTTCTTCATTCGTAGCGGAGCAAGAAGGTTCACGAACTTGTTCGCAGGGGCGATAAAACTATGTGTTGATATTCTTGACCTAACTTGATCGGTTCGAAGTTCATGCGCGTTCATCGACCGGCACTTCGAAATGTAACATTTTTCAGTTCCGGGTCGGCCCAAGAGGCATCAGAGGTTCTTTGCCCCTTTTGGAGTTAGATGGGCTATGATGTCAAGTTCTTCGTTCAACAGTTTGTCGGCCCTACTGACCATCCTGTCTTCCCTCGGTACATGATGAAAATGGGCGTGCTTAAATGTCGCCTTCAGTTTTTTGACATCATCCAGCAAAGGGATCAGGTTGCTTGCACGGCAGGCGTACTGTCCATTGACGTGGCGGACCACAAGCTCGGAGTCCATGACCATCTCGACCTCGTCCGCGCCCATTGCTTTCGCTTCCTTGAGCCCTGCGATAGCTCCTTGATATTCCGCCTCATTGTTCGAGCCTTTTCCGTTATAACGGGCGAACTCTTTGATTATCTTACCCTGTTCATCGGTCACAATGACCGCATATGCGGAAGGACCTGGATTACCCCTGGACCCTCCGTCCGTGAAAACCCTGAGCTTCATGCTTATTCCACCCGCCATCTAGTCGTTAAGTCGACCAATGCTCATTCGCTCACACTGTGAAGTGTCTTGATAAGTTGGTTCTTCTCGTTGACCAAGAGGATCTTCGGCGTTATTGGCTTGTCCGTCAGTTCAAAACCCATGATGATCAAACGGTCTCCTTGTTTGACCAGCTTTGCCGCAGCCCCGTTGACCGCTATGGTTCCTGAACCCGGCTTCCCTTCGACCACGTAGGTCTCGAACCTTGCTCCATTATTAACATCGGAGATCAGGACCCGTTCCCCTGCCCAAATGTCCGCATGGGCCAGAAGGTCCTTGTCGATGGTGATGCTTCCGATGTATTCAGGGTTCGCATCGGTAACGACCGCCCTATGGATCTTACCCCTCAAGAGGTAACGCATGATACATGCATTGAACCGTAGTTAAAGAAACTTTCCGAAGAGGTCGGAAGGTCGTTGGGCGTTCGGGCGTCCGACCAATAAATGGAAGATCCCGGTCATGGCGTCATGGAATGAGCGAAAGGTCCGGATCATCTGTCGACAGTGATCGGACCATGGAGAGGGCTTTCACGATATCTTTGGCGAACGAACTAAGAACAGAGCATAAGTTAGACACATGAGGACCATGGTCCCGTCGTTCTTTGTCCCTTGGGAGCGATCATGAGCAAGGAAGATCGGTGGTTCGGAACATTCCTCCGTTGGATCATTACATTTATTGATGCCAGATCCTTCATCGTGTGCTCATCTGGGAATGTGACCGCTTTTTGAGCGAACGATTTGGACCGGGCCGCTCCAGGCTCAACATAATGCTGGATTAAGCAACCCTTTTGATTACAGATCTCATATAGTATTGAAACCCACACCATCAGTGGGACGGGCGGTCAGAGATATAAGCTCGCACCTTATTTCGAAAACCCGCTCGTATTCCCTCTACTTGTTACATCGTCATGCTCCTCTCATTTTACCATCTCAGGGAAGTTGGTGTTCTGGGTCGAACAACATACCTTGTCTTTGGGAAAAGAAAGGGCTCCCAAGGCCATTCAGAACGGAGGAAGACCGTGAGCGGGCGAATATGAGCAATGGCCGTCGAAAATGTGTTCTGAGCACAAAGTTGGCCAGCGCCCATGATGATGCCGAAAGGGGCCTAGTTCACAAAATGAGCGTGCATCGGGCCCAAGGAATAATTTGTGGGTCGGGGAAGATCGTCGTCAGGGAAGGGTCCGGGGTACCCTGGGCCCTATAAAATATTACGGCAGCTTCGTTGTCGTTCGGGGTTCCGTCAGTTCGTCCAGGGGATGACCGGCCTAAGGGACTTTTCTTGTAAGGTAAAATCACAATCTTTAAACTCCCCATGACCATGCCGTTGCAATGTCAACTCTGGACGACCTTAAAGGAAGGTTTTTCAAGTTCAGAAGGAAGAAGTACGGACTAGCCGTCGGCTTGACGCTAACGATAGTTCTGTGCGCGGTCTTTCTTACTGTTCGCATACGGGATCTGCTTTCAGTTTTGTGGTAGTCGCTCTGATGGCGTACTACATTCCATGGTACTTTGGTCTCAAGGATAGGAAGAAACTTGCTGTCTTTGGCATAGTGCTCCTGTTGGTGATCAGTGTCCCGTTCGGACTTAACTTATCCAATATAATCTCTAGCTCGACCGGGGATGTGACGAGCTCGGCCGATGGGGTGCTGATAAATGGGACGGCCTCTCCTCTCCAATCCAATTCTGCCACGACCCATCAGTTCAGTGTGATCGTTACAGATCCCTCCATCACCAACGTGACCTTCTCGGTAAGGGATTCTTGGAACTCCGCTTCGCAGTTGATCAATATAACGAGCACCAACTCGACAGCGGTAGGTGCCGGTCGATTGTTCACGCAGACGATAACGCTCACAAATAATAGTCTCTATGAATATTATTTCAGTACATGGAAGAGCAATGCTACCGTCTGGACATACACGACCTCGAACTATGTGATCGATGTCCCTCAAAGCACCCTTCAGGTACACATGATCGAATTCGCTTTGTTCTACACGTTCTTCGTTGCAGGATTGTTGTTCTTCCTGCTGCTGTTGCTGGCATGGTTCTTCGATCGATCGAAGAAGAAGGCGCAAGGGGTGTCGCAGCAGATCGAGCTCACAAAGAGATCAAAGAAGGTCCAAGAGACGGATAAAGAGACCGGTAAGCCGGACAAGTTCGTCTGCTCCGAGTGTGGTGCGGAGGTACCCGCGGATTCCAAGGAATGTCCAAAATGTGGGGAAAAGTTCGACGATGACAGTGGTGATTTTATCTGCACCGAGTGCGGCGCTAAGGTCAAAGAGAACGATAAGAAATGCTGGAACTGTGGAAAGGAGTTCGAGAACTGAACGTCAGTTTCGAACCACCCTCCTATAATCTTTTATATACACCTACAGTGAGGTAAAGGGATGCCCTCCATAGCACAAAAGCTAGCAAAAGGTCAAAAGGAGATATCGGTCTCCGAGTTCTTTGAAAAGAACCGTCAGATCCTGGGCTTCGACTCTCCAGTTAAATCCTTGATAATGGGCGTGAAAGAGGCCGTGGACAATTCTCTGGACGCATGTGAAGAGTCCCAGATACTTCCGGAGGTCATAGTTAAGATCGACAAGATCGACCAGAAAGAGTATCGGGTCATGGTGGAGGACAATGGGCCAGGGATAGTCTCCACAGCAATGCCCAATGTATTTGGTCGATTGTTATATGGTTCAAGATTTCATGCCGTTAGGCAGTCGAGAGGGCAACAGGGCATCGGGATATCGGCCACAATCATGTACGGTCAGATCACCACGGGAAAGCCCGCCACGGCCAGATCAAAGGTCGAGGGGGCCGAGGCGGCAAAGGAGATCGACCTGATAATCGACACTAAAAAGAACCAGCCTGAGATATTGAGGGAAGACTTCATCCCATGGAACGAGAAGCCACATGGGACAAGGGTCGAGTTCTACATGAATGGCAGATATGTTACGGGAAAGCAATCTGTCCTTGAGTATCTTAAACAGACGGCCATAGTTAACCCGCATGCAACGATGATCTTCGTGGACCCGGATGGAAGGAAATACATCTTCGAGAGAGCGACGGACCAGATGCCACCTCCCACCAAGGAGATCAAGCCTCATCCGGACGGCATCGAGCTCGGTACTCTCATGGCCATGGCCAAGATCACAAAAGAAAGGAATCTAGCAAAATTTCTTCAGAACGATTTCAATCGTATATCGGAAAGGGTCGCGAAGGAGAATCTGTATTGCGGCCTCCATGCCCGAGACGACAAAACCAGGGAACCTTACCCTGGATTCATGTAAGCAATTACTTGAGGGTATCGGGAAGGTCAAGATCATGGCCCCTCAGGTCGATTGCCTATCGCCGATCGGGGAGAACCTGATCCGTAAGGGGATTAAACATGTTCTTATCGACATGAAACCAGAGTTCTATGCTCCGCCTGTGACCAGGGATCCAAGAGTTCATTCTGGAAATCCATTTCTTGTGGAGGTCGGGATAGTCTATGGTGGAGATCTGCCGAAGGACCAACCTGTCCAAATACTAAGGTTCGCGAACCGTGTACCTCTGTTATATCAACAAGGTGCATGTGTCATCACTAAGGCCATCGAGAACACCGACTGGCGGAGGTATGGTCTAGAGCAAAGGGGCGGGAGCGGGATACCCTTCGGGCCGGCGATCATGTTGATCCATGTGGCATCTACGAAGATACCATTCACATCAGAGGCAAAAGAGGCGGTCGCCAACGTCCCAGAGCTCCAAGAAGAGATAGAACTGGCGCTCAAGGCTTGTGGACGGAGCCTAAAGACCCATCTTAATAAGAAGGAAAGGAAAACAAAGACACGAGCAAAGTTCGATATCGTGCAGATAATCATTCCATTGATGGCACAAAAGACCGCGAAGATCGTGAACAAACCAGTACCAGATCTCCGAGGGACCTTGACGAAGATCATGAACGTGGTCTGGATCGATGATATGGTCAAGTTCGAGGAGAACTGTCATAGAGTGACCGTATCGATCTACAACTATACTCCCAAGATCCAACGGTTCGAACTTCATACAGTGGTCCCGAGGGGGAGCCTGATGGCAGAAAGGTGCGACCCAAGGCCATCGGAGATCAAAGAGGGGACCAAGGTCACATGGCAGTTGCCAAAGATACCATCGACCGGGAGATTGGACGTTTCTTTCAAATTGGACGGTCTTGAACCAGAGACATTCGATGAAACAGAACTGTATGTCAGCGGCATCAACCCTGTGGACGTTATGGGAGCTGACCCACTTCCAGGAGATTGGGACCTTCAAGGGGTGAACTTCACGGAGGTCGAGGCGGCCACTGTGGAAGCAACCCCTGAAGAGGAGGAAGAACCGGACTACGACGAATCGGGGGAGGATCTGAATGACGAACAATGAACGTAACAATGATGCCGTAAAGAGGCTCTACCAGATCTCAGAGTCCATTTATGATCAGTTGGACCAGGGTAAGGTGCCTAAAATGGTACTTCCCTTGAGGACCAAAGGCAATATAAAGTTCGACCCTAAGGTGAACGTCTGGAAGTACGGTCACCTGGTAGGTGCAAGATCGGCAAAGAAGGTCAAAGGGGCGATGATGCTCTTGAGGACCACCTATATGTTGGACTTCATTCGTGAGATGATCGAGGAGAACAAATCCTCCACCCTTAGGGAGATGTACTATATCTCGGAGGGCTGGGACAAGGCAAAGTTCCATACTCAGGACGAGTCCAACCTTCTTGCCGAGGACCTTGAGATCGTGACCAGTTGCCTCAGAGAGGATTTCAAACTACGACCTGAAGAGGATGGAGCAAGGGTCATAGGCGATATCAACATAATCGAGACCGATAGGAAAGGTAAACAGAAAAAGATGAACTGCCGTGAGGACGTCGGAGATTCTGGTTACGGCATTCCTTACAATGTGGAGAAGGAGAAGTTGCAGTTGGTGGACACCAGTGCAAAGTTCGCGGTCGCCATCGAAACTGGTGGTATGTTCGATCGACTTGTGGAGAACGGGTTCGATGAAGATTTCAACTCGGTTCTGGTCCACCTTAAAGGGCAGCCGGCCAGAAGCACCCGAAGGTTCATCAAGCGTTTGAACGAGGAACTTCATATTCCGATCATCGTCTTCACTGATGGAGATCCATGGTCATTCCGTATCTACGCATCCGTGGCATATGGCGCGATCAAGACCGCGCACCTGTCAGAGTACCTGGCGACCCCGACCGCAGAATACATCGGGATAACCGCATCGGACATCGAGAACTACGATCTACCTACGGATAAGCTGACCGATATGGACATTAGGGCCTTGAACGCAGAGCTGAAGGACCCGAGGTTCAACACGGAGTTCTGGAAGGGCGAGATAGAGCTCATGCTAAAGCTCAATAGGAAAGCAGAACAGCAGGCTCTGGCCAAGTACGGTCTGGACTATGTGACGGACACGTATATGCCAGACAAGTTGAACGAGCTAGGGCTTTTAAAGAAGTGAGGTTGCTCTGCTCAAGTTCAACGGCCTTCTTATCTCGTCGCTCGTGTCGGCAGGGGGTGGGCAAAGGTTCCATCCTTATTTGGACCATCCCGGCCTGATATTCTCAGGATCGATCGGTCATTTCGACCCTTCATTTATCCTGTTCAGAACAAAGTCCTTATCTAGCGTGGACAGGAAGAATCCCAGGCGAGGGCCCTGTTTTGAGCTGCAGAAGATTTTATAGAGGGTCTGGAACCCTCCTTTGGCGCCGAGCCCGCAGCTCTTTGCGTGCTCGTACATGACATCATGAATGTTCTCCCCTTTCCATTCAACATCGGCGAGCGCAACGGACAAGCCTCCCAAGAACGATCGCTCTTCCTCGGTAAGTTCACATTCTGGCATGACCTTACAAACAGAGAACTTGACCTCGTCAGGGGCAAATGAGCCCAGCCAATATCTTACACAATCTATCCTTTGTTTGAGTATCCCGATGTCCTCCGGACCGGTCGAATCATCGACCATCCCCATCCTTGTGAGGATGGCAAGGATCCCATCGAATCCTTCGGTGATCTGGACAAGGCTTACTAAATGCTTATATGGTATCTGTAATGGTAGCCTTGAACGGGTCCCCTCCGGTTGAGAGAGCTGGTACGCCCGGAGCAGGTCCCTGTCCCTCTCCTCGCACTCCCCGGCATAGAACATCCTTTCTATCCTATCGTACTCATCGACCATGTCCAGGATCCCAAGCCCCGAGTCATAGTCTATGTGTCTGTCAGGTCTGATCCTCAGGACAAGATAGTTCATGACCTGCGCTGGTGTTGATCCTTAGAGCATCGATCCCTGTGACCGTGGATCCGGTCGATTTATGCATCTGTCCCTTTCCCTTCAACTGAACGAACTCATATGGGATAGGATGAGGGGGCTCGATTCATGAACACCTCTCTAGCTAGCCTTACCCCCGTATCGTACGAGCCCCCGGCCGCTGCGTGGTCCTTTCCAAATGGTTCGCATGTGACCCCAAATACCTTCCATTTGGCGGCCCATTCGATTCTCCATGGCATCTTGCCCTCCGCCTTTCTTATGTCAGCGACCCCGCCATGTCCACATGCGCATTCATATTTGACGAACGGTCTCTCATAGGAGACCACCTTTGCGTGTGTAAGTCTTCCACACCGCTCGCATCTGGGCGAGAAAGGAAAGAAGTCCTTGGGAACATCCCTTCCGCTGACCTCTTTTAATATCTGGGCTATCTTGTCCTTTTCTCGGATGGCCGTGTCTATGACCTCCTCGAACTTTCCCTGTTCGTACTGTTCGTGCGTCCACATCACGGTGCAATGGATACCCAGTTCTTGGATCGAATCTAGGAAAGGTTGGATATAATGCTGAGCATAGTTCTTATGCTGACCGCAAGGGCATGGAATATATGCCAGAGGTCTGCCTACCTCCGCCTCGTAGCTTTCAGGTAAAAATGGATAACGCTTGCGCAACGGTCCCAGAATCTACCAGGTAAATCATCCGTACGTTCCCTTCTTGCTCGACGACGGCCTTTCTTACCGATTCTGCGGTGATCGCTTCCCTCAAGGTTCCCACGTGTAATGTACCGGAAGGAGTTATCCCGGTCGATATGAGGTTGTCTTTAGATCTGGAAAGCAGTTCTTTTGCGATCACATCTGCCCAGTGCATACTATCAACGGGGTGCAGAGCATAGCTAATGATATAAAGGTATCCCGAACGGGAATTGACTGGACCAGATCTGCTCTGGCGCTGTCGGGACATCGAAGGTGCGGCCACGGGGGTTGCTCCATGTCGTGCACGTTCTTTCTCAGCGAGCCCGGATGACCTTCGCAAATGTGCGATGACGTCGGATCGTCCAACTTGGGGGACCAGATATATATTCGGATCGCTCAGCGCGATCATCTTATCTCTTAGGGGAGATATCTTCATGGTCAATGGGGGGCGCGACCGCATTCCTATACAACGATGAGTTCCTGAAATACCAGTTCGGGCCACGTCATTCGTTCCAACCGATACGGGGGAAGCTGACCTTGGACACGATCGCCTCCCTGGAACTGTTTGAAGACCCCCATGTCAGATTGAAAAGGACTCGGCGGTTAGAACCGGAACTCCTAGAACTTGTTCACACCCATGCCCATATAGATCTTGTAAAGAGGCTCTCCGAGGAGGGACGAGGATACCTGGACCAAGGGGACACGCCTGCTACGAAGGGCCTTTTCGAGGGAAGTCTGGCCGCGGTCGGTGCTTCTGTAGAAGGGGCATTTGGGATCGTGGATGGAGAACATGACCATGCCTTCAACCCGGCCGGTGGCCTACACCATGCACATCCTGAGAGCTCATCCGGATTTTGTGTCTTCAATGATCTGGCGATCACGGTAAGGGCGTTACAGAGGTCGAGGGGTCTTAAGAAGATCGCAGTGGTCGATATAGATGGCCATCATGGTAATGGCACACAGGACATATTCTATCGAGAGAACATATTGACGATATCCCTCCATCGTTACGGTGACGGCTTTTATCCAGGATCTGGTGATGTTAACGAAATGGGGGAAGGAGAGGGCCTAGGCTTCAACATCAATGTACCTTTGCCCGCAGGAACGGACAACGATACCTATCTAGAGGCGTATCGTTCCATCGTGATCCCGGCGCTCGAGATATATCGACCAGAATTGATAATTCATCAGTTCGGTGTTGATGGATATGCCAAAGACCCCCTGGTCGATCTCGGTCTGACGACGGGTTGTTACGAAGAGGTGGCGAGGCTCACCCACGATATCGCACATGAGATCTGCGATGGCCGATATCTGGTCCTCGGAGGAGGCGGATATGATATCGATGCCGTCCGGAGGACATGGTCGCTCATGTTCTGCATCCTGTCCGGGTCTCATAAGGGCTTGCCCGAAAGGATCGATGAGCTAAGGGACAGGGCACAGGTGGTTCATGACGACAAAATCCTTTCCCAGGTGAGGGGAACGATCAGAAAGATCGAAGGCAGAACATTACCTCTTCTCGAAGAGGGCATGGAGAAGATAGCATAGAAAGAGTATCGTGGCGCCCCGGTCGGGATTTGGACCCGAGTCCCAAGCTCGACAGGCTTGGATGATAGGCCGCTACACTACCGGGGCCTTCACTTCTGACCACAATATGTAGGTCGTATTTATGGCTTTTCCAGAATGGGTGGTGGAGACCGCCCTCGACGACGGTCCTGGCATGAGGGTCGGGAACATTGGTACATCAGGTTTATGAGGATGTCACAGGATAGGTGGCATTATAGGGAGCCTATGGAAGGAAAGCTCAAGGTTAGCGACTATATGGTCAAAGAGGTTGTCTCCATCCCCCCGGACTACACGATAGACCAGGCTTCGAAGAAATTGATATCGACCGAGTTCCATGGACTACCGGTGGAGGAGGACGGGAAGATCATCGGGTTCGTGACCGCAAAGGAGCTCCTGCGAGCGGTCAACCGACCAAATGTCAAGGTGAGGGATATAATCAAGCAGGGAACCATCACCGTTTCCCCAGATATGGACATAGACGATGCCTCTCGTGTCCTTTTCAGATATGGCCTTCGTAATGTTCCGGTCGTGGACGAGAACGGTCAACCGGTAGGTATGTTGTCCAATATCGACATCATCAGGGCGCATATCGAGAAGGCGACCCCGAACAAGATAATGATGCTAAAGACGTTCCTTGAGAACAAGCACAAGATCACGATCTCGGTAAAAAGGAGGACAATACCTATCGAGGAACTCCGCCCTACCCAACATGAGGTATATCTGGACGAGCTAAGAGGTCGTCAGTATGAGATAAAAAGAGGGCTGGTCGAACCGATCATCGTCATCCAAAAGAAAGACCACTACCTTCTTGTGGACGGGCATCACCGTGTTCTTGCCGCCAGGGACATGGGCGTCAGGCAGTTCCAGGCATATGTTCTCGAGCTTTCTCGCAACGTAGAACTTGGGATGGAGAAATCGGCCCTAGAGATGGGCGTAAAAACGCTCGATGATGTAAAAATAATCGAGGGTTCGCATCATCCGCTCGTCCAGGTCGCTACACGTCTTTTGAAGGACGAGGACCCGGCCCATCAGAACAGATGATGCTTCAGGTATCTTACCTATCCCTTTCTTTCCCTAAGTGCTTCAAGGACGATCCTCTGTTCCAGCGAGGCGATCATGTTGATCGTCCCGATGACCGTGTCCGGGTTGAGGGATATCGAATCGATACCTTCCCTTACCAGGAACTCGGTGAACTCCGGGTACACGGACGGTGCCTGTCCACATATCGAGACCGGAACGCCCTTCTTATGCGCCCCTTTGATCAAATGGGATATAGCTCTCTTTATCGCCTCGTTCCTCTCGTCGAAGTATCCCATCTTTCCCAGCACATCGGAATCACGGTCGGCGCCCATTATCAGCTGCGTGAGATCGTTAGAACCGATGGAGAAGCCGTCACAGTGCTCTGCGAACTCCTCCGCCATGAACACGATGACCGGCACCTCCGCCATGAGGTAGAGCTTGAGGTCCTTGCCTCGAACGAGACCGACCTCCTTCATCATCGCCTCGATCTGCACGAGCTCATCGATCGTCCGTACGAACGGGAGCATGATCCAGATGTTCTTCAGGCCCATCTCATCCCTTACCCTCTTTATCGCCTTGAGCTCGAGCCTGAACGCTTCCTTATAGTTCTCCGAGACGTAACGCGAGCAGCCGCGCCACCCGATCATCGGGTTCGATTCCTTTGGCTCGAACTTCGCCCCGCCCTTCATATCGTGGTACTCGTTCGTCTTGAAGTCCGATGTTCGAAGAACGACCGGCCTTGGGTAGAACGCCTTCCCGACCATCGCGATGCCCTGTGCGAGCTTTTCGACCAGCTCTTCCTGCCTACCCTGTTCGATCAAAGCTAGAGGGTGTTCTTGTACGTACGAGGTGAACAGGAACTCTATGCGCATCAGGCCGACGCCCTGTACCGGAAGTTGCGCGTACTCCTCCGCTTTGTTCGGTACGCCTACGTTGACCATGACCTTCGTTCCGATGATCGGCACAGAGGAGGTGGTGGCGATCGCCGCGACCATCGTCGGTGCCTCCTTCTTCTTTTCTATCCCTTCGTAGACGACGCCCATCTGACCGTGCACGGTAACGAGCATGCCGTTCTTCAGCACCTTCGTCGCATCGGACGCACCGACGACACACGGAATGCCTAGTTCGCGAGCTACGATGGCAGCATGACAGGTCATCCCGCCCTCGTCGGTCACGATCCCGACCGCTCTCGTCATCGCAGGGACCATGTCCGGTGTGGTCATATGAGTGACCAGGACATCTCCTTCCGCGACAACGTCCAGGCTCATTCCCTCTTCGTATATCTTGCATGGCCCACCCGCCGTTCCCGGGCTGGCGGCCAAGCCCTTAACAAGGATCGTTTTTTGGGTCTCCGTCCTTCCTTCTTCGGACCTCATGTCCTTCCCTCCATTGCCTACTGATGCCCTGTTGTTCGATAACATCGTCACAGGCCTAGCTTGGACAATGTAGATCTTATCTTTCTCAATGCACCATTCGATGTCCATCGGCTTATCATAATGCATCTCGATCCGGTTACCTATCTCGGCTAGCCCGAGGATCTGTTCATCGGTGAGCTTCTGTTGCTCTCGGAGATCTTCAGTTACCTCCTGCCACAAGCATTCGCCGCTCTCTCCCCGTACCAGTTTTCTAGATTGTTTCGAGATCCGTTTGTTAAGTATCTTCTTATGGAACTTATCGATGACATAAGTATCCGGTGTGACCTTCCCTCCGACCAATGCTTCCCCTAGGCCATATCCGGCTTCTATGATGATATGCGGAAGCTCGCAGTTCGGATCGATCGTGAACATTATGCCAGAATATTCAGAACTGATCATCCTCTGGACAACGACGGCAAGTTTTACTTTATCATGATCGAAGTTCTTGCTGACACGATATGATATCGCCCTCGGTGTGAACAGGGATGACCAACACCTTTTCACGCTCTCCATAAGAGATTCAGGATTACTGACGTTGAGGAAGGTGTCCTGCTGTCCTGCGAAAGACGCTGTCGGAAGGTCCTCCGCCGTAGCGCTCGATCTGACCGCCACCAGCGCATAACCGTTCCCCTTGCTCAGTTTTCTGTACTCGTCGATGACCTCTTTCTCCAGGTCCTTAGGTACCTCACCATTATCGAAGGCCTGTCTGATCGAAGAGGATGCTTCCTGTAAGGCAGAATCCGATGAAACGTCCAGACCTGCAATGAATGTAGATAGAATGCTTTTTAGCCCATTGTGTTGAAGGAAGTAGTCGTAGGCCGAGGTCGTCAGGACAAAGCCCTGAGGAACATCGAAACCAGCAGATGTCAGTTCTCCGAGGTTAGCGGCTTTCCCTCCAGCCAGCGGTATGTCATTTATCCCTAGGTCTTTTATGTTGGCTATTCGCTTCATGACTCAATCCCCGAGAATCCACGCTCGAACGCTTGTAGCGAATACATGGAGCATAGGTCAGATAAACTCATTGGTTGCTGAACTACCCCACCCTTTGCGGGCGGGGCTTCCTGCTTCATCCCATCAGCTCGCTGTACCTGCATGGAGGCCAGCGGAGTTTGGCGGTCCACAAGCGTGAGTTCCGGTCGTTCCGACCGTACGTTATTTGATCCCCCTAGGATCACAAAAGAGGAAAAATGGTCGCGAATATATGCGTCTTTCGGTTAGGGAGATGCTCTCTTTAATACTTGGGATAGGTCCCCTCTGCGAAAGCCTAGGGGAGTAAAGCAAGTGGCGAAGATGGCAGAAAGCCAAGCGCGGCAAGGTCTAAGACCAACCGTCGGTCAGACTTCCAGGCCATGCCCGAGACCATATGACCGTGATATCCCATTGTTTTTCAACTGTTCGGTAGAATTTGATATGAATGTCCTGACATCAATTATGTGGACCTTTGCACGGGGACATCTGGACCGGCATTCGGACCTATATCGCCTAGCTTGTTCCATGGACCCAATGTCCCTCGAGAAGTTTATCAGTAAGAAGATGTCCCTAACTCCATGATCGTAGGCATCTTGGACGACGGACGAGATAGATCCCCCCTCAAAAGCGGCCCCCCCACCTTTCTGGAGCATGAGACATCGATCCCCTACATGAACCCCGTTCCATCCCTTGACCACGAAACCTTTCCTCTCCTCTTTCTGAAGACCATGGATAGAACGGACGAGAGGTCTGATATCCGGTGCAATGGCCCTGAGCGGCACATCCTTCGCGAGATCGGTCAGGACCCTTTCGATCACGGTGGAAGGGACCCCCTCCCCCTGGATGTGGGAAAGGACCGCCACCCGGTCGAACCCTTCCTCATCCAGTTCAGTTGTCGAAAAAAGAGAAAGTCCTGGGGTCGCGGATATGTTCTTTTCGCTGAGGCCGGTCGACCACTCTATTGTCCGCCTGTTCAACAAGTTCCATTCCTCCTCACATGATATCAGAAGATCCTCCGAAACAGGTATATCATCTTTCAGTACCTGCTGCATCGAAACGCTCTTCACCTTTTCCATGGAGTTCCATGCCTCCAGAACGTCCCTATCCCCATATGTTGAGCGATAATGATCTGCCAAACATCGCAAGATCTCCGTCTCCGCTCTCATCGAATGAACGCCTTCCCCAAGGTCCTGGGAGTATTTTTCAGAGACAGATGAAGCATTTTCAGAGGCCTTTTGAACATCCTCTGAGATCGATAGGGTCGTCCGCCTCAGTTGCATCCATCTCATCTCTTGAAATCTTCCGGTCGATGGTTCAAGGGAGGAGATATCCCTGGCAAGTGCCATCCTTAATTTGCATGTTGTCCGGTTGCAGATATAAAGAATGTATGGGTCGCTCGAACCAGCGGAGCTCTCCATCCGTTTTAGATAATCGACCTCGTTGATCATCGATTGGATCTGTTCTCCTTTCAGTTCTATTACCATCGATGCGCTGGCGACAGGCATGAAATGTCTGTCCATGAAGAACCTTATGATGGAATCGATGATCCGGTCCACGGTAAGATCTTGTTCATCGGCATCAGATCTGTTCAAATGGCGTGAATGAAGGAAACAAAAACTGGAGAACGAGACCATACATCGGTTGAAGTCGATCGTTCTTGGGTCATTGTATAAAGATGAGATGGTACCGCGATAACGATCGAACATCAACCTATGCTCATCGGGGGAATATGATCTAATGGCCTGGCGTTCTAGATACTTTCCCAAGGATTGGAGAAGAATGAGCAGCGCATCCGTAGGATCTGTCCTTTCCGCCTGCCTGTATTTGAGCCAAAGGAAGTTCTGCTCCAGATGCAGCTCAGCGCTCTTGTCGTTCGCCCCCACATAGTGGCTTTGCAATTTCAGGTGCTCCTCGTCGAGCACCTTGAAAAGTCCCCTCAGGACGGATGGGTCGGTCATTTCATCGTTCAAAAGGCGATTGACCTCGGAGTAAGTTCTGGAAAAGACCGCTTCTTTTTCATCTGGTGACCTGCCTTTCCGATTTCCTGTAAGATTGAAGAAGTCCCTATCCTTTCTGTTCCTAGGCGACCTCTGGGGCGAGGCCCTAGAGTTCATCGCTCTTGCAGGTTCTATCTTTCGTCTGTGATCTCGCCAGTCGCGTAATCGCTCCACTAACGAAAATCTAAACCTCATCCCCATTGAAACCGATATAGCAAATACGAGAAGGATCGCCAGTACAATGAACAACCCCACGGTTATCGGATCGATCTGTACTCCTGACATCCCAGCTCCTATGTCTGAAAGGCTGATGCTTTATACAATATTAAGTGGATCGCCTTCACATTAAGATTTAAAACGAAGATATCGATCGCGAAATCGTTCGTTATATTACGAATCCCAATGATCTTTCATGTGTAATTCGAAGATATTAACGCCTCAAGACGTGGTTTATAAGATAATGTTAAATAATGTGATGCCTACACCGAACCAAAGTGAGGGTTGAAATTGAACACCGTGGAAATCAGATGGCACGGCCGAGGGGGCCAGGGAGTGGTCACTGCTAATGAGATCCTGGCCGGCGCTGCTCTAAGGGAAGGAAAGTACATGAAGGCGTTCCCAGAGTTCGGAGCTGAGAGAATGGGTGCACCCATCCGTGCTTTCGCCCGTGTATCAGATAAGCCGATCGTAGTGCATAGCCAGGTGTATGCACCTGATTACGTTGTCGTGTTGGACTCAACCCTTATCGGGAACGTGAAATGCCCTTGAGGGGATCAAACAGGGTGGTGCATTGATCGCAAATTCACCACATGACCATGAGTCACTAAGAAGGACGCTCGATACTCAGGTCGATGTTCATAGTGTTAATGGAACGAAGATAGCCTTGGAGACGGTCGGCAAACCTCTCGCAAACACGGCGATGCTGGGAGCATTGATCAAAGTTTCAAAGGTGGTCGAGCTGGAAAGCATCTTGACCGAACTAAGGTCCAAATTGAAGGGAAAGTTACCTGAAAAGGTGGTGGAGAAGAACGTCCAGAGCGTTGAAAGAGCATACCAGGAGGTCGATTGATGATGTCTGAGGCTAAATCGACCACTGTCATGGAGCCGGGAAGTGCAAAAAAGTATCAGACAGGTTCCTGGAGATCGTCCCGACCCATTTTGGATAAGAACGCATGCATCAACTGCCTCTTATGTTGGATGTATTGTCCGGATAATTCGATCATTGTTGAACATGGGGAAGTGAAAGGCATCAAATATACACACTGCAAGGGATGCGGAATATGTGCTCATCATTGTCCCAAAAAGGCGATCACGATGAAGGAGGAGGGTGAATAAATGGAAAGAATAGCGATAAATGGGGATCAAGCGGTCGCCCTTTCATGGAAACAGGTGGCCCCTGAGGTCGTGGCCTCATACCCGATCACCCCACAGACTATCATAGTCGAGGCGTTCTCGGAATATGTTTCCAACGGAGATGTTGACTCGGAATATGTCTGCACAGAATCCGAGCACAGCTCGATGTCCCTGTGCATAGGGGCATCTGCCGCAGGGGCAAGGGCCGTCACGGCCACAGCTTCGGCCGGGTTGGCATACATGTGGGAGATGCTGTACATAGCTGCCTCGATGAGGGTCCCGGTCGTGATGACCGTCGCGAACAGGGCACTGAGCGGACCTATCAACATCCATTGTGACCACTCGGACGCAATGGGCGCCCGTGACTCTGGATGGGTCCAGTTGTTCGGGGAGAAATGTTCAGGAGGCCTATGACAATTCTATAATGTCGTTCAGGATCGCGGAGGACATGAAAGTTCGTCTTCCGGTGATGAACTGTCTAGATGGCTTCATAATCACCCATGCCATAGAAAGCCTGGCGCCGATCGACGACGAGGTGGTTCGGAAGTTCGTAGGTGATTTCCGACCGGTCAGACCATTGCTCGATGTCAAGAACCCATGCTCCTGGGGACCTTTCGATATGCCCGAATATTATTTCGAGCATAAGTACGAGCAGGCCAAGGCAATGGAGAACGTCATACCAGTGTTCAGACAGGTCGCGAAAGAGTTCGAATCAATAAGCGGCCGCAAATATGATGTTCTAGAGGAATATAGGACAGATGATGCGGAGTACGTTGCAATCTCCATGGGTTCCACAGCTGGAACGATGAAACAGGTCGTCGATGAGCTGAGGGAAGAGGGTAAGATGGTCGGTTGCATTAAGCTCCGTTTGTTCAGGCCGTTCCCGTCAGAGGATATCGCCAAGGCTCTAAAGGGAAAGAAAGGGGTAGCGGTAATGGACAGGGCTCTGAGCTTCGGGGCGTCCGGGCCGATGTTCCCGGAGGTGCGTTCCGCAATGTTCGATATGCCAGATCATCCTATGGCATGCAACTATATTTACGGGCTTGGAGGAAGGGACATCGGCACCGTAGAGCTAAAACAGGCGATAGTTCAAATGATGTCTGGAAATGCGAAGACCCTGAACTTCTTGGGGGTGAAGCAATGATATCCATCAAAGAGCTCAGCGAAAGGCCGGACAGATTGACGGAAGGCCATCGACTTTGTCCTGGTTGCTCGGAACCGACCATCGCACGACAGGTCCTTATGGCGACGGATAAACCTGTGGTGGTATCGAACGCGACCGGTTGCTTCGAGGTCTCGACATCTGGATATCCGTTCTCCGCTTGGAACGTTCCATGGATCCACAGTGCCTTCGAGAACGCCGCCGCTACGATCAGCGGTGTTGAATCGGCCTACACGATCCTCAAGAGGAAAGGCAAGGTTACCGAGGATATCAGGTTCGTAACCTTCGCAGGTGACGGAGGCACATACGATATCGGGTTCCAGGCGCTCTCCGGGGCCATTGAGAGAGGCCATCAGTTCCTGTTCGTCTGCCTCAACAACGAGGCGTACATGAACACTGGTATCCAGAGAAGTGGTGCGACCGGAAAAGGTGCCCAAACGACCACTTGTCCCGCGGGCACATGCATCCCGGGAAAAAAGGAGTTCCCCAAGGATGTCACTCGAATAATCGCTGCCCATGGTCTCCCATATGCGGCCCAGGCATCACCTCATAACTGGAAGGATCTGATAGAGAAGGCCGGGAAAGGATTCGAGGCGAAAGGCCCAGCTTTCCTCAATGTCGTAGCCCCGTGCCCCAGGGGATGGAGGTACGATTCTTCCCTGACCATAGAGATCGCGCAACTCGCGGTGGAGACCTGTCTTTGGCCGCTATACGAGGTCGACCATGGTAAGTGGAACATAACCGGAGAAAGCAAGAGGATAGCCGAGGGAAAGAAAGAAAAGCGTCCAGTGGTGGATTGGATCAAATCTCAAGGAAGGTTCAAGCATCTGCTCGACCCAAAATGGTCATCGGTC
Organism: Methanomassiliicoccaceae archaeon; assembly: GCA_963741025.1. Taxonomy (GTDB): domain Archaea; phylum Thermoplasmatota; class Thermoplasmata; order Methanomassiliicoccales; family Methanomassiliicoccaceae; genus CAVUGW01. The sequence continues at coordinate 51,726 of CAVUGW010000005.1, forward strand.
GTGGATGAGATCCAATCGAACGTCGACAAGAAGTGGGACGAGCTTATCCGCCTTTCAAAGGCATAAGCTCGTTGAAACCTCTTTTTTCTCATTATGGGAATGGCGGTCAAGCCATTTTTTTTACAAAGATGGAATGAACGGCGGCAAGCCCAAATACTCCTTAGGGGATATCTTGGACCATCATCGGACCCCGGGATGGCCCAGCAATGGAAAATACGCTCCGAAAGGAGACGGTCGTTAAATTCCCGATCCGCCCCAACGATGCTCTCTCCAGGAATAGGACGATAATGACCTTCGGAAAATGCACTTGCACGCTCCAGGGCGAGCAGGTCGTTCCCACCTATCATGCGAGCGGAGGTCGGCCGACCAAACAGGCGGGCGATAGGACCGAAGGCCGCAAGGAGAGCGTGGTGGAGCCTGGATATGGGTCCGCGAATTTATTTGTGGGTAGCTGACTAACAGTAATAAAGTTCTTGGATCGGTGTGCTTATGGAATCCCCCAGATGTGACGTGTGCAGTGAACAAGGTTGTAAGGCGGGTCAGCCCGGAAAGTTCCAGTTATGTCCAACGAACGTCTCCGGTATCGAAAAGGAGGAGATAATTGAAAAATACAACGACCCAGAGATATCAAGGGTCATGCATGCTGCAGCGAGAACCGAGCGCGGTACGCTCCAGATGGTCAATGGGGTCCTGACCCCGGTCAGACCGAGGATATCGGAGATAATGGCGTTCGCCACAGAGATGGGGTATAAGAAGATCGGGGTGGCGTTCTGCTTGGCGGCCAGGGACGAAGCGCAGAGATTGACGAAGGTATTGGAGGCCCGAGGGTTCGAGGTCTATTCTGTTATGTGCAGGAACTTTGGTATAACGAAGGAGCAGATAGGAATCTCCAAAGGAGGACTGCATCAGGAGCGAGACCGAGACAGTGTGCAATCCTCTATACCAGGCCGAGCTATTGAACAGGGCGGGAACGGAGCTGAACGTGGTCGTTGGCCTCTGCGTAGGACATGATATGATGTTCAACAAACACTCCACCGGGCTCGTGACCACATTGCTTGTCAAGGACCGCATGACATGCAATAACCCTGCAGGTCCGCTATATTCAGGCTTCTTTACAGAGATACTCAAAAAATATTGAGCCTCTGGCCTCTATTTTTTTTATTACAGGTTCATGGCGATCGTTACGAAATTACGAAGGACCATCGGTACACTGAGCTAGAATGTATCGACCAGTTCAAAAGGAAAGGTCATTCTGATGAGATCTCTTCATCGAGGAGTTCTTTCCACAATTTTAACGTCTCTCTTGCTTCTTCTTCATCCATCTTTTCAATGGCAAAGCCGGCATGGACGACGACATATTCCCCTATCTTTGCATCGACAAGAGATATGTTCGTCTTTCGGAGCACTCCGCCGAAGTCCACCTCGGCCTGATTACCATCGATATTGACCACTTTTCCCGGTATAGCTAGACACATGTTCCCTCACGATTGAGACATGATCTTCAAGATCGCCTCAGCAGGTTGTCCATCGCATTCCTTCAGGGCCCTTATTGCATTCTCCCTATCGGCCCCCGTCTGAGAGATCACAAGCTCCACATCCTCTTCGGGGACAGTTGCCTCTTTTTGTTTTTCTGCCGACGCCTTGCGTTCCGTTACTGTCGGTTCACCTAATATCTGGAACGTCTTTTGGCCCTGCATGATCATGATCGTGACCTGAGGTTGGTCCATTACATACTCTTTCGTTCTGGTCCGAATGATGACCTCTTCCACATCGTCAAGTTCTTCGGTGGAGATACCCATCCGTTTCATGGCCTGCTTCATCTGCTTAGGGTTTACCCCCCTCATGCCCGGCATCATGTTAACGGATTTGTGATGTAGAGCTGGATATTAAATGTTTTGAGCTATCACTTTGAAAGGTCGATAGGTCGGCCCGTTGATAAGAAGCGAACGAGATATGGATGATGACCCGCCGATCCGAACATGGGGAACAGGAGGAAGGTCCCTTGTGAAAGGGACGAGCGTCCGAACGTTTACCTGTGATCGATGAAGGTCATTGAGCTTCCAAGGCCGCCCTCATGTTGGTGATGGCCAAGATCATGACATCGTCCGCTCTTTCAGATGACGCCGCTCCTCCTGTGGCGAAGTTTCGTTTTCCTCCACCTTTTCCGTTGACCGATGAAAGCGCGGCGTTCAGCATTTTCGGACAATCCACATCCAATGACTGATCAGAGGCTATGACGAGGAACAATCTTTCACCTGAGGACATCAGGACGCATGCGGCTTTGTTCCTGATGATCTCAGAAGCCGCATCGATGAGGACCTTCTTATCGACCTCCCCGAAAGAACCCGCAAAGAGCTTTACCCCAGCGATCTCCGAGGGAATGAGGTCCTTGATCGCTTTGGCCACATATCTGCTGACCTCTACCTTCATCTTCTCACGTTTCTCGCAGGACGTTATCAAGAGCGCTGCACAGGTCCTGAGGTCTTGAACCTATCTTTTCTGATGACACGAGGGCCACCGTCGAGAGGTCGAGCGAACTTCTCTTTGCCCTTTCACCCACCTCGAACTCTATCTCCAGGTCGGCCAGAGGTCCCGCGGAGGTCACCCTTACGATAAGGACCATCTCTAGCTCCCCAGTGTTTTTGACGTGGATCCCAGCACATGCGGCCTGGTCAATATTACCTATTTTCACGACCCTTACCTTGTCTCCGTGTATCCTTTCCAGCTTTATCCTGGTGTTCACTAGGATGGGATCGGACCTGTCAACGACCATCTCAGTGATATCCAACTTGGCGGCCACTGCATCCATCGCCATCTGCTGCGCTTCGGCCACGATCACCCAATCGATGTGGCCATGTAGCATAAGGCTCTTTTTCTCGGGAGTTATCGCGATCTTGACCAGCTCGACATCTGGACAGAGCTTTTGAAGACATGAGAAAAGCAGGTGCTCCGCAGTATGTCCCATCATCAGGTCGTATCTCCTCTTCCAATCGATCGAGCATTCAACATATTGTCCGAGTGCAAAATGTTGACCGGGGACAAGATGAACGATCCTCCCCCTCCTGTTTGACCTTTTTGACTTGGATCCCGTCCATGTCGCCAACATCAGGGTCCTGCCCTCCTCCACCCGGGAAGAAAGCGGTCTGGTCCAATGTTATCCAATCCCCATCGATCCTCTCGACACGTGCTGAGAACTTGGATGTGTAGGGTTCCGACTCGTAAATGTGCATGTACATCGCACAAGGTCTTCCAGCTCTTAACTTTAACTTGGCGGGGGGAAGGTTCCCCTGCGAAGGCCAGAAAAAGCAGGGCGGATGGCGACATGGCAGGAGGCCGGGGTTCAGCAAGATCGATACTGCGTTCGGATACGATGATCACTAGTTGATCACTTGACATGTTTCATTTTTTGGCCGACAACATGTCGGAGTGGGCAAAGATAAGAGGTCGGGTCCAGGTCATTCTTGGGGGCTCCTCTGACAGCTAAGTGCATCGGAACTACGATGACCATGTCCCCAGGCGTTCACACCTGTTCAAAATAGAGATTATCATGCGTGATAGTCCAGTGTAACCGATTATATATATTAAATCTATAAATCACCTGGCTCGAAGTTTGGCGGGAGAAGATGGTGACCGAGAACAAGGCCGATGATACTGGACGAACATCCAATAAAGGGATGTTCGAACATGGACCCATCATGGCCGTGGTCAACAAGGACCATGTGATAGTGGCCTCAGATAATGAATCGTGGCCAGTAGGAAAGAAGTGTTATGCGGTCTGTCATGGATGTAGCGCAGCTCCGGAAGATTGCTTGATGGATCGAGCATCTTCGGTCGGTGAGGTTCGGAGGGAAGATTGGGACGAGAGGGAAGGCTGTTTCGTCCGTACCACCCTAAAAAGATTATCTTCGGCGAACGGGGATCTGTTCATTCACAATGTACAACGCCTTCCAGAGGTTAAGAGGGGGACCGAAGCGATCGATCTCTTCAAATATGATCACAGAGAACTCTTCGAAGGCCGGGGCATCGGAGTGATGCTCCACTTCATGGATGGTACCATCATAGGGGTAAATGCACCAGCATGTGAGCTCATCGGAGCCAAGAACGAGGCGCTCATCGGCACCAATGTGTCCTCCATAATGACCCGGGTCGATGATACCGCACCATCCACGGAGGTGGATATTTGTTCGATGTCCGGTAGGTCCCTCTTCGCACGATGGTTATGGGGGCCGAGAGGAGAACCCTTGCTGGTGGAGGTCAGCGGGTCCGTCATGGAGATCCAAGGAAGACCTATCAACATACTTTCGTTCGTCCCTATGGAACGCGGATCGAGAAGCGGGTCCTTCGAAGGCTCCTCGCTAGAGGCGCTGAGCGAGCTTATGGAAAAGACGGAGGTCGGCATTCTCGTTATGGACTTGGGCGGAACGATCCTCAGGGCGAACCATGGCCTGACCAAGCTCATCGGGATCGTTGATGGCGGCCAAACTCCCAGGAACCTTCTGGACATCGTGGACGTCCTGGATAGGGACCGCATCTCAAAGCTCATGGGTCAGTTCTTCGATAAAGGACTTAAGGCATGCTCATTGACCAGTATGATCAAGGTAAATGAAAATGATACTGCATTGGTCAATGTCACCATCTTTCGATCGATGGAGCTCGAAGGGGGGCTGGAAGTGCTGGTTGGGATCGTGGAAGGAACGATCGATGATAATGGCCCCTTGGAAGAGCTTAGGAACAGCGAAGAAAGGTTCCGCAACCTTGTAGAGAGCACGACGGACCTGGTATGGGAGACGGACACTGGCCTCCGATACACTTACATGAGCGATCGTGTCATCGGGCTCCTAGGATATGATCCAGAGGAGATGGTCGGGAAGGAGATCACATCTTTTGTCCCGATGGATAAAAGACAAAAGATCATTCAAATATTGGAACCTTCGATCGATGGGTTCAAGAACTTCAGAGGTCTCGAGATAGAGAACATAGGCAAGGATGGTAGAGCGCTCATCCTTGAGACGACGGGCGTCCCATATTTCGATGGGAGGGGAAATCATATTGGATTTCGAGGGACCAGCAAGGACATAACCGAAAGGAAGAGGTCCGAGGAGGTCCTTAGACGGCGAGATGACATCCTGGAGGCCGTGAACCTCATCTCAGAAAGGCTGATAAAGGGGGCACTGTGGGAGGAGAACATCTACGATGTGCTCGATATAATCGGGGACTCCGTCAATGCGGACCGGGTCAGGATCTACCAGTTCATGTCAGAACAGGGGTGCGATAGGAAAGCGACCTGTAGGTTCGAATGGACCCCCCAGGGGACCACCGAAGTGACCCATAATTTGAACGAGATTGACCTGCGCAACATGGGTCTAGAAAGATGGATGGATACCTTGACGATCGGTGGGATGGTCAAATCGGGGATGAACGTTCGTCAGGGACCAGAACATGACCTCATGCTGCAAGAGGGCGCACGCTCGATGTTGATGATCCCGATCCTTGCAGGTTACACATTATGGGGCTTCATGAGGCTCGATGATGTTGAGGAGGAACGAACATGGCCCCCCTCCGAGCTCGATGCTTTAAGGACCGCCGCCAGCACACTGGGGGCTGCTGTCCAGAGAGAACAAGGGAGCAGAGAGCTCGAGACCGAGAAAGAAAGACTGACGGTCACATTAAGATCCATTGCCGATGGTGTCATCACAACAGATACCTCCTGTGCGGTGGTGATCATGAACAAGTCGGCGGAGAGGATGATCGGTGTCTCACAAGAGGACGTATTTAGGAAGGACCTCAGCTCGGTCTTCAAGATCCTGAACGATGGACCTGGTTCTTCGGACCCCAATCCCGTCATCAGGGTCCTTCGGACCGGGGAGATGGCCAACCTTGAATCCCATTTGATCATGACATCGGGTGGAAAGAAATTGCTCATAGAGGCATCGGCGGCCCCGATCAGAGGAAAGGGAGATCAGATCATAGGTGCCGTCCTGGTGTTCAGAGACATAACGACGAAGAAGGCGATAGAGGATGAGATCGAGAAATCCCAAAGGATCGAATCGGTAGGCTTATTGGCGGGTGGAATAGCCCATGATTTCAATAATCTAATGACGGCGATATTGGGGAATATCGCACTGGCAAAAGGTAGGTCGAAACCCGGGGACATGGTTTACGAGAGATTGGTGGAGACCGAAAAAGCGACCCTTCGGGCCAAAGACCTCACCCAACAACTGCTGACCTTCTCAAAAGGAGGGGCTCCGATCAAGAAGGCAGCTTCCATCATCGATATATTGACCGATACGGCGGATTTCGTTCTCAGTGGATCGAACGTCCGTGCCATCTTCGATCTCCCGTCCGGTCTATGGCCGGTCGAGATCGATTCAGGACAGATCAGCCAGGTCATAGATAATATCGTGGCAAATGCCAGGGATTCGATGCCTAATGGGGGTCGTATATGGGTGACCGCAGAGAACCATGAAATGCTCGAAAGTTCGCATCCATCTCTCCCAAGCGGGAAGTATGTGAGGGTATCGATAATCGATGAGGGCATCGGGATACCGAAGGAGAACATAGGAAGGATCTTTGAACCATACTTTTCTACCAAGAAGAAAGGGAGCGGTCTCGGATTGGCCATCGTATATTCGGTCATTGCAAGGCATGGTGGTCATATAGAGGTCGATTCCGTGCCAGGTCAAGGATCGACAGTTCAAAATATTTCTACCGGTATCCGATATGGAGGCGGTTGAGAAGAAAGAGCGGGAAATTGAGGTCATACGGGGAAGCGGAAACATACTTTTGATGGACGACGAGGAGTTCATCCTTGATGTCACCGGGGAGGTTCTGAGGACCATCGGATATCAAGTGGAGGTCGCAAGGGATGGCGATGAAACGATCGAAAAGTACAAAAGCGCCATGGACCATGGTCGACCCTTCGATCTTGTCATTATGGATCTGACAATTCCAGGAGGGATGGGCGGGAAGGACGCCATCAAGGAACTGCTCCTGATCGATCCCAACATAAAGGCCATAGTGTCGAGCGGATACTCCAAGGATGCGACCATGTCGGAATACAATAGATATGGTTTCAAGGGCGTCATACCCAAACCTTACAAGATCGAGGACCTCAGTAAAACCGTGAGCGATGTGATCACAGGGCATCGATGATCTTCCATACCAGCTGCCATTGGTCTTTCGAACGAACTGCTCATGTCGTGTGCCTTCTATATCCCCCACCTCCTTTGATCGGACCAGATGTCACAAAAGGAGATGGTCGAAAAGTTACGAGAGGTCGCCCGAACGACCAGTGACCTAAGAAAGGTGCACAAAAGGATCAGTGAATGGGTCACCATGGTTTTCCAAAATAGCTATGGCGCCCGGTCGCAATCAGCTTATATCTAGCTCGTGATTAGACATTTGTCCATTTGATCCAAGACTGAAAGGTGTCATTTATGTTAGACGAGCTCGATAAAAGGATTATAGAGGAACTTTGTATATCAAGCCAGGGCTCTTATAGACAGATAGCGAAGCGTCTAGGTGTTCATCCCACGACGCTGATACAGAGGGTAAAGAACCTCGAGGAGCTCGGCGTTATAAAGGGATACAGAGCGAACGTTGACTATCTCAAGTTAGGATATGAGTTCATGGCGCTCGTGCACATCTACGTTGAAGGTGACGTGCTCGATGTTCAGGGAAAGATCAAGGCCATGGATAATGTGTTGGCGATATTCGATGTCACGGGGGAGTGTGATTCCATAGCATGGGTCGCTTGCAAGAACAGGGATGAGTTTAGCGATCTGATCAAAAGGATGCTCATAATCCACGGCGTCAAAAAGACCAACACATATGTCGTTCTTAATGTGATAAAGGACCCATATCAGTTCATACCAGACTTTGAGGTGGTTCAGGCCTCGGCCCAGCAAGAGTGATGGTGGGGGCCGTATAATTTACGGATATCTGCATCACCCAAGATACCGAATTGTTTATGATAGGTCCAGGTATTAGGACGCCATAAAGCGGGGACTTACTAAGAGGTCATGAAACATGATGAGGACACATACTTGTGGAGAGCTTAGGACCGAACATCTGACCAAACAGGTAAGATTGGCAGGATGGGTTCGCTTTTCGCGAGATCATGGAGGGGTGCTCTTTTTCGACCTGGCCGATGCATATGGGACCACGCAGGTGGTCTTTGAGGCAGAAGCGATGGAAAAAGGCGCAGATGTCGAGCACTTGGGAAAGATGCTCGGAACGATAGGTAGGGAATCGGTCATATCGGTGACCGGAATTGTCAGGAACAGGGTACCCGGTACGGAGGACAGGAGAAATCCCACCGGGGACGTGGAGGTCCTCATTCAAGATGCTCAGCTCCTGAACGCTTCGAAGCCACTTCCATTCGAGGTAGCTGAACAGAAGAACTCGCTCTTGCCTGCTGAGGACATCAGACTGAGGTATAGATATCTTGACCTTCGTCGAACTCAGCTTGCTAACAACATAAGGTTCCGACATAGGGTCATCTCGGCCGCGAGGCGATATCTTGACTCCGCCGGTTTCGTAGAGGTCGAGACGCCAACACTGATCAGAAGCTCTCCGGAGGGTGCAAGGGACTTCATAGTTCCATCAAGGATCTTCCCCGGAAGCTTCTATGCCTTGCCGCAGTCCCCACAGTTGTACAAACAGATGCTGATGGTCGCGGGAATGGACAAGTATTACCAACTGGCGAGATGCTTCAGGGATGAAGATTCGCGTTCTGATAGGCAACCTGAGTTCACCCAGTTGGACCTGGAAATGTCCTTTGTTAACGAACGAGACGTACAGGACCAGATAGAAAAGATCCTTGCCGCGATCTGGCGGTCGGTATATGGAAAGGAGCTGAAGGCCCCTTTCCCCAGGATATGTTACCATGATGCTATGAACCGTTACGGTTCAGATGCCCCGGACATAAGGTTTGGCCTTGAGCTCAACAACGTTACGGAGATCGTGAAGGCATCGACCTACGAGATATTCCATAAGATCATCGGAAAAGGAGGGATGGTCGTTTGCATTTGTGTCAAGGGCCCGATGATGAAAGCCACCACGACAGATGAAACGGCGGTCGGACGTAACGAGGTGGACCGTCTGATCGAATGGGCCAAGTCACAAGGCATGGGAGGGCTGACCTGGATGCGGATGACCAAAGATGGTCTTAGCTCGAACATAGTCAAGTACTTCCCTAAGAAACGTGACCGACGAGATCGCCAGTGCGGTCGGGGCGGAGGAAGGGGACCTATTGCTGTTCCTGGCGGGTAGTAAGATGGCCGCCTTAAAGGCCGGGGGAGACCTTAGAAAGAAACTGGCCAGGGACCTAAAACTTCTCGAAGGCAAGGACCATCAGTTCGTTTGGTTGGTCGATTGCCCCCTCTTCGGAAAGGACCCTTTGACAGGGCAGATAGAGCCGTTCCACCATATGTTCGTCAAACCTGTCGGTGGGGACGTTCCTGAAGGTGTTGACATGATGTCGCTCGGGGGAATGTCCTATGATCTGACCATGAACGGTTCAGAGATCGGTAGTGGGTCGGTAAGATGCCACGATCCCGCAGTGCAGAGAAAGATATTCAAGATGATGGGCATGAGCGACGAGAAGATCGATACTGACTTCTCATACTTTCTCGAGGCACTTGGATATGGAGCGCCCCCACATGGAGGTATCGCTCTCGGCGTCGATAGGCTGGTCGCGCTCATGCTCGGATGTGAGAGCATAAGAGAGGTTATAGCATTCCCGAAGAACAAGAAGTTCCAATCCCTGACGGACGGAAGCCCAGCTCCGGTGGACGATGCTCGGCTGGCGGAGCTTCAACTTCTTTGCCTGACCGAAGAGGAAAAAAAGGACTAACCTCTTCCTTCCAGCTCTTTTTTAATTTTTTCTATGATCTCCTTTGAGGAGTACCGTCCTTTGGTCTCTTTAAGAACTAGACCCACCAGGAAGTTGGCGGCCCGCTCGTTCTTCTTGTAGTCGTTGATGATCTCGGGATGCTCATCGACCATGGTCCTGATCATATCTTCCAACCCCTCGGTGGGGCCCCCGGACGGCTCTTCCATAGCGGACCCAGATGCCAATGAGGAGATTCGCATCTTTCCTTCATTATCGTTCATTTCCCCCCTCTTGACCGCAAGAACGATCCTCTTGATCTCAGTTATCAGAACATCATCTAACTTCTTCTGTAGGTCCTTCCAATTCGCCGTGATGGGGCCAAGCGTCCATGTAGATGCCGCCTCGATCCCCGACTCGCCAGCTATCGATTCGAAAATATCTGCCAGCTCCCACGAGGTCAGCACCAATTGCCTTGAAGCGGTAGGATTAAGACCATAGCTCTCGCTTAACCTTAAAGCTCTTACCAGAGGGGTCTCAGGTACGGGCAGATCCCCGGTGAGGGAAATGACATCATATGTACCAAGGTCCGGTTCCCCTATGTAGCCATAATCCTCTTCGACCTCCTTCTCCCTCGACGGCATGGTCACACCACGTTCCTCATCGAACCTCCTGGTCTCTCGAACGATCTTCTTTCCCGCTGCGAGCAATTTGCTCTGGCGATTGAACTCGAACTTCAATCCCTTCTCGACGTTCTTTGTTCCCGTGATGTTCTTTATCTCGACCCTCTCATCCCCGACCGATATGTTCGCATCGCATCTAATGGTCTGCTCCCCATCGCCAGTGATGCCGACGAGATGCCTTAGTTCGATCATGAGATCGGTAAGGAAATCCCTGGCCTCTGCGGGGGATGTCATATCTGGTGCGGTCACGATCTCCACCAATGGAACACCGCTCCGATTGTAATCTATGAGAGATACTTCCTCCCCAGACCTCCCAACCCGTCTGATCCTTCCCGGGTCCTCCTCGATGTGCACTCTCCAGATACCGACCCTTCGATCGTTCACGAAGAACTCCCCGTCGGTCCCTACCGGTGAGTCGTACTGGGTGATCTGAAAGCTCTTTGGAAGGTCTGGATAAAAATAGGTCTTTCGAGAGAACCATACTTTATCATTGATCCTACAGTTCAGGAACTTGGCCACCAGTGCTCCCATTTCTAAGGCCCGACGATTAAGGCTTGGCCTCGAGCCTGGGAAACCCAGGCAGATGGGGCAAATGGAGCTGTTCGGTTCCTCCCCGTTGGTCGAACACGGACAGAAAAGTTTCGATCGGGTGGGTAACTGAACATGGATCTCCAATCCAATCTTCATGCCGATCCCTCCGGAAAGGTGAACTTGAAATCCTTTTCCCATATCTCTGCCACGGCCAATAGGTCGCCCTCTCTCCAGTGGGGGGCTATGAAATGAAGTCCGATAGGCATTCCCTGGCTATAACCACAAGGGATCGAAAGATGTGGAACTCCCGCTAGGTTCGGAGGTACGGTCAGAAAGTCGGCCTGATACATTTCGAGCGGCCTCATCTTTGCAATATCCGAGAACCTTGGTGAGATGAAGGGCATCGTAGGGGTCATGATCAGGTCGTTCTCTTGAAATATCCTCTCATACTCGTGGATGATCGATTGTCTTGTCTGTAACGCTTTCATGTAATATCGGTTCCTGAAACCCACCATCCGTGAGAAACGTTCCAAGAAGGATGCGCCTTTTCGCCTCGTTACCAAAACATTCCGACCTTGTCTCGGAAAAGAACTCGTTGAAGTGCTTGTCGGTGTTCTGGTTCATCACTCCGAACCTCATGCCGCAATATCTTGCAAGGTTGGTGGATGCTTCAGATGTTGCCAATATATAATATGCTGGAAGGGCGAACTTCAAGGAAGGCATGCTGACCTCGTTGATTCTCCAAGCCCCTCCCCTTCAATATATCGGTCGCGGATCTGAAGGCCTCTGCTACAACGGGGTCCAGGTCTTTCATCGCCTCCCTGGGTACAGCGATCTTATGAACATCAGAGGTCAGGTCCAAGGGTGGCTGAATGCACGAGGTCGGGTCCCTTTTATCCGGTCCGGATATGATGGGAAGATAATGTTTCACATCACTGACCTTCCTTGAGAGTAGGCCCACCTTATCTAGGGAGTTGCCATAATCGATCAATCCCCACCTTGAGACCCTTCCATAGGTAGGTGTAAGGCCCACCACACCACAGAATGAAGCTGGGCACGAGATGGACCCCCCGGTCGAAACGCCCAAAGCGATGTGGCCAGGGATCAAACATGCCGCTGCCGCAGCCCCACCTGAGGACCCACCGCACGAGCGTTCGATGTCGAAAGGATTTCTAGGAACTCCATATCCAGAATTGGTACTGAACGTCCCGAACCCGAACTCGTCCATGTTGGTCTTTCCTATAAGGAAACCACCAGCATCCCTGAGCCGTTCTATCGGCGTCGCATCGAAAGGGGGGCGGTATCCTTCCAAGATCTTCGATCCGGCCCGGGTCTGAAAATCCTTGCTACATAGGTTGTCCTTCGCAGAAAAATTGAACTTATATTTGTGCGCGTCCGATAACGGATCGCGGACCCTATCAGCGAATATGTCGTATCTATCATCCAGTTCGCTTATCTTCTCGACAAGGGGTAATTCGGTCACGACAATCTAGGCCCCCTTACCCAATCATCGGTCGTATGCATTTGCTCCTTGAGCTTTGGGACATCACGGAAGTTGTGGACCTCGTCCTCCCTGAGAACGTTCTCGACCTTTACAGGGTTGAAATCGAACTCGGAAAGTTCTGGCGCTTCATCCAATATCGAAAAATATTGCAATATGTCCTCAAGAATCGGTTGCAAACTCCTAGTTTGCAACCAATTCTTGAGGACATATTGCAATATTTTTCGATATTGGATGAAGCGCCGAACTTTCCGAGTTCGATTTCAACCCTGTAAAGGTCGAGAACATTTCTGGGAGGACGAGGTCCACAACTTCCGTGATGTCCCAAAGCTAAGGAGCAAATGCATACGACCGATGATTGGGTAAGGGGGCCTAGATTGTCGTGACCGAATTACCCCTTGTCGAGAAGATAAGCGAACTGGATGATTGAGTACGACATATTCGCTGATAGGGTGGGCAACGGTTGTATCGGACACACACAAATATAAGTTCAATTTTTCTGCGAAGGACAACCTATGTAGCAAGGATTTTCAGACCCAGGCGGATCGGAGATCTTTGGAAGGATACCGCCCCCCTTCGATGCGACGCCGATAGAACGGCTCAGGGATGCTGGTGGTTTCCTTATAGGAAAGACCAACATGGACGAGTTCGGGTTCGGGGAGGTTCAGTACCAATTCTGGATATGGAGTTCCTGATAGCTTCGACATCACGTCCGTGCAGTAGTATGAGGTGGGCTGCGGCAGCACATTTTAATTCCTGGCCACATCGCTTTGGGCGTTTCGACCGGGGATCGTCTCGTACCCAGCTTCATTCTGTGGTGTGGTGGGCCTTACAC
>CAVUGW010000006.1:0-7201 GCA_963741025.1 Methanomassiliicoccaceae archaeon
TGCGGTCAAAGAGATAGAAAAGCTATTGAAGTAAATATTCCCAGACCCCTCGATGCGCCGTTCGCCACAGCTAGGTCCGTTGCACCTGTGGATCCGATAGCCTCGATCAAGAACACGCTGGCGCTACTCCTTTGACACCTTGGCCGCTCCAACGAGATCGTCACCGCGCTCTAGAGATATCTTGACGGTGCAGATCATCTTGTTCGGGGCAACGATGTACTGAGATCCAATGCGTTCGTCATCGTTCATCTCCCATCTTTGAAAAGCTGGCTTTCTGGCGACACATTTTATAAATATCATACTTGAATAACATTAGCTAGGCCAAGGGGAAAAGCTTCATGTATGATAATTCCCTTTAAGTCATTTAGAACGAGGATAAAAATAAGGAGGAAGACTCTTGAAACCGAGAGACAGAGTATTATCGGCATTATCCCGCAAGCAGCTGGACAGGCCCCCTGTAGGGGTATTCACCCAGAGCGCGACCATTGACCAAATGGACATGGCAAAGATCTACTGGCCTGACGCTCACACGGACCCAATGAAGATGGCAACCCTTGGTGCAGCGGCGAACAAGATGTTCGGCTTTGAGACGGCAAGGATACCGTTCGACCTGACGGTCGAGGCCGAATTCTTTGGTGCGAGGGTCGATATGGGTAAGCAGGACAGGACCCCGATGGTCAAAGAGGCCCCCTTCACATCCGAATCGGAGGTTGAGATCCCAAAGCAGTTGGGCGGACGCTGTAAGGTCGTGGTCGAGGCGACCAGGGAGCTTAAGAAGATGGTCGGAAACGAACTCCCCGTCGTCGTTGGTGTTACTGGCCCTGTAACCCTTGCCGGAGCATGGGTGGAGGCAGGCAACCTTCTGCTATGGATGATAACAGAACCGGACACCGTCCACAAGTTCATAAAGGCCGCTGGCGAGTTCGAAAAGTTCTACATCGGTGAGATAGTCAAGGCAGGTGCCGACGTTGTAGTGATCAATGATCCTACTGCGTCCACAGATATGCTATCTGAGGACATGTTCGATGCGTTCTCCATCCCGTATACAAAAACGGCACTGGAGCACATTGGAGATGCCAAGTGCGTTCTCCACATATGCGGTAACACGACCATACTCCTGGAGCACATGATGAAGACCGGAGTGAGCGGGCTGTCCATCGAGGAGAAGGTCTCCCCAGAGGAAGCTGTAAAGATCGTTGATGGCAGGGTCGCACTGGTCGGGAACTGTCGGGTCCGTAACACCATTGTTCCAGGGCACGCCAGAGGAGTCCAGGGCTGCGGCTCTCCGATGCAAGGAGGCCGGGTTCAACATCGTAGCGCCTGGCTGCGGACTACCAGCTAGGACCCCGAGAGCCAATATCCAAGCGATGGCGGACGCTATCCTGAAGGGATGAACGAAACCTGGCATGGACCAGAAAACCCTTTCCTTCGTTCTTGTTTTTTCTTTTGATCCATAAGACCTTATCGCAGCCTACGCTATGCTCGTCCGGTCGACCATGAGAGAACTATGATCTGATCGGTGTTAGGCAGGGCCCGTCAAAGCATCGAGGACGGACATGAACGAGACCTAACATATACATCGGAGCATCAAAATGAATTACAACTAATGCATTCTCATCTACATGAACTCCGAAGAGAGGTTGATCACTGCATTGGAGATGCGCACACCTGATAGGGTCCCTGTGTTCTATCAACATTTAGGAGGGGCCAGGCAGGTTCTGAAATCGGTAGGATCGAGCTTCAAGGAGGGGTTCGAAAGTCCAGAGGCCCATGCCAAGATCTGCTTAGAGAGCCATAAGATGTACGGGTTCGATAATGTGATGGCGGGTTGGGGGGACACGATCATAGAGGCCCACGCCTTCGGTACCGAATGGAAGTTCCCAGAGAGGGATTTTTATCCAATGGTGGACCGATATGGGGTCGTTTCCATCAACGATGTGGATGAACTTCATGCAGTGGACCCGATGGAGGACAAGTATTGGTCCGTCCCATTGAAGGCCGCCAAGATACTGCTCGAGAAGCTCAAGGGGGAGGTAGCTGTCGTGGCATGCATCGACTCACCGTTCGTCGTCGCTTCGAACCTCCGTGGATACGAGAACCTTTTGATGGACCTCTTATCGAGCCCGAACGAGGCGGACAAGATGCTCAGGACGGTCACGGAGTCAGAAAAGATGTTCGGCGATCATCTCAGCAAGATAGGGGTCGGTTCGATCTTCATAGAGAACGGGACCGCAGGGGCCACCCAGAACAGTCCAGAGCTCTGTGGACGATATGATCTTAGATATGTGAAGGAGACACTAGAACATTATCGTAAGGTCGGTGTGAGGACGATCCTCCATAATTGTGCTGAGATGCCATATCTTGAGGACCAGGTATCCTTGGGGCCCGACTGCATTCATTTCAACGATGGGCTTGTCAACATGGAGGAGACCTTCGACAAGTTCAGGGGACGCACCTGCGTTATGGCCGGGGTCGACCATCAAAAGGTCCTGTTCAAAAAGACCCCGGCAGAGGTGGAGCAGGAGGTAAAGAGAACGATCGATATGTTCGGGAAGGCCCCTGGCCTCATCATCGCGCCTGGATGCGAGATGCCGTTCAAGACCCCGATCGAGAACATTCAACAGATGATATCGTCGGTGAAAAAATATGGGACCTATTGAACGGGACAGATGACCCCGATGGTCGAACAGGACATGATCAAGAACGACGGCCCATCATCAACGATATCATCGACCGCTACATCGACCATTGCGGGGCCGCCTTTCTGTTCGAGATGCCTTTCTATTTGATGAGGCAGACCCATCTGTCATAGAAAGGGTCCCGTTCGTTCTCAAAGACCTTTGTGTTCAGGCGCTCGCTCTTCGCCCATGAACGCACCATGTTCACCTCTTTTTCGGTCTCGACCGTGACCAGGGATTCGTCGGTCAGGGTCATCATCTGAACAAGTATCTCCCTCCACATAGGACCGGTCTGGTCCACGATGGTCCCCGCCATCAACGCCATCCCATAGTGGCAAGGTCTTATGTACGTGGACGCGTAGGTCGCATCTATTAAGATGGTGTTCTCTTTCTCCAGCCTGCCCTTGGTAAGACCAAGGCAAACTAGGGCCGGATCGTTGTCATATGCGAGCGGTACTATCCCCAAGGACCTGAGCGCGGAACTCCCCATCCCGGAGCCGCAACCACAATCCAAACATGTCTCACCCTTTGCCTTTGGCCAGACCTCATGAACAAGGTCCTTGACCTTGGCCATTCTATCGCTCGAATGGTCCTCTATGGCAGGGGTGGTTCCTGCCATCAATCTCAAGGAAAAATGTTCCCTGACGGCCTCTGCCCAAGGTTCAGAGCCAGATCTGATGATCTCAGCATCGATATCGTCCATCAGCTCTATTACCTCGATGTTGGGTTTTCTGTACATAAATGAAGCAGCTGTCCAAGCGCTTCCGGACCTGGATGCCATACCTACAGGCCAGTCGTTCTCATTTATGACGATCTTACCCTCCTCTGCAGGCTCGTTCTGGAAATGGAACGTGAACGAATCATCGGGCAGTGTGCTATAACTTGGCTCGATGAAGCTCACTTTGTCGACCCCAAAGATCTTTTCTGCTCTCACATCGATCATTCCTAACTTCGCTCTAACCCCAATATATCTATCATTTATTTTACCCCACCTGGTCTAGGGACCTGCTTACAAGAGATTTATTATCACATCCGTTCATCGCGGATCATGAAATCGGCCCCTTCTCCGAAGAGGTTCACCGAGGACGGTCACCGGTCGACCGATCCAGAGACCACTCTGAGAAAGATAGAACCACTTGCATCGATAGCGGGCGTGACAAGGACCGCGGACATCACTGACCTGGACAGGATCGGTATACCAGTGTTCTCGAGCGTTCGCCCATCGGCCAAGGACGGGGCGGTCTCTGTCTATAATGGAAAAGGTCGTTCAAGGGCGGAGGCCAAGGTATCATCGATCATGGAAGCGATCGAAAGATACAGCGCCGAGATGAGAGGGGACAAGATATTGAACGATCTAACAGAACGAATGATGGAAAAGGGGGATGCGTTGGACCCTAACGAGCTGATCTTGCCCAGGGTCCCGGCATATCACCTTGCTCAAAGGCAGATTGGATGGGTCAAGGCCACCGAGCTCAATTGCAATGACGAGATGTGGGTCCCTGCTAACGCTGTGTTCCATCCATATGTTCCTAGGATGGATATGCAACTGTTCCGTTCGAACACGAACGGCCTGGCCTCCGGTAATGACCTGGAAGAGGCGGTCCTTCATGGTCTATGTGAGGTCATAGAACGGGATTCGTGGTCCATATGCGAGGGAAGAAGAAAGGTGACGGGCGATATAGTCACCCCTGAAAAAGGACCGGTCAAGGAGCTCATGGACATGTTCACCTCAAAAGGCATCGAGGTTCATCTGAAGGACCTCACGAGCGATCTGGGAGTTGCCACGGTCGCGGCCGCCGCAGATGATACCCAATTACAGGACCCGGCCCTGTTAACCCTTGGGATAGGGGCCCACCTGGATCCTGAGGCCGCAGCGGTTAGGGCGTTGTTGGAGGTAGCACAGAGCCGCCTAACTCAGATACATGGGGCAAGAGAGGACACGGTCAAGGCAGATAATACTAGAAGACTAGGATATGAGCGAATGAAAAGGATTAATTCGATGTGGTTCGAAACCGGGGAAAGGACGACATCGCTCAAGGACATGGAAAAGTCGGACACCATGGATACATATGATGACATAAGGATGATAATGGGAAAACTGAACTCCAGGGGTCACAACAAGATAATCGTCAAGGACCTGACCCGAAAGGAGATAGGCATGCCGGTCGTACGGGTCATCGTCCCAGGCCTTGAGGTCTTTGCGATCGACGAGGACAGGATCGGGCCGAGACTTATGGAACGGTTCACATGAGACCATATGTGTTCCTCGGTCCCAGTCTGCCCGTCGAAGAGGCAAGAGCGATCCTGGATGCCGAATACCTCCCACCTATCAAAAGAGGGGTCCTTCCTTCATTACCAAGGGAGGTAGGTCTTGTTGGGATGATCGACGGGGTCCTCATGAGCGAATCGGCGGTCGGCCATCGGGAGATATTAGGACTTATCGATAGAGGTGTGATGGTCATTGGAGGAGGTAGCATGGGAGCCCTGCGAGCGTCGGAGCTCTCGAGCTTCGGTATGATGGGCGTTGGGCGTATCTATGAAGAATATTCCGCAGGGAGGATAGAGGGTGATGACGAGGTCGTTCTTCTCTATGACCCTGATAGATTGACACCATTGTCCGAACCGCTGATCAATCTGAGGTTGAACCTGCAGGATGCTACGGATCGTGAGATAATAACGGCCGTCGAATGTGAGCGGTTGATACAGGCGATGAAGCGAACATATTTTCCACAACGAAGTTATTCTAAACTTTTAGAAGAAGCGGAAAGAGCAGTAACTTACGAACATTTCCTCGGGTTGAGGGATTTCGTTGCACACTTCTCGAAAGATTATAAGAGGATCGATGCGATATCAGTTTTAATGGCCGTTAACGAGAAGTTCAAATAATTTCAAAATCCTAGAGCGAATAAAATCTTACGTCATTTACTGGCATATCTCTTTTACTGCCGAAAAATCTGAGAGGATGGATAATCCATCCAGCACCAAGCTTATATTGTTCCGCTTACTTACTCGTGTTTGCAAGGGGATTCGATTTTCATCGTGATAGGATTTGTTCAACGATGAGGATCAAGAACATTTTTAACTGAGCGAGGGGGACCTCGTCCAGTAGTTATGCGAAAAATTAGGAGGTAGAATAAATGGCAAAATACAAGGATAAGATAGACTTGTATGACGACAGGGGCAAACTTATCGAAAAGGACGTGCCTCTGGACGCCATCAGCCCATTGTACAACCCCGCCATACAGAGGATCGCCTCCTTGGCCAAGAGAGCTATCGCCGTGGACCTTTTAGGTATTGAGAAGAGCCTCAAGACCGGACGGGTCGGCGGTGGCTACATCAAGGGCAAGGAGATAGATGCTGCCTTGGTCGCGAACGCCGACAAGATCGCGAAAGCGATAAAGGATATCATCAAGGTCGAGAAGGATGACGACACTGACGTCAGGGTCCTTTCAGAGGGGAAGAAGATCATCGTGGTCGTCCCATCAAGAAGGCTAGACTCCGGTATCGAATACACAACCGGGTTCACCGCTGCAGCAGCTGCGGTCACTCAAGTGATCATCGATCTCTTTGATGTGGACATGTTCCATGCGAACATGGTAAAGGGTGCAGTATGGGGCAGATACCCACAGACCATGGTCATGATGGGCTCTAACGTAAAGTCGATCCTCGAAGTTCCACAGAACAATGAGGGTGCGGGTTATGCGTTGAGGAACATCACTGCGAACCACATAGTCGCATTGACGGCCAAGAACTCAATGAACGCAGCAGCGCTCTCCTCGATATTCGAGCAGACCGCTATGTTCGAGCTTGGTGACGCAATCGGTCCTTGGGAGAGGTATCACCTTCTGGGCTTAGCCTATCAGGGATTGAACGCTAACAACATAACCTACGAAATCGTCAAGGAGAACGGAAAGACAGGAACCGTTGGTACCGTGGTCGAATCGATCGTCGGAAGGGCGATCGAGGACAAGGTCATCAAGGTAAAAGAGAAGCTCCCCTCCGGATACAAGGTCTACACAACGAACGACTTTGCGCTCTGGAACGCATATGCCGCAACCGGTATGCTCTCCGCAATAATGGTGAACATCGGTGCTGCTAGGGCATCTCAGGGTGTGCCTTCGACCATCCTGTACTACAATGACCTGCTAGAACATGAGACCGGTCTACCGGGTGTCGACTTTGGCCGTGCGATGGGTGTTTCCGTCGGTATGTCCTTCTTCTCTCACTCTATCTATGGTGGAGGCGGTCCTGGTCTGTTCAGCGGAAACCAGGTCGTGACAAAGCACTCTAAGGGCTTCGTCATCCCGGTCATCGCTGCTGGTTGCGCTCTCGATGCGGGTACCCAGTATTTCTCCCCAGAGGCGACCTCTGGTCTGATCAAAGAGGTCTTGGGAGACATACCTGAGTTCAAGTCACCGATGAAGGCGGTTGGCAAGGAGGCCAAGAAACAGAAGTAAACGGTTTGGTGTACCATGAAGAATACCGATGTTCCAGAATCAATTCCGTTACCAGAGATCCTGATA
>CAVUGW010000007.1:0-13422 GCA_963741025.1 Methanomassiliicoccaceae archaeon
TCGAGAAGCTTAAGACTGGCTCCAAGAGGTCGAGGCTACTCCGTAGGCCGTGCTCGTACTACTTGTCTGTAGGACGTTCCCGCTCATGTCCTCCATGCTGACCGTTAGGGTGTTCGAGCTACCATCGCTCTTCTGTATGACGGCAGAACAATCGATGTATCCGTTGCTATCCTCACCGATGGTGTATGTATGGGAACCGGCCCCGTTGTATGTGCTCGAAGAGCTACTATTTCCAATAGACCCGGACCATGCGCCATTATAGGTGATAACGACCTGCACTTCGGATATGGAACTGGTGCTCGAGTTGCTGCCACTGTTCGACGTCCCGGTCGAAGCAGAACCATTGCCCGATCCCCCGCACCTGCGTTCGGTGAGCTTGGGTTCGATCCTGAACCAGGGCTGGTGCTCGAGTTGTTCATGGCCTGGGACAGGATGACGATCACCAGGATCACCAGCACGAGGGCTATGATCCCTAAGAGCAACCTCCTTGCTCCTTTCTTCCGCCTTTGGGGTACTGGCGGGTTACTTCCTAATGAAGATTCCATGCTCCCCTCCAAGTATTACGTAGAGCCATAAAGCCCTACATTAGCAGGTTTGTGAGCGATCTTACGATAAGGATATCGCCACAATTTGCGGTGTGCTTAAATTCGATACTTGAAGAATCATATCAACAGCTATCTTAACAAGGAACTGACCTAAGCTTACCAATGATATCTGACCATAACAGAAACGATGGATCAAATGAGTTTTCCTCGGGAATAATTGTTATATAACATCCAATTGAAAAGTCGTAAACGGCGATATACCTCTACAAAGGCAAACGGGAGTATCCGACCTACAACTAATTACTTGAGTAGCTATCCTAATAATTAGGATAAAAATCTAGGCCTAAAAGGCTATTATTTAATTAATTCCTGGTCCAAATTCTGCTTTTTAATGTACACTTTTCACCTTATTTAGCCTAATTCTAAATTTACGGTTATTCACTTCTTCTCAGTTCACGGAACCTGTTCATAATCAACTTCACAAGTCGATTTTTAGAACGATGGTTCCAAATGCTGCCGCGGCGGACACTGGATATGCTGCCCAATTCGGTATACCTATGGCCAGGCCACCTATGAGCACAATCACAAATATTCCAACGGGCGGGGCCATCTTTAAGATTAATTTCTCTTCAAAACTTGTCATAGTAAAAATATTGGTGAAGTGTTTATATATTTATCCTGACACCTGTTAACAGATGACGCGATATATATCATAGACATCGGATAATTAATTTCGCTACCTAACTCATAAATTTTGTACTTTAACATTCATGTTGAATGAGTTTAACATCAATTTTTTAACTATCGCCATCATTCTAAAATTGAATACGAATGTTCGTCTATTACATCTGGATACGCCTTGTGACCAGGCTATGATACAATGCGATGGATTAAACCGAAGTGATACTAATAAAACAGGTGTACTCAATACTGTGAAAACACAGGGACCACGACCAGGACGATGATATTGTTCAAGGGCTCTGGAATATGAGAATCAGAAGCTATACCGGGATCATAATGCATATTAAAAGCGCTACAAGGGGCCGATAATAGTTCGTTCTTTTCTTCCTGGGCTTTGGGGTATGTTCAGCTGGATCGGACGTCACCGTAGTTAGTTCATTCACTAGCTCGACAACTTCATCATCGTTCTGAGAAGGACGGGCCTGATGAAAATAGGCCATGATCACTCGTGCTAGCTTCCTTCCATTTCTACCTTGGAAGAGCTTGCGGACCTGTACTGTGAACTCAGGTAGACCGTCCTACCAGCTCCTCGGTTTGAAGTTGGCGTTCTCTCCTCTGACGAACATGATGCGATCTCTCATGGCAACGTTCGACGGTTCTTCCGATATGTTCTCGATGTCCTCCAATCTTCGGTCGAACCGTTCTCTACATGTCCCGCGATTCATTGTGCCAGTATCATCGGTCTCATGCCAGATGTGAAGGATCCCATGCATGAACAATGTTGAGGTGATCAGAAAGTGGTCACAAGTGATTGGTCCGAACAAATAGGATGACCACGCATTATCTGCCAGAAAGTAAAGTGATCCGCAAGGGGACGAACAGCATGAACAAAGAACATAATCGCAAAATGCCGACCGAGGAAGAGCTGAGAGGGATGTTTAAGGTCCTCGGGGAGGAAGTCCCCGGTCTCTTGGGGAAGCTGACAAAGATCCTTTACGGCGTCAAGGAGAGCGAGGATTTCGGAAAGGCCGTCGGGAACTTCTACAAAGCTCTCATAGAGGCCGGAATGAGCAACGAACAGGCCTTCCAGCTGACCCAGGAGTATATGGGAAATATGAACATAGGAAAGACCTTCGAAGGTTTCGGAGGGCATATTTCAGAGCATGGACGAACCAGAAAAATAGGACCCGAAGAAGCTCGATCGCGGGATAACGGACCCGATCAAGAACGATCCAAATGATAACGCAGAGCCGCCAGGCGATGCCGTCCTCGTGGTCCATGTTCAGGCCTTATCGTACCGCATCGGACCTTGGTTCCTTCCTATGAAGCGTTCGACAAAGAAGACCAGGGGCCGATCCAATAAGGAGCGCTCGATGCCAGCATTGCTCCATGGCAAGCCATGGGACTGCCGATCGCTATGTTTCCACGGTCGGTATCGGGACGACCATTGAGAAGTAAGAGCGACATCGATGCCGTACTTGCTTTGAAATAGATACGCACGGCGAATTTAGGTAAATGAAGACTCAAAAAATGAGAGGAGGAGATCAACTTGTCGCGATCAAGTGCTGACGTAAGTAAATATTGTCATGAGATCAAAGAAAGTGCATAAAGGCATATTGGCCGTCGAAGCTCGCGGGCTCACCAAAGTATTTGGTGATAACCGGGCATTGGACGGCGTCGACCTGACCATACCGAACGGCTGCATTTACGGATTGCTCGGCCCGAACGGTGCCGGCAAGACCACGATCATCAATATCTTGGCGACATTACTGACCTCGGATGGCGGGACGGCCAAAATATTCGGTCATGACGTTCATGATGAAGCTCATGTCGTCCGTCAGCTGATCAGTGTGACCGGACAGTACGCTGCGGTCGACGAGAAGCTATCGGCGACCGAGAACCTGGTCATTTTCGGAATGCTGCTCGGCCTTAGCAGACCTGAGGCGAAAAAGAGGGGCGCAGAACTGCTGGAAGAGTTCGGATTGACCGACGCGGCCAAGAAGACCGTTGATAAGTTCTCTGGTGGTATGCGGCGCAAGCTGGACATAGCCGCCGGGCTCATCGTTCAACCCCCTCTGATCTTTCTGGACGAGCCGACCACTGGCCTTGATCCACGCACCAGGACGCAGATGTGGAACACCATCAAACACCTCGTCTCGTCCGGGTCCACCATCCTCTTGACGACACAATACCTTGATGAGGCCGACCACCTGGCGGACCGGGTCGCCGTCATCGACCACGGGCGAGTGGTCGCCGAGGGTACGCCAACCGAGCTGAAGGCCGAGATCGGGGTCGCCGCCTTGCATTTACGGCTGGCCGATAAGAACGACAACGCCGATGCAATGCGAGTGATCGAGACCGTGCTCCGGACGAAAGCTTCGACCCCCGAGCCCACGGTGATCACCGCCCCGATGGCCGACCCAGAGCGGGTGACCGACCTGCTCCTAGCCCTGCGGGAAGCACACATCCGACTAGCGGGGATCAGTGTACAGGAACCGACGCTCGACGAGGTCTTCATGGCCTTGACCGGAGAGACCAAACTTTCAGAGAAGGGGGCGACCTGATCATGACCACCCAAGACGTCCCGGTCGCTCAAAGGGGAGATAAGGTCTCGACGGTGAACATCGCTCCCCTTACTGAACGCGAACTAAAGAAACGCGCAGGATTTCGTGATACGATCAAGCAGACGATGTCGATGGCGTATCGTACCCTGCTCTTGATCAGGCGAACACCAGAGCAACTGTTCGATGTTACGGTGCAGCCGATAATATTCACGTTACTGTTCACTTTTCTGTTCGGTGGCGCGGTCTCAGGTAACTGGCAAAATTACCTCCCGATAATCATCCCTGGCATCCTGGTCCAGACGGTGATAACGGCGTGCATGGCCACCGGTGTCCAACTTCGTGAGGATATGGACAAGGGGGTGTTCAACCGGTTCAGATCCTTGCCCATCGCTCGCATCTCCCCATTGACAGGGGCGCTAACGACCGATATAGTTCGCTACGGCATCGCTGCCACATTGACGATATTGATGGGTTATCTCCTCGGGTTCCATTGGGCCACTCTAGGAGGCGCTGTGCTCGGGGTATTCCTCGTTATCCTGGCAGCTTGGTGCATCAGTTGGATCTTCGCGTTCTTCGGCACCATCGCTAGTTCGGCCTCTTTCGTACAAGGGGTCTCGACGCTTATCCTATTCCCTCTGGTCTTCCTGTCAGGGGCCTTTGTGCCTACCAACACCTTACCCAATTGGCTTCAGGCGTTCGTCAACGTCAACCCATTGACCTATGTCGTGAGCGCTGTTCGAGAACTTTTCAACCAAGGCATCATAGGTAATGACTTTTGGTTCTCGCTCATCGGATCCTTGGTGGTCGTGGTCATATTCGCCCCCCTGACATTGGCCGCTTATCTGCGCAAAACGGGATAGGAGAAATGATGAGAGCCATCACTGTGGTCAAACCGTGAGCAACGAACGGAATAAGCTCAGGCCGAACAGGTCCAAGAGGGCCATGAAAAGTATGGCCCGTTCATAGCTAGCTAGTTTGTTCGCTATGGCGAACCAGCCCGTCCTCGACCTCCTATTTTCATTAGATATAAAAGGAGCGCCGGACGGGGCACAACCGTTCTTGCGGAGAGTTGTGGCCTGTGGAGCCATTGCCATTCCCGTCGCGCATCAAGAGCATTGGTCGCTCACTAGATAAGACCATCAGCAAAAAATAAGCGGGGTAACGTTCGATGAGATACGCTTTGTACGCCCGTGTCCATATCGATATTGACGATATAAACATGAGACCGTTCTTACACATGACCTACTGAGCATAATTAGCGGAGAAAGACTTGTCAAGCGAGCGATATCGCTCAAACGAGCTATCAGGCCTGGATCATATGTGATCGTATTGAAAATCATATGCATCACTCGGGCAACGAGAAACAGGATGGATGAAGAGCGGCATAAGGAACGATCCTGGAGAGATCACATCTAGCTCATAATCACTTATGCCGCTCCGATGATATACTTCCTCTTCGGCATATTTATTCTTTTATTTTCAAATGATCTCGATAAACTAGCAAGATCGAACTCATATTCATGAGAGGAACGCTATCCCGTTCATGCGTCGTCGCTTGTGTCCATCATCGTTCCTAGAGCCTTTCACCGCTCACTGGAACGCATGCACGAGGTATGAGAGCAAGTAAGGTGGTGCAGGTCCGTCCAGGACCTTAAGGCCCACAAAAGTACATTCTCTCCCAACGATGTTTAGGAAAATGATTTATATCTCATGCTCTAAAAGATATTTTTCGAAATATAGAGGGATCACATCATGAGAAGAAGCATCATTGCTGTAATAGCGATAGCTATCATTGCCATACTATTGATAGCTGCGTTCGAACTATCCGCCCAGAACGGGAACGACAAGAGCGCGCTCTCCGTGAACAACGGTTCCGGTTCGAACGGGAACACGAACAATAGCGGTCAACAGACGAGCAACACACAGAGCTTGATCAACGACTCGTCGCAGAACGTGACGGCCACATCGCCCGAGACCGTGCTGCCAGGGAACGAACATTTCTCTCTTGCCACCTCATATCCTGGGGTGGGGAACGCTTCGTACACCTATGACTGGAACCATACGTTCAACATGACCGTCACGGCAACATCGGCAGGTTCCTGGAACGGCAGGGTCGCGATCCTGGCGTTCGTGAACAAGGTCGGTGCGAACATAGGACCGGGATGTATGGTGCTTAGTTATGATGGTAATTCGACCGAGTGGAGCGTGACAAATGTCGATGGGACCATCCTTGAGAACGGACACATCCTCGTCTTCACGACTGACGATGCTTCCGAGTACACCTATCATCTAATCGTTGGTTTCAATGAGACAGGGACCGGCGTTTACGACTGTGGTGCTCCAGGCCTTTGACGCCGACAGCGGTCAGGCAATCTCCCAGCCGTTGGCGCTCGTCCAGATGAACGTTCCTCCGACCGGGTCCTTGAAGATCGAGACCGTCGGCAATGGAGGTTTCACGACCATCGGTGGCGTATCGTACTATGATGTCTGTCTGAACGTGACGAACGATTGGAACATCTGCCACACCATCTATTTGCAGAACTTCACTCTGTGGGTCGGGAACGTCCAGGTCCTACCTGATCAGTATCAGACATCGTTCAGCAAGCAGACGCTCGATCCGGGGCAGCTGACGCAGTTCATTGTGTATTTCCCAACGATGGGAACGAACGCGACACTAAAGTTGCTCTATGACGATGCCGGGAGCACGATCGATGTTCCGTTGAACTAGGACGCAAACCTTTTTTTATCCTTTCCTTTTCTTATGTTATTGAGCATGTACTAACTTCTTTCTCCACCGTTCCTCTCTTAGATCTTTTCGCCCCGTTCCCGAACGCTCCTGCTCAAGATATCTAAGAGTAGTTCCTAATGCGATTATCATCGCTTGTCCAGAACCGCTCTTGCCTTTTGTGGATATAGTTGACGAACGTGTCCCGGTCCTCCGTCCCGATAACGATGATGTATGGTCCTTCCGCATCGTCCGGGACCCAATGGAAATGATAGTGCACCCCATTTGCTCTGGTCCATTCTCCGAGGTCCTCGACGTCGCTCGGAAGTCCTTGTGGGGCGATGAGCCCGTGCTCGAGGGTCTCCGTATCGATCAACGCGTTCTCTAACGTTAGCTCATCCATCGGTCCTAGATGTTCCCCTGAGACAGAACGCTCGATCACCTTCCTTAGCGTCACCATGGTCTCCCGTTCAACGGTCTCGGTCGAACGCCTTGCCATTTTCCCTTCTTCATCTAGCCTACTAAGTGAATCACGGCCCTGGCATACCATATAAACTGCCTGTGATCGAGATTGGTAGAACCGAAGGAAAAGTGCTGATGTTTTTTTTTTGTTCACGCCTTCCAGATCGATAAGTTCCTCGGATGCCCGCCGCATCACCGAACATGGGCGGATCATCCTTGCTGAACATCCTGCCGCGAGATCGGATGAGCCTTTGGTGGACCCGGGACAGGGTCCTGGTGACCGCCCGGTACCGTCATCATTTCGTTGATATTGCCGATTAGCCTTACATCTGTATTGTCAACAAGCCCTTCCACCACATCGGTCGACCGATCCTCCAGCTCTCTGAAGTCAAGTCCATGATGGGAGATCATCGCCTGTACGAGCCCATCATTGCTGAACGGTACGCGGTTGGAGAAAATGCTTAGCAAGGAGACCGCCCTAGCTCGCTCATCGGCGTGTTTTGCGCTCCCGTTCTCACAGATATATATCCGATCGATCTTGGATGATTGGACAACGTCGTTCTTGTTCGGCATACTCAATTTTTCAGGTTCATGTGGCGGTACGAGATGAACGGTCCTGCCGTCTGTAAGGATGGCGTCCTCCCCGATGTATCTCGCTCCCTTCCTAAGCAACATATCGACAGCAGTTGTCTTCCCGGTCCGACCCGGAGAGAACACACATATCGTTTCCCCGTCCAACCGGAAGGCGCCTCCATGGATGAACAAAAGACCTTCGTCCTTCAGAAGGTCCAAGGCCATGATATCGGCCAGATGGTTCCCGGGTGGCCATAGGCCCCCTATTTCCATCGGCAGCATGGAATGCATGACATTGGACGTTAGGCATCTTGATCTTACATCGTAGATGAAGGAGGCTCGGACCGGACCGAGCCTTGCGGCCCTGAAGATGATATTCCCTTCGTCGTGCACCTCGAAAGGGCCGAACGATGAGGTCTCTCCGTTCGGGGTCGCGATCGAGCTCACCTTGTAGGAATAGTTTCGGGAGGTCTTCGAGCCCACATGTTCAGAAGAAGTTCGTTCCATCCCTTGTTCAGGGAACAACATTTGAAACCTGAAGGTCTGCGATCGGCCGTCAGCTCAAGAACGCCCGGGGAGATCACCCATCTTGTCATCGCATCATCTCGATCAATATAGGACATAGGAAGATCTCACCTTTCATAGGTCATCCTTCATAGGTCAACTTCCGTTCGTGCCGAACATGCTCATAGTCCATGTACGGATGACCGAGGTGCACAATGTTCATTTAGGCGTCAGGATCCCCGATCATCATGCATGGGCGTTCTCATCGTATCGTGCCCGAACCGGATCTTTGGCGACTGGTACATCCATTTTTTTCTATATATTTCCTACTAATGTAGATAGTAGGTCGACGATAGAATTCCAGTCGCTGATTATCGTCAAGAAAGAATATTATATCCCGAGCTAGAAAAATCCTTTTCGATCCTGAGGATCATGGAGAGATCACATCATGAAACTATCCACAATAGGTCCGATAGCGATAGCAATAATTGCGGTGGTCATAGTCGCGGCATGGGCATATTCAGCGCCGAACACGAACGACACGAGCCTCTCGGCCAACGGGAACGGGACACCTAAGACGATAAGCACCGGTGATGAGCATGTATCGTTGTCCGCGTCCTACGCAGGCGCGAGCAACTCATCCTACATCTACGATACTGATACGGCGTACGACCTCAATCTTACGGTCGCTCCGAGCGGTTCTTGGAGCGGGAGCGTTGTCATACAAGCGTTCGTCGATAAGGTCGGGGAGTTCTATAGGGCCGGACTGCATAGTTCTAAGGGACGGCAGTAAGTCGGTCGATTGGAACTTTACCTCCTTCGACGGTCGGAACATAGCATACGGTAATGTAACGGCCTGGACGACGGACGGCTCATCAAAGTACGACCGGCAGATGAGCTTCTTGTTCAATACGACCGGGACAGGCACTTACAACATAACGTTACAGGCGTTCGATGCCGATGGTAACGCGATATCTCAACCCTTATACCTCGCCCCAATGAACTTTCCTGTCGCCGGATCGCTGAGCATCGAACGGGTCGGCAATGGAGGTTTCACGAGCATCCACAACACCTCTTACTATGAGGTCGTGCTCGACGTGACCAACGACTGGAACTGTCGAACACAGCGTCAACCTGCAGAACCTCACATTGTCGGTCGACGGAATAACAATTCTACCGGACCAGGACAATACGAAGTTCAGCACACAGATGCTGGAACCGGGGCAGATGACACAGTTCCAGGTGTTCTTCCCCGTGACCGAGATGAACACTACGATCACGATGTCCTATAACGATAACGGGAACGTAATCCATGTACCGTTGAGCTGAGCTCCAAATCTCTTCTCCATTATTCCCTTTCCTTTTTTTGGCTCGATGATCGATCTCCTGTTATTACGACCGTTCCTGATGTGGGGCCTATTCCAACACCTACCTAGAACGCTCATGTGATCCAAGAATCGTTCTTTATGCGATGATCCCCACTTGTCCAGAACCCATCAGGTCCCATGAGCGGGATCGGTATTTTCGATAGAAATGGGCTTATCGGAATCACAAGCGACATGCGAGCACAGATGGCAGTAAGAACATTTCCATGCGTTCGGACGATAGGACCCAAGCAGAAGTGATGTCGGATTATCTCGATGATCATCTTCACGGTTTGTGATGTGCCTTCCTCTTCCATGGTGCGCTCGTCACTTTGGAAGAGGACCTCCTCCTCATCCCGGAGATGTAATGTCCATAAGGGGCTGGTCGACGAAATATATCACGACCATGCTCACGAGGACCACCGCCGGAAGCAGGACGATGTAGAACAGAGCGTCCGTCGGAACGAGCCCGAAGGCGTTCAGACGGTTCACGATCGCGGAGATGGCGAGCATGTGCACGAGATATATTCCGAACGAATACATTCCGATGGTCGACAGCACGATCGAGATAAAGCTACGATGAGAGCTGAGGAGACCGAGGTCCTGTACAGCAACGCGCTCATGAGCATCGCGAACGGTAATAGCACTAGGGACCAGAGGAAACCGGAACCTAGGGACGCGAGGATGGCCGCTAGCAGAAGCGTCGGTATGATGGCAGGCCAGATACTGAGCTTAGATACCCACCCCGTCATCTTTGACCTGTTCCCCCAGACATATATGCCGGCGACGAAGAACAGAAGGAAAGGAACGAACATGCGCATCATCACCAGTACCATGACCTGTCCCCAGGGGGCCGAGGTCCCCATGATCGTCTCGAGGTCGCCTTCTAGCCCAGCATACCATATTAGTAGAGAACGAGGCAGACGACCGGTAGCAGCCAAGAACGACCTGCTTGTTCTGTTCTCTTGTACAATGCGATCAAGAACGGGAACAGGATGTAAAGTTCGAGGATGACCGCGATGAACCAGAACGGTCCCGTGGCATCGAACAGAACCGAACACCCAACTGCTGAGCTATCGAGTGCTGGCCGAGGATGAACCAATTAAAGGCGATGTACACGAGCGAGAACGCCAGTACCGGCGGAAGTATGCTAACGACCCTTCGCGTGTAGAACTCCCGTAGGTTCAACTTCTCATAGTACCGCATCGCGAGGAGGAGGCCGGAAACAAAGAAGAAGAGCGGTACACCGAAATCGGCCAAGTGGGTGAAGTATGTCGTTAACACTATGATGTAACCTGGTCCGCTGATGTAAGCCCGAAGGCGAGCGCGTGGATGGTGACGATCGCGATGATGGCGAACGCTCTGAGATGATCGAACTCGCCAAGCCAGTTTGACCGGCGTGTATCCAAAGAGGTTGCGTTCTCCAAGATTATCTAAACAATCGTTTTGGAACAGCATTAATATAAGTATCTATTATTTTATTGCGCGACATTTTTATCTCATGCCCGAGGATGTCGATCGGTCCTCGGTCACGAAGCTGCCCACCACTAAGCGATCCTTGAACCGTAGGACCGCGATCCGGTCCTGATAAAACGATCGAGACCGCAAATCATGATAAGCACCTGGTTCGAACGTTATCATGGGGCCGTACATGATGACAAGGAGCGAGCGAAGCGTTATTCCTCTGCGGTATCTTTCTCTGGG
This sequence comes from Methanomassiliicoccaceae archaeon, assembly GCA_963741025.1. Lineage (GTDB taxonomy): Archaea > Thermoplasmatota > Thermoplasmata > Methanomassiliicoccales > Methanomassiliicoccaceae > CAVUGW01. The sequence continues at coordinate 11,123 of CAVUGW010000007.1, forward strand.
ACCGCCACGATCGCAAGAACAAAAAATAATCTGAAGCGGTTCGAGGACGGGGAGCTCGAGGCGTGGAGCAAGAGGGCATGGGACCTCTTCGATGAGATGTATGATGATGCGTACTTCGGTAATATTACACGACCTGCTACAGGTCATGCCGGATGCTCGCCTTGATTCTCATCCTATCAAGATGGAACAGGGCGAATGGACGGTGGTCGTCGGGGTCATCAGCGGTACGCCACCCAACGGAAAAAGGTTCACCGGGGAGATGTGCACCTTAACACGATGGAAGGACGGCCATGTAGTGGAAGAGCACATCTTCAGGGATACCGAACCGATGAAGAAGATACTTAACGAAAGTTCAGATGGTGGCCTTAAATAAAAGAACGAGCATTCGTTTTTGATGCCGATAGAGGACCGCACGGCAAGCCGTACCGCCGAGTTCATGGCGTTGTTCCGAGCTATCGAGACCGGTCGATGGACGAAACATCGTTTGTTCACCGACCGCTTCGCTTTCGAGTTCCTTTCCCCGCTAGACCGTACAGCGGTACGGCTCTCCAGGGTTCCGCTCTTCGGCCTGATGGTTCCTTGCTACATCGATCTAAGATGGCCAGGGGCCCGGACCTCCGGAATTGCCCGTACCCGCCTTATCGACGACACTTTCATTGATGTGATCAAGAGCGATGTGTTCGACCAGATCGTCATCTTAGGGGCCGGTTTTGATTCTAGGGCCTATTGAACACCGGGGATCGAGAGAACGATGGTCTTCGAGGTCGACCATCCAAGCATCTCGACGGAGAAAATTCATGAGAATCGAACGCATTCTGGGAAGCGTTCCATGGCATGTTGGCTTCAGTTCCCACCGATTTCGACCCATCAAGTTCTTCATGAAGCCTTGAGCTGGCAGGGTTCGAATTCAGAGGAAAGACCTTCTTTATTTCAGAAAGGGTGGCCAAACTACCTGAGTGCGGAGCGGTAAGCACTACCTGGATCTTGTGCGGTCAACCGCTTCTGGGGGCCGGATCGTCCTAACCTATGTTCATCAAGACGTTATCAACAAACTTCTTGGTTCCCAGGAAACAGGAGCAGGTAACAAGAAGACCCTCCAAAGACATGGGAAGACCATGGACGTTGGGTCTCGGTCCGGTGAGCTATCTTGGTATCTTAAGTCGCATGGCCTCGGCCTGCTCTTGAGCATGGGATCGATGAGATTACCGCGCTCGATATCTAGGAAGGAGAAAAAGAAGATCTCAGGGGATATGAGTTCTATAGGGTCGCGATGGCCGAGATCTTAGAAATCGAGGACATACGGAACGAGAACGTCGGTGAGATCAACGAGCAGGGGGCGAGCTGAACGCCTAAGGTCAGCAGATCGCATTTAGATGCTCGGCGGGAACAGATTCTTAAGGGCGGCGGTGGTCTGCTTCGCTCGTGAAGGGTTTCATCGAACGACCATACAGGACATCGTTCATGAATCGAAGCTGAGCCCCGGGGCGATCTATCGCTACTTCGCCAGCAAGGAGGACATCATCGTTGCTATCGCGGACGAACTTGTCATGCTCGCGAGGCTTCGATGATCGCCAAGGCCTCGGAAGCTGATGGACCCAGGCCGGCCCTAGAATCGTTGATCGATGGTTTTCGTGAGATGCTAGAGGACGCGGAGGAGGGCCAGCGCCGCCGTCTGGGTGTCCAGATCTGGGCGGAACAAAAGAGATGACCGCATCAACAGGATCATGCTCGAAGGCATCGACGGCGTGAGGACTTTCTGGTCCCGATCATTGCCAGGTATCAGGTGTCCGGAGAGCTTCCTTACGATCTGGACCCCGATGCCTTCGCTCGAGTGTTGATCTCTTTGTTCCTTGGTTTCGTCCTCCAGAGGTCCTGGGATGACAACATCGGGATCCAACCATATGTGGCCGTGGTCGAGGATCTGGTCCGAGCGCTGTTAGAGAAAGATCTACCTATCTCATGGAGACGATCAACCCAAAAGCACAACGGCCGGGCAGGGAGGTTCACTGACCTGATCGCGCTATTCGATCCCCTCAGTCCTTCCATAGACTTGGAGCGCTGGATGAGCGCCTTGTTCGTGGTCGATAGGGCGATCGACGATTCCTCGGGCATAGGGGGTATGTATAGCAGCTCCGAATCGTCGACCAGTAGCATGAACATTTTGTCAAGATCGAAGAAGTCCAACAACTGGTCCGCAGATGCCCGATCATCCACGTTCCCCTTCTGTTGGGACCGTTGCCAACCCGAAGACCGGGTCCTTGCATATGGTCCGTATCTTTGCCCTGTTTCTTTCGAACACA
>CAVUGW010000008.1:0-68979 GCA_963741025.1 Methanomassiliicoccaceae archaeon
TGCTCTTCTGCAGCTCGGTGAACCTCATTGCCCCATCTTTTAACTTCCAGATGACCAGCAGGTTCCATTTGCTGCCCAGGACCTCCATCACGTCCACCCTCTCTCTGCTCTTTAGATATCTCATACCGATTTCCCATTACTTACTTTAAGGTTACAATGTTGCTTTTACACTTCTGACGCGTTCATGTACCTATGGGATATTAAGGTATTTGATAAATAAAACAAAGTGGTGGTGAGATGTTGTCGAAGAATCATCGAGGGGGTATACGGCCTGGACGATCCCGGCGGGTCGAACACCTACATACTGATAGATGGCAGGGTGACGCTGATCGATGTGGGAAGAAAAGAACGTTCCTAAGATAAGAAGGAGCTCGAAGGTCTCGGCCTCTCGATGAAGGACATAAAGCAGGTCGTTATCACCCATGCTCACCTCGACCATATGCAATGCTTGGCCGAATCGTTTCAATGAGCTCTGCGAAGGTCATGATCGGTAAGGAAGATGCGGATGTGATGAGCGGGGCAGAACCAATTCCGATTCCTAAAGGCCCGATCGGGCTGGTCTTTCGCATGTTGGCACCGATGATGCGGTTCGAACCTGTTCCTGTGGACGTTGGGCTGAAGGACGGTGATACGGTCGATGTTCTTGGAGGGCTTAAGGTAGTTTCCCTGAAGGGACACACGCCAGGGAACATCGGTCTGGTACATCCGTCATCAGGGATTATGTTCTCGAGCGACACCGTGAGCAACCGCAAGGACCGGTTGGGGCCCCCCGCGCTGTACAAGCAGAATGAAGAAGAATGTTTTCGTCCGATCCAACGGCTATCCGAACTGGACATAGAAATAATGCTTCCAGGCCATGGACCGCCTATCAGACCAAATGCTTCAAAGAAGGTCCGGACCTCCCTAGAAGAATTGAGATAAAGGTGATCGGTATAACAGATCTTAGGAGAGAAGCAAAGGACACGGATCGGACGACACCAATGCGAGCCGGCATGGAAAAAATCTAGGTACGGGCGGGTCGTTCTATCGGTCACGACCGTCGGTGCGCTCTTGGCGACCATCCAGGAATCGGCCCTGCTCATCGGCCTTCCGACAATGCTGAGCGCCCTCCAGATGAACTTCCTGACGATGTTGTGGGTCCTGCTCGTCTACCTGATCATCGTAACGGTCATGGTCCCCATATTCGGTCGTCTCTCGGACATGTTCGGCCGCAAGCGTCTGTTCGTTCTAGGGTTCGGTCTGTTCACGGTAGGTTCGCTGCTCTGCGCTCTTTCCCAACCTCAATTCCATGGATGGGACCTTGTGGGGTATCGTATCATCCAGGCCATGGGGGCAGCCCCAGCTTCTCGCCACCGGTGCCGCCATGATCGCCGATGCGTTCGAAAAAGAACGCCTTGGCTTTGGCCTTGGGGTCAACCAGATCGCGGGCGCATCCGGCCTGGTCCTGGGCCCGGTGGTCGGCGGTATACTAGCACCGTTGGGTTGGCAGTGGATATTCCTCATGGAACGTACCCTTTGGGTTGTTCGGAACGGCCTGGGCGATAGCTCGGCTCAGAGAGCCGAAGAGCGTCCCCAAGAGCCAGACCTTCGATTGGGTGGGAAGCGCCACCTTCTTTATCGGCATATTTTCCCTATTGCTCGCGCTCTCCCCTCTTATCTTTCCCTCTGGTTGGTGAGGGACATAGTGAACATTCTGCTCATCGTCGCCCTTGTTGGTATCAACCCCTTTCTTTGTAATAAAGTGGAGAGCAAAACACCCGATGATGGACCTCAAGCTGTTCCGGAACAGGGAGTACGCTGTGGGAAATTTTACCAACTTCCTCAACGGACTGATGTCTAGGGGCAGCCAGCCTTTCCTGTTGGTCTTCTTCTTTCAAGGCCCCTACGGGTACGACGCTTCACCGCCGGTCTCAGTCTCGTACCGCTAGGTATCACGATGATGATCGTCGGTCCGTTATCGGGTAGGATGTCGGACAAATACGGACCAAGGAACCTGACCATCCTGGGTCTCGGTCTGGCAGCAGCTGCCCTGTTGGCATTGGCGTTCATCGATCATTCCACTCCATACTGGCTGATCGCCGTTCTCATCGTGACCGGGCTGGGGGCCGGGAGCGATCGACCTATACTACCTCCCCGAACACGAGCTCCATAATGAACACCGTGCCGCCGGAGCGCCGAGGAACGGCATCCGCGACCAGGACGATGCTCAGGAACACGGGGTCGATGCTCAGCCTCTCATTCGCCTTCCCTCTAGTGCTTGCGGGTCTGTCCATGAAGGACACACTGAACTTGTTCCTGTACGGAGGAGGTATCAGCACTCAAGCCCTGGTCGTGTTCGAGAACGGGTTTCATGAAGCGTTCCTGTTGTTCTTCGTCGTCGCGTTGGTGGCGATGTTCGTAGCCATGATGCGGCCTCGGCGTAAAATAGTGGGAAGGAGCTCAAATGGAAGAACCTAAAGTTCCATGAAGGGGGGAAATGCCAGAACGATCGAGGTCGATGAGAGCTAGAAAGGAACGGAACTCGACAGAGGGCCTCACGGATGGTTTCAATATGGTCGCGCTGAAAGGGTCGGGTCTTTGATCAAGTATCGGAAAGATGGGGGGGCATTTCGACCTGCTCGACCCATTTGATAGAGCGATTACAGAGCTCTCATCAAAAGTCCATTTTGTATTTGAAGATCGATCATCGGATCTATGTTTAGGTCCAGCCCAGACCACACACATGAATATTAAATGATTAAAAATCGAAATTCAATTATCTCGTCTTGATGCGGGGCCAGCTGGAAAACCCTTTTATACCTTTTTTTATCGTTGGGATCTGTCCGATCATGGCCAGACCCAATATGGTTTCTGAAAAAGTTCAAAAGGTTCCTTCCTTTTGCGGATGGAGCGACCTCTAGGATCTTTCGCTCATTCCATTGGTTATATCTAATGCTCGTCTTTTCGATTCCTTAGTGATGGAGGCACAGGGCCATATCCAAGGCATGCCAACCGGTGCAGTTGCCCATTGTGGAAGGATCTGTTCCAGCAGGGCAACAATGACCGTCGCGATGCCATGGTAAGATGTGGTTTTGTCCATGACCGCTCGTGACGGTGCGGGCCGAACCAAGCTGCGAAAAGAGGGATCTACTGCGGATGCGTCAGGTCGTGAAATTCTTTATCCAGTTGCATAACCTCTTGTTTCCCGGCATAGGCATGATCGCCATACATGACATCCCTCGTAAAGGGAACGCTCAACATGATCTGAAACATCAATATAATGACAAGACTTTTGCACTTTTTGACTCTGGACAGCTAGGCTAAATCCATGGCCTCGAACATCGGGGCCATGGCTTCGCCGTCTCCACCTTCCCCCTGGCCGATATGCTCGATCAATATCGAGCATGTTTCAGCAAACCTCAGTTCCGGCACTTCCAGACCGTTCTAGCCGGGGATGCTGAACGGCAAGGGCGAAAAGAACATCATGGACCTCGCCGACAACGCACTGGACGGTCGTTCGCAATCATCCCTAAACCGTTTCCTGCACAGCAGGAAATGGTCAGCTGAGGCGGAAACATCGCCACCGCCTCAGCAACATGCTCGAGGTCATAAAGGCGGTATACTGGTCATCGACGATACCTTGATCGAGAAGTCAGGACACGAGATGGAAGGTACAGGTTATTTATTCGATCATTCGCAGCATCGTAACATCTGGTGTCATTGCTTTGTTACATCGATGTACAGCAACGGCGATGAACGAGTGCCATTGCATCTGGAACCGTACATCAAGGAGGAGGCCTGCGCCTCCTCCGGTAGACGGTTCAGAACGAAGACGAGCTCGCCGTAGAGCTTGTTGATAAAGCGTTGGAACATATCGCTCCAGATGTCATCGTCTTCGACTCTTGGTACGGTTCACAGGAACTAATGAAGCACATCGACTCTCGTGGCCTCGTGTTCATTACCGAAGCCAAGGGCAACCGGCTCATCGATGGCAAGGACCAGGCCAGGGACCACTTGGCCTATCATCGGGACGACTTCAAGGAGGTACGAACTGGAACCGAGCATCGTTTCGTTCACGAGGTCGTATCGAAGATAAAAGGTGGCATCACGGTAAAGTTCGTCTTTCTGAAGGAGGAGCGTGAGGACAAGAAGGCGTTGGTCCTCATGACCAACGCTCTCGATATGAGCGTCCAGGATGTTCTACTTTCATATAAGCGGCGTTGGGATATCGAGGTCTATTACCGAGACTGCAAGCAATGTCTGGGAATGGGCGAGTACCAGGTAAGGTCGATCGACGTAGGAGTTATACACCTCCTTCTGGTCAACCTGGTCTATACCCTCCTAAAAGACATTGCTGGCAGCGCTCTTTTTCAACACATCTTCAATGGTGCCAAGAGCATTGGCACCATGTGCGAAGCGCTGAAGCGCTTCGCCACTGTGCGACTGCCTAGATCATCACGAGGCCGAGGGTAAAACTGCAAAAGTCTTGTAATGATTCAAAATCGAACAGGAGTGTATAGGGAGCGGACAAAGGGGTTCGGTTCTCTCTTATTTTGCTCTCTGAGGAATCAAAGTGGAAATTTGAGGCTTGGACAGCGAGATTCAGGTTCGGTTGGTATAGAGAGACCTCAGATCACACCATAGCACTCATTTCTTCGGATCATGGAATCCGAGCGAGTCAGCGGTCGGCTTCAAGTCCTCGATTCGGTCCGCTGGGGATTTTCTCACGGGTCTATGTCGAATGGGGACCGGTGGGGACGCCTCCTTGAGCCTGCCTGGGGGGTCCTCCTCGAATTCCCGGTGGCACCTCATCCCGGCCCACCGGCCCCAGCCTTGGGACCTCGGTCAGGATCGGCGCAACCATGGCCCCGCACCCTGAGCAGGTTCCATTCATCGGAGGTTTCACGAGGTTGAAGCAGTCTGGATGTGCGGTGAGGAAGGGGCCCAGCCCTCCCTTCTCATCCTTGCTGATAGCGAATCGGACAGTCTTGCCAAACGATGGTGTCGTCCGGTTCTTTCGGGAATCAATTGCTCAACAGTACGCACAAATGTAAGCCATGCGGCCCAGGGGCCGAGGAATCACAAAATCATTGCGGTACGATGACCACCATATGAGCCAGGCAATATGAACTAATGAGAAGGCCAGAAGCTCAATCGGTTGATCGCTTCCCTGTCAAACAGTACTATTCCCCCTTTTCTTGTTTGCATAATGGTTCTTTTATCTCTTGGACCTATTCTCAATCGAATGTCGCGGGGTGTTGGACCGATGCTAATGATGAAGATCGTTGATCAAGGTTCTGACCATCTATGGACAGCGGAAGCGACCACTCCGGAGGGGACCTGGAGATCGCCCCAGCCGATGCCGTTGCGCCAATACGCATAGTTATCTCCATGGGATCGGATAAGGACGAGATTTTTAAGGCCGAGACCAAAGCCTAAGTCGAAAATGCCAACTCCACATATCGTAGGGTTGAAAAGAAATATCTACCGTTCATTCAAGCGGCGTTAGCAGGGGAACGAGAGGTTCCAGAGCAAAACCATTCGATGAGGGGTGGTTGGCGTATGTTCTTCTAGCTCACCCTACGAAGGGATTGCATCCACTATGGGAGGTTCTGGGGTCAGCCGATGCCGAAAACCATGCGATTCCCACATATGACGAGATCTCTTGGGCGTTCTTGCGTCTCAGAAGGAGGGGATGGCTGGCGATGAAGGAGATACGTATCGGTCTGACACCCGAGGGCTATCGTGCCGTCAAAGAGATCGTGGATAAGGACGAACCTCCATGGCCGGACTGGAGTCACGAGCAGTGGACAGAATACGTGAAAGGTAATGTACCTCGCATAAAGCGAACATGGTCGCTGAAAAACTTGAGAAGTGGGTCCCGGACCACCCTCCAGGTGATGAATGAACGAAAGCCTACGCTAGGAACCAAATGACTCGTTATACCGCAAATATGACGAAATGAGGATAGCTAGATAAATAGTGGACAGAGCGGGATTGCTGCCATGAAACCATCTGGATTTCTCAAAAATTGCCCTCGTCAAGGCAGAGCCGTTAGTATAGTTCTACCGCATCGTAAAGGCTCTTTGAGAGGGACGACCTCTTTACTTAAGTTATATCGAAAGCTTTGGAGAGTGCTTTTCTCTTACATCTTCTCTTAATCCTAAAAGAGTAAGCAAAATATCATTATATCGTTATTTCAGCTCGATTTGTTGTCTACTGGATAGGCAATAACGATATTTTCAAAATATCGTTACAATATCGTTATTTCTTGAGAATATCGTTATTTCTTGAGAATATCGTTATCAACCCGAATTCCGGGGCCAAAACAACGAAGTAATCATAGCCGCAAAAACAAATAAAACAATTAATCCTGGCAATTCTTCTAAATTAGCCAGGAACATAAATAATGAGGATATGAACCCAAGCGCACTTACCAATAGTCTTTGGGACATAAACTTAATAACCACTATCCATCCGAAGACAAAAATTGATGCCTGAATAACGAACGCATAAACTGGATGATCTATCGCTAATACATTTGTCAACTGGATAACGATGACCATTAGTATGGCATCCCCGACCGCAGAAACTACTATGGTCTTCGGGTTTTCACTGGACATCAATATTGTATCTTCATTTTATTAAAGAACCTATGTTTTATATAAGAATTACTGGAAACTATTTCAAGAGTTTAATATTACTGGTTTCCCGAAGGTGCAACAGTAAAAGTTCAAGTTGCTCTTAAGACTACCTAAGTCGGACCCCGCCGGGCTGACCCCGTTCGAGGAGCCGGTGGTCGGGGGCGAGGGCGAGATCGTAGATATGTCAAAGCTCTCGACTAATTCCTACTCGATCCCATACATTTCAAAATATCTTCAAAGGTCCTTTCTCTCCACAAACCTGTGCCCTTTGATGATATTGACATATCCGTTTCCAGTTCCCTTTTGAAAAACTGATATGTCCCATTCCTTGTTTATAATATCTACAGCTTCTTTGATCGTCTCAGGAGGTCTCATTCCCGATGCTCTCCTTCTCCCGTTCTTTAGATGAACGATGAACTCTACTGGTGCCTCATGCCACCCAAAAGCGTCCCCGTTCCCGAAGGAGGCCTCGAAAAGTTTTCGCCTTATGATCTCTATGTAAGCCATCTTCTCTTTCTCGATGAAACCCTTCCTTCTTGTGTACTTCCTAAGGTAGATTGGTGGTATATCCAAACCGTTACTATATATGGCCAAGGGATTGGATGAAAGGGTCTTGTTCATATAGAGCAGTTCAGTAAAAGAGAATATCAAGGCGGCGGCAAAAGGACCTAACACATACGGTATTATGGCAACGTAGGGATTGTTTATAGCTTTCCCGGAAATCTCCTGTTGCACCATCGACGAAAGAGCAATTAGAACCAGTACGCCGCAAATCCTCATGCCGTTGACCCCTATGGCAACCGTATCCCTCCAAGATCGAGTTGTGATTAGGAATGGATACAGTTTCTCTTTGTAAACCAGTGCGCCCTTGGAGACTTTGTCCATTTTCTCACCCCTGTTGATTATAATCGTATGCAGTCGTTAATGATGCTAGGGCTGATAAACCAAAGCATATTAATGATGAATATTTAAGTGCCGCTGCATAAAGAGGACTTATCCCCATAACGAAAGCTTGAGCTTCTTCGTTTGGAGCTAACATCTCAATGAAAACTGCGACGTCCGACACCGCTAGACCAATGATGGCAACATCAACATATAATATCCCTACAGGATGCCCACTTAGAAGTTCAAGAGCTTCAAAACTACAGTACCCTCCAATCAACACCAATACGAACGTGGCCAAGGTCATTGCGCAAGCTTCTCCCATCGCTCTCACCGCTATTAGGAGCCCCCCGAACACCGAAGCGATGATGGAAAGTGCAATCGTCGAAATTGCGAGAAACTGATTCCCCAAAATATTGTTCAAACATGTGGTAAATCCCGCTGTTGTTATGGAGTCTGTCGCCGTTGTTATCGCGTTAGCGATCGTGCTAAAGCTGGTCTCCAGCACGGTTTCCAAGATCAGTGGCATCGCCAGGTCAACGACGAACATGAACGGATCTACCACCGGGTCCAAAATAATCGAGGATAGGAACATTACTCCTCCCATCACCTCGAGCATCGTGAAGAGACTGCTGTCCAATATGTAGCTTATGACCTCGTTCGCCGCCCCGCTCACGGTGAGGCTTCCAGCGCTGACCTCGGCCGTTAGGTTCATGATAAGAGATCCAATGCCCATAGCCCAGCCCATCGCCCCATTTAAGGCGTCTTGAATCATCGTTGTTAACGGGGAAAGTATGGTGTTCACAACGTAGCTGACCAACCATGTGATGAGCGAATCGAACGCGGGTCCGCCACTAGCCATAGCCAGACTTGCTCGATTCTTGATGATTAGCGGAATCAAAGCATGTGAGACGTCCCTGCGAACCCTTTTTCATTTTTTGTATTTCAGAGAATTTCAGAGAAGAAACAGAGTGCTCCGTCGGGAAGCACACTTCCACTTATCCAGTCAATATATCTCCGTCTTTATCAAAGTCGTGAAGAGTTCCAAGCAATTATGTCCGAAATGCGTTCTATCGCGTGAGCGCCTCCATGGGATGAACTTCGATCAACCCACAAGAGCCTAGGTCTGATAAAGGCATCTTCGTTCAATGAACACTAGCCGCTTGTCCACTTTCTACTTCCTTCCGCCCCCGGGGGATGGTGAAACAGAAAGTGGTCCCCTTCCCTAGCTCGGACTCGAACCATATCCTACCGCCATGCCTTTCAACGATCTTTTTAGCGATGGCCAGACCGATGCCGGTCCCTTCATACTTGTCTCTTGTGTGAAGCCTCTGGAACAGCACGAAGACCTTATCCTTGTACTCCGCATCGATCCCTATGCCGTTGTCCTTTACCGAGAAGAGATATTCTTTTCCATGGTCCTGATATGCGATGTGCACCATGGGCGGTTCGTTCCCGTGGAACTTTATGGCGTTACCGACCAGGTTCTGTAGCAGTTGCGCCATCTGGACCTCGTCGGCCACGACGGTTGGCAGATGGACACGAACTATCGAGGCCTTCTCTTCTTTGATCCGCACCGAGAGATTATCCAGAACCGTGTTGAGGACATTCTCCATATCCGTTCTTTGGAACTCTTTTCCTTGAGAATCCACTCTGGAGAATGCCAGTAGGTCGTTGATAAGATCCCTGGCCCTAAGTCCACCCTCGATAGCGAATTCCATGTACTTTTTTGCATCCCCATCGAGTTTGTCACCGTACTTTTTCTCTAAAAGACCGAGATAGGCGGTCACCATCCTGAGCGGTTCCTGGAGGTCGTGAGAGGCCACGTAGGCGTACTGCTGAAGCTCGGCGTTAGAGCGTATGAGTTGAACCTCCATGTGCTTACGCTCGGTGATGTCCATCGCATAGAATCCTCGCTGCCTTCAGTTCCGGAACGAGGTAGAACTCTTGATAGAACCAGTGGTCGCCCAGGGCCATCTCTCTCTTTATCGCCCTATCTTCAGCTTTCAGTAAGTTCCCGAGGACCTGGTCCCCATCTGAAAAGAAGGGATGGGTCAGACCCAGCCTTCTAACGTCCGGAAACAACGATTCCATCGCTGGATTGACATACTGCAAATTTCCATCGAGGTCAAATTCGGCAATCAAGTTGGGATTTAGCATTGGGAAGGAAGCTAATCTAGTGACTTCTTCTTCGGCTTTCTTCCTCTCGGTGATGTCCTCAAAGATGCCGACAAAGTAACCTTTCCGGGGACTGAAAACAGAAGAATGGAACCATTTGTTCGCCACTTGCGAATAAACTTCATAACTGATCGGTTCCCTGGTGAGAGCGACACGCCCATTGATACCGATGGGGTCGGCGGGGTCGTTCCGTATGCCCGGATATACCTCTGTTGCGCGTTTGCCTACGACCTTCTCCTTGCTCATCTTGTTGATCCGTAAGTATGCTTCGTTCACATCCAGGTAAACGAGATCGATCGGTCTTCCCACCTTATCGGTAATGACCTGGCAATAGACGACCCCCTCTGAGACAGTAGAGAAAAAGGTGGCGATCTGCTCGGGGTCGTTCCTGAACGCCTCGGCCCATCGCTCTGTAATATTGACGCTATTGTCCGCAGTGTGGTTGCGACTCCTAACAGCTAACAAAAGGTAAGCTCCCATGAGGTAAAAGCTGATCCTCGCACCCCAGTTTATTGCATCTCCGATCTTCACGGTGTAGTAACTTCCTACTATGCCGAACATGAACAGAACGATGGCGAGCGTGTACCAGTAAAGGATCGGGGACCTGGACTTAATATACCTCCAGCCATAGACCGCACCGGTGACAACAAGGAAAAGCATGGAGGATGCCAGGACCACCTCTCTGATCAGCGTCGAACCTACCCCGCTGATGAAGAACGTGGGGAACACCCCGTTCGAGATCGCAACGATGACCACTAAAATCACGGTCAACACGATGCAATAAGATGTGAGCACCAAGCCCTTACGTGATGGATTAGGCCAATGACCTTCCAAGGGTAGGGAGGTCAGAACTGCGCTGAACAATACTGAGACTGAGGCGAGCAATACTCCCATATTCCCGATGGTGATCGCCTGGTTCGTCGTGAGGGACAATCCGAACGATGGGGTCAACGCCCATTGAGAGATGACCAACATGGTCCCGAAGATGAGGGAGGCAAGACCCAGGAACAAGATGTTGGTCGAACCCGAAAGGATGTACGCCCTGGCTGAAATGATGGCAACCACGATGCCAACACAGAAAACGAACACGAACTGTAGTAGGAGCGCGATGACCGGCTGGTTGTAAAGGGAGCCATTTACACCAAGTAGGAACTCTGTTCCGAACGACGCCACAAGGACAACAATGGTATGAGGCCGATGAGCATCAGCCGTTCTTGTCTCATTTCATGAGCCATAGGATAACGACCGATAAAGATCGGGCAGTCTAAAGACTTAACGGATGATCTTCATCACACCACTGACCCTATTCTGGTCCGCTTCGCTTAATAGCTAAACATTCTTGATCTGCGATCAGTGGCGAAATCGGTCTATCCGATGGCTTCTCAGCTTTCTCCCCCTTTCTTCTTGGCTGGATTCGAACCGGCGCGTAAAAAATCCTTCATTTTTCATCAGGTGCGATCACAGTCTGTCGGGGGAGCATATTGACGAACGAACATACCCACGCGCATCTTGCTTTTGATCGGCCAAATGGATGATCGATCTTCTTCACAATGTCCCTTGGGGCTGAAGGATCGTATGTATCCGGTGTGCCTCAATGTCATTGGTGGGATATGGTCATATCCTGCACTAGCTCCATCTCTCTGATGATCAGTAGTACATGCTGGCATGGCAGCTTCTTCGATTCCTGAAAGATATTAACCAAATCAATATGATTTAGAGAGAAAGTGCAAATCATCGTCCGACCTTTTTTGGCATATCTCCATATGATACACCCAGACAGGACATTTTCCCCCGAACCTCATAAGACGATTATGACAGTAAAATGCCAATCGTCATATCCTAGGACCACAATGCGGTCCCGACCCAGTCGGTTCGTCGAAGGACCTGGTCTCGGGGGGGGAAGGAAGAGAAGGACATGGCCGGGTCTCGAAAAGCATCACGGAGGCCTCCGCCCAACTCGCCGGTATGAACGAGTGGAATGTCCTGTTGGTCTGCTCGGTCCTGATGGCCGTCATATTCCTCTTCGATGTCTCGTTGATGGTAGGTTTCGTGGTCAGCGTCCTGTACATCATACCAGTATTGTTCTCGATATACTCGTCCCAGAGGAGGACCTTGTTCATCGTCGCGGGGATATCGTCGATATTGACCATGATCGCCGTTCCCTTCAAGCCATCCGGTAACTTTCTTTTGGCGCTCTTTAATCGACCGGCGTCGCTGATAGCTCTCTGGACGGTGGTCATGTTATTGGACCATTTCACCATCTTGCGCAAAAGGGCAGAGAACGAGCTCATGTCGAGGGAGGAACGTTTTCGGGGGTTCCTGACTGCCAGCTCTGACATCGTCTACAGGATGAGCTCGGACTGGAGGGAGATGCGTCAACTTCGTGGTCGGGAGTTCGTACAAGATACGGACGATCCCAGCGATACATGGCTCGACAGGTACGTCCATCCGGAGGACCGATCTCAGGTATTGATCGATATAGACCGTGCGATCACCACGAAAGGGACGTTTCCGCTCGGAACATCGGATCAGGAGAGTGGACGGTTCTTATGGCTGGGTGCTATCAAGAGCGGTACCCGTTCTGGACGATCATGGTAATATTCTTGAATGGCTTGGGACGGCCAGCGACATGTCCGATCGCAAGCGGGCCGATGAGGAACAGAGGATAACGGTGGAGTTCCTTAGGATCGTCAACGAGAGCAACGGAACAAGGGAGCTTGTCCAAAAGGCGACCTCATTTCTCAAGGAGCGATCGGGGTGCGAGGCGGTCGGCGTTAGACTTCAGGAGGGTGTGGACTTTCCATACTATGAGACGAAGGGGTTCCCGCAGCACTTCATCGAGATGGAAGGCAAGCTCTGCAGCTATGATGAACAGGGGAGGGTCGAGCATGATGAGAACGGCATCCCGATCATCGAGTGCATGTGCGGGAACGTCATCCGGGGAAGGACCGATCCCTCGAAGAACTTCTTCACCTCTGGGGGCAGTTTCTGGGCGAACGATACGACACGTTTGCTCGCCACCACGACCGACGGTGACAGGCGGGCCCATACCAGGAACCGATGCAATGGTGAGGGCTATGAGTCCGTAGCTTTGATACCTCTGCGATTTGGGGACAAGCATATCGGTCTGATCCAGTTCAATGATCACCGTAAGGGGATGTTCACGCCGGAGCTGATGGCCCAGTGGGAACGTTTGGCGGGATACATGGCCGTTGCACTGGCGAAGTTGAGGGCCGATGAACAGCTCAGGGAGAGCGAGGGGAGGCTCCGCCTTGCGCAGCATGTGGCTAGCATAGGTACAGTTCAAACTAACGTCCAAACGGGAGCGAACTTGTGGACGCCCGAGCTGGAAGCTATGTATGGGCTCCCACCCGGGGGATTTCAAGGGACACAATCCGCCTGGGAGAAACTTGTCCATCCGGAAGATCGGGATGGAACGGTCCGGCAGGTCAGTGAGGCCATTGACAATGGGGGTTTCGAAGGAGAGTGGCGTGTCATCTGGCCAGATGGGACGGTCCATTGGCTTCAGGGCAGAGGGTGGGTCTTCAGCGATCTTCAGGGCAGGCCCTTGAGACTGCTCGGCGTCAACATCGACATCACAGAGAGGAAAAGGGCCGAAGAGGAGCTGAGAAGATACAACGATGAGCTCAAGCAGTTCGCTTACGTCGCAAGTCATGATCTTCAGGAACCGCTCAGGATGGTGACCGCCTACCTCGGTCTTTTGGAAACGAAATATGGTAAGGACCTGGATGGCGAGGCCAAGAAGTACATGGATTTCGCGGTCGAGGGTGGACTTAGGGCCAGAGAACTGATAAAGGATCTCCTTGAGTTCTCACGCGTCGATTCGGGCACAAGATCTTACCAGGAGACCAAGATGGACGATGTCCTCAGGACCGCTCTGGAGAACCTATCTATACAGATCAAGGAGGAGCATGCGACGATAACCTACGATGCTCTTCCTGTAATAACGGTGGATATAACGCAGATGGTCAGGGTGATGCAGAACCTTATCAGCAACGCCATCAAGTTCCATGGGGAAAAGGCTCCTGAGGTGCACATATCCTGCAAAGACCTTGGGAACGAGTTCCAGTTCTTCGTCAAGGACAACGGGATAGGGATCGATCCGATATACAAGGGCAAGATCTTTATATTGTTCCAGAGGCTTCACACAAGAGACAAGTATGAAGGGACCGGCATCGGTCTGGCGATCACCAAAAAGATCGTAGAACGGCATGGCGGGAACATATGGTTCGATTCTGAGGTCGATAAAGGGAGCACCTTCATCTTCACATTACCAAAGAGGTCTTTGAAATGATGCGGGCGGGACCGTTGGAGTGGTCCTATCGTCGAGGACAACCCGGGAGATGCATGGCTTATGTCCGAGCTTCTTAAGGAGACAGGCATCTCCGTGAAGATCGCTGTGGCGGGGGACGGAAAAGAGGCCCTCGATATTATGAACAGGGGTTTAGACGGTTCTAATGCAACTCTTCCCGACCTTGTCATACTGGATCTCAACCTACCTAGGGTGCATGGGTTCGATGTGCTTTTGGCCATGAGGTCCGAGGAAGAGCTCCGTTCCATACCGGTGATCGTGATGACAGGATCGCTGAACACCGAAGATGAAAAAAAGGCTAGGAGCATGGGGGCCATAGATTATCGCATCAAGCCTACGAGCAAGGAGGACTTCGAACCGACCACACGATGGTTGAAAAGTGGCCTGACGCCACTGATCTACAAGGGAAAGGGGAACGGGGGGAGCAAATCGTCCATCGATGCCCTGAATGTACCAAAGCAATTCTTCCCAAGAGAACTGGAGCTCAGGCCCTCATTGTCGACATGTTCCGGGACCTTGCGGGACGATGACCATATTACGAACAACAGAAAATGATCTGGTTCTTTGAGGCCCTCACCTAAGACCGATGATCGATCTATGACCAATGAGCATCTGATCGCATGGCTCTCGAGATATTGAACGTAGGATATCGGTCCGTCAACTGTTATCTATTGTCCACCCATGAGGCTACCATGTTGATCGATGTGGGCTGGCCGAACGGGATGCCTGAGCTCAAAAGGAACATGGCGTTATATGGAAGGTCCGTTAAGGAGGTAACGCACATGCTAATGACCCACTATCACATCGATCACTGTGGGATAGCACAGGAAATGAAGGATAAGGGCGCCAGGCTTGTGGTCATGGAGAACCAACTCGGTCACTTGAACGACCTGAAACCGTATTTGCGTCCACCAATGGTCTTTCATGAGATCCAGGAAGAGGAGAACATCCTCCTAAGGTTCAGTGAAGCCAGGGCGTTCTTGGAAAAATTGGGTGTCCGCGGCGAGATCGTCCCGACACCAGGGCATAGCCCGGACCATGTATCATTGGTGCTCGACGATGGGACCGCGTTCACAGGGGACCTTCCACCTGAAAGTTCGGCAGAGGAAGGATCAGGGCCCCGAAAAGATTGGGAATTGTTAAGGTCGATGAAAGTGAAACGGATCTTTCCAGCGCATGGTGCCCCCGGGATAACCTTGAACGATCTGACCCCGTCGAACTGATGTCCCCCATCTTTTCATACCGAACGTCCAATGCGTTCTTTGTGTCAAGAGGGCTCGATCCGGACCAGGTATGTTCGGAGCTGATCACTTGGCAGCACATCATCTTGGAACGGCCGATATAGCATGGTCCCCCATGTCATGTCATATGGCTGGGTGGATCCTTCACATTTAAGGGACCCTGCTCTCGATATCGAAACGCCTTATTCTCGGCGTGCCAAGCCATTATCGGCATTTTCAGCAGAGAAATGCTAAACCAACAACGTTGGCAAAGCCCATCTCGACCCTTGAGGGGGGAAAGAAAGGAAGGGCGATGAGGTCTCCTGAGATAATCTTGACAGCGGACGAAACGATGATGAGCCAGTATCGGGGAGGTATCGGTACGGGGTTTGCAGGGTGCATGCCTTTGGGGTTCGTTCCACAACAGGCCTTGATGGTGATGTTGTTCCCACCTGTTCCCAGGAGCGGAGGCAGGGCGGTCCTATCGGATTTTGGTATAAGGATGATGGAGGCAGCCCTGCTAGAGGATGGGTTCGATAGGGACGAAGTAGCCGTGGTCCATCCCAAGGACCTTTCTCGCATGGTCGGTCCCAATACCCGCATCTGTGGGATCAGCGGTCATGATATCTTAGGCATCAATCCTCCCACATCAACGTTCGTCGACATGACAAGACGAGGTCCACCTCTTAACCGGACCAGGTTCCTTCGATTGGTCAGGGACCACGCCCTAGATGACCTGGTCGTAGTGGTCGGTGGGAAGAGCGCGTGGCAGGTCGCTGATACTTCCATCATGGAAAAGATCGGCATTGATCATGTGCATCTCGGCGAGGGTGAGATCTCTGCACCCAGGATGTTCCGTTCGATCCTTGATGGAGAGGACGTGCCTCCGATAGTCAGGGGGGAGGACGTTCCTTTGGAGCAAATCCCTAATATCAGAGGCGGGACGATCGACGGTCTCGTGGAGATATCCCGGGGTTGCGGTCGAGGATGTTCGTTTTGTACACCCGGGATGCAGAAGGTAAGGCACAAACCCGTCCATCACATCATGAAGGACATCGATGTCAACCTTCGGTCCGGTTGCGATAACATCATTCTTCATAGCGAGGACATGCTAAGATATGGAACGACAAGGATAGAGGCGAACGAGGAGGCTCTCACGCATCTGATCGAGGACCTGGTCTCTCATGATGGTGTCAATGGAGCGGCTTTCAGCCATATCGCCCTGGCGAGCGCGTACCATCATCCCCGCATGGTCGAGAACCTCTCCGAACTCATCATGGCGCTGCCCAAGCAGAAGTTCATCGGTGCCCAAACAGGTCTGGAAACAGGAAGCACGAAACTGATGGCCGCCCATATGGGAGGAAAATCGCTCCCCTCGCCGATCTCTGATTGGAGGGAGATCGTTCGAAGTTCATTGGGCCTATTGAAGGACAACAACTGGATCCTTTCATGCACATTGGTCGTCGGGCTCCCCGGCGAGACGGAGGACGATGTGATGCGGACCATCGAGCTCGTGGACGATATCGAAGACTCATTGACCTTGATCGTTCCGATGGGTTTCGTTTCGATGGCCGGTGCACGTCTATCCCAGGAGGAATCGTTCGGACTGAACAAGATGACCCCTGCCCATTGGACCCTTTTCGGGAAGTGCATGGAGCATGATGTTCACATCGCCGAACAGGTGAAGGGGAAGGTCCTTGAAGGACCATTATGGAGGATCATAGGGGGTTTCTTCATAAACACGTTCATCAGAAAGGGTAGCAAGATAGCAAAGATAATGCTCGAAGGGCGCTCGCCCATAGATCATTCGTTGCGAGGGGACTTCCGCGAGCCACGATTGTAAGGAGCATCACATTGGCAGTGCGGATACGGGGGCTCCTGTCGATGATCCTATGCTATGAGCATCTTTTCTATTCCTCGAGATCTGCTTGGAATCTCTCATGGTCGAACAGTTCCTCATACCTTTTATGGCGATAATACCAGATCGATACGCCCCAGGAACCTATGAAAAGAGCTATTATACCGAACCCTAGCGTCTCAAAGGGCAAAGCCTGGAGGGCTCCCCAGAACCCGCTGTTCCACCCCAGTTGCATGGCCACGATCTGTAAAAGTTCTATTCCGCCGATGACGAACGCGACCATGACGGACATGATCGTGATGGTCAGATTATAGTATACTTTTCGGATGGGATGCTGGAAAGCCCATCCGTACGCGAGCCTCATCGATATCCCGTCCGTTGTATCAGTAATGACCATGCCGCAAGTGAACATGACAGGTAGGATCAGGACCGCCCAGATCGGAACCGCTGATGATGCTCCTATGCCAACGCTCAGGCCGATCAAAAGAACCTCGGTGGCCGTGTCGAACCCCAGACCGAACAGGAAACCGACCACGAACATCTGATATGGCTGGCTCACGATCTTGAAGAGCTTGCCAAAATGGGTGTTGATGAAGCCTTTCTTGTTCAGTTCCTCCTCGAGCTCCGTGCGGTTTATCTTTCCGTCCCTGAGCCCCACGAATATCCTGTAGATCTCCCTGACTATCAGAACGTTGATGAGACCGATAAGGAAGAGGAAAATGCCAGATATCAGTGTTCCGACGATACCTCCTACACCCTGCAGGGAGGGGACCGAGCTCGTGACCTCTTTGGTGGCGAAAACCAGGGCGATGACCACCACTATCACCACGACAGAATGTCCTAGGGAGAACCATGTTCCGACCGTTAAAGGCCTCTTATCCTCCTGCATGAGCTTACGGGTCGTATTATCTATGGCGGCGATATGGTCCGCATCCGCTCCATGCCTCAGACCGAGTACAAAGCAAATAATGCCAAGGCTACCGAGAGCAAGGTACATGTTCCCCATTACTGTAGCGAGTATGAAAGATACAAGGGTGACCGAGAAGAGGATCCCATAGATCATCAGTATCTTGATCTTCTCTCCACGAGAGAGCCCAAGTATCGTCCCCTCCGTTCCCTGTTCGCATGGTTCCTTGCTTTCCGACATGGCAGGTCCCCCTGTAGCTTGAACTTCGCACATGGTCCTCGGACGATATGGGTCGCATGGACCGCTGGAGGTCCCGAACGGTCCGCGCGTTCTAAACTTCCTAAATGATCTCTATCGAGTACCGTGAACTTGTATTTCCAAGTTCGAGAGGGTTTTTGGACCCATGTCCGTCCGGTGAGTAAAGAAGATCATGTTACGTTTATTGAAATTGTGTTATCGAGAAAGAATGCCTAGATATTAATATTTTCGTATCACGAACGAAATAAACGTGTTAACTTCAGCCGATAGAAGTTCTCAGCCAAACCTGGGAGATGAGAGCGAGCCACACATCTCGACCATCCGGTCCAAAACCTAAAATACCTTCCCACCATCTCCA
This sequence comes from Methanomassiliicoccaceae archaeon, assembly GCA_963741025.1. Lineage (GTDB taxonomy): Archaea > Thermoplasmatota > Thermoplasmata > Methanomassiliicoccales > Methanomassiliicoccaceae > CAVUGW01. The sequence continues at coordinate 18,618 of CAVUGW010000008.1, forward strand.
GTGACATATGGTCAGAAAGACCAGAGCAAGTGCCTGAGCGATATCATTTAAGTCCTATATAGGGGCGTTAGGTGTAAAAGGTTGGATGCCCCGTCGTAAGGGCGGGATCGCCAACGAAGAACAAATGATCATCGCGCTGGCGATGGGTTGACAAAAAGTGCCTACTTTGGAGCTGAACGGTGTATCCTCTGGATACAATAAGCAGGTCGTCCTGCACGATATCGATCTCGAACTTCGAGAACCCTCGATTTGATGTGGTCCTGGGGCCGAACGGCGCTGGTAAGACAACCCTTTTTCGAACGATCGCCGGCATATTGGAGCCCTTCAGCGGTAAGATCCTTCTAGATGGCCAGGACACGACCGTTTCAGCTCAAGCAAGAGCTAGGATGGGCTATTCCTCGCAATACAACGCCATGCCAGAAGAGATGACGGTATATCGAGCGCTCGAGTTCTATTCCGGCATCGAAGGCGGAGATCCAGATATGGCGATCGAGCTGCTGGACCTAGGCGAGCTGAAGGACAAAAGGTTCTCGGACCTTTCCCAGGGGCAGAAGAAGCGGGCGGCCATCGCCAAAGTGTTCCTGAAAGAAAGGGACCTGTACCTACTAGATGAGCCGACCGCGAACTTGGACCCTGTAGCGTCCAAGGAACTACGTGACATCATTCGAAAACTAAGCAAGGACAAAATGATCTTGTACTCTTCTCATAACCTATATGAGGCGACCGACATAGGGACCTACCTGGTCCTGATCAAGAACGGCTCGATCACGATGCTCGATAGGATCTCGAACATAAAACAAAAGAACTATCGAGTGGGCATCAGGGCCTCGTCCGACATCACCGGCATCATCGACGCCGAACGCGAGGGCGAATACTATGTATTGAGCGTATCAAGCCCTGAGGAAGCAGGGCTCGCCCTGAAAAAGGTCGTAGAAAAAGGTGTATTGGTCACTGAAATGCGCCAACTAGATAATCCATTGCAGGAACTGTTCGATACGCCCAGCACTGGGAAGCGACAGGAGGCGACGAAAAATGCAGAGTAATACGGTGGTCTTTGCCAAGCGCAGCCTTAGCTTAAGTAAAACACAAGCGGTGATAGGGCTGCTCTTTGCGGCCATTGGGCTTTTTACTATAGTCTCGCTGACCCTTTCCGCAAGCACCTCAGATGCGTCGTACTTTCTCCTTTCCGTTTCGTTCCTTACCTTCGGGATCTTAATGTTCCCGATGCCGGTCATACTGCTCTATGTATATGACAAGAACAACGGCGTCCTGGAGCATCTGCTCTCGATAGGGTGGGACCAAAACGACATCTTTAAACAGTATTTGAAGGCGTCTCTCTTTTTGTCATCTATCGTCCTTGTCGCCGAATCCGTCGCTGTTCTGATCGCGTGCGCTATAGCCGGGTCACCGGCGGTCCTTCTTTTGGACCTTTTGATGTTGTTGCTCACCGCGTTCCTCGGTCTCTCTGTGGTCTCCTTTATCATCATGGCGATGATGGCTTTCAGTTCATTACAGAAGCAACGAACAGGCGGCAACGCCCCTCTCGCCATGGGTCTTGGTGCTGTGTTCATATTTCCAACTTTTTATCTCGGTTTTCTGGGATTTACGTTGGCGTTCTTCGTAGAGCTGTCGATCGCCATTTTGGCCGGGGCCCTGTCCGTTGCATTGCTGATCCTGTCAAGCAGGCTGATCAGAAGGGAAAAAATGCTTCCATGATGCTAGATGAGCGTTCGGCCGTAGTATGGCCGACCTGTTTATGGATCGATAATTCCCGTTAATACTTGGATCGGCCATATTCGAACTTGGGGTATGCCTTACCATGTTCTTTGTCCCAAAATCTCGGATACCGCCTTGCAGGTAGCGGAGCAGGATTCAGCTTGGTCGATGAAAGGAAATCTAGTGAACTTCCCCTGGAGGAAGCTCATACACCTGTTTTAGACGGTCCTCTATCTCTCTCCATTCTTTGACCTCTATATAATCATCGGTCAGGGAGGTCTCCCTCTCGATGCAATACGAATGGTCCGGAGCCGGTGAATCATAATGGAGCACATACATACGGTAACCCGCTTTCGAACCTTTCAGCGATCTAGGACCCGATACGACGGACGCCCCATAATCGTTCGGGAAGCGGTAGATCTTGTGTATCCTGTCCCCCGACATGCAACCACAGACACATTTGGCATTTAGATCGATCTCGTACTTCTCCAGGTCCGTGTTCTCACAACCAGCTCTTTGATGGGTATATCTACGGTCCCTCATATGAAACATCCCATTTTCCCTTGACGCCCATCTTTTTCTTGTTTAGGTCATGTGCGCCGTCCCCCGCGACCCCACCGGACCTAAAATCTAGTAAGGGACGGTCCCGGGCGGGATCCCGGGACGAGATGAGCAAGTGGCGAACATTGGAGGACCGAACGGACGGAGGTCACGGACCAACTCTTATGAGCAACAGATCCCTTCACGCCATCACGAGCGCAACATGCGCCAGTTGGTCCAACTAAGGAGACCTGGCGCGAGGGGAACGCTCGGTTCGCGGGAAATTTCCTTCAGCATTTCGAACCATAACAGTACTGATGGCCATCGATATCATCTGAAGAGCGACAAGATGATGACCGTCCCATCGTGGACATGTATCCTAGATGTCCATGAGGTTCAAACCCGCCATCTGACCACTTCGAACGCCTCGGCATAACGTTCATTGCACTGAACGCCACGCATGCGTGCCATGCCAAATACGAACTCTCGGTCGAAGTAACCCTTTGAGTTCATCACTTGGGAGCGATATTCCTGTAATGCCTCCCATTTCTTTTGCATGTGTTTCTCCTCCAGAGTGACGAACAGCTGGGTGTCAAAACTGACATGGTTCCAGGGAAGTTCATAGCATATTATGCTGGCCGAGGACTTGAACGCCCTGACCATCTCGTTCGCCACCACCTGGTGGTCCTGATGATGGTCATGGATCGAAGGTCCGATAACGATGTTGGGCCTGAAGTCTGACCTTACCTTCACCAGATGCTCGAGTATATCTTGTCTGTGCTTGTCCAAATGTCTTACCTTGTATCCGAGGATCTGGTAGTTCTCAGATCTCAGTCCGTAATGATCGATCACCTGTTCGAACTCCCTCTGGAGCGTATCCTTGGGGAGCCCATTTGGCAGAGAATCCTCCGCAACAGAAAATGCGATCCATAGGATCTCGTTCCCCTCTTCGATGAATTTCGCTACACTTCCTCCGCTCCCTAGTTCAACGTCGTCCGTGTGGGGTGAAAGTAGAAGGATCCTTGCCATCCCTTTCGGTAACCGCTGCTCTAATATTATAAAGAGCGTCGCCGGAAGACCCAAGTTTTCAAAGTTGGGACGGACGGTCCAAATTCGTCCAGCGCGTTTAGCTCTTCGCGTTGACCCGACCGTCCGGAGGAGCACCCCATTCTCTGGATGGGCCAGTGGCCGTCTCTCCATCAGCAGACCGAACGCGGCGAGCGTTGTTGCCGATCGCCGTAAGGGATCGCGACGAGGGGTCGGTCATAAGCCACGAACTCGTGCGTTGGTAGCTAACATCGTTTATCATGGCCGGAACGGGTTGTAAGGTCCTCGGTCGATCAAACTTTGTCGTTGCGTCAATGGTCCTGGTAAAGGCAATCTATAAATAGCGACCTAAATATTCTATTCTCGCGTCTGACATGCGTCGGACCAAAGATGGGATGCGATAAAAGGTATTGGTCGTAGTGACAATGCCGATGTTCGCCTCCGATTGGCGGAGGTAGGATGTTCCTTAAGCAGATCGAGCTCGAGAACTTCAAATCGTTCGGAAAGAGATTGACCGTTCCACTTCTGGAAGGATATACAGCCGTGACTGGACCGAACGGTTCTGGAAAGTCGAACATATCGGACTCGATCCTATTCGTACTGGGGCCCAAGAGCTCGAGGGCGATCAGGGCAGGTAAGCTTTCTGATCTTATATTTAACGGTGGTAATAATAAAGACCCCGCGGACCATTGTAAAGTGTCCTTGGTGTTCGATAACAAGGACCGGCTCATCTCGATCGATAATGATACCGTTCGCCTGACCAGAGTGGTCAAAATGTCAAGCGAGGGGGACGGGTACAATTCATACTTCTACGTCAACGACAGAAAATCCTCCCTTTCCGAGTTCGACTCCCTTCTAGCGAACGCGAGGATCAGTGCGGATGGATATAACTTCGTCCAGCAGGGCGATGTGACCAGGATCGTCAGTATGTCCAATCTCGAACGAAGAAGGATCCTCGACGACATTTCTGGCATATCCAAATATGATGAGGAGATAAATAAGGCGGAGCTCGAACGTGCCGAAGCGGACGCCAACATCGAGCGGATATCCATCATCCTTACCGAGCTTGCTGGTCAGATAACCCAGTTAGAAAAGGAGAGGGAGGTCGCGTTAACATACCTTCGTATGAAAGAGATGCTCACACAATCGAAGGCACAAATGGCGGCCCGAAAGAAGGAGAGCACGGAATCTGAGATCCAAGCACTGCAAGGCCAGATCTCGACCTTTGAGGGAGAGATCGAAAAGATGAAGAACCGGAAGCAGGAGATCTTCGAACTGGTCAGGTCCCTGGAGGAGAAAATGACCCAGACGGACAGGGAGCTTGAGGCCAAGGGGGGGCGTGAGTTCAAGGACCTAAGGGAAAAGATCGACGCTCTGAAGATCGAGGTCGCAAAAACACAGGACCGCGCTGCAAGAGCTCTCCAGCAGGCCGAGGAGATGGAATCGTCCTGCTCCCAGAGCGCGGACGAGCTCATAACGACAAAGGATGAGCTCGATAAACTTGATAAAGACCTTGGGACGACCACGAACGAGCATTCGAACAAGACCAAGGCATTGGATATCAAGAAACGCGAGCTAACTGATGTTCAGTCCAAAATAAGTGCATGCGATGTTGAGCTTGCCTCCCTTGAAAAGAGGATCTCTTCCGATGAGGCGGACCTTAGGAAGGCGGAAGAGGCAGCACATCACCTAACGATGGAAAAGGAGCGTCTTGAGGACAAGAGGACCAGGTCCGCGACGGACCTCGGGGTCATCGATGAGGAGATGAAGACGCTTGAGTTCGGTCTGACGGACTCAGAATGGAAACTAAAACAGATAAAGGACGAGGACAAAGGGTCGGCGAAGGAGCTAAAAAAGCTCCAGGAAGATTTCCTGCTCAAGAAAGGTGCGGAGGCCAGATTGGCAGGGGAAGCCAACGAGCTGGACCAGGCCATAAAACGGTTGACCCGGGAAGTAAGCCGCTTGAAGGCCGAGGAGGAGGCGGCAGGGGAGATAGCCAAGGGATACAACCGCGCGGTAAGGGCCATGATGGATGCCCGCGATACCCGGACGGTCAGAGGGATACACGGGACGATCGCCGAACTCGCTAATGTGGACCCGAAATATCAGACCGCATTGAACATCGCTGCTGGGAACCGCATGCAAGCAATAGTGGTCGATGATGATGAGGTCGCTTCGATAGCTATTCAATTTCTGAAAAAGAACAATCTTGGAAGGGCCACGTTCTTGCCTCTTAACAAGATGTTGGACGGTCGACCTAGGGGAAAATCGATCATGGCCGCCAAGGACGCGCTCGGGTTCGCTATGGACCTGGTGAAGTTCGATGAGAAGTACAGGTCAGCGTTCTGGTATGTTCTGGGCGACACTGTGGTCGTGGAGACCCTCGATCAGGCCCGGAAGCTGATGGGAGGGGTAAGGCTCGTTACGCTGGGGGGAGAGCTCCTAGAGGCCTCTGGAGCCATGGTGGGAGGTAATATCGAATCATCAGGTCTCAAGTTCGGTAGTTCGGCCCGTGGTAAACTAGACGAGGTATCCGAACAACTGAACAAGGCGATACGATCATCGGAGATGTTGGCAGAAGAGCTCAGGTCGATACGATCCGAGGTCATGGCCATCGAGGGGAAGATAAGAGAGCTGAACGGTGTTGGGGGGGCCTCTCAAATGACCGTTAAGGTTCTTGAGGATCGACGGGATGAGCTTAAGAACAAACTGCGATCGGCGAAGGAGGAAAGAGATCGTAAGCAGACCGAGCTCTCCCAGACGGAGGTCATGATGGCCGATGTCAGCGAACGGATCGTGGACTCAGGAACGGCCGTTCGAAGTGCGATGAACAAACGGGACGAGGACCGAGCCCACATGGAAAAGGTCGCCCCAAGGGAGCTCTCGCAACGTTTGAAGCAGGTCCAGACCGATGTCATCGAACTGACGAATACCGTCTCGACGCTTCGCTCTGGAAAGGAGACGATCGAGACCAAGATCAAATTCACCCAGAAGCGGGCGGACGACCTTCTGGCCCAGGAAAACGATCTCAAGGAGAAAATAACAAAGCTGAAGAAGGAGAGCGAGGAGGCATCGGCCCTTGAGGCCAGATCCAAGATAGACCTTGCGGCCCTTCGGAAGATCGAGGATTCTATGGGACAAGAGCTCAATGAGCTCCGCCTTCGGAAGGAATCCTTGTTCAGGCAGAAGACCGGCCTAGAGAACGACCGAGAAAAGATCCAATCAAGAATAGAGACCAACACCGAGGTTATCATTTCTCTGAGAACGAGGATAGTCGGTTGCCAAGATAAAGTGAGGGAACTGGACGAGGAACTGAAGCAATACAATGTACAGTTGGTCCTGCCTTTACCCTCGATAGATGGCCTCAAGGACACGATCCGGCAATGTGAAGCGGCAATAAGCTCCATGGGGCCAGTGAACCTGAGGGCCGTCGAGGATTATGACGAGAGAAAGAAAAGGTATGATGAGCTGGGATCTGAGACCAAGCGCCTTGAGATGCAGCACAAAGAACTACTAGCACTGGAAAGCGATCTGAACGAGAAGAAGAGGGTCTGTCTTCTGAAGGTATACCAGGCCGTCAATGAGAACTTCAGGCGCGCCTATTCTGAACTGTCGAGCGGAGGAGAGGCCGAACTGGTCCTTGAGAACCCAGAGCAACCTTTCGAGGGTGGACTCGTTATCAAGGCAAGGCCAAAGCTCGGAAAGGTCCTGAGACTTGAGGCCCTCAGCGGCGGAGAGAAAAGCCTGACGGCTTTGGCGTTCATCTTTGCCATCCAGGAATATCAACCATCACCCTTTTACCTTCTGGATGAGGTGGACATGTTCCTGGACGGTGTAAATGCCGACATGGTGGCAAGAAGAGTGCAGAAATCGTCGAAGACCGCTCAGTTCGTTCAGATCTCACTTAGAAAGATCACACTAACAAAAGCAGATCATATCATCGGTGTCACAAAGGCGGATGGTGGGATCAGCCACGTCATAGTGAGACCGAACATCGGGGACGTCACTGACCTCCAGTCGGAGTTCAAGATCCCTGATGAGAAGACAGAGGGGGGAATTTTATGAACGATGCGATGGGAGTGGAAGGGGTTCTTGATCACCTCATGTTCCATAAGGCAATGATCGACGAGGACGACCGTGCTGAGAAGATCGACCGTTATCTTTCGATATTGGAACGAACACGATGCAGCACATCTTCGATGGACCCATTGGACCGTTCACTGGAGAACGTTTTTGACCTGGTTCTCTCCAACAATTTCGACCCGTGGGACATCGACCTAAAGCAGTTCACCGTCCTTTACGCTCAAAAGGTGAAGGGAGAGAACATCAATTTCATAATCGCAGGGAAGTTGATGCTCATGGCCTGGAGCATCCTCCGGATGCAAAGCGAGCAGGTCCTCCAGAGCAATGAACATCATGAAGAACTATTTTGCTCCGGTTGGGACTTCGAGGGCATGGACATGTTCTATCCGGGGAGGGAGGGCTCACGCTTGGACGTATGTCTTCCTGATGAGGTGGAGCTCTGTGAGGTTGTCCGCCATCATGGTACAAGACCCGTATCCTTGGTAGAGCTTCTGGATGCGTTCGACGAGGCAAGGCAGGAAGAGGAAGTGAACCTGCTCCGCCAGAAGATGAGGGAACAGAGAAAGCTGACCATGGAAAAGTTCGACACGAAAGCACACGGCGATGATCTCGAACATGATGTAGAGATGGTCTGGAACCGTATCCTCAAATGTGGTCTAGGTGCAATCTCCATAGAGGATATATGTGAGGGAGGAAAAGAGGACCTTGTCACCGTGTTCATGGCGATATTGTTCCTTGTCAGGGCAGGTAAGATCGCTGTCTGGCAAGACGACATGCCTTACGGAAAGATATTCCTAGAGGTCAAGGTCCCATGGGACATCGGTACCCTTGAGGACAGTTCCGAGCATACCTGCTCCCAGACCAAGGACGGCGGACAAAGAAGCGGTGATGTGAATTGGTCGAGGAGACGAGAGTGGTCGAGGCCGTCCTATTCTCGTCCAGCAAGCCACTAAAGGTGTCCGAGATATCGGAACGTACAGGTCTATCTGAACAGACGGTACGCAAGGCCTTAAAGACGCTGGAGACCGATTATGATGATAGGGGATCGGCGATAAGGATAGCAAAGACCGGATACGGACACTCCATGATCCTTAGGGAGGAATATTCTGAGCAGGCTCGATCGTTCGCCCCTAGGGAAGTGCCCAACGATGTTCTTAGAACGGCGGCCATGATAGCCTATCATCAACCCGTACTGCAGAGCGAGCTGGCGAGAACGCTTGGATCGAGGGTATATGAGGACGTTAAGGAGCTCAAGGAACTGGGTCTGATATCAGGGAAGAAAAAAGGTCAGACCCTTGAGCTCTCCACCACCAAAAGATTCTCAGAATACTTTGGCATAGACAGCACACGAAAAGAGAGCATCAAGAAATGGATGGAAGAGCGGGCCGCCTCTCCGAAGGATCCGCTCTGAGGAGCGGTCCGAGAGCATGGGACCCTATGCATCGTAGAAGCTCTCGCATGAAATACGCGACCCCCATATCGTTCGGTCGAGCGGTCCCGAGGGTGCCCCGCTACTATCCGAGTTGCAGTACGGCGCACTTCGCAAGTGGACTAATCAATATACCAAAGTTTATTTACTGTCAAGTTTCCATCGCCCAAAAGTATGAAGAACATGTCTGGTCCAGTACGTTCCCGTTCGGCCCTCGATGCGGTCCTGGGCGGCGGGTCAGAGCAGGCCGAGGACCAACATGAAATTTTTGAACGGAACGGACCGTTCAGATTACAGCTCGAGTGCTCCTCCAAGTGCTCCGCCGACTGCTCTTATTGTTATGCAAAGATCACCAGACCTATCGAGCCTCTATCCTCTAGAGAGATCAGGAGCCTGATATCGAAGGCAGCGTCCCTGGGGTTCAAGGAGATCGACTGGATGGGGGGGGACCCGATGGAACATGTGGTGATTGGGCAGAGCTTATGCAGTTCGCACGATATAACGGAATGACCAATAACCTGTGGACATGTGGTAACAACCTGAACGATGTCGTCAACGCCAAGAGGGTCGCAGATCTGACAAAAGGTGGGTTCGTGGCCATACATCAGGACTCATTGGACCCCGATGTTTCTTAGGGAGATCAGGGAGTCCTATAACCCAAAGATAGCTAGGGAGGTGCTCTTGGGCCTAAAGATGTTGTTGGAGGTCGGTAAGCCAAGCGATGAGGTATGTAACCTTATAATGCTGACCAACAAGCAATCGCTCGAGGACGTTAACACCACCATGGTGACCATGTACAAGGAATATGGCATCAGAACTTGCCTGATGTCCCTAAAGCCAGTGGATGGAAGGGGTGCTCTTTCCGACCTGATCCCTAAGGCGGAGGACGTTCGTCGGGCCTTTCATCTCCGTGACGAGCTGTTCTTAAATGGAAGAGCGATGGGTTGTATGGACTTTACGAAGGAATGCTGCGGCACATGCGTGTTCGTATCGTTGGATGGTTATGTATCGTCATGCTATTCGATCAGAAGGAGCGTCGGTTCGATCAGGGACGCGCCCCTCGAGGACATAATAAAGTATGCCTCGACCCAGCTGTTGTTCACCGAGTTCAGGAAATTGACGGAGGAGAACGAGCATACGAACTGCGATATGGCCCTATGTTGGGGATGCCGGGCGAACGCACTATATTTTGGTGCGGGTGTATATTCCAAGGACCCATTGAGCGATGTTCGTGAAGCTGTGGGGAAGATACATTCCCCGTATTGAGAGCATTCTCCCATCAATCGTACAAGGCCGGCTCCAGTACGAACTTGCAAAAGTTGTGTTGAGTACCAAAACATTCCGTCTGTGTCACCCTAAGAGGAACGCCCGTTTTCTTATCGAATATCGCCTCGATTATTCCCTCGTTCAGGGTGCATAGTGTCTTACCAACATCGGGAACATCCGACATATCATAGTCGTCCTTGATTATCAGGGTCAATGGCATCAGAGAGAACACGTTCACCTGACCGAGCTCATGTTTGTCAAAGAACTCTTTAACCTCATCAAGCAAGCTCTTGACCTCTGTCGACTTCATCCTCTGAGCTATGCCCTCACCGATCTGTTTGCCGATGTCCTTCAGAACTGGGTCCATGTTCAGACCGATTGCCTCCACACCGATGACCAGAGCTCTGATCTCCCCCTTCAGGAAGGAGGATGGGTGATCCGACCGATCTATTAATGATGTTCCCTATCGCCTTGCTAAGGTCCTCTCTAGGTACGACCGAGCTTCCTACCGGTTTGGAGACGAGATAGAAGATCTTTCGCCGGTTATCGGTGGGATCATCACGCGATGCTACCAGGCCCTCCTTTACCATTTTGTCCAGATGTACGGACAGTGTCGATTGGGCCTTTCCGGTCAGCTGGGCTATCTCCGAGAGACTAAGGTCCCGACGCTGCAGTTCGCTGAGGATCTTCTGTCGGACCGGATTTGAGATCTGCTTCAGACCAGAACTGGTCGAATAGACATCTAGTGCAGCGCCTTTCTTCATGCCCTCATCCATTAATCGACTGAAGTCTATATAAGACATCACTCAGAAGAGGTAGGGTCCATAGTTGGTGAGCACACGAATATATTTTAGTCACCAACGGGAATCACTTTCCGGGAGAACGATGAAGGTAAAACAAGGAAATAGGACGACGGATGTCCGGGCCGTCTGGTTCGAGGATGGAAAAGTAAAGATGATCGACCAGCGTCTCATCCCACAAGCGTTCAAGATAGTTGAGCTCACAAAATATCAAGAGGTCGCCCAGGCCATCAAGGACATGACAGTAAGAGGTGCACCCTCCATAGGAGCGGCCGCTGCGTACGGAATGGCGTTGGCATCGAGGGAAGGGGTCCCGCTGGAGGAAGCTGCTGCGGCCATCAAGGGGACCAGGCCGACCGCCCATGATCTGTTCTTCGCGGTCGATTATGTCCTTAAATCGATAGATATGGGGGACGATGCTGTCGCCGCTGCCAACGGATATGCGGACCAGATCGTTGACAGATGCCGCCTCATTGGAAAGTACGGAGCGGCCCTGATCGGTGAGGAGCAGAACATAATGACCCACTGCAACGCCGGAGCCTTGGCCACCGTGGACATCGGAACTGCGCTTGCCCCCATCCGGACCGCTTGGAGCGAGGGCAGAAAGATATTCGTCTATGTGTCCGAGACAAGGCCAAGGTTACAGGGCATGAAGCTCACATCATGGGAGCTCTTTAATGAGGGCATTCCTCACTCCATCATCGTGGACGGGGCCTCCGGCCACTTCATGAGAAAGGATACGAACATGGTGATCGTCGGGGCCGACCGGATCGCTTCCAATGGTGACTTCGCGAACAAGATAGGAACTTTCGAAAAGGCGGTGATGGCACACGAGCTGGGGATACCTTTCTATGTGGCGGCACCTGCCACCACCTTCGATTTCAAATGTCATACTGGCGACAACATCGTCATAGAGGATAGGGGCGAGGACGAGATAACGAACATCGGGGAGAAAAGGCTGGCTCCCAAAGGTTCCACCGCCCTGAACCCCTCGTTCGATATGACCCGGGCGAAGTACGTGACCGGTTATGTTACCGAAATAGGGGTTCTCTGTGCAGCGGACCTGGATAAGGTGAGACAGCAGCTCTTCAACGAGGAGACGATACTATGAGGTCCGAAAGGGACCTGAGGACCGACCTTGTCAGATATGGTAGGATGGCATACGACAGGAACCTGACCTTCGCCAGCGGAGGAAATCTGAGCGTCCGCATGGATGACAGGACCATGCTCATAACCCCGACCGGGACCTGTAAAGGAATGCTCAGCGAGGAAGAGATGATCAAAGTATCCCTGGAGGACGGCAACCACCAGGGGGGACGAAGGCCATCGATGGAGACCCCATTCCATACTGGGATATATGTTAACAGAAAGGACATTGGAGCGGTCATCCACTGTCATCCGCTGCACTGCACGGCGCTCGCCGTCATGGGGGTCCCATTACGATCTGCCATCACTCCCGAAGGATTGATGGTACTGGGAAGAACGTTCCAACGGCCGACTATGCGACCCCTGGATCAACAGAACTGGCAAAGGCGGTCGTCAATGGTTTGGGGGAGGAGAGGGCATGTCTGATGGCCAGACATGGGGTGATCGCTGTAGGGAAGGACCTTAACGAAGCGTTCGGCCGTTTGGAGACAATGGAATATGTCGCCACCCTTCAGTTGAAATGCTCAGAGATGGGGTAGGCTAGAGAACATACCCGAGGACGAGGTCGCCCGTATACTGCAAAGATAAAAGGAGTATGACCGACTTCGGGTTGACGTTATGATCCTTGTAACGAAGTGGTTCGGTGTGTTCTTGTGCGAAGAAAATGTCGTCAAAGGACACACACTGTTCGAGAAGGACCCTCACACCATAGCGGAGAAGCTGGCGGCGATCCAAAGAGGAGAGATCCTCCCGGAAGAGGAGCGAATATCCCAGAAGAGGATGCATGTGGCCGATCCAAGGCTATCTAAGCTTGGTAGACCTGAGGTGTTCGATTCATCCTTCATTCATGCGGAGGATTACGGGTTCTCCTCTCAGCTGATGCAGAAGGTCATGGTCGAGCTGGGAAAGATCAGGACCCGTGAGCCGTTGAGCCCGGACAGGTTCATCGTCCAGGCCGTTAGGGCGCTGGACGATCTTTTAGAGAACATAAATCTAATGAGCGAGCGTCTTCATGAATGGTACGGCCTTCACTTCCCTGAGCTCGCGGACTATGTACGTGAGGAGAAATACGCAAGAATGATCGGCGAGAAGGGAGGAAGGGAGGAGATACTTGCTTCGCTGGACCTTCACCTCGAGTCGGTCGGTTCAGAGGTGGAAGAGAAAGAGCTTGCAGTGGTACGCTCGTATGCGGTCTGTCTGATGGCCCTCTACAAGGAACGAGAGGAGCTGGAAAAATATATTTCTGAGAGGATGCAGGAAACCGCCCCTAACATCACTGCCATCGTGGGCGCAAGTCTCGGGGCCAGGCTCATCTCCTTGGCGGGTAGCCTTAAAAGGCTCTCCAGACTTCCCGCTGGAACCGTCCAATTACTTGGTGCGGAAAAGGCCCTGTTCCTCCATCTAAGATTAAATAAAAGACCACCCAAACACGGCATCATATTCCAGAATCCCATGGTCCACAAGTCGCCTTATTGGCAGAGAGGTAGCATCTCAAGGTCCCTTGGGGCCAAGCTCGCCATAGCCGCTAAGGTCGATTATTGGAAAGGGGAGTTCATAGGGGATAGATTGAACCAAGAGCTCGAGGCGAGGTTAAAGGAGATCGCGAAGCGGTACCCCGATCCACCAAAACGGGAGCGTAAAGCACAAAATGCTCGCCCGCAGGGGCGTTTCAGGGGTGACCAGCGCCAAAGAGGGCCACCGAACCGAGATAAAAAGCGGCGGTACTGAGCAAATTATTTATTCAGGTGGTCATTTCCGTATTCTGATATTTATGTGGACTCAGGCCGAGGTCAGGGAGCTCAAAGAGGGTAGATACATGCTCATTGATGATGAACCCTGCAAAATCGTTTCAATCGATACTTCCAAGCCAGGGAAGCACGGTGAAGCAAAATCTAGGATAGATGCTATTGGTATATTCGACGGAAAGAAGAGAAGTGTCGTCCACCCCGTAAAACACAAGGTCCAGGTCCCCATGATCGATAAGAGGAAGGCTCAGATCTTGGCCATTGGCGGAGATGAGGTCCAGATGATGGACCTTGACACTTATGAGAACTTCTCTTTGCCGATACCAGAGGAATATAAGGGCCAACTGAACCCAGGCGAAGAGGTTATGTACCTCGTGGCAATGGGAAAGAGGAAGATAACAAAAGTGTAGATCAGGGTTTCCCAATGGTCTTACCTGGCATTTCGTTCATGGATGCCGAGGCGTCCTTCAATGATGCGAAGTTCGTCATTTGCGGCGTCCCCTTCGATAGAACCACCTCTTATAGGCCGGGTGCGAGGTCCGCTCCCATAGCGATACGGGAGGCATCGTACAATTTCGAAAAATACATGTTCGAACATGGATACGACTGTGTCAGAGTCGCCCATCCATGATATGGGAAACCTTAGAGATTTTGGTTCTGCGGACGAGATGGTCGAAGAGACCAGGAAGGTCGCAAGAACGATCGTCTCGGCAGGCAAGTTCCCGATATTCCTTGGCGGTGAGCATTCTATCAGTATTCCGGTCATCGAGTCTTTTGACGATATCGGCGTCATTACGATAGATGCCCATCTGGATTATAGGGAATCTTACATGGGTCTGAAGTACAGTCATGCTTGCGTGACCAGGCGTGCCGTTGAACACATAGGTAGGGAGAACCTGTTGGTCTTTGGAGTAAGGTCCATCTCTCGAGAGGAGAGAACGGCAGGGAACATGCCCGAGTTCATTGATGCCTTCACTATCGCCGAGGAGGGCCTGGAAAAATCGTTCAAAAGGGCCCTCAATATAATCAAGAAAGAAAGGATACTTATCTTAGCTTGGACATCGACGGCATAAGATCCAGCTTTCGCGCCAGGTACTGGCACTCCCGAACCGTTCGGACTAAGTTCCCTTGATGTGAAGAAATGCATCAATATGCTGGGAAACAGAATGGTAGGTTTTGATGTCATGGAGATATCCCCCCCTTATGATACTGGTAACACTGCTGCGCTCGGGGCAAGAATGGTCCGAGAGGCGATCGCGGTGGCATGGAAATATCGCAAACAATGACGAGCCCAAAAATTAGAGGCCCTGTTCATCTGAGCATAGGATGGACATCTGTCCACTTCGGGAGGTCACATCTGTGCGGGTCCGGGCCTCGGGTGGCCGATGGCCGCTCGAGCCAGGACCGTCTTGGGTCGGCTCCTCGTCACACTTTCTTACACGCACATTCTATCAGGTCCTCGAGCACACCTTCGCAGTCGTCCGAGTATTTTTTTGTGCAGGTCTCATCCCTCCCCTCTGAATATACTCTGAACAGAGGTTCGGTGCCTGAGGGTCTGACCAATGTCCAACCATCTGTGTACCTGATCTTTACGCCGTCAGTAAGGTCGATGCGTTCATCTTTATAGTGCTCAACAAGACCGCTGAGGACCTGGTCCTTGTGCTCATCTGGACACTCGACCTTTCTTTTGTCCAAACAATATTTTGGAATGCGGTCCACCAACTTGGACAAGGGACCTTCCCTGGCCACTATCTCGAGCATCTTCGCCACGGTCATCGCGCCATCCCTGCAATATTGATGCTCCGGGAAGATCAATCCGCCGTTCTCCTCCCCGCCGAACACCGCCCCGATCTCGATCATCTTTCTAGCGACGACGGGTGCGCCTACTTTGGTGTAAACGACCTTTCCCCCTGCGGCGGTCACTATGTCCTCTACGCATTGGGACGTGGATACCGGTGTGACCACCGTGCCACCATTCTCCCGGACCATGGCCTCGGAGACTATGGCAAGGCTCTTGTCACCATACAGGTAGCGTCCCTTATCGTCGACGAATATCGTCCTATCCGCATCCCCATCATGAGCGATGCCCATGTCGGCACCGGATTCTCTGACCATCATGACTAGGTCCTTAAGATGTGATTCGACAGGTTCGCTGGGATGTCCAGGAAATGTCCCCTGGGGGTTGCAGTTCAACGTGACCGCCCGAACGTTAAGGTCCTCGAGCAACGATGGGGTGGATACTGAGCCCGCACCGTTCGCGCAATCCAGGATCACCTTCAATCCGGCACCGCAGATGAGGTCCCGGTCCACAAGGGACTCGGCCCCTTTCACATAGTTCGAGACGGCACCGCTTATCTGCCGCGTGCGGCCCACCTCCCTCCAATCCCTTGATGCAAAAGACCTTTGGAAGTATATCCGCTCTATCTCCTCCTCCTTCCCTCGCGGCATCTCGGTACCATCAGCATCGATGCACTTGATCCCATTGAACTCGGGTGGATTATGTGATGCGGTGATCATGACCCCCCCTGACACGTTATTGTTCTTAACGTAATATTGTACCGCTGGCGTTGGAACGAGCCCGAGATCGAGGACCTCCGCACCGGTCGACATCAATCCCGCCGAAAGCGCGCTCCTGACCATCGTCGCCGATGTTCTGGAATCGTATCCTACCGCGACCTTCCCTCCCATGAACGTCCCGATGGCCCTGCCCATGTCCATCGCAAGCTGGACGTTCATGTCCTTATTGATCACGCCTCTGACCCCATTGGTCCCAAAGAGTCTTTCCACCATCGTATTACCTTAACCTATGAGCTTCAACAGCGATCAAGATATGTATAATATCAGCGACATCCTCGAGATCGACCGCCGAGCTCTCTCTCGATCCAGAATATAGCACTTAGGACGAAAAGTTTTCCCATGACCGCCCCCCGAACTTAACAATACACTCACGGAACGACCAAATACGCATCAACGGCGAGCTCCTCGTTCGGAAGGGAGCTCGCCACCCGCTGATACTATTTCACTATCCCAATGGTACCCGCCCGTAAAGATCAAGGTAAATATGTTCGCGCCAACGTCCATCCTTAAATGTTCATCTTTCCATTCTCGAGGGCCAGGATCTTTCCGACCACTTTCTCGTTCTCTGTCACGATCGTTCCCGGACCTATTATCGAACCCTCGATCACCGCACCATCCAGGACCTCAGCGTTCCTGAGAAGCATGCTATCTCGGACCCGCAGTCATTTCCGATGCTGACACCATATTCGATAGAAAGGTTCGGACCGATCAGACTCTCCCCAATATTGGCGTTCTGGACCATAACCGGTCGAAGGATACGTGCCTTCCCTATTTTGGTGTATGCGGTCGAAACCGATGGCGTTTGCTTCTCAAGGAGCATGCTCTGTGCATTCAGAAGGTTCTCTCTGGTCCCACAATCGACCCAATAACCATCGAACCTATGTCCAACAATCCCTTATCCAATATGTTTGGGAAAACCTGTTTCTCGATCGAGACCACCCCATCTGGAATATGATCGAGTATATCGCTCTCGAATATGTAGGTACCAGCGTTGATAAGGTTCGAGCAGGCCTCTTCCTTGGATGGTTTTTCCTGGAACTTGATGATCTTCGTCCCGTCGAGGCCAACAACACCAAAAGCAGATGGGTCCTCGACCTCCCAAAGAGCCATCGTGCCGATCCCCGCACGGCCCTCATGTAGATCTAACATCTTTTCCAGATCAAGACTGGAAACGACGTCCCCATTGAACGTTATGAAAGTCCCATCGATATATCTCGAGACGTTCTTTGATCGCCCCTCCAGTACCGAGCGGTTGGTCCTCGTTGACCAAAATGATGTCCCTGCCAACATCGTTCTCACGAAAATATCTCTCAAGCGTGTCCTTCATGTACAGAAACGGCCAGGATGACCGTGTCCACCTGCTCTGGCAGCGAGTCCAATATCTGACAGATCATGGGACGCCCGATCAATGGGACCAATGGTTTCGGCATTGAATATGTCAGAGGCCTTAGTCTGGTGCCCAAACCTCCAGCGAGTATCAACGCCTTCATCTACACACAACTCGGATCTGCTGAGGCTCGATCAACAAATCGCCCGCATCTCACACTGGAGAGATGCTGACAACATTATTCCCTCTTAGTATGACCGTCCCGAGACGCCTGGTCTGTTCCGAAGTGCGCTCCTCGGTATCGTCCAGGACCATGTTCATATAGTCGTCATAACCGACCAGCTTTCCCTCGAGGACCCTACTGTCCTTGAGCAAAAGCGAGATCCTGTGGTCCATTGACTTCTCGAGCAACGCAAGTGGCATAACCATAAATGATCACTGAGCTGTGTCATTGTGGGGATTGAATTTAAGCTTTCCGTACATGAACAGCCCCCTTGGTCAGCACTTGCCATCTTGTACGTGATCATCGTTCTGGAACGATCGAAGGAAGAGGTCGATCCCGGTCATGATAAATGACGATGAGGGGGTGGTTCGAACCCCACAGGGCTTGATCGGGCGTTTCAAAAAAGGATAGAATGTCCACGCTCATGCTGACGCCGAAGGAGAATGGGCTAGATAGCTCATCCTTCGAAAAGATCTCGTACTGAGATATCGTTCTCCAGTATCTGGAAGCAGGACCACGATCTTTTTCCCTTCACCGAGCTCCTTAGCGATTTCCAATCCAGCGGTCAGAGCAGCACCCGATGATATGCCCGCCAGGATACCCTCCTTTGTTGCAAGCGATCGAGCGTTCGCGATCGAGCTCTTCTCAGTGACCTGAACGATCCTATCGACCAGCCCCAGATCTAGGACCTTTGGAACGAACCCGGCCCCTATGCCCTGTATCCCATGAGGCCCTGGTCTGCCACCAGAGAGCACAGGGGACGACGCAGGTTCCACAGCTACTAGCATGGCCTTGAGAGCCAAGATCCCTTAACCCTCGGCCTACCCCCGTGAGCGTTCCACCGGTCCCAACGGCGGAAACGAACGCGTCCAGGTCGGGTATGTCTTCATATATTTCCATGGCCGTTGTCGTCCGATGGACCTCCGGATTGGAGGGGTTCTCGAACTGCTGCGGAACGAAGATGTTGCGGTCACCCTCGGCCATCTCTTTCGCCTTGGCAACGGCCCCTCCCATCCCTTCCGATCCAGGGGTAAGTACGAGCTCCGCCCCGAGAGCCTTCAGGAGCTTTCTTCTCTCTACCGACATCGTGTTTGGCATGGTTAGGATCAATCTGTATCCTCTAGATGCAGATACCATCGCAAGTCCGATCCCCGTGTTCCCGCTAGTAGGTTCTACGATCACCATACCACGGGTAAGCTTGCCATTCCTCTCTGCGTCCTCGATCATCGATAGGGCCACCCTATCCTTGACAGATCCACCTGGATTGAACGATTCGATCTTTACGAAGATGTCGGACGATCCCTTTGGGACGATGCTGTTCAATCTTACCAGAGGTGTCCTCCCGATGGTCTCGAGTATAGTGTTATAGATCATCTTTCTTTCCCTCCAGCCTAAGATGGCCCGACCATCATGAACGCATGCGATGACCGTCGGTCCCCGGTATAAACGTTCATTTTGATATTACTACCCTTTCGATCATTGAGCGCATCATGTCATGGTCCGTCAGGCCCAAATGTGCACTTCCCGCTCCGCCAAATCGATATTTCTTCCGGTGACGTTCAAGTGAAGAAGTTCAAAGAGAGCACGGTCCTCAGCCCATGGTACTAGGTTCCTGCTGGGTGATACAATGGATGCCCCCATATCCATACACAAGGTCTATGGCCTGTATCGGGACCACATCACGGTCCGGGAAACAATCCTCCAGCATCGATATCGCTTTCGCATCGTTCCTATCCTTAAAGACCGGCAGCAGTACCACATCATTGCCGATGTAAAAGTTCGCATAACTGGCCGGCAACCACCTATCCTCTTCATCGATCCTTAAAGGACCGGGCATAGGTAATTTTGTGACCTCGAACCCATTGCCATCGATATCTGTCGCATCTTCGAGGACCTTCAGATTCCTCTCCAGCACCTCTCGATTGTGCGCCGAACGATCGGACGAATAGGCACACACGATCCTATCATCCCCGACGAAGCGGGCGAAATCATCAACATGACCGTCAGTGTCATCACCCTCTATGCCGGAGATCAACCAGATCACCTTTGAGACATTGATGTACTCTTGCAAGTACCCCTCGATCTGCTCCTTCGACAAACTGGGGTTGCGATTCTTGTTCAACAGACATTGTTCAGTGGTGAGAACCACGCCCGAGCCATTTACGTCTATGGACCCGCCCTCGAGCACAATACCCGGCCTATATATTGGAACCGAAGATGCTTTGGCGACCTCCTCACCTGAGATATCATCATACAGGAGATCATCATATTTCGCTCCCCATGCATTGAAGTTCCATTTCACCAACGCCTTATGCATCTTTTTTTCGTCCAATAGGAAGGTTGGGCCATAGTCCCGGATCCATACGTCGGCGCTTTTGATCTTCATAGGGATGACATTGCTCATGTCCGCTCCCGCCCTCCTCGTTCTCTTGATCACCTTCTCGGCCATGGCATCATCATCTACGAGGATCTTGACCTTCTCTCCTTTGCTGAGGGCGGAGATCATGTGACAATATATGTCCTCAACGGATCCCATGGTGTCCTCTGGGAATGTCAAAGGGTTCTTCGGCCAGGATAGCCACGTAGCTTCATGCTTTGCCCATTCAGCGGGCATGCTCAATCCGTTACTTCTTGGAGTCGATCGACCGATCATATAATCATTCGCTCTTTTCAATATCTTTTTGTTCTACTAGCTTCGAATAGCATTCCGGCCTTCGATTGTAAAAGAATCGCCAACCCTCTCGAACTCTCTTCCCATGTCCAAGATCGACCTTTGTGAGGATCGTACCGTCCTTTCTCCCGCCTCTGACCAGGGTCCTGCCGAAGGCATCTACCACGAACGAGCCCCCCCAGAAATCCATCTGGCCCTCATTTCCCACCCTGTTGGCGGCGGCCACGACCAAACCGTTGGCGATGGCATGGCCACGCATTACGTTCTCCCACGCCTCTTGCCAGTCCCCCTCCGCCTGCGAGATCCCGCGGACGGTACCTATAGCGGTGGGATAGAATATGATGCCCGCCCCCATGAGAGCTATGCTCCTGGCCGCTTCTGGGAACCACTGATCATAACAGATGAGTACACCTATCTTTCCGAACCGAGTGTCAAAGACCTTAAATCCCTCGTCCCCTGGCTCAAAATAATCTTGTTCATAGAAGTTCTCATCATGGGGAATGTGGACCTTACGATAAGTTCCTTTGATCTCCCCGTTCTCATCGAACACCACAGAAGTGTTGTAGGTATGCCCCCTATCTGCCTCGTAGATCGACCCTCCGACAAGGACTATCTTGTTCTCTTTGGCACAGTCCGATAGAGCATCGGTGACCTTTCCAGGGATCTCATGCAGGCGTCCATCCTTATCATTTTGGTCCGATGAGCGATATTGAGCGAAATATCGGGTCGTGAACAATTCTGGCAAGCACACGATCGCCGCTCCCTCGGTCGCCGCCAGATCGATCAAGTTCAAGGCGTGCGATAAGTTCTCATCTTGGTCATCCTTCATGCTCATCTGTATCAGACCGAGCACGACCTCTTCGCTCACAACCATTTTTGACCACCACGATCCTGAACGTTCAGCCATAATCTGGGCATTTATTAAAAGTGTCGCCAGAAAGCCATCTTTTCTAAGGTTGGACGAGCGGTGAGTGGTGTAAGAGGATGAAGAGCGCCCCATAGTAAGTTGTTCCGCATCGTCAAGATCCGTTCGGAGCGAACCACGACCCGAGCGGACGGTCGAGACGTTCCATCGGGCCTGTCCGCGTGTCCAGGAAGAAGATCTCGCCAACCAGCAGCGCGACGAGCCCCGGCTGCACCGGGAATGCCTTCACGCCCCTGATCGCAATTTGTTCGTTCTCATTCCCCAGCTTTCACAGATGGATCCCCCTATCGCCCAAGTTGAACGGACTTGTGACACAACTGTGGGTCGCGTAGGGCCGAATGGGGAAGATCAGGTAAGCCCTGTCCTCACGTCCAGTAGCGAAAAGATGCGACCTCTGATGAACGATCAGGGATCGCCCCGCAACATAGCAGCATGGTTAGATGAGAGCGGACCATCAAAAGATCTCAGGCTCGTTGATATATCTGGTCCGCTTCCTTGAGCTTTATGGGGTCCTTTGGTTTGATCGAGCATGTTATGGGCAACTTCATGCGTTCGAGCACGATCTGTTCGATCGGAACGTGCGATTGTACTTCTATCATCATATCACCTTTTTTCTTATGATGCGGCACACTTTTGTACCATATTTAAATCAAGAAGAACCCGTTATCGTTAGTGATCCCGTTCGTCTGGATACCCTTTTGGTCCCCATCTGAACTACCCCGCCCCTGCGGGCTTAGCTTCCTGCCCCATCCAGCCGACTTGCGTAACATACGCGGATGCACGTAATGGTCGGCCGTCCACAAGCTTGAGTTCCGGTCGTTCCGATCCTACGTTCGTTCTCTATGCTAGTATAGGGATGGGACCAGTGGGCCAAATCACTTCATCTTACGTTCCGAGCGAACTTGCATATGAACGTCTTTCTGTGAGTAGAGCGAAAGTACCCGTCCGCCCGTCCCTTACTGCGTCGTTCTCTACGCTCGCTCCCATCGCCCCAGCTGGCGCAGGGGGAGCTCCCGCTCGCAATGGTTAAAATGTGGATTACAGCGTTCCAAGGAAAGATGGCTCTAGCTCCGTCCATTGTGGGAAGGATCCGGCTCTTAGATCCTCGCTGGATAGCGTCCCCCGATCCTGTTCGTCCTGAACGATCCTCACCATCACTCTAGCATCTTTTTGAACAGTCTGATCGCTTTTACAACGTCCAGCTCCATTCCGATACGCTTTGTATGTTTTAAAAAGGTATGAGCATCGATTATTGAAGGCATCTTTCCATCGTTCAGCTTATCCAATACGACCCTTTCCTTTCTCATCCAATCATATTTCTTCAGTATCGCAGCAGAATATGCGTCAAGATCATCCCAGTTATCGTAAAGAAGTTTGGCCCCTTGCATCGCATAGATGTTCCCATCGGACCCCAATGGGCCGACCATACCGATGCTCTCCCCAACACCGACCACTTTCCCCATCGATGTGAAGGGCTGACTATGATGTGGAGAGGACATCCTGACCTTACTGAAGCACTTGCATCGGATCTTTAGGTCCTCGATGGGACCGTTAGTGATGGAGGGCCGATAGTCGGTCACCTTTCCCTTTAGGTTCCCGAACCCTATATGATATTCGTCGCCACCGACCGGAAAGCACCATTCATACCCTATCTCTGAGGTCCTGAACCACATCCCCAGTTGTTCAACGGACCTTACTCTATATTGCACACAATCGGCTATAAGGTCCGCCCCCTCCACAGGTGGAAGATACGCTCTGTCCACGCCAGTCGCATCCACTATGCGGTCGTATTTATCGATCGGCAGGGGTCCATAATGTACCTCCGCCCCTTTGACCAGATCGTTTATTAGGGACGGTTTATCGACGGTGAATATATCCGCACCTATATCGAGTCCATCGAACTTGACACGGTCCATCCTTTGCAACACATATCTTTCAGGATCGACCATGGTGGACAGTAAACTTCTGTATTCGGACGACGGGGTGAACCCCCAAGCGCATGGTCTGCTGCCACATCTGTTCGGATGTAGGACGCCATAGACATCAACATCTTTGAGCCCGCCGTCCTTGAGCAACCGATAAAGATAGCTTCCCGCCATCCCGCAACCGGCAATTGCGATCTTCAATACGATCTCTCCCTGAGGCATATAATTATTGGATCCCCTTTATCTTACTTTCCGATGGGGACCGACGAGCGGATGAGCATATCGAGCACGGTCCGGAAAAATCGGTCATATCGCTCAAGGTTGGTCCGGGTAGGTACTTTCGAGCTGGTGGCCCCTTTCCCTGAGCATTATCTCTACTATCGTCCTAGGAACGGTCTCAAGGGCCATCAATTTTCGTTCGTCCCTGTCTTGACCGGCCCCGTTCCTGGCATGGACGCCGTTCAGCTCCCAGATCGAACCAACAGCGTTCTGGATCGCCTTGTTCATCAGCTCTTTCATACAAACCGGGCTCACCCATGGATGGGGTCCATCATGACCGATATCGTCAGAAATATCGTCTGCGACCTGCATCGCGATCCCGCTCCATAGGCCAAAAGATGTCAGCGCCTTGACCGTAGCTTCATCGCAACCTGCCGCCCTAGCACCGAAACGTGCCGCGAGACCAAAGAGATGACCTGTCTTTTGTAGGATCATTTTTTCGTAGAGTTCGACGTCCTTTTTTTCGGGTCGGGGATTGACCTCCGTGATCGCCCCGATGACCGTCTGCCGGTGCGCTTCAGATAGGTCTCGAACATACTCGCTGCCATATCTTGAAGTGATCGCGTACGGGTAGGCGAGAAGACCCACGCTCTCGAGCATCGCCCTCCCATATCCTTTAAGCATGTACAGGGGCTGTGCACCCCTACGTTGCCGGTCACCGTCCACCATGTCATCGATTATCAGACTGGCCGTATGAGCTATCTCTATCGCTGCGGCCAGGTCTATCGCCTGGTCCCTTTCTTCCTGATCTGAAGAGAAAAGATCGAAAAGGACCATGGTCATCCCTGCCCTGAGACGCTTTCCACGAAGGGCCATGTCCAACACAAGATCATCGAGATGGTCGTTGGATAGCATGGATCTGAGGTCCCGTTCGATCCTTTCATTGACCTCTGGTCTGATCTCGTTCAGGAACAGATCGAAATCAAGTTCAGTATAATTGGGCCCCCCCACCAAGAATGAGGTCTCCATAGTTCTTCTTTCCAATGTCATTAGGGAGCCACCCTTCCTAGAGATACAAAGAGAGCGGACAGGGCAATGGCGTATACCACAGCACAATAGAGCTGGTCCAACCTAGCTTTTCCTGTCGGTCCCTCGATATCGGTCTCATCGTCATCCAGATAACGCAACCGGATCTCATCCGCCTTATGTCCGTAATATATCAGTACTGCGAACGCGGCGACCGAAACGATCAGGAAGGCCAAAGTGCCGTTCGTTCCAAGTGCCGGTTCCAGAATGATAGGCGACGCCAACACGAACACCGATCCGATGATCGGGTATATGGTGCACCACCTAAGTCCTGGGAAGGACACCACCGTCGTCCTCTTCCCATTTTTTCCGTCCGTTGGGAAGTCCATGCTCATCATGCTCACGAAAAAACTACTTGCCGCAAAGCCATATATCACGCTAACGAACACGGTGACCAGTGTGGCTTCACCTGAGCCGATGAACGCTATTACGAAGACCGCGATCGCATTGATCGGCATGCTGAGGTATAGTTCTGTGAAGGGGCGATAGGCCAATCTAAATCTTGAACTGTTGTATCCGATAAGCGCTACGATCCCATACGCCGCAGGTAGAGATAGCCATGGTTGCTTAACTATCAGGTATGCCATTGCCGAGAATATCAACACAAGTACTAGGACGCTCAAAAGTCTGGTCTCTTTCAGGCCGATCATGTTATCGACCAGGGGCTTCTTTCGTCCAGTGACCGATATGGGCGCCATCTTGTCCAGATCATAATCCATCAGATCGTTCAAGGGATGGGCCACATACTGCATGAGGACGACGACCATCACCGCGACCAACATGGGGACGATATCCAGAGGGGCCCCCTTAGCGGTAAAGATCGCTAGCCCTATCCCTATAGCAGAGCTTCCGAGGCTCCATGCGGCCAATGGTTTGATCCTAGCGAAATAGAGCAGAGAACGAGGGTCCATTCATCGATCACCGTTGATCATATGGTCCTTGGTGGGCAGCGATCCTATCCATCATCATGGCTCTAGTGAACAATGCTCCTGTACGGATGTGCTTGGTCCAGATCGAATGGACATGATCTACTTTATAAATGTGTGATCTACAAAGATCTAACATATCGCACCGCGCCCCCAACATTTCTAACTGAGAGCGTCAGGCAGATTAAGTTTACGTCCGATCTGTCCATCGATCTAGGAACATCGGACGATCCATCGCTCCACCCTTAGCGCTCTTTCTGAGATCATGACGGGGCCTCGAGCGTTCATCCAGAACGATGTGGGTTCCAAATAAGCTGATCAGCGATGACGGCGGTAAAGAACGATGTTCGTCCGTAACTATTCTGCCCTTGTGGTCGAGACCTATTTCCTCGATCGACCCGCATCGCATTTGCGGATGCACGATGAGTCCGTTGTCCACAAGCTTAGGTTCCGGCCGTTCAGACCGCCCGTTATGGTATATCCCATCACCTTCTGGACATATTCCAGCACTAATATGGGCCCTTGCTCATGGTAGCTGAAATGGCCGACCATATCTCCATCGTGGGGTCTTGCCTTGAGATCCGTCGGGTCCTTACACTATCAACATCGAGCTAGAGCGTTCTTTATCTTCCCCATGCCCTCGACGATGTCCTTTCTGCTACAGGCGTACGATATTCTGATATGTCCCTCCCCAGAGGGTCCGAATGCTCGATCCTGGAGTTACGGCCACATGCGCCTTTGCAAGAAGCATTGAGGCCATCTCTTCCGAGCTGACGTGCTGATCATAAGATGGGAACAGATAGAACGCACCCTTGGGTTCAGGACAATGCAAACAAGGTATCTCTTTGATCAGGGACATGATGAGGTCCCTTCTGGCCTTGAACTCCCTGACCATGTCATCGACCGACGTTTGTGGACCGGTCAATGCTTCGACCCCCGCCTTTTGTACGAACGATGTGCAGCAGGTCAGCGAGTGGGTCTGAAGTGCATTTATGGGCTTGATGATCGCTATCGGAGCGATGACCCACCCGAGCCTCCATCCTGTCATCGCATATGTCTTCGATACTCCGTTGACCGTTATGGTCCTATCGAACATGCCATCTACCGCGGCCATGGAGTAATGCTTTCCCTCGAACAGTATCTTCTCGTATATCTCATCGCTCAGGACATATAGCCCATGGTCCTTTGCTATGTCCGCGATCCCCTGAACGTCGCTTTTCTTAAGGACCGAACCTGTCGGGTTCGCCGGTGAATTGATCACGATCATCTTCGTTTTGGGGGTGACGTTCTCCGCCACCGATTCGGGTGTTAAACGATTGTCGTTCTCCTGTTCTACCTTGACGAACCTGGGAACGCCACCTGCCAATCGTATACATGCTTCATAGGTCCCCCAGGTCGGATCGGGTAGTATTACCTCATCGCCTTCGTCGATGGTCGCACATATCGCCATGAATATGGCCTGTTTGGTTGGTGTTACAAGGACGTTCGCTTCGGTGCACCTTATGCCGTTCTCCCTCTGCGCTTTTGTTGCGATCGCACTTCTTAGCTCCGGAATACCAGCGGAGGGAGTGTAATGGGTAAAATGTTCATTGAGCGAACGTATACATGCCTGGGTGATGTTGTCCGGTGTCGGAAAATCAGGTTCCCCCATCGAAAATGAAATGATATCGACACCTTCTTGCCTTAATTTGCTGACAAGGTTGCTGATCTTGACCGTTCCTGATTCGGGAACACCGTTCAACCGCTTTGCGGGCATCGGGTGAAGAAATAGGGGTTTCCCATTTTAGCCTTTCCATTCCCGTTCCTGCTCGAACTAAGCTTTTCTTATTTTTGGAAATATCGGGACATAACTAGATCGGATGGACCGGTAATGATAAATACGAACCTCAGAACTATCGAAGCCCTGGTGTGATAGATGCCTTTCGAATTGGACCTTTCAAACCTCCGTTACGGGACCGACCTTATAAAAAGGGGGTTCGCCAGGATGCAGCAGGGCGGGGTCGTGATGGACGTAACGAATGCTGACCAAGCAAAGATCGCCGAGGAGGCCGGTGCCGTAGCGGTGATGGCCCTAGAACGCGTTCCTGCCGATATCAGGGCCCAGGGAGGGGTCGCACGAATGTCCGACCCAGTAGAGATCGAGGAGATAATCGATGCTGTCACCATACCTGTGATGGCAAAATGTAGGATCGGTCATTTCGTCGAGGCCCAGGTGCTGCAATCCATGGGAGTGGACATGATCGATGAGTCCGAGGTACTGACCCCGGCGGACCCTTTCTTCCATGTGGATAAGAAGAGGTTCACGGTGCCCTTCGTATGCGGTGCGAGGGACCTAGGAGAGGCCCTTAGAAGGATCGATGAAGGGGCTGCGATGATAAGGACGAAAGGTGAGGCTGGGACCGGTAACGTGATCGAAGCGGTGAGACATCAAAGGACCATTATTGGGAAGGTCCGCGAACTTCAAGGCAAGAACGACCAGGAGCTCAACGCTGTCGCGAGGGAGATCCAGGCCCCGTTCTATCTCGTGAAGGAGGTAGCGAAACTTCAAAGGCTCCCTGTGATCAACTTTGCAGCGGGTGGCATCGCGACCCCCGCCGACGCGGCCCTCATGATGCAGCTCGGATCCTGACGGGGTGTTCGTTGGGTCCGGGATATTCAAGTCCGAGAACCCGGCCGTAAGGGCCAAGGCGATAGTCGAGGCCGTGACCCATTTCGACGATCCCGCGGTGATCGCCAATGTGTCAAAGGGTCTGGGAGACGCCATGAAAGGGATAGAGATATCCACTATCTCTGCCGAGCAACGCCTGCAAGAACGAGGCTGGTAAAGGTCTAGGGCTTGGGGGACGGACAAAACTCTTCATCTCCATATATTTTCCACCATCATAGAATCACATGTGCTCGAGCGCCAGGTCTTTTCTTTTAAAATTCACCGAGCGCCTGTCATACGCTCCTAAGGTGCTGTTCAGGGCGTGGGTCAGAACGACCCCTCTTTAAAGCCTATAGGGAACCCCAAGTTCCATTTATTTTCTTGGCATCGCGCTCAATACCTCGCTGAGGACGGACGGTGAGGTCAATAAGATGGGTCCAAGGGATACTACCTTCTCAGCCACCTGATAGACCGGGCTTTTGTAATCGCCCTCCGGGAACCCGCCGATAAGAATCGCGACATATGTGTCCTTCCAGCTCTCCAATACCGCGTTCAGCTTCGTCTCTTCTCCCTTTGGGCTTAATGCCAGGATATGGTCCGGTTTGAGATGGTCCAGAAGTTCTGTTAGTGTCATTGATGAAAGTTCCATGTCCTTGATCGTTTGTCCCTTCAATAGCTTGCCCATATCCCCTATGAACTCCACATAGTTCGGGGGGATGTCGGCGTTCGGGCTGAGCTTGATGACCTTATCCTCGCGCGTATGAACAAAGACCCTGAGGGAACCTTTACGGTTCGCGATCGAGTTCTGACATAGGGAGAGACATTTGTGCACGATATCGGGTCTCCCCCGTCGTTCAGATTCAGGCATTTTGCTAAGTATGTTCTGGTGGAAGTAGGCATCAAGGACGGGCATGTCCCTGAACGATCCCAACGTATCGAACTCGTCCTTCTCCCTCTTTGGTTGTTCAGGGGCCAGCTCTACTTCGGAATCTACGATTATAATATAAGCTTTCACGATACAACATGATCGAGCTTATTCAAGTGTCTTGCGTCTTTAATTTCACGGGCGATTCTCTGCCCTGTGCTCATTCCCGGTTCGATCAGGTCTGAATATGGGGAGCCAGTTATGAACGGATTGGTACCCGCCACTATCCTGCAGGAGATCTCGAAGACCTTGAACTCAAGCTTATCGGTGACTATCGACTCCAAACAGAAGGGCCCGATCAATCCTCCGAACAGTTCATAGCTCTTCATGACGACGTTCTCACCCATCTCGAAGACCTTGGACAGCAAGGATTCACGAAGCACGACAGGAAGATTTCCTGTGACCACCAATGACGGGAACATGCCATGGCGTTTGAGCTCTTCCGTCGATCCCAGTTTATAAATTTCGTCGATGTTGCTCTCATCACGTCTGTCCATGGACAGAAGCTCGAGATTACCTTCACCTACTCTGTATCCCTGCTGCTTGAAAGGTGAGTGGAAGTAATGCAGATAGTATCTGGTTCCAAGGACGTACTCCTGGATCGTATACGAGGGCTGGTTCAGGTCTATGCCCATCTTGAATTCCATAAAATCCTTGGCTATGAAGAAGCCACGCCCTCCCTTGGCACCATTATATTTCACGAGCACTGGTTGATTGATGTCCTTAGCATCGGTGATCTTCCTTGGCATCTGGATCCCGGCGGCCTCGAGCCATTCCCTTTGAGTGTCCCTGTTCTCTTCCCATTTGAGGACAGCGCGGTTGCCGAAAGTGGGCACTTCCATCTTCTCGAACCGATTGATCCCCATGTATTCAACGAACGATCCATGCGGGATGATTATCACGTTCTTGTCCACAAGTTCGCCGGAGCGATCGACAAAATCATCATAGCTATCGAACTTCATGAACTCGTCAGGCTTTGCCAGTGGAAAAGCATCATAGAATTTTGTCTTCTGGTTAACAGAAAGGCCGAGGGTTTTGAAACCTTCCCTCTTGGCACCATTGAATATTTGAAGTGACGAATGAGAACAAAGAGTGGCGATGGTTATGTCCTTAGGATCATAGTCCTTGACTATGTCGATTATCCTTTGCTTCGGGACCATAACCGCAGATTCACATCCATGCTATAAATTTTTCCATCAAACATCAGGCAACATATAGGGAACTATGTTCCCCACCCCCGTTCCGTTCAAAGATCGCTTCGGTAGGAACGATGTCCCAATGGTGGCAATTTCATCCTAATGAAATGCATTGACAATATCTGTAGCATCGGCATACGATGAACATATAGTTCGCGCTCACGGCACGATCGACAAGAACGATGGGCCGACCAATGGCCATGTCCACCTATGTTGATCGACCTTATGACCGCTATGTTCCGATGGAGCATACTTTTGGACCTACGGAAGGTGCGTCCAGATGTAAAAGCAGGTAGGGAACATTTTTATGTGCGAAGGCTGATTACGCCCTCCAGGGAGCACAATGGTGCCAAGCGCAAACGGAGGAAAGGATGACTGGTTCGCCCAGCTGGACGCAGAACTGGAGAAGAAGACCCAGAACATCATCAATGACTCAGCTGAGCTGCGAAACCAGAAGGGAACGATCAACCGGGCGCTCATGGAGGACTTCGCCAAAATCCAGGCTAGATTCGCAAGGATCAATGTCCTGCTGACAATGGAGCCACCCCTGAGTGTTTTCGTGCAACCTACCTCAGGATTGCCCGAAGATTATACCAATCTAAAACTTAGAGATGACTTTGATTTCTCTTCTGTCAACAACATCCAGCTAATAGACAGGACACAGGAGCAGGGAAGGATGGGCGATTCATTGAAGGCCTGGTACTATACCGATGATGGGTCCCTTAAGTTCCGAATGGTGTTCGAATATTGTGAGGGAGAGCACTATTACAAATATGCTGGATGGAAGCGCGTCTTCGGCCAGTTCATAATCTATGATTCTATCATCACAGAGCTGGAGGTTGGAACGATCCATGACAGGATGGCCGAGGTCGTTAAGTCCTGGTACGAGTCCCATCTAAGACGGAACCGTGAGGTACTGATAAGTGCTCTCAAGGATGTCTTTGAAAAGGGCGAAACTTTCACTGAGTGATCAAACACCTTTAACTATCTTTTTTTGTTTTTTCAGATATATCGATGCCTCTTTTTCTGGGCGCTTTCGGCGTGTCAATAACGATACACTAAGTTCATGCGAGCTGCAGGTCCCATGTGACAGCTGGGGGACGAGAACAGATCGTCCACTTTCGAACAACCCCCCCAAAAGATAAAGACCCCGCTTTGCATTTCCAGCGATATACGGTCGGAACGACCGGAATACGCACCTGTCTGACATCGTATAAGACCTCTTCGGGGGCGTTCGATGGATGATGCAGGAACACTCCCCCGGGCGGATGGGGTAGTTCGTAATATATCCGCACAGATATGTCGAGATCTCATCAAAAGGTGATAGAACATGATGAACAAAGAAGAGATCGCACCCCATGTGAAGGAAATGGCCAGGGTGCTGGAAGGAAAGGCAACGGAAGAGCAGATCACTAAGGACCTGGATAACTATCTCAACGTATACAGAATGTCTTTGGAGGCCAGCAAACGGCACATCGTACGCAAGTATGGTGGCGACCCTAATGTCCTGACCAAAGGCTCTAGAAAGATGATAGCCCAACTGGGGACCTCTGAACAGAGCGTTGACATCCTGGTAAAGGTGATGTCATCCAATACCAGAGATATAGATGTCGATGGACGGTCCAAACCCATCCAGTTCGGGACATTGGCCGATGAGAGCGGGTCCGTCCCGTTCACGGTCTGGGACACACCAAAGATGGACCTTAAGGTGGGAGAGGTCTACCTCATAAGGAACGCGTACACCAAGGAATGGAGCGGGCAACCGAAACTTAACTTAGGTAACCGCGCGTCCGTGGAGGTCCAGGACAACGATTCGGTTCATGTTCAAGAAGGAACGCCTATATCATCGTCCAGTGGCCAATATTCGGCGCCTCAGAACGTGAAGATCGTCAGATCTTCGTGAGAACATGAACAGCCTGGTCGTGACCGGCAGGATACTTGCCCTGGGAAAGAAGGAGGTCGAAGCACCAACCGGAAAAAAGACGGTGTTCTCCGGTACTATCGCGGACGAGACGGGAAAGGTAGAATTCTCGGCCTGGAACGACTTCCAGCTAAAGCAAGGGGAGGTCGTGACCATTTCCAATGCATATGTCAAAGGGTGGAAAGGATCCCCCGATTGACCTTTGGTGAGAGGGCATCCGTGACCCGTACGACCGAAGATTTTCCATCCGATATTGAGCTGGCGAAGGCCAATAAACGGGCCATAGAGGACATAGAGCGTGCTGGCGGTGCGGCCGACGTTACCGTCATTGGAACGGTGGTCGATATTAAGAAAGGTTCAGGACTGATATTTCGATGTCCTGAGTGCAACCGTGTGGTTCAAAAGGGAATATGTCAAGTTCATGGTAAGGTGGCCCAGGTGCCAGATCTCCGAATAAAGGCGGTCGTAGATGATGGGACCGCGGCGCTCACTGCTGTAATGAGAAAGGACGTTACAGAACTATTGACCGGCATGACCCTCAAGAGCGGTATGGAAGAGGTAAGAGAGACGATGAACCCCGATATCGTGGGCCAACGCATCGAAGAGAAGCTACTTGCCAAACCGATCGAGGTCCGCGGGAACGTTACTAGCGATGATTACGGCCTTATGATGATCGTCACGGAAGCACGATTGACCATTCCAGATGTGAAGAGCGAGGCGGAGGCTCTTCTTGCCAAGGTGGAGGGATCGCGATGAACCCGCCGGACGCCGCAAGGAGATCTCCCAGGGAGGTCGCCTGGCGTGTATTTGCTGCTGAGTATAGCGCATCGACCAGGGAATTAAAGAAGGGCGAAGGGGAAAAGATACCGACATATGTGGTCAGCCCCTTAGGTGCCATGATAAACCGGATGTATATCGTAGGTATCTTGACAGATCTACAGAACATCGGTACAGAGAGCGAACCCCTGTGGAGGGGATTGATCTCGGATTCGACGGACAAGTTCTACGTTTATGCGGGCAAATATGCCCCGGAGGCCACACTGGCCCTTTCTAAGATCGAGCCCCCTGCGTTCGTGGCCGTCATTGGAAAGAGTAGAAACGTACTCCCCACAGGAAGGGACGATATATGTCTCGGTGAGACCTGAAAAGGTGGTCGTAGTGGATGAAGCTACAAGGGACAACTGGGTCCTTGAGACGGCCAGAGCAACACTTCGACGTATTGAGGCTGTCGAAGATGCGCTCGAGATGGAGTCCCCGACAATAGAATTGCTGGTGAACCTGGGATATAGCCGTTCGCTCTCTGAGGGCGTGGTGTTAGCCCTTGAGCACTATAAAGACACGGACCTCAATCGTTATCGGGGCATAGTCCTAGAATCTCTGGAGCAGTTATTACCGGACCACCAGCTAGAAATGCAGGTCCCGGAGGAACTGCCGACCGGCCCAGAGGAGATAGAGGACGTCGAAGAGGAGGACAAGGAAGAGGTCGTTCTGAAGCTCATCGACAAGCTGGACAAAGGTGGGAAAGGGTCTCCCTGGAACGATATCATCAAAGAAGCCGAGAAGGTCGGCATCGGCAAGGACGAACTTGAGGAGATATCAAACTCATTGCTGGACAAGGGCCTGATATACGAGCCGGTATTGGGGAAGATGAAACGCATCTAAGGGACCGGGCCTGTCATATTGTCGTGAGTGCGTGTATAAGGACGCCTCCTGCTCGTCGGTCGTATTTGACGGCGCTGGCCTTAGACCGGGCCACCGAGCAGGTGATCGTCCGACCAGTTCAGAAGAACCGCAGAGTGATGCCGAACCCATCATGAAAAGGATGTTTTAGGTCCTTTGCATCTCTCTTGCCAGCTGGTCCTCGAAGAGCCACTCGTTGGTGAAATGGTCGTTCATGTCCATAATTAGTACATAATACCAAAAGACATAGAACAATCCTGTTAGGACCGAGAGGATGAGATAGAGGATGAAGTTCCTTTCGTGAACGGGTCTCCAGTTCGGTTGAGCAAGTATTACGCCAATCTGTGCTCCGGCCATTTGTGCGTTCTGAGCGAAGGCGTTCAGTCTTCTATCATGATCGTACGTGAAATCCGTAAGAAAATAGAGCACGTACCAGTTCACAAAAGGGATTATACTTAGGATCGTCCAGAGAAAGGGATCTCTAGCTTTCTCGTTGAAGCTCATCTCCTTATCGATCGCATCCATCGCACTGATGTATGGGCCAATGCCGTTGCTCACCTTCTTTTCTTCCCCCATGGTTCGAAGATAGTCGATCAGCGCCCTCCTCATTTGCGCCTCTCGTCCGATGTGGTCGCTTTGTCTCTTGATCAATTTATATGTTAGAATAAGCAGGAAAACGAGAACAACGACCGCAAGCGCCAGGATCACAAATAAGATTATCAAAACACCGAGCGGATAAGGCGTTAAAAATGATATGAGCAATAGGCCGAGCACAAGGGCAAGTCCGATAACGGGTATGAGTATCCAAGTTGTGCTCAGCATCTCGTCCGTAGCCCCTCTTCCGGAGATGGCCCTTAGGATGATGCCCTTGGCCATTCCCGATGCTCCCTTAGGATCGGTCGTGGTGTGCTGATAAGGCGCTTGACCATAAGATGTGAGATCGCGGCCACAATTAGGGCAGAACCGTAATTCCGTGGACACCGTAGCGCCACAGTTCGGACAGATCTTTGGATGCCCCTCCCACATCGGTCTTCATCTCTTGGTCCAAGATCGTTCAAGGACGTTATAAAGAGTTTCGCCGGAAACCCACCTTTTCAAATGTGGGTGAACGGCGAAAAGCGTATGCTGGAGAAAGGTATCATATTGAACAAGAAGCTCCATATCGTCAAGATACTTCTGGAGCGAACCACTGAGCTAGTTCGAACGGTCATCGCGTTCGATGAGGCGTGCCAGCTGTCTTGGGACAAGAGCACCTGGACCATCGTCGGGGAAAGAGATGGTTAACAAGCATTACGACAGTTCTAATGTTCGAGGGCCTGACGGAATGTCAGGAAAAGGGAATGAACAAGGAGCTCGACCACAAGCTCGGTACTTGGTCCTTCCATCGATCGCTAAGCCTCGTACAGTAAAAGGCCGATGCACTGGAAAAGAAGATGATGATCATCGATACTTGTTTCACATCCCAGACCTGCCCTGGACACGGACCCGAACGCCTCGAGGAACATCGCCACCTTCTCTATGCGAGTTGACGGCAGGCCCTCCCTGTCAGCGGGCCGATCGTAGCTAACCGTTGATTCCGAAGACCGAATGGTCATCGTGGTCGAGCCTGGCCACAAGCCCATGAGCTCATTCGTGGATGGCTGACTTATGTTGTGAAGCCTCATTTAACGATCTTAATAGCTGCATAACCCACGACCTCGGACATAGGCACGGAGTCCCCTGATGTGGCATACTTGAGCAGCTCCGCCTTAGCACCTTTAACCGCTTCCATCATCGCCATCACAGGACCATAACCGCACATCGAACGTCCTTTCTGATCACGGTGTCGTATATGCTTTCGGGGTCCAATGCCAATATCCGCTCCACCACGGCCATGTCCTGAGAATGGGCGACCTTGGCGGGGACGTCAGTGGGAAAGATCAGAAGAGGCTATTATAACGACGTCCCTTCCCGCGATCGCTTGTCTGAGCTCCTGTCCGACCTCTTTGGCCGTTTCATAATCCTGGGCCGCCATCGAGATAGGTACGAACTTGACATCATTTGAAAAATATTGAATGAACGGGATCTGGACCTCGATCGAATGTTCATAGCGATGTGGTGATGGATCATCGACAATGATCTTTCCGAGCTTATCTGTGATCTCTCTATCCACTTTCATTATACCTAATGGTGTCTCGAAATCCTCTGTTGTGGTCGCGACCGGGCTTCCCAAGCCACTATGGTTGGGGCCGATTATCACGAACGTCTTTGGAAAGCCATCCTCCGCAATAGCTCCGTACGCATGTGCTGCGACACCTCCCGAATATACATAACCTGCATGAGGTACAACCACGCCCACGATGCTTCGATCCCCCGAGGTCCCTAACTTCGGTATCGTCCCTGGACCGATAGATGAGAGGAAGTCCTTTTCTATCTCCTCCCTAATAAGCTTGGCACTCTTCGGATAGAACTTGCCAGCAACTGCAGGATGTCTCATCTCTACCCCTCTGGAAGATGCGTATCGTGCCTATTTCTACTTTATCAGAGGTTCCAGGTCGCGTCATTGCTCGCCCGACCTTGAGGTCGTCCGTTCATCGATGTCGGTCATATGAGGGTCCTCGATGCCGTTGGGCTGGGATGTGTGGAACAAAGGGACCGCTACCATATCTCGACGCACAACTTGATCTAAAAAGCAAGGATGTTTGGAAATGGTTTGTGGGTCGAAGCAAGTAGCCCTCGTAAGGGCGGGTTTCTTATAGACTTGCTTCGAAGTCGTCCATCGTGAGCTTGAACTCATCATCGCTCTTGATGGTCCCTCTGGCCTTCAGTATCTCTCTGGTCAGGAGCCAATAAACACAGGCGAGCGCACGGCGACCTTTGTTGTTCGTCGGGATCACAAGGTCCACGTTCCTCGTCTCATTGTTGGCATCGCACATGGCCACGATCGGGACACCTATGTTGAGCGCCTCAGCTACCGATTGTTGGTCAGCCGCAGGGTCAGTGACCAAAAGAACGTCAGGCTCTAGATATTCAGGTAAGATAGGATTGGTCATCGTCCCGGGAACGAACCTCCCCGCGAAGACCTTTGCCCCGATGGTGCGAGCAAAAACCTTTGCTGGCTTTTGCCCATACTGTCTTGCAGAGGATACGAGTATCCTATCTGGCTGGAAACGGGCAAGGAACTTGGCCGCAGCCCTTATCCTGGCGTCCGTCTGCTTGACGTCCATGACATAAAGTCCGTCCGATCTTACCTTGAATATGAACTGCTTCATGTCGGCGCTTTTCTGCTGGGTACCTATATGGACACCTGATGTAAGGTATACGTCCTCAGGTACCAAAAGCTCCGTCTTAATTTCCTCGCTCATCAAAAAACCTCATGTATCTCTTTTTACAGTGATTGGGATGACTTCCCGGTCGTACTCCAACATAGCTATCTCCACCGGGTCGATCATCCTTTCTGGGATGTCCAGAAGGACGGGTGCACCCAAGGAGACCTGCAAAGATCTGGCACCGACTATTCGTGCCTTCTCAAATCTTGTGTACTTCATCTAATTCACCATGCGGGAGTGCCCTGATATTGGCAGTCCGGTTATAAACCTTTTGTAAGGTCCCCGAACTATATCTAGACGACTGAAAGTCATTCTCATCGTTCTCTTTGTTTCTTAAATCACCTTTGCCCAAGATATGGGTTGTGACTAGGGTTTGGGTATTGCCTTCATTATGGTAGCATATCTTAATCTTTGCGACCCGGGAAGCTAGTCGAAAAAATGGGACAAAAAAGTGTCTGGCAATGTTTTCCGCCGCGCGTTGGCAAGTCGGTTCGGTGACAAGACGATGCCAGGCGATATTGTTTCTGATGCTGATGTAGATGATATTTGGTAGGTCAACGGCGAACGATACATTCGAAGGGACGAGAGAACGAGCATCGATGCGGTTCTCTGGCATTCGTTCTCTGAGCGATGCGGGCGATCGTCGATCTCAATAGGAGGTCCATCGCCGAGCTCCGCCTGAGCGTGACCTCGCTGGCTCATGGAGCTTCCAATTCGTTCAGCTAATTCTATATCAGAACAGCTCGAAACGTTCACGTGATGTCCGAGGCCGAGGTCCTGCTCTCCATCCCTCTCGCCATAAGCATCGGCATCTCGTTCTTCTTGGGCATGTACAGTCGGGATCAAGAGCAAGCTCAGAGTGAAACAACTTTTCGTTCTAATGATCTTCGAGGTGTGTTTCCTTGCGATCGCTTTCTGGTTCGAACTTTTGAGCGGGACCCTGGGGGAGAAGCTCATCTGGAACGACCTTGAGTATATAGTGAACGTCACTATACCACCGCTGTTTCTTCTCTTCACCCTTAGGTTCCTAGGAATGAACACATTGACCGGTCCGAAAAAGACGTCCCTTCTCTTCCTAGTGCCTGCCATATCGTTGATCTTGGTATGGACGAACGACTATCACCACCTCTTCTATAGTAAGGAGCTCCTGGGCGAAAGCTTCGGTTTCACGACCTTCGTTCCGGCATATAATGTTGGTTTTGTGATACATTCGATCTATTCCCTTTCTTTGCTCATCATAAGTGCCTCTTTGCTATTGATCATGTTCCTTCGATCTTCCAAGATGCATAGAAAGCAGATACGACTGGTCCTGATAGCTTCGGTCATACCTGCTTTCAGTCTCTTTATAGGTCTTCCTCTGGTGTCGGAGCTCTCCCTGACCTATTTCTTTGTGATCGGGTTCGTGACCGCTGGATCGCTCATCTTCATTGGTACCTTCATGTACGAACTGTTCGACGTGGTACCCCTTGCATTGGAGACCGTCGTCCAGACGATGGACGACGGTATAGTGGTGGTCGATAATTCGGACAGGATCGTCTTTGCTAACGATTCAATGCTTAGTAGAACAAGGAAAAAGGACACGGATGTGTATGCCAGCCCGATCACGGCATTAACGCCCTCTTTGACCCCTGAGTTGGTGGAGAAGGCAATAAACGGTCAGAGGGTGGAGATCGATGGTCGGAGAAAGGGGTGACGTCCATACATACAGGCTCATCGCGGTCAGATTGATGAACAAGGAAGGAAGCGTCACAAGCCTATTGTTAACATTGAAGGACATCACCGAAGAGAAGGCGGCCAGCGAATCCCTCAAGATCGCGAACCTTAAGCTCAACCTGCTTTCGAGCATCACTAGGCATGATACATTGAACCAGGTAACGGTGATCCACAGCTATGGGGAGCTTCTCACCGAGGGGCATCCTGATGACCACGACCTCAAGGTATATGGCGAAAGGATCACCAAAGCGGCCGAGCAGATAGAAAGACAGCTGATTTACGCCAAAGACTATCATGGTCTGGGGGTAAGTCCGCCCGAATGGCAGGACCTGGAGATGATGTTCCGAAGGGCCCTATCGCTTGGGCTCGCCGGGGGATTGCAAGCGGGACGTCCACCTAGCTGGTATAGAGGTGTTGGCAGACCCGTTGCTTGGCCGGGTCTTCAGTATCCTGCTGGACAACAGTAGACGCCACGGACGCAGGGCAGATCGGATAATTGTCACATGTTCGATCGAAGATGATGTTCTAACGGTGATCTATCAGGACAACGGCGTCGGTATCAAGATGCAGGACAAGGATAAGATCTTCGAACTGGGTTATGGTACGGACAGTGGCCTTGGGCTCTACCTGGCCAGACAGATATTGGAAGTGACCGAAATGTCGAATTAGAGAAACGGGAACAGAGAACAACGGGGCTAGGTTCGAGATAATCGTTCCGAGGGAACGATGGAGGGCCATTCCTGTGGCATGATGTGGCTCGCCCTATGGATCAGAGGATTTTTCATTGGCCAATCTCCCTTTCATTGATTTTACCAGGCCCCCTTCCGTCAAGATCTCGAGCAAGAACCCGGGCAAGGGTTCGAACGTCACATACGCCCCGTCATCGACAGTTCCTGATAACTCCCTTTTCCATATCGACCTCTGCTTCATTTCCGGTGTTCAAGATGCGCCCTGCCTCTGGGCAGATGACTATTGGAAGGCCTATGTTTATGGAGTTCCGATAGAATATCCGCGCCGTGCTCGCAGCGATCACCGCCCCTACGCCCACATTTCTTGAGGGCCAGCGGGGCCTGTTCCCGGCTCGAACCGCAACCGAAGTTCCTTCCTGCAAGGATTATGTCCCCTGGCCTCACGTTTCTTTGAGAAACAAGGATACCAGGTCCTCCATCGCATGGACCGAGAAGGACCTTGGATCATAGTCGTCCAAATATCTTCCTGGAATGATAAGGTCGGTGTTTATGTGGTCCCCATAACGCCATATCTTCCCGTGTATCATGTCATAACCTCCGTGGGTCCGTTATCTCTCCTTTAATAGCACTGGCCGCGACCGTTTCAGGGCTTGCAAGATAGAATTCTTGGCCTCAGGGCTTCCCATCCTTCCCTTGAAGTTGCGGTTCGTGGTCGATATGCAGGTCTCCCCAGCGGCCAAAAGTCCCTGATGGGCCCCCAGGCACGGTCCGCAACCAGGGTTCACTATGATGGCCCCGGCCTCGGCCAATGATGCCAGTATTCCCTTTTGAGAGGCCTCTATGTAGACCTCTCGTGAGGCGGGTACGACTATGAGCCTCACGTTCCTGAAAACGGTCCTTCCACGAAGAACGGACTCCGCGGCCCCAAGATCTTCAAGCCTCCCGTTCGTACAAGACCCTAGGACCGCCTGGTCTATATGCGTTCCCTCGACCTCTCTGACCGAGGTCACATTGTCGACCTGATGGGGACAAGCGATCTGGGGCTCCAATGATCCAATGTCAAGCTCTACCTCTTCATCAGGTTCGGAACCATTGTCCCAGAAATTTCCTTCCCAGGGTACCTTGGTCCGGGGAAGCAGCCAATCGACCGTCTTTCTGTCCGGGAAGCAAACGCCCGCCTTTGCCCCCATCTCGATGCTCATGTTCGACAGTACCATTCGAGATGCTATCGTCATCCGGCTGATGGTGTCTCCGACGAACTCTACGCATTTGTAATCTGCCCCGTCCGCCCCAATGGAGCCGATGATGTGCAATATGACATCTTTCGCGGACACCTTCTGAGGAAGTTTCCCTCTGACGTGGATCCGTAAGGTCTCTGGCACCCTCAGCCAGATCTCTCCGGTCGCCCAAACGGCCGCCATCTCGGTAGCGCCTATCCCAGTGGCGAAAGCCCCCAGTGCTCCATAGGTAGTAGTATGTGAGTCGGAGCCTACGATGAGCATGTTCGGAAGGACATGGCCTTTTTCTGGTAACACTTGATGGCATACGCCCTCTCCCATATCATAGAAGAACGGGACCTCAGATTCTTTCACGAAGAGGCGGACCTCCTTATGGGATTCGGCCGTCTTTACCGTATTGGCCGGGACCCTGTGGTCGAAAAGTATGACCACCTTGGACGGGTCCCATAGTTGCTTTGCGCCGATCTCCCGGAACGATCTGAGGACCAAGGCCGAGTTCTCATGGGACATCGCTAGATCGACCCTAGCGTTCACGATGTCGCCTGTCCGTGACCTGGTTCCGCTCGCCCTTGAAAGGACCTTTTCCGCAAATGTTTCTCCCGCCATCGTTTTTTGAACCTCATTATTGGATTTAGCTCTATCGCCTCATTTTCCAGATCGGCATCCCCAGAGGTCATCCCTCGGGTCCGATCATCAGTGAAAAGATCAAGAAGGTTCGTCATCAGGTGTGGATGATGAGTGATATGCATCAATAATTATATTTTCTGGAGGTCAAAATATAAACTATATCTACATTCTTGGACAAATAAGGCTTTGTTCGTACTAATTCTACGATTGTCGAACGAACCGTTCGATAATACTTTATATCGCGAAGGCTCTCCCAGATGGGACGATGGAGAATTTAGAATGGAGGATAAGATAAGATCCGAATACCCAGGTAATCTCCAGGATTATGAGAAGGCATGTAAAGGTTTCAACTGGTCCTCGGTCGACCAAGAGTTTGACTGGTCCAAAGGGGGCATCTATAACATCGCCCATGAGGCCGTGGATAGACATGCTTCGAACTGGAGGAAGAACAAGATCGCTCTTTATTCCATAACCTCGAAGAACGAGGTCAGGAAGTTCACGTTCGGAGAGATGAGCGAGCTGACGAACCGTTTTGCCAGTGGTCTTGAGAAGATAGGAGCAAAAAAAGGGGATAGGATCTTCGTATTCCTCGATAGGACCTCGGAGCTGTACATTGCTGGCGTAGGAATAGTAAAGATGGGGGGCATCTTTGGCCCCCTTTTCTCCGCACTTGGACCTGAGGCGATCAAGGACCGCGCCCTTGACTGTGCGGCCAGGATCATGATAACTTCACCTTATTTATACAAAAGGATAGAGGGTATCCTTCCAGAGCTCACCGACCTTGAGCAGATAATCGTCATCGGTGATGCTACTGGCCTTCGATCGGACGTTCACAGTTTTGACAAAATGCTCGAGCTGGGTGAGCCCAAATACAGGGTCCAGAACATGCTTCCAACGGACCCGTATATCATTCATTATACATCAGGGTCGACGGGCAAACCTAAGGGGGTCCTTCATGGCCATAGGGCGATGATACAGCAGCTCATTACCTCAAAATATGTTTTGGACCTCAGAGATGATGATACATATTGGTGCACGGCCGATCCTGGTTGGGTAACTGGAACATCATATGGTATCTTTGGTCCATGGTATCTGGGCGCATCCATGTTGTCATATGAAGGAAGGTTCGACCCAAAGAGCTGGTATGATATCTTGGAGAAGTATAGGATCAATGTTTGGTATACTGCCCCGACGGCATTGAGAATGCTTATGAGGGCCGGGGACCAGATCGTTAAAGATCATGATCTTTCTGAACTGAGACACATCTGCTCGGTCGGTGAACCGCTGAACGCCGAGGTGGTCCGTTGGGCATTACGGACCATGAACAAAAGGATACACGACACATGGTGGCAGACCGAGACAGGAGCCCAGCTAATATGTAATTATCCCTGTATGACAATAAAACCAGGATCAATGGGCAGGCCGATCCCTGGCGTGGTCGCATCGATCGTTAATGAGGAGGGGGAGGAAGTGCCTCCCAAACAGGAAGGTTTCCTCGCCCTCAGGCCAGGATGGCCCTCCATGATGCTCGGGATATGGAGGAACACCCCGAAGTTCAAGGAGTACTTCAGGATACCAGGTTGGTACATTGCTGGGGACCAGGCCTATAAGGACGAAGAGGGGTATTTCTGGTTCCTCGGCAGAGCGGACGACGTAATCAGACATGTCCGGAGAAAGGCTCGGGCCGTTCGAGGTCGAGTCCGCCCTCATCGAGCACCCCGCGGTCGCCGAGGCAGGTGTCATCGGCAAGCCTGATGATCTGCGCGGTGAGATCGTCAAGGCGTTCATAACCCTGAGGCCTGGACACACCCCTTCAGAGAAGCTGAAGGACGAGATATCGAACTTCGTCAAGACAAGGCTCGCGGCGTACGCATACCCGCGAGAGATCGAGTTCGTCGACACCCTTCCCAAGACCA
The DNA here is from genome assembly GCA_963741025.1 of Methanomassiliicoccaceae archaeon. Lineage (GTDB taxonomy): Archaea > Thermoplasmatota > Thermoplasmata > Methanomassiliicoccales > Methanomassiliicoccaceae > CAVUGW01. The sequence continues at coordinate 62,129 of CAVUGW010000008.1, forward strand.
GGAGCGGCAAGATCATGAGACGCGTGCTCAAGGCCAAGGAGCTCGGTCAGCCTCTTGGCGATCTCTCGACCCTTGAGGAGTAAAACACTTTGATCCTTATTATCCTTCGATCCGATCTTCAGCGCGCTGGAGGCCACTGCGCGAATGTTGGAGGATGAGGGCGAGCAAGCGATCATAGTTGTGGGAAGGTACATCAGAACGACCGAGACCGACGCTAGTTGAAGGCGGACCTATGCGTGCTTCCTTGGATATCATCTGGTCAGCTAGATGCGACAGAAGGCCCCGTCCTCGAGGGTCGGGCGGTTCTCATTACATCATCCGAAATCTTGAATAGCTACTAATGTGAATAGGGGCTTCGTCAACATGCATCAGAAAAGAAAGACGAGTTTCTCGCAATATGATACTACGGCGGAAGATCTCGAAGCGTTCCTGGGCCCTTTAGAAGCAAAGGTGCTCGACACCATTTGGTCCTCGGACAAGTCCCCGGTCACAGTAAGGGAGACATATGAGGTCCTGGCCAAAGAGAACAAGATCGCCTACACCACCGTGATGTCGACCATGAACCGTCTATATGAAAAGGGGTTCTTGGACCGCAAGGTGGAGAAGGGAAAGGGAGGCTTGTTCTATGATTACTGGCCGAAAATGGAGAGGGAGACATTTGAAAGGTCGGCCGTCCAAGAGGTCATATCCAGTCTAATGAAGAACTTCGGTGGCATGGCGACAAGTTGTCTCATGGAAGAGGTAGATATCGAGGTCCTCCGAACAGAGCTAGAGAGGAGAGATAGGGAGAGAAAGGTCAGATAGTCATGACGCTAGATATGATGGACGCCATTATCGCCCAGATCGTCCAGCCATATTTCTATTACTCCTTCATGTTGCTGTTGATATCGCTTTTCTGCGTGAACCTTTTGATATGCTGTGGGCTACCATTGACCAGCAGGATCAGGAGCAGGCTATCCGTATTCCCATTGGTCGTCCCTCTTATCGTCATGGCGATATTTACCCCCACACTGTACATCTCCCTTTTCAACATGGGGGCCCATGGTTTCTTAACATACATATGGTCAGGAACATCAGCATGGACCGCTACGAGAGGGCCGGACACCGCTTCGTTCCCGCTTTCTGGCCAGTTCTATCATGCACCATATCTGCCTCAAATGCTATCGCTGACGGGATTGCTTTGCATATCCGGATTATTGGTATCCTTCGTGTTCTACGTCATGATGATCAGATACGGGGATAGACTAGCGGTAAGGGCCCTAAAGGTCGTGATGCTCACAGAGGAGGATTATCCTGAGCTACAAGCCAGCATACGAATGATGTCGATGGACCTTGGGATCGCGCCTCCTCGGGTCGGTCTGATCGAGGACCTTGTACCGAACGCGTTCACGACCGGTACTAGGGATAAAGGCATCATCGTCTTCTCCATAGGTATGCTCGACCTACTGGAGCAGGACGAGCTGGAGGCGGTCGCCGCACATGAACTGGCACATATCAAGAACGATGACTTTGTTTTCAAAACCAGACTGACGGCCCTTTTGATAACCTCGTTCTATAATCCGTTCGCATATCTTGCAGCAAGGTCGTCCCAGAGACGAAGGGAGGAGCTCGCTGATGAAACGGCGGCGATATACCTCAGGTCCCCGAAGACGCTCTCGTCGGCGTTGAGGAAGATAGGTCAGATGACGAACGAGCGGCCCTCGGCATCAATGTCCGTGAGGATGGGAATCAAACTTTTTGCCGTCCCTCCTCTCAAAGGATGGGGTAGTATCCTCTCAGATCATCCCAGCACGGAGCGACGATTGAGCCGGTTGCAAAAAGGCCCCGATGAGAGGAAGGACCGGGGTCATCTCTTGCTCGCGATCATATTGGCGATAGCGGTACTGTTCTCGTGCTTAACGTTATCTGTGACCATAGTCGAGGCAAGGAGGGTAATGATCGACTGTGCTCGCTCGAGCTTGGAAAGCCCTCCGATCATGGTCATGAACCAGACCATATCCTCAACGCACATGTATCAAGAAGGGTATCAACAGAACAATGTTACGATCACACTATCGGCCGGATCCACTGCTCCTGCCCTTCAAAACCCGTTCATCTCGAGGAGCCCCTCCCCCGAAGGTCCTTTATTGTTTTTAGGTCAAACATAGGATCATTTTTGAAAGATACATGTATGAAATACAACGAACATTCAGATAGCTACTATTTTAGGTAGTAACGTATTAATACAAACATGCTCTTTTCTCCGAGGATAAGCTCTTCTTTTCTCGAGCTGAGGTCGATATCATGGGTATTGCTAGCAGGGCTATAAGGAACATCATTAGAAGGAAAACAAGGGTGGTCCTGGCAGTGGTCGCCATCGCGGTCGCGATGGCCATAATGATATCTATCCCTGCGGGCCTGAACGCGAACCAGGCCGCGGTGGAGGATATGAACCAGCGATTGAACGTCAACTACGCGGTGATGTCCGAGGCGATCGAGAACACGTCAACATTGATCCAGGTAGGTAACGCGGGAACCGGCGGAACGAGCGGCGGTTCAGGATACAGCCCTGGCTCCGGAGGATACGGTTCGGGCGGTTACAGTGAAATTGGCGGTTCGTACGGCGGGTCGACGGTAAATGAGACGGCACAGCAGGGCATAGGATCGATGTACGGTGTACAGGCCGTTGTCCCATATGTTATCAGGACGGAGGGAATGCCCCAACAGGGTAGTTTCACCCCTGGTGAGTTCTCAAGAGGCCAAAGACCTGATTTCGCGAACCTGCTCGCCAACGTAACACAGATAGAAGGCGTCAACCTCTCGGCCCAGGACATTCAGGATTACAATGTTCTACCGGCCGATATCATTTCTGGTAGGAACCTAGAGGTCGGTGAGACGGGTTCGGTCCTCCTCACCCAGAACCTCACGACAGTTCTATGATACTCAATTGGGCGGGACGGTAACTATACAGAACGACACTTTCACGGTCGTTGGGGTATACGCACCGACCGGAACGGGGAGCAACCGTACCGTCATCATGAGCCTCGCGGACGCACAGAGCATTTACGGACTCGGGGACTCGGTATCATACCTTGATGTCTATGCATCCAATACCACGGTCGTTAACGATGTGGCGTCCGAGATCAATGCTGTCTACCCGGACCTACCGGTATCAACGATGAACGACAGATTGAGCTCATTGGAGACAGAGGAACAGAACAACGCGCAGACGCTTGCCTCAGATAACGCAACGGTCGCCGCGACCAAGAACACTGGGCTCGAGGAAATGATCATCGCGGTCGCCGCTACTGGCATGATAATCATGTTCACTATGCTCTATGCGGTCAGGGAAAGGACGAAGGAGATCGGGGTGCTCAAGACGCTCGGCTTCAGTAAGAAGGCGGTCATAGCCCAGTTCATGCTCGAGGGGGTCATCGTCACCGCCATCGCAGGTGTGGTGGGTATGGCCATCGGTTGGGTAGGAACTGTCGGCCCTGGCATCCATTCTGGTACCGGCACCATCGTCCGGTGCTGCTCGTTCGGGATTCACCCATGCGGTAGCTACGGCAGGCCTTAACATACAACCGGACCTTGGCTGGACCATTATGGCCTTCGGACTTGTCATCGTCATAGGTGCGCTGGGTAGCATATACCCTGCTTGGAGAGCTTCTAGGACGAGACCCGTGGAGGCGTTGAAGAATGAGTGAGGCGATATTAAGGACCGATGGTCTAACGAAGATATTCGAGCTCGAAGGTAGGAAGATAAACGGGGTCATCGATGTCAACCTTGAGGTCATGAAGGGCGAGTCCATAGCTATCAAGGGACCGTCCGGATCTGGGAAGACGACCCTGCTCACCATATTGGGGTGCCTCGATCGACCGACCTCAGGAAAGATGATGCTGGACGGGGTCGAGGTGAGCGGTCTTCCTGAGAGCGAGCTATATCTGGTTAGACGTGACAAGGTCGGCTTCGTGTTCCAAAGCTTCAACCTCATGCCCTATCTGAGCGCAGTGGAGAACGTAGAGCTACCGATGGAGCTAACGATCAGATCAAAGACCGAACGGAGGGAGAAGGCAAGTAGGCTGCTGGCCATGGTCGGTCTATCTGACCGGGAGGACCATCGCCCTAGCAAATTGAGCGCGGGGCAACAACAAAGGGTCGCGATCGCACGTGCTTTGGCGAACGATCCTGCGATCCTCCTTGCTGACGAACCGACCGGGAACCTTGACTCAAAGAACAAGATGGAGATAATCAGGCTCATCAGGCAACTGAACACCGAAAAAGGAATGACCGTAGTGATGGTCACACATGACAATCGTATCGCCTCGATGGCCGGAAGGGTCATGGTCATTAAGGACGGAAGGCTCAAGGTGAAAGACCCTTCAACGATCTCAAGACCAAAAGAGATCGATCTTGAGAGCGATGAGGATGAATGAGGGCCCATACTGTTCGCATCCGTCCTCCTCCCATCTCAAAAGCCAAACCATTCCGAATCTTCCTTTTTGCGGTAATAAGCCAGATCGGACCTGACCAGTAGAAATCCTCCGATCGGTCCAGCAATGATGGCCAGCGGTTCCCCGAAAATGAGACCGTATATTATAAGGGCGGCGGTCAGTGAACAGGCGACCGGAACGATGACATGATAATGTCTTTTTCTGGCAGCGATCATTTCATGTCTATATCCCTCCTCCGCTTCAGCGGAGCCGATCGTCGAAGCGAACACGGCCGCTGAGAACAACGAGGCCTGGTACAGAGCTTCATAGGGATCCTTCTTGGGACGGACCGCGTTCACACATTCTTTGATAAATAAAGGTGACGGGACCGCTGAACAGATGCCTCTTCTGATAGCATCTGGTGGCACTGTAAGTTTTCCGATATCCTCCTCACGAGAGTCGTGTGAAAGACCCAGGAAACCTACGGACACGCTTTTGTCCTGGATGTAGTGGAGCGCCTTTCCCATGCATCGCATGGCATAATAATCGTTCCCCGATAGATACGCCATTCTTGCATCCCAGACATGTGCCATTATGATGTTCGTCAATGCTTGATGGTGGGGCGCCCTGCCGATGAAAACACGACCGTTCTTGTCCCTCTTTATCATCGCATCAGGGCGTTTATCGGGAGCGATCGATCCGGAGCATAATGCCTTCTCCAGTTCTGTAGATAGACCAAACTCCTTGGCCAGTTGCTTAGCTATGGCCACGTGGTTCTTCCACTTCATCCCAACCCGAAGGGGGAACTCCACGTTCAGCTATATTATATGAAACGCCCACCTCACCGAAAGTGACCATTTATGAACTACCCCGCCCAAGCGGACACAGCTCACTCCATGCATCGAGGACCCCCGAAGAAATATCACGTCGGTCAGGCTAGTCTTTTTACGTTCCGTCATTGTTCTGATGAATATGCGATGCAGGGACCGAAAGTGCGTAGCTCTTTTCCCCACTTCGCACTGGGGACCCCTGTTGGCGGAAGTTGGGACCATGATCATGGGTCGTGACCCTTTACACTTCGGTGGGAAAGAGAACCCACAGATCTGCTCCTTGGGGCGTCAATACTGTCTTCTTGCTATCACCTCAGCCATGAAAAGTAGCACCAGGCAAAGTGTCGTTATCATACCTATGATGAGCCCTATATTCAATGTTCCAGCGCTCACCTTGGAAGAAACAATACTGAATGATATATTGGTCTCGTTCCATACCGGGGAAAAATTGGAGCTCATGGTCACCGATCGGTCACCTAGGACCAATAGATGATAGTATCCTGGCCCTATGTCGGTACCGATATCGATCTCGGTCACATTTATGGCAGAACCGCTAGAGATGTATGAATAAGGGTCCCCGGCTCTGAAATCTTTGAATTCCGGGTCGGTCATCAGCAAGAAACTTACTGGACCTCCAGAAATGACCTTGGCGGAGTAGGTCAGGTACGAGGTCTCGTTCATGCTGACGTTAAGGCCGATGTACCCGTTGGATGGGACGTTCATTTGGATAGAGCTTGCCTGTACGGTCGCCGGAACAAGAAGCCCCCCGACGAGCATCGTGGCGAACACGATGAACAAATATCGGGATGCTCTCATCGAGAATTCATTTGGGCGGGCCAGATAGATAATCTTTATGAACATGCCCTGGAATAAGAGGCCACGTCCGGTTCATTCTGCTATATTATGAGGGCGATCGCCGATCTGGGGCTCAAAAGCTAAGACCGTAAATGATATGGGAGGAATCGCCTGATGAAGGCAAATCGCATGCGGCAGCTAGGATCAGGTCAAGGGGCTGCCAGCCTTCGAGCGTAGGACGATAATCGTGGTTTGGTCCGACTTTCGTCTGACAAAGTATTTATCCTCGAAGATGCTTACATTTATTCATGTCTCAGGATGGGAGAGATATCGGCATTAGCGGCCAGACCATTGGTTTTATGACCATTGCGATCGGGTTTGCTATCATAGTTGCGGGCTACATGAATGCAAGTAAGGATTGGTTACTTGTCATACCCATAGTGCTGATAGAATGCGGTGTCTATGGAATAGCACTAGGCTGTTCGCCGGGATGAGGGGACAGAAGACCACATCCAAATGGGGCAACGATCCAGCATACACCATGTTCTGGGGAAGCCTGATCGCTATGCTCGGTCTGATGTGGATAGCTAATGATGCATGGCCGAACAACATACCGGCATTGCTAAGCGCGTTCCTTATCTGGTTCGGGGTCGCTACAATGATGATCACCAGGAAGAGGGACAGCAGACCAAAACTTTGGTAAAAACATATTATGACACCGGGTCCAGACCAGTCCTGGGACTCCTGGACTCCCGGTCACTATGATTTTGATATTTATTAACCGCTCCCCTTGCTGGCGGAATCTTGTTGTTT
>CAVUGW010000009.1:0-7516 GCA_963741025.1 Methanomassiliicoccaceae archaeon
TCACTATCGCCGAGGAGGGCCTGGAAAAATCGTTCAAAAGGGCCCTCAATATAATCAAGAAAGAAAGGATCTATCTTAGCTTGGACATCGACGGCATAAATCAGTTTTCGCGCCAGGTACTGGCACTCCCGAACCGTTCGGACTAAGTTCCCTTGATGTGAAGAAATGCATCAATATGCTGGGAAACAGAATGGTAGGTTTTGATGTCATGGAGATATCCCCCCCTTATGATACTGGTAACACTGCTGCGCTCGGGGCAAGAATGGTCCGAGAGGCGATCGCGGTGGCATGGAAATATCGCAAACAATGACGAGCCCAAAAATTAGAGGCCCTGTTCATCTGAGCATAGGATGGACATCTGTCCACTTCGGGAGGTCACATCTGTGCGGGTCCGGGCCTCGGGTGGCCGATGGCCGCTCGAGCCAGGACCGTCTTGGGTCGGCCCTCGTCACACTTTCTTACACGCACATTCTATCAGGTCCTCGAGCACACCTTCGCAGTCGTCCGAGTATTTTTTTGTGCAGGTCTCATCCCTCCCCTCTGAATATACTCTGAACAGAGGTTCGGTGCCTGAGGGTCTGACCAATGTCCAACCATCTGTGTACCTGATCTTAACGCCGTCAGTAAGGTCGATGCGTTCATCTTTATAGTGCTCAACAAGACCGCTGAGGACCTGGTCCTTGTGCTCATCTGGACACTCGATCTTTCTTTTGTCCAAACAATATTTTGGAATGCGGTCCACCAACTTGGACAAGGGGCCTTCCCTGGCCACTATCTCGAGCATCTTCGCCACGGTCATCGCGCCATCCCTGCAATATTGATGCTCCGGGAAGATCAATCCGCCGTTCTCCTCCCCGCCGAACACCGCCCCGATTCTCGATCATCTTTCTAGCGACGACGGGTGCGCCTACTTTGGTGTAAACGACCTTTCCCCCTGCGGCGGTCACTATGTCCTCTACGCATTGGGAAGTGGATACCGGTGTGACCACCGTGCCACCATTCTCCCGGACCATGGCCTCGGAGACTATAGCAAGGCTCTTGTCACCATACAGGTAGCGTCCCTTATCGTCGACGAATATCGTCCTATCCGCATCCCCATCATGAGCGATGCCCATGTCGGCACCGGATTCTCTGACCATCATGACTAGGTCCTTAAGATGTGATTCGACAGGTTCGCTGGGATGTCCAGGAAATGTCCCCTGGGGGTTGCAGTTCAACGTGACCGCCCGAACGTTAAGGTCCTCGAGCAACGATGGGGTGGATACTGAGCCCGCACCGTTCGCGCAATCCAGGATCACTTTCAATCCGGCACCGCAGATGAGGTCCCGGTCCACAAGGGACTCGGCCCCTTTCACATAGTTCGAGACGGCACCGCTTATCTGCCGCGTGCGGCCCACCTCCCTCCAATCCTTCGATGCAAAAGACCTTTGGAAGTATATCCGCTCTATCTCCTCCTCCTTCCCTCGCGGCATCTCGGTACCATCAGCATCGATGCACTTGATCCCATTGAACTCTGGTGGATTATGTGATGCGGTGATCATGACCCCCCCTGACATGTTATTGTTCTTAACGTAATATTGTACCGCTGGCGTTGGAACGAGCCCAGATCGAGGACCTCCGCACCGGTCGACATCAATCCCGCCGAAAGCGCGCTCCTGACCATCGTCGCCGATGTTCTGGAATCGTATCCTACCGCGACCTTCCCTCCCATGAACGTTCCGATGGCCCTGCCCATGTCCATCGCAAGCTGGACGTTCATGTCCTTATTGATCACGCCTCTGACCCCATTGGTCCCAAAGAGTCTTTCCACCATCGTATTACCTTAACCTATTAGCTTCTGCAGTGATCAAGATGTGTGTCATCTACCTATGAATATATTCATCGGCTTGTAACCAAGCTCCGCCTCAATTACCTTTCGGTCCCTGGCACCAACGCTCGCCACTTCGGCCCGCTGACGGAGGGCCCGCTCATCCTGGATGTGCCGAGATGAGCGATGTTCCTCGAGGCGTTCGGGTCCGCATCCAGTGAGAACCAGCGCTCGATGCATCTGAACCGCCCCCTCTTCCTATCGCCCTTCGAAAGATGACCGCATCTTGAGCACGCCTTGGACGTATAGCAGGATCTACACCACCACCACCTTCTTTCCCAACGCCTCTCCCTTGTACTCAACAAAGCTTTGTAACTGATGGAAGGACCAAGTACCAAGGTCTCGGTCGAGCTCCTCGTTCTTTCTCTTCTTCCTGATGTCGGTCAGGTCCTCGAACACTAAAACATCGTAATGCTTGTTAACCATCTCTTTACCCAACGATGGTTCGGATGCTCCTGTCCCAGGAAAGCGGGCACGCCTCATTGAAGATGATCACCGTCTCAACCATCTCGGTGGTGCGCTCCAGCGGGATCTTGACAGCTCGAAACATCTTGTTCGGCGGACACTTTTCTCCTACCTACGTAAATCGCCGTTCATCCCGCTCTTGAAAAGGTGGGTTTTCAGTGATGCTCTTCATAATATCTGCATCATCCACATGGCCATCTCCCGGCCTCCCCATTCCGTGTTGCATCTTTCTATGAGAAAGACCATCTGTGGCCCATATTCGCAAAGAAATCTATCTTTTGTCCCAAGGGACGGCCCTTCGGCCACATGTTCCAACCTCTATAACTGTTCGTTTGCGAGGATCTTTCCGACCACTTTCTCGTTCTCTGTCACAATCGTTCCCGGACCTATTATCGAACCCTCGATCACCGCACCATCGAGGACCTCAGCGTTCCTGAGAAGCATGCTATCTCGGACCTCGCAGTCATTTCCGATGCTGACACCATATTCGATAGAAACGTCGGGCCGATCAGACTGTCCCCGATATTGGCGTTCTGGACCATAACCGGTCGAAGGATACGCGCCTTCCCTATTTTGGTGTATGCGGTCGAAACCGATGGCGTTTGCTTCTCAAGGAGCGTACTTTGTGCCTTCAAAAGGTTCTCTCTGGTCCCGCAATCGACCCAATAACCATCGAACCTATGTCCGAACAATCCCTTATCCAATATGTTTGGGAAAACCTGTTTCTCGATAGAGACCACCCCATCTGGAATATGATCGAGTATATCGCTCTCGAATATGTAGGTACCAGCGTTGATAAGGTTCGAGCAGGCCTCTTCCTTGGATGGTTTTTCCTGGAACTTGATCGATCTTCGTCCCGTCGAGGCCAACAACACCAAAAGCAGATGGGTCCTCGACCTCCCAAAGAGCCATCGTGCCGATCCCTGCACGGCCCTTATGCAGATCTAACATCTTTTCCAGATCAAGACTGGAAACGACGTCTCCATTGAACGTTATGAAAGTTCCATCGATATATCTCGAGACGTTCTTTGATCGCCCCCCCAGTACCGAGCGGTTGGTCCTCGTTGACCAAGATGACGTCCCTGCCAACATCGTTCTCACGAAAATATCTCTCAAGCGTGTCCTTCATGTACGAAACGGCCAGGATGACCGTGTCCACCTGCTCTGGCAGCGAGTCCAATATCTGACAGATCATGGGACGTCCGATCAATGGGACCAATGGTTTCGGCATTGAATATGTCAGAGGCCTTAGTCTGGTGCCCAAACCTCCAGCGAGTATCAACGCCTTCATCTACACACAACTCGGATCTGCTGAGGATCGATCAACAAATCGCCCGCATCTCACACTGGAGAGATGCTGACAACATTATTCCCTCTTAGTATGACCGTCCCGAGACGCCTGGTCTGTTCCGAAGTGCGCTCCTCGGTATCGTCCAGGACCATGTTCATATAGTCGTCATAACCGACCAGCTTTCCCTCGAGGACCCTACTGTCCTTGAGCAAAAGCGAGAATCCTGTGGTCCATTGACTTCTCGAGCAACGCAAGTGGCATAACCATAAATGATCACTGAGCTGTGTCATTGTGGGGATTGAATTTAAGCTTTCCGTACATGAACAGCCCCCTTGGTCAGCACTTGCCATCTTGTACGTGATCATCGTTCTGGAACGATCGAAGGAAGAGGTCGATCCCGGTCATGATAAATGACGATGAGGGGGTGGTTCGAACCCCACAGGGCTTGATCGGGCGTTTCAAAAAAGGATAGAATGTCCACGCTCATGCTGACGCCGAAGGAGAATGGGCTAGATAGCTCATCCTTCGAAAAGATCTGTACTGAGATATCGTTCTCCAGTATCTGGAAGCAGGACCACGATCTTTTTCCCTTCACCGAGCTCCTTAGCGATTTCCAATCCAGCGGTCAGAGCAGCACCCGATGATATGCCCGCCAGGATACCCTCCTTTGTTGCAAGCGATCGAGCGTTCGCGATCGAGCTCTTCTCAGTGACCTGAACGATCCTATCGACCAGCCCCAGATCTAGGACCTTTGGAACGAACCCGGCCCCTATGCCCTGTATCCCATGAGGCCCTGGTCTGCCACCAGAGAGCACAGGGGACGACGCAGGTTCCACAGCTACTAGCATGGCCTGAGAGCCAAGATCCCTTAACCCTCGGCCTACCCCTGTGAGCGTTCCACCGGTCCCAACGGCGGAAACGAACGCGTCCAGGTCGGGTATGTCTTCATATATTTCCATGGCCGTTGTCGTCCGATGGACCTCCGGATTGGAGGGGTTCTCGAACTGCTGTGGAACGAAGATGTTGCGGTCACCCTCGGCCATCTCTTTCGCCTTGGCAACGGCCCCTCCCATCCCTTCCGATCCAGGGGTAAGTACGAGCTCCGCCCCGAGAGCCTTTAGGAGCTTTCTTCTCTCTACCGACATCGTGTTTGGCATGGTTAGGATCAATCTGTATCCTCTAGATGCAGATACCATCGCAAGTCCGATCCCCGTGTTCCCGCTAGTAGGTTCTACGATCACCATACCACGGGTAAGCTTGCCATTCCTCTCTGCGTCCTCGATCATCGATAGGGCCACCCTATCCTTGACAGATCCACCTGGATTGAACGATTCGATCTTTACGAAGATGTCGGACGATCCCTTTGGGACGATGCTGTTCAATCTTACCAGAGGTGTCCTCCCGATGGTCTCGAGTATAGTGTTATAGATCATCTTTCTTTCCCTCCAGCCTAAGATGGCCCGACCATCATGAACGCGTGCGATGACCGTCGGTCCCCGGTCTAAACGTCATTTTGATATTACTACCCTTTCGATCATTGAGCGCATCATGTCATGGTCCGTCAGGCCCAAAAGGTCACTTCCCGCTCCGCCAAATCGATATTTCTTCCGGTGACGTTCAAGTGAAGAAGTTCAAAGAGAGCTCGGTCCTCAGCCCATGGTACTAGGTTCCTGCTGGGTGATACAATGGATGCCCCCATATCCATACACAAGGTCTATGGCCTGTATCGGGACCACATCACGGTCCGGGAAACAATCCTCCAGCATCGATATCGCTTTCGCATCGTTCCTATCCTTAAAGACCGGCAGCAATACCACATCATTGCCGATGTAAAAGTTCGCATAACTGGCCGGCAACCATCTATCCTCTTCATCGATCCTTAAAGGACCGGGCATAGGTAATTTTGTGACCTCGAACCCATTGCCATCGATATCCGTCGCATCTTCGAGGACCTTCAGATTCCTCTCCAGCACCTCTCGATTGTGCGCCGAACGATCGGACGAATAGGCACACACGATCCTATCATCCCCGACGAAGCGGGCGAAATCATCAACATGACCGTCAGTGTCATCACCCTCTATGCCGGAGATCAACCATATCACCTTTGAGACATTGATGTACTCTTGCAAGTACCCCTCGATCTGCTCCTTCGACAAACTGGGGTTGCGATTCTTGTTCAACAGACATTGTTCAGTCGTGAGAACCACGCCCGAGCCATTTACGTCTATGGACCCGCCCTCGAGCACAATACCCGGCCTATATATTGGAACCGAAGATGCTTTGGCGACCTCCTCACCTGAGATATCATCATACAGGAGATCATCATATTTCGCTCCCCATGCATTGAAGTTCCATTTCACCAACGCCTTATGCATCTTTTTTTCGTCCAATAGGAAGGTTGGGCCATAGTCCCGGATCCATACGTCGGCGCTTTTGATCTTCATAGGGATGACGTTGCTCATGTCCGCTCCCGCCCTCCTCGTTCTCTTGATCACCTTCTCGGCCATGGCATCATCATCTACGAGGATCTTGACCTTCTCCCCTTTGCTGAGGGCGGAGATCATGTGACAATATATGTCCTCAACGGATCCCATGGTGTCCTCTGGGAATGTCAAAGGGTTCTTCGGCCAGGATAGCCACGTAGCTTCATGCTTTGCCCATTCAGCGGGCATGCTCAATCCGTTACTTCTTGGAGTCGATCCACCGATCATATAATCATTCGCTCTTTTCAATATCTTTTTGTTCTACTAGCTTCGAATAGCATTCCGGCCTTCGATTGTAAAAGAATCGCCAACCCTCTCGAACTCTCTTCCCATGTCCAAGATCGACCTTTGTGAGGATCGTACAGTCCTTTCTCCCGCCTCTGACCAGGGTCCTGCCGAAGGCATCTACCACGAACGAGCCCCCCCAGAAATCCATCTGGCCCTCATTTCCCACCCTGTTGGCGGCGGCCACGACCAAACCGCTGGCGATGGCATGGCCACGCATTACGTTCTCCCACGCCTCTTGCCAGTCCCCCTCCGCCTGCGAGATCCCGCGGACGGTACCTATAGCGGTGGGATAGAAATGATGCCCGCCCCCATGAGAGCTATGCTCCTGGCCGCTTCCGGGAACCACTGATCATAACAGATGAGTACACCTATCTTTCCGAACCGAGTGTCAAAGACCTTAAATCCCTCGTCCCCTGGCTCAAAATAATCTTGTTCATAGAAGTTCTCATCATGGGGAATGTGGACCTTACGATAAGTTCCTTTGATCTCCCCGTTCTCATCGAACACCACAGAAGTGTTGTAGGTATGCCCCCTATCTGCCTCGTAGATCGACCCTCCGACAAGGACTATCTTGTTCTCTTTGGCACAGTCCGATAGAGCATCGGTGACCTTTCCAGGAATCTCATGCAGGCGTCCATCCTTATCTTTTTGGTCCAATGAGCGATATTGAGCGAAATATCGGGTCGTGAACAATTTGGCAAGCAACATCGCCGCTCCCTCGGTCGCCGCCAGATATCAAGTTCAAGGCGTGCGATAAGTTCTCATCTTGGTCATCCTTCATGCTCATCTGTATCAGACCGAGCACGACCTCTTCGCTCACAACCATTTTTGACCACCACGATCCTGAACGTTCAGCCATAATCTGGGCATTTATTAAAAGTGTCGCCAGAAAGCCATCTTTTCTAAGGTTGGACGAGCGGTGAGGGGTGTAAGAGGACGAAGAGCGCCCCATAGTAAGTTGTTCCGCATCGTCAAGATCCGTTCGGAGCGAACCACGACCCGAGCGGACGGTCGAGACGTTCCATCGGGCCTGTCCGCGTGTCCAGGAAGAAGATCTCGCCAACCAGCAGCGCGACGAGCCCCGGCTGCACCGGGAATGCCTTCACGCCCTGATCGCAATTT
>CAVUGW010000010.1:0-17574 GCA_963741025.1 Methanomassiliicoccaceae archaeon
TCTTGCCTTTCGATCTTGTCCGAGGAGATCGATCAAAGATCGACCGGATCGAGCATGCTATAAATAAAAAGAGAGACCCCGTTCCGTTGAAGATAGGGGCTCCGTGGAACTGGGAACGTAAATGGTTTGGTAACGGCCGTAAATGTACAGGCAGACCTATTTATCCAAGTGCCACGGAATATTAGAGCATGTATTATAGGGAAGGAAGCCGCGATCGGGAGTTCGAACCGGAGGTCAATCCTCCGACCTCACGTACAACACTGGTGGAGATCGTGCATCGCGCCATATTCCAGCGCGCCAAGGCCTTGGAAAGAGATCGTCCTGGCACAAGGACCGAGGTGGAATTTCAGGATGATGAACCAAGGGCCGTCCTCTGGATATATGCAAGGGACGGGTCCGTCCTATGGAAAGAGTTCGTGGAGACCGCTTACTCCGTTTCAGATCCCGAAAGGGAAAAGGAGTACATAGCCACTGCTCAGGAGCATCAACGACTAGCTCTTCATTATCCGGCAATGGCCACCTCCGAAGAACATGTCATCGAGCGTCTGGCCGATCTTTGGGTAAAGGTCAAGAAACTAGGTGTTCAGGACCGGGTCATTATCCAGGGCTTCCTGTATGATGATAGCGGTCGTACGATCCGAGAGATATGATCATCAGAGGGGCTAGACCGATTGGTTCAACGTCCGAACATGATATTCCGACCTCTCGTTGGATGAGGTCCTCATGTTCATGATGTCAGAGAGAACCCCATATCGCTAGCTCATCATTCCCCACAGGATCGTACTCTAGCTGAACATTGTGAACGATGAGCACGAATGGTTTTCTATCAGGTGCCAGGATGGATAAGTTCTAGGAACTGATGAACCGTTGCCAAAGACCGAAGGGGGCGGGCGGGACGGTATCGGCGGTTCGGTTCATTTATTATATTTCGACTCCTGGATACGGCGCTCCAGGTACCTCGTTCTCATCCGACCGCTCTTTCATCGGTTCATCCCTCGGCCAGGTGATGGGCTCCTTCGTTCCCAGACGCATCCTGCTCGTCTCCCCGCAAGCAGGGCATTTGATGGTCCTATATGGCGTCAAGAAGGATCCTGAGGTATTTGGCGGCGCGAAGACGTTGCCGCATTTCAGGCATCTTGCTCTTGCGACCTTGTACCTCTTCCAGAGGTAAATACGGATAACCACTGACAGGGAGACAAGGACGATGATCAGTACGATCGCCGTCGGGCCCGGTGTTCCATCGATCAGGCTCATGTTCAGCATCCTCGATCATCGATGGAACGGTGTCGACCTTGAGCGGTGGCTTCTGGTCCCATCATCCCCTCTCTTTGAGACACCATGATCTCATCTCCATTTCGTTAATATCTCCTCCCTACGGAACGTGGCCCTGCTCAAGAAGAACAGCACCAAGTCCGCGACCGCCAATGCGAGGGAAATGTAAAGCAAGCTATTGGTATCGAGCGATATCACCTGGATCTCAGAGGCCAAATAGATAACGCCGAGAGGCAATACACTGAGGGCCCCCAGCTGGGTGGCGGTGCGCACGTCGTTGACCCTGGAGGATATCATTACGTTCAATCCTACACCAAGCATGATCGCCAAGGGATCGACCACGAACAAGATCAGTGCGATGGTCGTGTTCGGATAGTACAGATAACCTAGCTGCCCTGAGGTCACCAGGTCGATCATGGCCATGAAGATCCCTAGGGCAACATAAGTGGTGATGAGCGCCGGAATGAACGCAGCCATGCTCTTACCCAATAATATCTCACCATCGGTCGCCGGCGTTGACAATAAAGGCTCCAGGCTCTTCTCCACCTTCTCCCCGACGATGCTATATGAAGAGATACCGGTGGGAATGAAGGTGGCAAGTATTACGAAGAAGAAGGAGAAAGTGTTCAACAGGCCAACAAGGTAAGTGTCCGGAACGGCTTTGCGATGCTCCACGAACCATATGATCGCCGGCAGGGCGATGGAAAGGATCAAGGGAAGTACGACCGTCGAATAAAGGATGGCCTTCTTTTTCCTGATCGTGCCCAGGTCCTTCCTGGTGATGGTCCAAGCTATCCCAAGGTCCATCCTATCCACCCCTAACCAGCTTTAGATATACATCTTCTAATGAGGGTCTGATCTCGGTGACGAACTGGACCCGGCCACCCGCCCTTATTATCGCTTCGACGATGTCCGGGTTCTCCTTGTCGGGGTCGCTGACGCCGACGATCATCTGATCATTGAGGGTCTCCACGCTCTTTACGTCCAGCTTCTTCACCGCGGATACGATGTCATCATTTACCTTGACCAAGTGGACCACGGTCCTTCTTCCCCACAACGATTCCCTAAGGTCCTCCGGTTTGCCCACGGCCACCAGCTTGGTCTTCATGATGCCCACGCGATCGCAGATCTTCTCCGCCTCATCGAGGTGGTGGGTGTTCAGGAGGATCGTCTTCTTCTCCTTTTTCAGATCGAGGATGAAATCACGCACCGTCTTCGCTGCCTCTGGGTCCAGGTTTGCGGTCGGCTCGTCCAGGAACAGGATCTGGGGATCATGGATGAGCGCTCGACAAATAGCCAGCTTCTGCTTCATCCCTTTGGAAAATGACCCCGCTGACTGGTTTCTTCTCTCCCAGAGGCCTAAAAGCTTGAGGAAATGCTCGATGTCCTCTTTTCTTTGGGCCTCAGTACGTTTATACATCCTCCCATAAAAATCCAGGTTCTGATAGGCGCTCAGGTCCTCATATAGACCGACGTTCTCCGGCGATAGACCGATCATTCTTCTGATCTTGATCTGATCTTCCTTTTTCCCCACCTCATACTCGCCTACCCTGGCCTCACCGCTCGTCTTGGAGATCAAGCACGCGAGCATCCTGATGGTCGTGGTCTTCCCCGCCCCGTTCGGACCAAGGAAGCCGAAGACCTCCCCCTCGTCGACATGAAGGTTCAGGTCGTCCACCGCGGTCAGATCGCCGAACTTCCTGGTCAAGTTCTCAGTATCGATCATTCAGAAACCCTTTGGGCCGTAACATTCGCTCCAACAGAATGGTCTTAGAACTTAATATGTTCGTAAAATGGACATTGGTCGAACACGACCTTGGGGGAACGCTTTTTATGATCTTGTCGAGCAGTTCCTGTCCAGCCGAAACGGACCCTTGAAGAACTGCATGAGGTCGTTCGAAAGGATCAGAAGATCAAGCTAATGAGTTCTGAAAGTAGCGGGCCTGTCGGGATTCGAACCCGAGTCTGAGGCTTTCTCTGGACCCTGATGGGCCCACCGGAGGCCTCTGTGATATCCAAGCTACACCACAAGCCCAGGTCTCTGATGGTCAAGGTGATAATAAATCTTGCTTGATACCAGAGCAAGCTTAGGGAGCACCGACCAAATGATGTATCGGTCGGGACTTATGTCAACAAAAATAAGAATTTAGGTTAAGGTGTTTACTTTTTCGTTTTGAACTCGGTATAGCCGCACTTGCCGCAGGAGTTCCTGTCCTTGTGCTCCGCGAGGAATACACCTGGACCACATTTTGGGCAGTTCCTTCTCTTCCTCTCGATCTTATCGCCCTTTACAGTATATAGGTCCTTCTTGGACGGCGTTATCTCCTTCTTTTTGGCCGCTTCCTTCTTTTCTGCCATATTTATCAACCTCACTTCTTAGCTGGTGCTGCCCCTGGAGCGCCCGGCACATTTTTCTGGGCAAGTCCATTTCTAATTTGGATGTGTTCCCTCTCATGGGACCTAGCGCTCTCGGGCGAGCTGTAGACCCTGGCGAGGCCGTTCGATACACCTTTTCCGTAGACGCTGTCCATGTTGGCAACAACGACCCTTTCCTTTGGTACGTTCAAAGCGTTAGCTATCGCCTGTCTGATCGTATCCCTGGCAGGGGTTGGTTCTCCGTCATGGGACGCTCTGAAGTCCACCTCGACCCTGTCCATTAATAAGTTCTCTTTCTTCCTAACGATCTCTACGTTCAATTCAATTCCTCCATCGAATATATCAACGCCTTTGCTCGACCTGCTCTTTCCTGGTCTATCCTTACCAGCTCCATTCCTTTGCCCGGGATGCCATATATCAAACAGGAACCGATAGGGGCCATTGCAGCGCAGGCCAAGGCTGCCAGGTCCTCTTCTCCATCTACCTGAATGTTCGTCGGAACGTCCCTTTTCATTGCCTTGCCGATCTCATTGACCAGCTCAGCGGTTATCTGACCGGCCGGGTTCTTGACCTTGACATTTTCTCCCCTCGTCGATCCGAGCTTGGGTCCAAGAGAGGTAAAGGACCTCCGCTCTGTCTTAAGATCGAAGATGACCAATTTTGGTCTAAAACCATTTTCCAGCAAAGTTAGGGAGACCATGTCACCGACCGTCATCAACATCGTGCATTCCTTGATATTGTTCTTCAGTTCGGAGGTGGATATTAAACGGCCGAACGGTTTGGACAGTTCGGCTCGCAAACCTTCGTTCAACAACCATGCCTTCCTTGGTGGTCTAAGTTCCGCGCACCTTGAGGGCGAACTTTCCGTTGACATGGATACCCATCCTGTTGGCGATCTCAGATTTAGTATGATCGATTATCACAACATATCCTTGCCAATCCTTTGAGGTGGCACTGCCACACAGAGGGCAGACATCTTCCTCCGTTATATAACTGCAATGAGTACATGCCTTCAGGACCTTCATGCCGCCCCGCCCCCGGCCGCCTTCTTTCTTTCCTCATCGATCCATTCCAATTTTCCAAGTCCGGGCTGCCTCATAGTAAGGCCGATCTTGCTTTCGCGAGGGCTTCTTTCGTTCAAACTGAGGGCAACTATCCTAGCTCGGACCTTATCGCCTACCTTTAGGTCCCTTTTCGTGTCCTTTCCTTGCAGTCGACCATTGTCGGGATCGACGTCGATCCTATCGTCCATTATCTGGCTGATGTGAAGTAACCCGTCCAGGGGACCGAACCTTACGAACGCCCCGAACTTGAGTATCTCTACCACGGTCCCTTCTATGACCTCTTGCAACATAGGTCGGAACACAAGAGCATCATACTTTACCTTCTGGTAAATGGCCCCGTCCCCATGAACGATCCTACCCAGACCCATCTGTTCAACATTGGTGACGAGCACTGTCAATGAGTCGCTACCTTCGATCTTTCCTTCGAAGGATTCCCAACTTAACATATTTATAACGTCAGTAAGGTCTTCGCCCAGCCTTTCCGGCGAGATGCGAACTACCTTTTCCTTCGTTGTTAACAAATACATAGCATGCCCTCTGAATAATATTTGGGCATGCCTCACCAGTTATATAAAGATTGAGCTTTTCAAAAATTGCGAAAATGATGCTGGATAAAAAGAAAATAAGAGAGAAGGGGTTTGCTCCTAATGCACGATGATGAACAGGCTGGCGAACACCAATGTGATGGTAGCAAGCAGTTTCACTAGCACGTGCAGGGATGGCCCGGCGGTGTCCTTGAACGGGTCACCTACGGTGTCTCCGACCACTGCCGCACTATGGGCAGGGGACTTCTTTCCACCATGGTGGCCGCTCTCGACGTATTTCTTGGCGTTATCCCATGCTCCACCCGAATTGTTAAGAACGGTGGCCATCAAGATACCTGCTATCGTCGCTACCATCAGGAAGGCACCGACCGCTTCAACGGCCTCGTTACCCGTGTAGAAGTACCGGTAGAACAGTCCGAGCGCTACTGGAACGACCACTGGCAACATTCCTGGAAGGATCATCGCCTTCAAGGCGCCCTTCGTCGAGATATCGACGCAGAGAGCATAGTCCGGCTTCTCCTTACCCTCAAGGATGCCGGGCTTCTCTCTGAACTGCCTCCTGACCTCATTGATCATAGCGTAGGCCGCCTTTCCGACCGCCCTTATCGTAAGAGAGGTGAACAGGAACACCAGCATCGCACCGATCAATGCTGCGACGAATATCGGCGGTTGCGCGATGTCCACCACGAAGACCGATAACAATGAGGCGCTCTGTTTGGTCGCGACCTCTTGGAAGTACGCTGCGAACAAAAGGAACGCCGCCAATGCCGCCGACCCTAGTGCATAACCCTTCGTTAGGGCCTTTGTAGTGTTGCCTACCGAGTCCAGCTTATCGGTCCTGCGCCTTATGTCATCAGGTTGGTTCGACATCTCGACGATCCCGCCCGCATTGTCGGTGATCGGTCCAAAGGTGTCCATCGCCAGAACGAACGCGGCGGTCGAGAGCATGCCCATCGTAGCTACGGCCGTTCCATATATGCCGAAGATGAACTGGTTCGATGGCGATATCGATGATCCCATTATGCTCACGCCTGCGCTCTGACCCAATGCATACGCGGATAGGAGGGCGATAGCGATCGAGATTATCGTAAGAGCGGTGGTCTCGAGGCCCATGGAGAAGCCGGTGATGATGTTCGTGGCCGGTCCCGTCTCGGACGCCTGAGCGATCTCCCGTACCGGTCTGTACTCACCAGATGTATAGTATTGGGTGATGAACACGATGGCTATGGAGAGTATTATGCCGATCACACCACATGCAAAGAACTGCCATGCGTGTAACAATTGATCTGTGATAATGTAGAAACCGATAGCGGCCAGTATTGCAGTTATATAATATCCGCGATTGAGCACCCTTATAGGCTCATCATCTTCGCTCCTAAGCTTCACCGTCATGATACCCACGAGCGAGGCGAGCAATCCGAAGCCTCCCACGACCAGTGGGAAAAAGACCCAGTCAATATTCTGAGTGATCCCATACAGCCCTGCACCAAGGATCATCGCACCGATGTTCTCGGCAGCCGTCGACTCAAAGAGGTCCGCCCCACGACCAGCGCAGTCACCCACATTGTCACCGACAAGGTCCGCTATGACGGCAGGGTTCCTCGGATTCGTCCTGCTGGGATCCCGCTTCGACCTTACCCACAAGGTCGGCACCCACATCAGCGGCCTTTGTATAGATACCACCGCCAAGCTGAGCGAACAGCGCGGCGAACGAGGCACCAAAGGCATAACCGACGATAAGGTTCAAGGTGTCGGTCACCCGGGTCGGATCGGATCCAGGTCGGATATATGAGGAACAAGTAGAGGAAGAATATGCCGGACACACCGAGCAGGCTGAGCGATATGACAGAAATGCCAGAAACGGCCCCTCCCCGGAAGGATGTTTGCAATGCTTCGTTCAAGGACCTTCTTGCCCCGCTAGCTGTCCTAATGTTCGAGTTGACCGAGACTGTACATCCCGATGTACCCGGACAGCGCAGAGAAGAAGGCACCTAGAAGGAAGGCCACCCCGATCTCCCATTGTATTCCTATGGCGATGATCAGCCCTAAAATGACGCTGATTATCGCTATCGTCTTGTACTGGCGGGACAGATAGGCCATCGCCCCTTCGCGGATCGCATCCCCGATGCTTTTCATTTCGGGAGTGCCGGTGTCCTTTTTAAATATCATTTTTGTAAGAACACCCGCGACGAGCAGCCCGATTATGCCCGCGATAGGTACTAGATAGACCCACGCATCGATTTCCATAATCAGAACCCTCACAGGTTTGGGGCGTAATTGTGCTCTTTATATAAATTGCTTTTTCAAGAATAGATTAAAATGGACGATCCCTGGATGGCCCCACCACGAATTGTGTCGTTTTTCTACGAACTACATATCATTCAGGACCTATTCCATTGTCTATCGCCTCGAGGATCGTCTTAAAGTGATCTCAGGCGCGCATATTCCTTATTGTTCGCTTCGACGATGGTCCATGGGGCGTAGGATGTGGAGGTCCTCTGAAGCATATCGTCGATCGCCAGCGAATACTGGTCCCACCTCTCCCTTGCCGTCCAGTCGTCCTTCGTTATCTTCCAGAGCTTTAGAGGACAGCTCTGACGGTCGTTGAACCTTTCCAGTTGGGTGGACTTGTCAATCTCGAGCCACAGCTTTACTATGATGGAATCATTATCATACAGCATCTTTTCGAACATATTGATCTCATGGTAACCCCTCTTCCAATCCTTCTCAGCGGTGAACTTCTCTACCCTTTCGACCAGTACCCTTCCGTACCAGCTGCGGTCGAAGATCGAGATGTGACCGACGGGGGGTATGCACATGTGGAACCTCCAAAGATAGTGATGGGCAAGTTCCACATCGTTCGGGGCGGTGATACCGCTCACATGATAGGTTCTAGGGTTCAGGTCCGAGGTTATACGGGCGATGCTCCCACCTTTCCCAGAGGCGTCCCTTCCCTCGAAGACGATGATCAACCGCTTGTTCTTCTTTATCAATCGACATTGTGCGGATCTCATCTCTTTCTGATATTTCTCCAATCTTTTCTTATATTCATCATGTTGGACGGCCCTGTTCAGGTCCAGTTTGGTCCGGTCCACCGACTCGATCGGACCTTCGATAACGGTGGGCGACATGGTGGTGTCCTCTACCGTTCCACCGACCGCAGAAGAATCCACCTTCGAGATGAAGGTGGAACATATCTCCGCACAGGCCAGATCCTTCTTTTCCTCCGTTATGATGGTCCATGGCGAACTGGCCATGTTGGTCCCTTTTATCAGTCGTTCGTAGGCCTGGGAAAATCTCCCATGATGCTCCATGATCTCCACGGTCCTCCTCCAGCACCTCACAATCGAACGGGTCCTTTTTCTTTGGGTTCGGTTCTTTTCCGATGTCAAGGAAGAACTTCATGAGCAAAACCCCTGAATTGGTCAGGGTCCTCTCGAACTCGTTGATCTCGAAAAGGTCCTTTGCTTTTACCTCGCTCTTACCACGGTCCGTTCTCTCGATGACCGTCCTGGAATACCAGCTCCTGTCGAAGATCGCTATCCTTTCGTGGGTCGGGGTCCTGGTCCAGAACCTCCACATGAACGGACGGGACCTTTCCCCATCGTCCGGTTGGGCGATGACATGATATGTGAAACCCCTCGGGTCCAGTGGATGAAGGAAGTTATTGATCACAGGTGCCATCCTGCGAGGGTCCCAACCTTCGAACACGACGATGATCGGATTGCCTTTATCCCTGGCCATCCGCTGAAATTGACCGAGCTTGTTCCGAACGTCCTCATCCTGAGGTTCCGTGTGCCCTTTTTCCAGCTTCGTCCCGCTCGACATCAGCATCCCCTTACACGATGATGACGATTATACGATGAAGTATATCGATCGTAATGCCAAAGGTACGTCCAGCGTCCCTCAGATGATGATAGATCTCCCGCTTCTTCATTGCCATGATGGGGTCTTTCTGAGCGTAAACCTCCCTCATCGAGGTCACATAGATCTTATCAATATCCCTTTCGTTCTGACGCATATCTTTGACCATCAGGTCAGCCTTTTCAGGATCCTTTTCCATGATCCTTATCGCTTCGACGAGCTTTTTTGTACCATCCTTCAGAGAAGATGCCATCGACCTGACCGCATCGTCCGGGGGAACACCGAACGCACCCATCTCGAGGGCCGTGGACATGGTGAAATTGAGGATGTAGTCCATCTGTCTAGAAAAGGTGTATATGTCCTGACGATCGAAAGGTGTCGAGAATGCCTCCAACAATTGGGACTCCATCGCATATCTCATATGGTCCGCCTTGTCCTCGGCGGCGATGATCTCGACCGGTTCGGTCAGTTCATTGGTCCTCAACCATGCACAAAGGGCCTCGACCCCATGCAGGGTCTGCTCTGCTTGGTCCAATAGCATCTTATCGAAATGGTATTTCGGCGGAAATATCGAATCGATGAACCGCTTCTTTCCTTGGACCGCATGTTCTTCTTCCATTCCAGATCACCTCATATTTTCACAATAGCACTATCAACAAATAAAAGAAGGCAGAAAGCAGCATACATGCTGGTATCGTGATGAACCAGGATATCATCATGCTCTTTCCGACCGACCATTGTACCTGTTTTGCGTTCTCCGCCGCTCCTATTCCGAGGATGCTCGACGATACCACCTGGGTTGATGATACTGGAGCGCCCAGGAATGTGGAGCCAAAGATGGACGCGGCCGAGGACACCTGTGAGTCCAGACTGTCCACCGGTTTGATGGGATATATCTTCCTCCCCAACGTTTTCATGATCCTCCATCCACCCCCTAGGGTCCCTATCCCGAGCATCAGGGCACAAAGGAAGGTGACCCACAATGGGATCACCAGTGCTGATGTGAGCCCGGCCGAGAAGAGGGCCAGAGCGATGATCCCCATCTGTTTTTGCGCATCGTTGGACCCATGGCTGAAGGATACGGCACCCGCCGTCAGGTATTGCACGTGCCTTATCGGTCGGTTGGCGCTCCTGTGGGCGTTCCGAAGGAGGAACATCGACAATCTCTTGATCAGGAAACCACCAATGAAGCCCACCAGAACGGAGAGCAACAGGAAGACGACCACCTTGAGCACTCCTGTTAGCTGGGGGTTCGAACTGAGAAGCTGGGAGATCCCCCAAACGACGCTCCCGATACCACTGGATGCTATGGACGCTCCGATCAGACCTCCCACCAACGCATGGGTCGATGACGAGGGAAGTCCGAACCGCCATGTAAGAAGGTTCCAAAGGACCGACGTTATGACCGTCGCCAGCAGAATGAAGAGCAAAGTGTTCCCCGGGGCTATCTGGATCAGGGACATCACCGTTAGCGCAACGGCAGTGCCTCCTAACATGGCACCCGTGAACCCCACGATGGCCGAGAATATCACTGCTGTGCGTGGTGTGGATGCCCCGCAGGCGATCATCGTCGCCACTGTTGAGCTCGAATCATGAATGCCATTGGTTATCGAGAATATAAGGGTCAGAACAACGATCAGAAGAGCTACAACAAGGAATGGTGACATCGGCCGGTCAGGCCCTCCTAAACCATTGATCTGGATATATAGTGATCGTTGTCCGCCCTCAGAACCGGGCCTTGAGCACGACGATACCGTCGTTCCGATTGATATCGATGGATTGCCTTCCTGTCATGTGGTTCGTCCCCCTCATCTTCAGGACCTCAAGGTATTTCCTTCGGGCCCCTTCTTCCTCTGCCAACAACAATAGGATTATTCCATCACAAGCGTATGCAAGCTCGGTTGGGTATAGCTCACCGGGGTTCACCTCTCCTGTCACCACCGTCGTAGCGTTCCAGTTCTTAAGACGGTTGGCCATGTCGAACAGGAACGCCCGATAGTTCCCCTTTAACATTCCGCCTATCACCGATATGGGATCGATCACTATCCGCTGTGGAAGGACCTCAGCGATCTTTTCCTCTATCACATTGAGGAGCTCCGCCGGCTCCGTGTCCCTGATCATTCCTCCAAGGTCGGTATAGACTATCTTGTCCCCAAAGAAATCGGGGTCGATGAAATTGAACTGCGATGCATATCTCAGCATCCATTGGGTAGGTTCGCTGAGCGTTGTGAAATAGAGACCTTGCTCGCCCTTCTTCGCCCCCTCGGAGAGGTATTTCAGGGCGAAGGTCGTCTTTCCAGTTCCAGCTCCGCCAGAGACCATTATGACCGCCGGGAATGGGAAACCTCCCTCTATCATCTCATCCAGTCCAGGGATACCGGAGTTTATCCTGACCAGGTCGTTCGGCCTTCTTCCATTCGCTGAGCCAGCCATTATTTGAAACCCCCATCTGCAATATTTATATCGGTTATCTTCCTCACGCTTTTGTTCTCGACCGCCGTTGGTATCTGGTCCGATTTAAGGTCCATCTCTTTGACCGCCATGGTCCTTGCTGTTTCGTACAACAGTCCGTTCTTCTCCTTATCGATCACGAGCGGAACGATGACCCCCTTCTTGCGTTCCATGACACCAACGAAGTTCCTAAGGAACGTTTCCACAGAAGCATAACTGTTATATGGAAGAAGAGCCGCCAAATTATCGATCATCGCGAAACCGAGGTCATCGAGGTCTATCTTCTTCCCGGCCTTTGTGCCTATGCTCCCCATGGCGACCGGCAAAGTATCGATGTGGAATGGCGCATCAACGAAACCAACGCTAGCCATCGCCTCCTTACGATCGGCAGAGAATCGCCCGATCGCATCTATGAACATAACACTGTCGAGGCTTATCTTATGCATCCTCAACAGATGAACCATGTATTGATGGGGTCGGTCGACAGAAATGAACATGCCCGTCATTCCTCGCTCCTCCAGCATCCCTTTCAGTATAACAAGGTTCATCCGGACGAACTGGGTCGAGGCCACATCAAAGAGCAAAGGACCCGAGACACCGCGGTCCAGATTTCCCATGATATACTTGAGCAACAGTTCATCCCGCTCATTCATGCCAGTTCATCATTGGATTTCGCGTGGATATTATAAATCTTCTTGACTAATTATTAACCTTGATATGATGGTGGCCAATAGCATGGCATCCAGCTACATCATCCATCTCTCGATATCAAAGCATACGGAGGAGAGGAACTTACCTTATATCGGACCGCGTATTTCCTAAGGGATGGATGATCCGAGACCTTATATGAAAATGTCAGAATTTATATATATTGGCCTATTTTCAAGGGAGACCTGCCCGATCGTTATCGATCCACATGACAGTATCGATGGTGTGGGGGCCGATACCGAGCACTGATCTCAGTGTCCATCGTTGATGTCTCATCATTTCGATGGTCTTTCGATGATGATCATTATGAAAAAGCAAACCCCTCAAGGTACGAACAGGGCGGCGATCACAGTATTCATGGAAACGATCGGACCGTTCAACGGAACGATCGTTCCGTTCTTAACGGCCATGTCACGATCGGAACCGGTGTCATGATGTCGAAATGGTATGTCGTCGATGGCATCGATGGGTCAGGAAAAAGCACCGTGGCCCGTATCTTGAAAGAGCATCTCGAACGCGAAGGTGGAACGGTCGTCCTCCAGGTCCATCCTTCGGATCGATGGTTCGGAAAGGCGACGAGAACCTGCCTCAAGGAGGGGGGGCATGAAATATCTTCTCTCAACGGGGTTCTTCATCCTCGATCTCCTGGTATCATTGGCAAAGCTCAAGAAATGGAGAGAGAGAGCTCGGATCATATCATCTTCGTCCGATATGTTCTGGCGGCGTCTTATCTGCCGGACCGCTTGGCACCGCTAGGATACAGGTTCTTGACCAAACTGCTTCCCGTACCTCATAGAAGGCTGCTGATCGATATCGACCAACGTAAAGCGTTAGCTAGGATAGCGGATAGAAAGGATGGCGTCGAGATGTTCGAGAACCTTGAGAGCCTCGTGTTAATGAGAAAAAGGATGCTCGATCTTTCCGTCGATGGTTGGAAGACATTGGAGAACAATGGGGACGAGGACGATCTGCTCCCTGAACTTCTGGACGTTCTCTTAGAATGGGACATGGACGAGGGCGCTGATGTAGGGCGAAGACACAAGAACATATGACCGATGTTCAGAAATACCATCGGCCGCGATGCCCTTCCCCGAGGGAACGTCCGTAAAAGGCCAATATTTTTCTATTGGGAACAGATCTTCGTTCCATTCAAGGTCATATAGCGATAAGGTGATCAAATGAAAAAAAACAGACCGGTCAAGGACATAAAGATCGATGGTAGCATGACCGTTGATGCTCTCCTAAGGCAGATGGGATCGTCGGGTGGCTTCACAGGAAGGAAGCTCGCAGAGGCCGTCGACATCTTCGAGGAGATGGTCACAGAAGAGGATTGTACCGTTTTCCTGTCATTCCCGGCCTGTATAATGGCAACTGGCATAAGGGGTGTCATCGTGGAGCTCGTCAAGAGGGAGCTCGTTGATGTCATCATCACGACATGCGGAACTTTGGACCATGATCTTGCCCGTACCTGGAAGAACTATTATCACGGAGATTTCCTAATGGACGATGTCAAGCTGCACAAGGAGGGCGTCAACCGTCTCGGGAACGTGCTCGTGCCGAACGAAAGCTATGGGATCATACTTGAGAAGAAGCTCACCCCCATGTTCAGTGACATCCTGAAAGGAAAGAGCGCTATCTCGACCCGTGAGGTCATCGACGAGGTCGGAGCGAGAATAAAGAGCGAAGATTCCCTGGTTCACTGGTGCCATAAGAACAAGGTACCGATGTTCGTTCCAGGGATAACGGACGGCTCGTTCGGATGCCAGCTCTGGATGTATTGGCAGGATCATCGTGATCTCAAGATGGACCTGTTCCGCGACGAGCAGGACCTGTCGGACATCGTATTCGAGGCAAAGGCCACCGGGGCATTGATGATCGGCGGAGGCATCTCGAAGCATCATACGATCTGGTGGAACCAGTTCCGAGGAGGGTTGGACCATGCGATATATCTGACCACCGCCGTAGAGTACGATGGGAGCTTGTCAGGGGCTCAGGTAAGGGAGGCGGTCTCCTGGGGGAAGGTCAAGGAGACCGCTGACCATGTGACGGTCGAGGGGGATGCAACGATATCTCTGCCCATGATCGTCGCTGGATTGGTGGAAAGGCTCGAGGAGAACGAATGAAGAAGATCGCGGTAATCAGGGGAGATGGGATAGGTCCCGAAGTGATAGGTTCGGCCCTAGCAGTGATAAGCTCGCTAGGGCTGGACATAGAGATCATCGAGGCCGAGATGGGCCTGGACTGCCATTCAAGAACCGGGTCCTATCTTCCAGATAGCACGCTCGAAACAATAAGATCGAGCGATGCATGTCTGTTCGGCGCGATCACCACTCCACTATCGGACCCCCTGTACAGGTCGCCGATAATCCAGTTAAGAAAAGAGCTGGACCTGTACGCCAACATCAGACCTGTCAAAAAGCTGCACCCTGATATTGGTATGGCCGACCTCGACCTTGTGATCGTGCGGGAGAACACCGAAGGAATGTACACTGGGGTCGAGATAGAGGTTCCAGAGGGCATCGTGACAGAACGAAAGATCACCCGAATTGGCTGCCAGAGAATAGTCGATAGATCGATCAAGGTATGTAAGGAGGAGGGACTTGGAGCCATCACCTGCGTGCACAAGGCGAACGTCCTTAGAAGGTCGGACGGGCTCTTTAGGGAGATCTTTCACGAACGGACCGCAGGTTCGGGACTTGCGGTCAATGAAATGTTGGTCGACGCGGCCGCAGCGGCCCTGGTCCTTAACCCTAGAAAGTTCCAATGTCTTGTGACACTGAACCTATACGGTGACATTCTATCAGATGAAGCGGCCGCCCTGGTAGGAGGACTTGGTCTGGCCCCCTCGGTAAATATGGGGGACCGCTATGCCATTTTCGAGCCGACCCATGGGTCGGCACCCGACATCGCTGGAAAAGGGGTGGCGGACCCGATAGCGGCCATCCTGTCATCGTCGATGATGCTCAGCTACCTTGGTCTTAAGGATCATGCGTTAATGATAGATAGGGCGGTCCATACCTCATTGGGCGAAGGGGCTCGTACCATCGATATCGGTGGGAAGATGAGCACCAAGCAATACACGGAGAGCCTGATCAGAACACTGGACCGTATGCACCTTTCATCATGACCAAAGAACCCCAGATCTTTTCCTTGCACATACGAACGAGCATGGTTTCATGATAATTCGTACAAAGGTATACGAAAAGTGAGGCGATCCTCGGGCCATGGTCCAGTATTTGAGAATATCGGACCTCATCATCGAACCCGCAGATCTCTAAATCCCAGGTCCATGAACTAGCCCAACCTTGGGGACCCATCTCTTAGTATCACGGACCGGACGCCTCCGCAGAGGTCTAAATGATGTCGGTCGACCGATGCATCGTAACCGGTGATCAAGAGCAGGTACCTTTCGATGGGGGCGCCGAAAATAGCTCTCTGTTCTCACCCCACCAGCTATTTATATGCCCTCCCGCTCGCCTGAATTAAATACAGGTAGAGGGAGTAATGACCATATGATAAGATGAAAAATGGCGGGAAGCTCGTTCTTATCTCGAATCGAGAACCATATATTCATGAGAGGACAAGGAACGGTATCAAATGCCGGGTCCCTGTCGGTGGTCTTGTAACCGCTCTCGATCCGGTCATGCAGGCATCTCGTGGGGTTTGGGTCGCATGGGGTAGCGGGAGCGCGGACATGGAGGTGACCGATTCTCTCGGGAGGGTCAGGGTCCCCGTCGATGACCCTAAATATACACTAAAAAGGGTCTGGCTCACCTCCAAAGAGGTCAGCGATTACTATTACGGATTTAGCAATAAGGATCCTATGGCCGGTAAGCCATATGTTCCAAGAGAACGCATTGTTCAAGAGGGAATATTGGGAAGCATACCAATCTGTAAATGAGAAGTTCGCCAATGCGGCGATAGAAGAATCCGAAGAATCCGACAGTTTTTGGATACAGGACGTGCATTTCAGTCTGGTGCCGGCTTTGCTAAGGAAGAACAGACCTGATGCGAACATCGCCCTGTTTTGGCATATTCCATTCCCACCTTGGGAAACGTTCAGTTGCATCCCATGGAGAAAGGAGATCTTGAACGGTCTCTTGGGGTCCGATCTTGATCGGTTTCCATACGACGGCGTATTCGATGAACTTCATCAACACGGTCAAGAAGGAATATCCGGGGTCCGTTGTGACCGAGGATGCGATAGATATCGATGGTCATGTCACGAGGGTCAAAGAGTTCCCGATCGGGATAAATTACAAGGAATATAGGAAGAGGGGAGAAGAGGCCAGAATGAAGAAGGCGGCGACAAGATTGCGTAAGAAGATGTCGCTGGACCATGTCATCCTAGGCGTCGATCGATTGGACTATACAAAGGGGTGCTTAACCGTTTCTTGGCCTTTGAGAGGTTTCTGGAGAGCAATCCAAAATACATAGGAAAGGTATCCTTTGTTCAGGTCGCCTCACCTACCCGAGAGGCCATCGTCGAATATAGGAACATGAAAAAACAGGTCGAGGAGACGGTGGGCAGGGTCAATGGAAGGTTCCAACTTCCTCATTGGACACCCATCATCTACATCAACAGAAATATACCATCCGACGAACTTCTAACCCTGTTCCAAGTGGCAGATGTAGCGGTCGTCACACCGGTGATAGACGGAATGAACCTTGTTGCCAAGGAATATGTCGCGGTCTGCGATGATGGGGTCCTTATATTGAGCGAGTTCGCAGGAGCTAGCGAAGAGATGAAGGACGCGTTGATCGTAAACCCATACGATATCGATCAGACGTCCAGGGCGATCTTGAGGGCCTTGACAATGACCCCAGAGGAGAGGAAAAAACATATCAGTACTTTGAGGAAGCTCGTCGCTGACCATGATATATTCTGGTGGCTTAATGAGTTCCTAAGCGTCTGGGGGGTCGACATCCGCTCCGATGAGGGGGACTGTTCAGGGAGATCGCTGCATAAGGACCGTTATCGATGATATAGGATTGTGACCGCCCGACCATCGGTGAACGACCTTAGTAAACAGTGCACGAATGCGGGAAGGGCGAGGCACATAAAGTATATATTTCATTTTTTACATCCTGGCAGCCATGAAGAAATATACCAAGATCGTACTGGCGATCATTATCATACCTCTCCTAGTCGTTGGGATCGTGGCCGTCGCTGGGGCCCAGAACGTGGAGAAGATCACCAACCAGAACCAAAGCACGAGCAATGGGAACAATACGACCTCCTCTGCATCGATCTTGGTCCCGATCACCACAACAATAAACGTCGGTTCTAACGG
>CAVUGW010000011.1:0-74251 GCA_963741025.1 Methanomassiliicoccaceae archaeon
TATGGTCGATCTTTGATCGATCATACCTCGATAGATCTGGTCGTCATGTTCTCAGAACTGGGAGGTCCATTACATGGGCCCTGGTCCAGATCGACCTTCTATGATCGCTGTCAGGATCGCCCTCGTGATGGACAGAGGGACCACTGGATGGTCCATGTGCACCGACCATCACAATTTCGTCAAACCCTCCTTATCGTAATCGGTGGTTATTCCATGGAGGATCCGGGCGATCACCCACACCGTTATGAACGAGATGACCGTGACAAAGACCATGACGACCAAGATCGCAAAGATCTCCAAACCTAACTGTTGAAGTGCGGGAACGCCACCTCCAAACAGGAGACCATTGGGAAGGTTCGATGCGCCCGACGCTGCGGCGAAGCTGCTCTGGGTGAAGAATGCTATCATGATAAGGCCAAAGAGACCTCCCACGGCATGTCCTGGGTAAAGGCCGATCGAGTATTGAGAACCACAGTATCCTGGAGAACGCCCGTTCGGAGAACAGGAACAGCGGGCCGCCAATGATGCCCAATATCACGGCGCTGGCCGGACCAACGTGACCAGCTAGAGGGGTGATGATGATCAGGCCCATCAGCACCCCATTGGCCACGTACATGAAACTCGGCCTTTCCTTTGTGATGAGGTACTTGAAGAACATCATGGATAATAGGGATGAGGATGCTGCTAGGAAGGTCGTCAGGACGACCACCAGCACTTCGGGGCCGAACGCGAGGGTGCTCCCTGGATTGAAGCCGAACCATCCCAGCCATAGAAGGAGCACGGCGAGCATCAACCATCCAGGTGTGACCTTTGTGGGTATCTGCGGGCTTATCTTCAGGCCTTTCTTTTTTTCTTCCCTCCAGATCTGAACGATGATACCAAGGCCAGCGGCGGCCGCCGCGCCATGGACGACCAGACCTCCTGCGAAATCCCTGACCCCCATCATCTACAGCCATCCTGTTGGGTTCCAGATTCAGGCGGCCGGCAGGGTCCAAATGATAAGGAAGTAAACGACGGAAAAGACGATGAAGGCGCTGATTACTTCATCTTCTTCATGGTCACCACCCCCACCAGTGCGAGCATGATCGCGGCGAAGGCCGTCTCAAAAAAGAAGTACATGGGCATGTTCAGGCCCGTATCGAAATATTGAGGTCCCATGGACCACCAGAACCCGGAGAACATTCCCAACGGGTCAGTGGAGAAACCTCCTAGGAACGGGGCGGTGTAGAACGGATTACCTATCCATCCGCCGATGGTCGGGGCAAAGGCGATGTTGAACCCCATGAACGCCATGAGGAAGAAACCGAGGCAAATGATGATGGGGCTCTTGATCATTATTCCGACATGATCTTCTCCAAGTTCACCATATTCCAATAGACCTACGGAGATGGTCATTAAGAAAACGAGCGCCCCGGCGATAATACCCATAATTCATTGAGCAGTATCTGTCCTGGGTCCATATAGATCGACGCTTGGGACTTTGACTCTCCCTTAGGGCCTCCCCCAACCGATCCCGAAAGGGATGTTCAGAGCATATGGTGCTATGAGTATGAAGACCATGGCGGTCAGGTTGAACGGCCCGGTCAGGCCCGGCAGCCCCCATCGACCGAACACGTTCTTCAACGCCGGCACCACGATAATAGTACAGACCACGGTGGCGACCATGGCGTACACGAAAGTGCCCACGGTCAATGGCAGGAACGAGGTCAGAGCGATCATGAGCAACACCTGGTTGAACCCGTGTAGCCCGGACCTAATGTCAGCGGTGGGGAATTTGACGATTATCGCGAAGGCCACCCGATCGCAGAACCCACCAGGGCCATGAAACCGGCCAAGAAAAGGCCGGAGGACAGGTTCCAATTTGCGGTATATGCGTTACCGAACACGTTGCTGCTTACCAAGGTGAAGGCGAGCGTCAGGCCGATTGACCAGAAAAGACCGGTAATCCAGTTCTCTATGAAGGTGACCTGGGAAACACCATTAAGAACTGCTTTTGTGAATTCCCAAGGTGTCCATTTGAAACCCTCCGGCTCCTGATGAACAGGGTTCCCACTGTCCTTCATTATTATCGTTACACCGCTGGCGACCGACTCATGTAGTTCGCTGGCGGAGGCGGCATTTGAGGATGTGGCGGGGCGAGGAAAAATATCATGACCATAATACTTCGCGGCCAGCATAGTGGCCCATGTAGCCACGCAGAACGGAAGTGTGAAAGCAGGTATCCCGAAGCCGGCCCCGCCCTCCACGAACAGATTTCCTAAGATATTGCTGAGCGCGAGGAAAACTATGACGGTCATTCCGGCATCGAAGAGCGATAGTGCCAGAGTAGCCTTGTTCGTTTTAACGAACGGCCCGGACCATAAGGACATGGCGGATAGGACCGAGTTGTATCCAAGCAACCCAAAGACGATGATGCCGTAGGGGACACCTAGAATAATGCCGACCCCTCCACCGATCAGGCTCCCAAGTACCATCATGAGCGCGGCCTTGCGAGATGCGATCAAGGTCCCTATCAGGATGAGAACTCCGGTAAGGACGAAGATACCAGCGGGACCTCGGATATACCATTGAACAAAATGTAAATGAGATCCAATGCGGGATTTCCGCTGATGTAGGATGGAGCGGCCATCGTGATCGCAGATCATCTTTTTGCAATCTTAGAATATATAATAATTTGTTGGTGTAGTTCACCAGCATAAGATCATTATTTCGGAAAATTGATTTAAGTTACAAGAATGGGGCCCTGTTGATCGTTCGTTAGAACATATTTCGTTATTCCAGCCTGCGTTCACGTCGGACCAGCGGATCACAAAAGATCGGACGAGATTTTCTTGAAGCGAGATGTATGGTCCCTCGACACAGGCCTACATTGGATTTTTTCTATGTACTACCCAGAATATGGGGGGCCACACGCCCATCACGGAAGGCCTGCTCGTGATGGATAACATCGTCCTATGTGAGATCTAAGCGAAACGGACGACCCCTGGATCGGACGCCAACTCATTAATGATCAGTGTCCTAGGATTCCTTGGCGTGGATAGGTAGAACGGGCTTGCCACCCACATGGATGGGAGCTAACATTCACGCATTTGTTAAAAACCATTGGCACGCATGTTTTTGCGATTACCCATTTCAGAAGGGGGTTTGAGATTGAGATTGGTACCGAGAGAGATGGATAAATTGCAGATATTCACCGCGGCAAGGATCGCAGAGCGAAGGCTGAAAGATGGGGTCAAATTAAATCATCCAGAATCGGTCGCATACATAACCGATTTCGCTTTAGAGAGGATAAGAAGAGGGGACTCTGTCCCCAGATCAGGGAGAAATCGCAGCATGTCCTGACCGAGGACGATGTCATGCCAGGGGTGGCCGGTATGATAGAGCATGCTCGAGATAGAGGGCACGTTCCCGGACGGGACCAAGCTGGTCAGCATCCACACCCCGATCTTACCGAAGAGCGCTTCAAAGGATCAGATACGAGATATGGAGAAGGAGAACAAGCCAAAGGCCCAACAGCAGGTCGGTGGCCTTCCCAGACAACCCACGGATAAAGAGGTTCAGAAGATATTGGAACATATGACCGAGGAGACCCCACCCCAGCCTGTAAGAGGGAAGAAGGGAGGTGAAAAGAAATGAAAGAGGACGAGATGGGTATTGGGGAGATAATCCCCGTAGGAGGGGACATAGAGACCTTCCCGAACAGACGGCGCATCAAACTGAAAGTAAAAAATACTGGGGATAGAGGCATTCAGGTCGGGTCGCATTTTCACTTCTTCGAGGTCAATCGTGCACTGGAATTCGATTCGTACGAAGGCGTATGGAATGAAGTTGGACCTCCCATCGGGTAACGCCATAAGGATCGAAGCTGGCCAAACCCAAGAGGTCGACCTTGTGGAGATCGGGGGTAAGCACTACGTCTATGGATTCAACATGCTGACCAACGGCAGCGTCTTGACCAAGCACCACAAGATCAAGGCCGAGATGAAGGCCAAGATCGAGCAGTTCAAGGGGGTCTAAGCATGGTCACGATGTCGAGAAAGCAGTATACGGACCTCTTTGGGCCTACGGTAGGGGACAGGGTAAGATTGGCGGACACCAATCTCATCGTTGAGGTGGAGAAGGACTTCGCGACCTATGGGGACGAGGTCGTCTATGGTGGCGGCAAGACCGTCAGGGATGGCATGGGCATGAGCCCCGGCGCTACCCATGAGGCCGGTGCTATCGACCATCTTATCACAAATGCGCTCATATTGGACCCAGTACTGGGAATAATAAAGGCGGACATCGGGTTCAAGGACGGGGTGGTCGCCGGGGTAGGTAAGGCTGGAAATCCCGGCATAATGGATAATGTGGACAGGGATCTGGTCGTGTCATCGGCCACTGATGTGACCTCGGGTGAGGGAGCGATCGTCACCCCTGGTTTCTTCGATACCCATGTCCACATGATCTGCCCCCAGCAGGTCTATGATAGCCTTGCGAACGGTATCACCACCTATATCGGAGGTGGTACAGGACCATCGTCCGGAACCTGTGGAACCACTCAAACATCCGGTCCATGGAACATCCAAAAGATGATGGAGTCGGTCGAAGGTCTGCCAGCGAACTGGTTGTTCCTGGCCAAGGGGAACGATAGCAAGCCTGAACCCTTGGTCGAGCAGCTCGAGGCCGGTGCCGGTGGTTTCAAGATCCATGAGGACTTTGGCTTTACCGCCGCGGCGTTCGACAGCGTCATGTCGGTAGCTGACCAATATGATGTCCAGGTGGCCATTCACACCGATACCCTGAACGAAGGGATGTACCTTGAGGACACGATCGACGTGCTTAATGGAAGGACGGTACATACTTATCACAGCGAAGGTGCTGGCGGTGGACACGCGCCTGACTTCATGGCCATCTGTGGCCAGCCGAACGTACTGCCGTCTTCGACCAACCCGACCAATCCCTATACCGTGAACAGCCTGGAGGAAACGCTCGACATGATCATGGTGACGCACCACCTGAACCCGAAATCTCCTGAGGATGTCGCCTTCTGCGAATCAAGGATCAGGGGTGAAACGATGGCGGCCGAGGATGTGCTGCATGACATGGGCGTCATATCCATGTACTCTTCTGATAGCCAGGCCATGGGACATTGTGGAGAGGTAACGGCCAGGGCCTTCCAGAACGCCCACAAGATGAAGTCCATATTGGGAAAGCTTCCTGAGGATTCCGACGGCAATGATAATTACAGGGTGAAGCGTTACCTTGCGAAGCTCAGCATAAACGTGGCCATAACCAATGGTATCGCTGACTATGTGGGAAGCTTGGAGAAGGGAAAGATCGCTGATGCGGTGATCTGGGAGCCAGCGTTCTTCGGGGCTAAACCGAAGATGGTCTTGAAATCGGGATTCATCGCCTATTCGATGATGGGAGACCCCAATGCATCGATACCGACACCTGAGCCGGTCACATGGAGACCGATGTTCGGCGGATACGGTCTTGCCCAGCAAAGAACATCAGGCAACGTTCGTTTCTAAGATCGCATATGATCTTGATGTCCAGGAGAAGTATGGATTGGAAAGAATGGTGCTGCCCGTCCAGAAGACAAGGAACTTGGGCAAGGTCCACATGCTGTACAACAATAAAGTGGGCGATATGAACATCGATCCTGAGACCTACAAGGTAACATGGAACGGTGATCTGATCGACCAGCCCCGGGGCCAAAGAGCTACCGTTGACACAGCGCTACTACCTGTTCTAGGGCGGGTCATATGAACGTTTATCATATAACGGCCCTGGATAACGTGGTCAATGGTAAGATAGTGGACCCGAAAAGGACCAAACATGGGGTGGTCACGGCACAGAAGGTCTCCGATCTATCTGGTTGGATAGACCCTGTGACCCACCTCAATCTTGATTTTTCCGAGCACATGATGCGATATGTGGTCGTGGCAAAGAAGCTCGAGTTGGGAAGCGATATTGTGTTCGATGGGGACAGTTATCTATTTGCTGCGGTCGATCGTTCAACAAGGTCGCACTACGGTCAGGTATGCTTGGTCGCAGGCGAAGGAGCGGTCCTAAGGCCTGATCTGGAAATCATCAAGAAGGATAAGCCACCATTGTAAACCGGAGGAGTGGTAGCATGCCAAGGTTCGATTCAAAATCAGATGAAGAACAGACCATGGTCATCGATATTTTCATCAATAGGGAGGAGGCCATGCGAGGTCGGTTTCGTGCGAATGCGATCAATGGCGATGAGATCATTATCGACCTCCCCAGGGGGTTGGCCGTGAGCGATGGCGATATTTTCGGCCCTTCTATCGAAGGGACCTATTACCGAGCACACATCGAACCTGAGAAGGTGCTGAAGGTTGAGCTCCAAGATGGGGGAAGCACCATAGAGAACGCTTTGAAGCTCGGCTATGAACTGGGAGGGCATCATTTGGAAATATTGGTCGACGGCTGCGAGGTTTTCATTCCGTTAGGTCTTCCCGGGAGAAGATAAATCGATCTTGCATCGAACAAAATTGCCGGTGAGGACCGAAATTGTGACCCGTGTGATCTCACAGGGCTCCTCCGGGTACTTTGCCGGGGAGGAGCATGAATGACCCAGAAAGAAGAAAAGCTTCTCAATCTCATCCGTATCTCTGACACTTTCTTTCCGATCGGATCGTTCACCATATCCCAAGGGATGGAACAACTGATCGCAGATGGTCCGTTCGCCAAGGATGGTTTGAAGAAGGTGGTGCAGTGTTACATGGAGAAGATCTGGAATAGCTTTGATCTGCCCATGTTCCAATTTGCTTTGGAAGCGATACAAAAGGAAGATCTAGATCGTCTGATGCTCATCGACGAGCTCTGTTTTGCATCAAAGATCGCGGAAGAGGGTCGTGATGCCATGGCCAAGATGGGCTCCAACCTGCTAAAGGTGATGGAATTTGAGCCTGGAACTCCGGTGATGATTATAAGAAGTTGGTCGAAGAAGAAGACCCCCGGTATGTACCCAGTGGCGCTTGCGATGGCAGCATATGAGCTAGAGATCGCCGACCAAGGGGCTGTTTCTCTTATCTATGTAAATCTGATCGAAATAACGGCCTCGTTAGTGAGGATGGCGGAGATCGATTATCTGGAGGCACAGCGGATCGTGGCTGAGGGAATAAAGAGACTGATCTTGGCATTAAGAACATAAGGGATATCAGCCAGTCGTATGTGTTCGTCGATATCGCTTCTATGCGGCATGAACTGAACAGCAGCAGAATGTTCATTAGTTGAAGAACGAAAGGAGGACAACGGGGTGTCAAGAACATTACGGATAGGGATCGGGGGGCCGATCGGATGCGGTAAGACCGAACTAATGGAGAAGTTGGCTCCGAAGTTCGTTGATCTTGGCTTCAAAGTGGGGGTCATATCCAATGATATCTACTCCAAAGAGGATGCGCGACGACTCGGTATCAATCTGGGTGGGAAGCTCGACCAGGACCTCATCGTTGGGATCGAAACCGGTGCTTGTCCCCATACTGCCGTCCGTGATGATCCCTCAATGAACTTGAGCGCTGTAGAGAAAATGGAGAAACATCATCCGGACCTCGACCTGATAATGATCGAATCCGGAGGGGACAATGTCACGCTCACTTTCAGCCCTCGTCTCGCCGACCTTTTCATCTACATGATCGACGTGGCGAGCGGAGATAAAACGGTCAGGAAGGGTGGTTTGGGTATAAAGAAGGCCGATCTTCTGATCGTGAACAAGATCGATCTTGCACCTTATGTGGAAACAACGATCCCTGAGTCGAAGGTCAAGACCGCCAACCTGGAACTTATGATGGAAGATGCCAAGAAGTTGAGACCCGATAAGCCAACCCTATTCTTATCCCTCAAGGACGAGATCGGCATAGATGAAGTGGTGAACTTGATCCGAGAGAAAGCGCTGTTCAAGTGAGGCCATGCTATGAACCAAAACCTGCTTGAACAGTATTGTGACATACCTACCTATTTCTCAAGGTATGAGAAGGAGCGGACAGAAATGCCAGTGGGAGCATCGGGCAAGGTGGCGATATGCCGTCTTGTCTTCGAGAAGTTCGGGGAAAAAACCCATCTGATGAACAACTTTAGTCAAGCTCCT
Source organism: Methanomassiliicoccaceae archaeon (assembly GCA_963741025.1). Classification (GTDB taxonomy): domain Archaea; phylum Thermoplasmatota; class Thermoplasmata; order Methanomassiliicoccales; family Methanomassiliicoccaceae; genus CAVUGW01. The sequence continues at coordinate 8,102 of CAVUGW010000011.1, forward strand.
GCAAGAGTACACCGTCCGCTCTACTACGATCCTTACCGCCCCGGTATACCGTACGTCATCTTCGTGAATTCTTCATCAGGCATATTGCAGGGCGACAGGTACGCTTATGATCTTACCCTTAGACCAGGGAGCGAAGTCGTTCTCACGGAAAGGGCGGCCACCAACATCTATAAAATGGATCTTAATTTCGCTAGCCGGAGAACGGACATTTATCTTGGTGAAAATAGTCGATTGGAGTATCTGCCTCGAGAGAACATCGCTTTCGCCAAGTCCCGATGGTTTCAGAACACCGTCGTACATGTGAAAAGCGGTTCCAAATTGCTCTATTCGGAGATCCTCTGCCCCGGAAGGATCGCTCGGAACGAGATATGGGATTTTTCTGTTTATGCATCAAAGTTCCTGATCGAAAAAGATGGAGCGCCAATTCTTGCTGATAGCGCACTTTGGACCGAGGACGACAAGCCGCGGATCGATGCGCTGTTCGGGAATAAGATCTTCATGTTGACCACATACTGGTACTCGGATGATGTTCTAGGGGTGAAAGAGAAGATCGATCTCAAGGGGTGTCATGGTGGAGTCACGAAAATGCCTCATGATTCTGGGTTGGTCATAAAGGTCCTGTCCAATGACCTCGATGATCTTCGAGCCCTGCAGCTTGGCCTATGGGACCTGTTCAGGAGAAAAGAGGTTGGGGTTCCGGCCCCCCCGCTCAGGATGTACTAAGTGATCCTGGGTTGTTCATATCCTCTTTCATGAGGTTCCGGTCGATCTTGAGGATGCTTTTGGCTATATGCGCAGCTATCTGGATCCCATGGATCTTGGTGATACGAGAATCCACAATACCCCTCTCGACCAGGTCAATGAACTCTCCCGTTTCTACATCTATCCCTATCCCGTCGGGCTTGGACTTGAGCTTTACCAGCATATCGTAACCATTGTATCCACAGTTATCGAGTATCTGCCGGGAAACGCTCTCCAGTCCTTTTATCAGCACATTGAAACCAATCTTTTGCACACCACTTTCCATCATGTTCCTCTCTAGGAAACGGGCCGCGTTGAGCTCGGCGATACCCTCTCCAGGAAGCACTCCGCCCTTTAGGGCGAAGTGGACGCCGGAGATGCCATCCACACAGGTGCGCATCCTCTCCTTGGAGGTCTCGCTGGTCGCGCCCCCTACGATGAGCGTTGCGACCACACTAGGTTCCCGTTGAACGCAGTATGGTCAACCCCTTCTCTTCGTCCACCTCGATCTTTTGGCTTACAAAGGTGGGAACGGGAAAACCGCTAAGCACTTGTGCTCCATAGACCATCGGCGTGCCCAGGGAGCGGGAGAACAGACCGAGCTCTTCGGTCGGAACTCGTATGAGCGCTATGCTCCTGGTTATGAGGGCCATCTTGAGGGAAGGGTCTATCTCTGGCGCGTTGGTCAGGACCACGTTCACACCGCTCTCCTTCAGCTTATCGAGGAAAGCGAAACGTTCCTTATTATGTTGCTCGTTATCCTCCTCGATCGGACTCCCTGGCAAAGGAAATTTCAGGGAATCCTTGATCAGGGCCACCTTGGGTTGTCCAATATCGCCGATGAACGATGTCTCCATTGGCAGTTGTTCGATGGCGACGCCGCTCAGGAAAAGGTCATCACCTAGACGCCGAAGGAGCAGTATCCCATGACGTAGGTCCGTACGATTGCTCGGCGACAAGGCTTCGACCGACTTCATGATAAGCTGTGTTAGTTGTTCGCCATCTAGCTTGGATGCGGTGGCCGTCCTAAGCACTTTTTTTAATAATGGGTCACTAAGTGATCGTACTGGAACCGTATGATCGTTAAAATGATCCGCCACTAGTTTAATGCCCTCATCCAGCTCGGATAGGATGCGAGTCGGATGAATACCGTACTCTGATGTGACCCGATAGCCCTCCTTGAGCATCTCCGCGGCCATGATGACGGTCGAGGTCGTACCGTCCCAGACGTTCATTTCCTGGCGTTCGGCTATCTCCACCAGCAGCCTGCTTATGGGGTGCATGGTCTTCAAAGAAACGAGCACTGTGTATCCATCGTTGGTTATCACGCGATTACCAAGCTGATCTACCAGCAACTTATCGAGACCCCTTGGACCCATGGTGGTTCGAACCATGTCCGCCATGCCAATGGCGGCCATCACGTTACTGGATAGAGCGTTCAATTCTAAATTCCCCATCTGTCGGGTTTGCTTGTTCTCCTCCTGGCTCATCTCTCGATGATTGTAGTGACAAAACTATACATATTGTGTTGATGGAACCGCCCAACCACAGTTCACGGGTCCAAAGATCTCGGTTTCACACAGGAACATGCCTTTAATTTATTATTTGTTCAATATAGGGGATCAAATCTGGGTCGTTCCAGAGTGTGTCAAAATGCTGCTCCAGTAGAGAAACTATCGTGTTGTTACCACTGAGCAAAGATAGGCCTTTTTCATCCTTCGATGGAAGGTGCATGAGGGCCAGCTCGCCATCGTATATCCCATAAAAGATGTCAATGTCAATAGGATGAGAACAGATCCTAACATCGATATTGCCATTTAGTTCAAATCTCTGCCCCCTGAATTTTGATGTTTCCGCCGATGGAAGTTCCGGGCGGACGATGATCCTGCTCGACCTACTATCGTTTTCAGATGTGCCCTTAAAGACCCTATTTTCGATCAAGAACATAAGCTGCCTATCCGATAGGACAGCAGACATCGAGCTCCGGAACGAGCAAGCTAGATCGTGGGTTTTCCTTTTGATCGCCGCCTTGCCTTCGATCAGCTCGAATTGTGGAAGGTCTCTTTTATTTTCAAGGTTAGAATGATCTCAATCCACACTCTCATTTTTCGATCTTCCTCGGACAAGATCGAAAGGCAAGATAATTCAGATTCCATTTTCTCTTTTTTTTTCTTGTAAAAGTATGTTCGTGGCCTCACTTATAGGAACCGCCCGCACCCGTAGGGGCGTTCCCAAGAGATGGTGTACTATCCCCAGCTGGCAGAGCTTGGGAAATGCCCTATGGACATCCTCCCTTCGGACATTGGACAGTTGGAGATCGGCTCTATGGATGTATCTCCGAGCCTCAAGATCGCTAAATATATCTTAGCCTGATTTATGGTCACACCGAATTTTGACAAGGATATGGCCAGATCATCCTTCATAACAGGCTCCGATATATGAGACCATCACAAATAATTTGATCTTTAACATTAATAGTTCTTTTGATCATATCCTGATCGAAACAAGAGAATAGGCATATGCTCGGTCGTTGAAGGGTCGTGCGGTCGCTCCTTTCCATCTTCGCTGTTGTGTTGACCGCTGCGATAAGCCGATCTCGGCCTAGAACTTAGCATATCGATATCGATGATATGACCTCGGGCAAAATGATTTATCGTTCGAGGTGGTAGAGGTCGAACGATGTATCTGACCAAGGACGAGGATGCCGTCCTGAGCGGGGAAAAAGGACATGGTCCCAGGAGAGCGATGGAGCTCCTGGTGGCGCTCGGAGAGAACTTATTCTGCGGATAGATTGGTCCCCATCACCTCGGCCCATCTTTCTGGGGTCTCCTATAAGACCATCGGGGAGGGCGGGATATCTTTCTTGGAGGAAATGGCACAGGATTCCAAGGTATCGGTCACTACAACGCTGAACCCGGCCGGGATGGACCGCACCAAGTGGAGGGAGATGGGTATCTCACCACGGTTCGCTGATAGGCAGACCAAGATCATCGAGAGCTACATCAGATTAGGGGTCCGGGCCGACTGCAGCTGTACCCCATACCTTTCAACGAACGTTCCAAAGTTAGGTGATAGTATCGCATGGGCCGAATCTTCGGCCCTGTCCTTCGTAAATTCGGCCATAGGGGCAAGGACGAACAGGGAGGGAGGTCCTGGGGCGCTGGCAGCGGCCATCCTGGGTAAGACGCCCAATTACGGCCTGCACCTGGACGAGAACAGGAGGCCTTCAGTCGTCATCGAGGTCGAGAAATTGCCGGAGCTGGTCGACTACTCCCTTCTCGGTCAAGCGGTGGGGATAACGATCGGGAACAAGATACCATTTTTCAGAGGCGTCCGTCCTACGGTGGACGAGATGAAGTCCATGGCAGCGGCCATGGCAGCGGCCGGTTCCGTTGCGATGTTCCATATAGAGGGCATAACACCAGAGGCCTCCTCCGTGGACCTTAAGGGCCTTGAAAGGATCTCGATCGGAAGGAAGGAGCTAAAGAACGCAAAGGACGTCATGAACACCGGGACCGACCCCGAACTGATAGCCTTCGGATGTCCCCACCTATCGGTGGATGGAGATCAGGATGCTCTCCGCCAAACTTGGGACCGAGGCATCGTAAAGGGGATGCAGAGGTGTGGTTCTGCACGTCCCGGGATGCGGTCTCTCAATGTACCAAGGAGATCCAGACCTTGGAGAGGTTCGGAAAGGTCGTGTGTGATACTTGCATGATCGTCACGCCCATCGAGGAGCGCTTCAAATGCACTGCGACCAATTCTTGCAAGGCATGCAATTATCTTCCAACATTATGTTCACAAAAGGTGGTCTTCGATAATATCGATGGTCTGCTGGAGATGATATCCTGATCATTAAAGGGAGAGGCATCTCGAAAGGGGTCGCGACCGGCGAGATCGTTCTGAACGAAGGGCCGGTCAGCTTTCTTGGGGGGGTCGACCCCGCAACGGGATCGCTCGCGAGCGGCCCTTTGAAAGGAACTACCATCAAAGGGAAGATCTTCGCCTTTCCGAGTGGGAAAGGAAGCACCGTCGGGTCATATACGATGTTGGAACTGAAGCGATATGGAACGCTCCCGCTGGCCATCATCAATGCCTCTGCGGAACCTATCATTACCACCGGAGCGGTGATGAGCGGTGTCCCCATGGTCGACAAGGTGGACCTTTCCTTATTGCGGGACAAGGACGTATGTACGGTCGATGGCGAGAAAGGGACGGTGGAACTGCCGAACGTCAAAGAATCTAAAGTGGTCAGCTGCGTCCTGGTGGATGGTGACGAACTTCTGATCTTGAAGCGAAGCGATAAGGTCGGTACGTTCAAAGGGTGTTGGGCGGTCGTATCTGGCTTCGTGGAGGAGGGCGAGGTCCCTGTTCAGACGGCCATAAGAGAGATGACCGAAGAGATCGGAAAGAGGCCATCCGACCCCATTAGGGCCGGCGAGGTCGTTCATGTCAGGGACGGTCCTAGGATGTGGTCGGTGCATCCTTTCCTGTTCAAGGCGAGCGACCGGAACATCACGATCGACTGGGAGCATACTGAATATAAGTGGATCTCGCTATCGGACCTAGGCAAATATCAGACCGTACCTGGTCTGGACCGTGTCCTTATGAACCTGGGCCAAAAGGTAGGTTCATAAGGTAAGGTCCAGCTCTTTCTCCAGCAGATTAAGCTCGTGCGGGTCCAATGTCGAAGGGTTCAGGGCTATCAACAAGATCGAATGGTTAATGGCCACCTGATCCCGCAGGGACTGAATGAAACGGAGCACGGTCAAGAAATTATTGTTCGTTATCAGGTACTCCAGTCCATCTAGCAATATCACCCCTCCCTTGTTCGACAGGAACTGCTCGAGCGAGAAGCTTAGCTTCTCCAGGTCCTTAGGCCTCAGAGAGTTCTCCTTTCCTATGCTCGACAGCCATAGGATAGGTACATCGCCAAGATTGAACCGGGATTTCACCTTCTGTGGATAATCCCTTGTGACACAGAACCCGTTCATGCCTTTGTTCAGGAGCTGGACGAACAGCTCGTATGATCTGTCCCCTTTGTCCTCCTTAACAAGGTACGAGGACGATGGTTGCAATACCGGAGCGGCCTTTTCTTTCTTCGTTTCAGCATCGCCGTCCTCCTCTGTTTCCAGGTCGACCGGCTTTCCACATTTCGAGCAGGCCATCGCCGATGGAGGTATCTTAGCACCGCAGCTCTTGCAAACGACGTCGGTGATGAACCCTCCCTTCTCGGCATGGTCCCTCAGCTCTTGAATGGTCTTCGCCCCTAGGCCTTTGACCGACTTCAGCTCTTCGGGTGTCGCCGCGATTATCTTTTCGACCGTATTGTATCCAGCCTCGATCAACATCTCTGCTTTCAGCTCGTTCATTCTCGGTACCCGAAGCAGGAAACCCAACATCTTCTCCTTGTTCTCGACGATATCGTCCGTTCTTTTCTCACCTGGGTCCGGTTCGACCTTTTCATGCTGTTCGACCCGGTTCAGGAAATGATGGATATATCTTGCATCTGTCTTGGAGAGCCCGGGGACCTCGGAGAGCGCTTGTTCCGATAGAGGCTTCAGCGCTTCCACCGTCTTGTAGCCTCCCTTGACAAGGCTTAGTGCCACCTGTTGGGTCATTCCAGGAATCGCCATCAGGTTCTTGACCCCTTCCCTGAGCCGCAAGGATGAAAGAGCGATATCGACCTTCTGTCCCTCGACCTCCCAGTTAACCGCATACTCTCCCTGGGGAACATCGACAAAGTCCATTTGTTGGCACCTTGTCTCGTCCATTATGTGCGCCTTCCAAGCCTTGAAATACTCAGCGATCGTCGCAGGGGACCTGATCTCCGCTCTTATGAACTCCTCGACATCCAGCTTCATATCTTTTCTCATTTGTTGGATGCGTCGGATTATCTCCCTTGCATAACCTTCCGCCTCTAGCTCCTCGTTCGTGTTGAAATCCAGATATATCGTTCCGTTGGAGAATTCCGACTGGGATACTTTATCTGGAAGGGACGTGGAGAACGAGACCATGTTGGGCTCTATCCTTACGACCTGTCCTTCGATCCCTAACGAGTACTCCCCCTTGGCGATGCTGTCCCTTATGTCCTGAGCAGGACGGTTCTTCAACATGACCGCGATCTTGCTCGACCATTGACGGTACACCTTTCCTATGGCGTTCGGGTTGGGCAATACCTCTAAGATCAGTTCATGCCAATCCTCTGCCAGTGGTAAGTACTCGACGGACTTCACGTTGGCCTGGGATTTGAGGATGTCCTCCAGTGGCCTTAGAAGATCTAACGCCTCCTTGGTGTTCGTTTTGATAACTATCCTTTTCATCGGCCAACGGAGCTTAACGTTTCTTCTTCTGCCTCTCCTTGGTGACGTTCTCAACGATCTCCTGCATCATCTTCATCGATGTTTCAAGACGATCGTCCACCAAGGTAAGGTCGGGGATCGGCCAATCGCACATGTGGACCGAATCCTTGCTTCCGTCCAACGAGAGGAATATCTCATCGGTGATATGAGGGCAGAAAGGTGCCATGAGCTTGGCCACCGTCATTATCGAATCGTACAGGGTACGATAAGCGGCCAGCTTGTCGATGTCATTTCCTTCTTTCCACATTCGGTCCCTTATCAACCGGATGTACCATCGAGATAGATCATCTAGAACGAACTCCTCGAGCGCTCTGCATGCCTTGTGCAGATCGTAAGAGTTCAGGTTCCTTGTTACCTCGCTCTTCAGCTTCTCTGTCCTAGAGATGAGCCAGCGGTCCTCATGCTTTAGGGCCTGCTTCACGCTATCGTAGGTCACGACCGAGGGGTCGAAGGAATCGATCGACATGTACGTCGATGCGAAATTAACAAACTGTTCCAGAGTATATTGAGCGTCTTTCGGGCCGTTTTCACGCCCTCGTACTGGAAGGCGATGTCCTCCCAGGGTGCGTTGGTCCTCATGAAATAGAACCTGAGCGCGTCAGCACCATATTCCTTGATGACCTTTCCAGGCTCGATGACAGTTCCCGCGGCTCTTTGACATAGGCTGTCCCTGGGGGTCCAGGATCCATCCGTGCATGAGAACGCTTTCGTACGGTGCCCTTCCGAACGCCACGCAACCCGCCCCAAGCTGAGAATAGAACCATCCTCTGGTCTGATCATGCGCCTCGGTGATGAACTTACATGGCCACCATTTGTCGAACTCGGTCCTGTTCTTGGGATAGCCCAGCTGTGCCCATGACGACACCCCGGAATCGAACCAGACATCAAGTATGTCCGGTACACGCTTCATTTTGCCGCCGCATTTGTCGCACTTGATGACGACCCCATCTATCCAAGGACGATGAAGCTCCATGTCCTTCCTGTAGCCTTCACACCCCTCAAGTTCGTCCGTAGAACCGATGACCTTCATCTGACCGCATTTGCAGCTCCAAACCGGTATCGGAATTCCCCAATACCTTTGCCTGGATATGCACCAATCCCTGGCGTTCATGGTCCAATCATATTCTCTGGACGACCCGGCCCAGTCAGGGGACCAGCGTATCTTGGCGATCTCGTCCAGCATAAGGTCCTTCACCTGTGTTATCCTTAGGAACCATTGTGTGGTGTTCCTGAATATGATGGCCGAATCGCATCTCCAGCAGTGACCATATCTGTGGTCGATGGCACCCGCATGGAACATAAGACCCTTGGTCTTGAGGTCCTCGATTATCAGCGGGTTAGCCTTTTTAATGTACATTCCAGCATAGCGTTCGCCGACATCCCTGGTCAACTTTCCGCTTTCGTCCACAGGACAATAAGGCTCTAGACCGAACTCCTTGCCAAGCTCGAAATCCTCAGGCCCATGACCTGGAGCGATATGGACCAACCCGGTGTTCTCCGCTTCGACCGTCTTTGACGGAATGACCTTATGGACCCACTTGCCGGACATGCTCTTCTGGGACGCTACCTCTGCCTCGAGCGGAGGAACTATTCGGTCCCAACAAGATCATCGCCCTCTATGAGGTCCAGGATGGCGTATTCCTCCCAGCCTCCCAGCTCTCCTATCTGGTCGACAAGGCTTTCCAGTACGATGACGGTCTCGCTCTCCTCCCCGCGAACGTACTTGACCTTCGCATATCTATAGTCAGGATGTGCTGCCACGGCCATATTTGCTGGAAGTGTCCAGGGTGTGGTCGTCCATATGAGCAGTGAAACCCCTTTTTCCCCCCTGATGGGGAACTTTACATAGATCGAGGGGTCCTTTTCTTCCCAGTATTCTATCTCTGCCTCTGCTAGTGCAGTTTCACATCTGGGACACCACTGTATGACCCGGTTGGATGCTACCAGCATGCCTTTATCATGAGCCTTCTTAAGGGTCCACCAGGCCGCTTCGATGTAGCTCGGGGCTATGGTCAGGTATGGTCTTTCCCAGTCCAACCATATACCTAGCTCTTTGAACTGTTCGGTCATTTTCTTCTGGAAATCGAGAGCGAAGTCCTTGCAGGTGGAGACGAACTTGTCTATGCCATATGCTTCGATCTCCTTTTTGTTCTTGACCCCGATGGATTGCTCGACCTTGACCTCTATCGGCAATCCATGCATGTCGTATCCCGGTTGGTCGCGGACGTTGTACTTTTGCATTCGCTTGAACCGAATGATCGTGTCCTTGAGCGTTTTGTTCCACGCAGTTCCTAGATGGATGTACCCGGTCGTATATGGGGGGCCATCAACAAAATAGAAATCAGGGCCGTTGGCCCTTAATTCCTTGGTCGCTTTGTATACGTTTTTTGTAAGCCACCGCTCTTGGGTCTTTTTTTCCAGCTCGGGGGCATTGTAATTGGACTGAACCTGCTTTATCATCGCTTGGTCCCTTTCGAAGTAGTAATATTCTCTCCCTTTTTAACCATTGCGAGCGAGAGCTCCCCCTGCGCCAGCTGGGGGATGGGAGCGAGCGTAGAGAACGGCGCAGCAAGGGACGAACGGATCGGCCCTTCCGTTCCACCCACCGAAAGACGTTCATATGCAAGTTCGCTCGGTATGTAAGGTGAAACGTTGCTCGCCTACAAGTTCCGCCTCTATCCGAGGATAAAGATCAATGGAATGTAAGATGGGAACGACCGGATCTCAACCTTGTGGACGGCCGACAAATACGCGCATCCGTGTATGTTACCCAATTTGACCGGATGAAGCAAGAAGCTCCGCCCGAAAGGGCGTGGTAGTTCGCTTGTGATGATGCACTGACCTTTTGATCTCATTGGGACCAGGACGACCATAAACGGAGGGTTCAGTTCCACTTATCAAGACTTGCCTGAGATCTGTCCAGGACCGGTTCGTTATGGTGGACCGGAGGTCTCTTTTCCCTTTCCAATCTTTCGAGGGCGGCCGATACCCTTGATTCTGAGAACCCATAACCGTTGCACATCATGTCGATGATCCTTTCTTTATCTGGCTTTCTCCAGGTAAGATCATAATCATCGAACTTCTCACAACTGGTAAAGATCTTCCGGATCTCGTCCTTGTTAGGTACTGCCTCGCCGATCGCGGCAAGTGCATGTTCGATGTCGCCGTGCTCCCTGATCAGCTTCAGGCCTTTCTTAGGGCCTATCCCTCTTATCCCTTTGTTAAAATCCGTGCCCATCAAGATGGCAAGGTCTATCAACTGCAATCTGTCCCTCAGACCGTTCGCCTCAAGGACCTTTTTCAGTTCAATGATCTCGATACTGATGTCCCGATATTGTTTGCTTCCCGGCAATTTTCTTCTGCCGGTGATATTCAGGTTCCGTACGAGCTTGGGCGCTCCGAAGAGAAGGGAATCGAAGTCCTGAGAGCATGCTGCCCAGACATCACCTTTCGATGCCATGTACGCTGCTTGTGCCTCACCTTCTTCCGGTGCCTGTACTATGGGGATCCTAACAAATTCAGAAGTATGCGGGAAGATTCTGCGATGTCATTGGTCATCCTCGATGATTGGGTGGCCTTTGAATAGGCCTTCTCGATATCCCCGTTCTCAACGGCCACTTTCCAATCGTCCCCCGCCTTCGTTCTCCTTTCATGCCTTTCCAATAATGTCTCGGCCTTCATTCTATGAGGGACCCCATCGAACACATAGACCGGTCTTATGTCCTGCTCAAGGAGGTTGATATTTCGGTACAACAGACCGGTAAGGTGGGAGGTGGTCCGCCCCTTTTCGTCCTTCAATGGCGTCCCGTCGGGCTGTCTGATTATTGAAAGGAACTGATAGATCGTATTGTACGCATCTACCGCTAAGGTCCGACCCCTTAGATCCTCTAATTGAGCACGTTCGACAGGAACGATGTCCGAAAGGTTCACTCCCATAGCGAGGCTCGTTACGCCTGGACCAGATATAATCTTTTTGCATCTGGAACAGGACGGGCACTAATCAAAGAGGACCACCCAGACATATCGTCGAAAATGGTCGTTCATCGACGCAGAAGATATGGTCGGTCGAACGATCATTTTGAAAAGAGCTAGAGGGCCATATCGATCTCGTTCAGTGCTCATTTTCCATCGGCCATTTGGAACGGCCTTTGCAGATAGGGGGAACGGAAGTTCCCTGAGGATGATCCTACGACCGCTCTAGAGATGGCCAGATCAACAATTGATGTTCAAAAGACCCCTCACTTCTTGTTGGGTATCTCCGGCAAATATACCATGATTATGCCAAGACCCACCCAGAGGATGAAGGCCATCCAGACCAGTATATTGTTGACATAAGCGATGGTGATCACCAGCAATATGAGCGGGAGCAGGATCGCTACGAACAATAGGAACGATTTCGAGTGTAATATGTCCATGTTATGTCCGGGCACAGGATAATTTGAGGTGTTTATGAAGCTTTTCGTTCCATTGATGTTCCATCGATTTTACCCAGTATTTTGGGTCTCGAACATTTCTGTCCCATCTCCACGGAGGATCGGACCCGGTTCATGGTCCCTGACCAAAGGGACGATCTCTCGGCACCATCTAGTGGGAAGTAAAGGAAAGTGGGAAGCAAGGGGAGAACCAAGGGACTAGAATGAAAGAAGAGGTTACCCTGATCAAGGGGTACCAGATCAAGGGACGACCAGAGCTTGAAGTGCATCATACCGGCAGGTAGTTCGGACCATCATGCTCTTGTCATGCCGGAACGGCCGGACCAAAGTTCACATTGTCCCGGAATCGGACCCCAGTTCGATCGTTTCACAGCGAAAGGTCTCGATCGACCTTATCCTGTGATTTTTATCCCCGCCCGCCCTCCTGTTCGAACACTTTCCGGGCCCATCGAACGGTAAATCTGCCATAATTACCGTGGGGGCGTCGGCCAATGCGATGACGTTGAACAGTGGACCTTGTCCATCGGTGATCGAGATAAGTTGCATTCCTTTAGATGCCGAACTCACGCTCATGACGTTAGCATCCTCGATGGAGGAGATCGTCGTCTTCTTCAGCACATACCCCGTCTGTCCCGCTCCGATGGTTCCACGAAAAAGCACACAACCATCTGGCAGATACTGGAGAGCACCGATCTCCTGGACACCAGAGCCAGCGATGAAGGACCCGTCGCCCGGTAATATCATCGAGAAGTTCTTACTTCCCCCCCAAAGATTGGTCAACATGTACTGATCGTACCCTTCAGTGAAATTCATGGTCGGATCACCGGGTCCAGTGACCACCACCATTTGCCTGTTGGTGGTGATATTCGTTCCCTCGTCGTTCATGTTCAATGTGCTGACCGGGATCTGACGATCTTCATGTCTCCCGGCCCCCATCGCAACGAACATGTCCTGGGCCATGTTCAGGGCGGGAAGTTGGCTTTCCCCATCCGTATATGCTAGAAGGTTGACGTCAAAACCATAGCGGGCCGAACCGAATAGAACGTTATACACAGCGTACATGTCAGTGCTGGGGTCGTAGTTCTGGTAAACATCTATCTGCGGCCTAAGATCCTGGGGAATGTTGTTCACGAAGTCCATCGTTGAATTGACATTGTCCTCCAGGTACAACGTTGTATGATCGTACTGGTTCATACCCCTCGATGATGCTGAGGTCACTTACTATCGCAAGATGCAAGAGGTCGGTATAGGGATTAGTGATGACATAGCTCCATTTATCTGAAGCATAGCTCTCCTGTACCAGTTCAAGGTACCCATCATATACGAAGTCGTTCCGTTCTTGGTAATCGTTCATGAGCTGGTTGTCCCCGTTCACGACGTTCATCTCGTCCCAGAAGACCCCTTTTGTGCTCCACCACCATGTATCATTAGAATCCTGATAAATAAGGTAGTTGCGGTAATCTGGGTCTGCTGCGCTAGCGATCGGATCACCATTTTGGTCCATCCTTACCTGCCCGGAGTCGTTCAGCATCTCCCATGCGGTAGGCATCTGAGATGTGGTAGGGTCCATTAGTTGGGCGGATTTATAGTTCCAGTTTATCTGGTCCGGGTTGGTGCTATACGTTGCGACGGTGACATTGCTATTATTTACCCAGTTCAGAAGGGTAGGGTCCCATTCACCTAGGTCGTTCACAGTGAGCGGGAATATAGGTGTTCCATGGTGGCCCCAATATGAAGCTATCAGAGGGGCCACCCATTGTGCATATCCAGGATCATGGCCCATCGTGTCGTTACCGCTGTACTGATACGGTCTAATGAAGGTTTGGAACGTTTGTGGAGTGCCCAGGCCGATGTTGGGGACCACACTGTTCATGGATGAGTACTTCAGAGCGAAAACGCTCGGCCCTCCACCACCCATGTCCTTCATCCAGATCGGCGAGTAAACATAGGCCTCAGTATCATTATATCCCCATTCCAGCCCAAGGTCGCTATTAGGGTCCCTGATATCGAAGGCCGGGGCGAACATCTCATAAGATGGATACCATCCGCCTATACCATTGGTGATCGGGGTGTCCTCCGGGTAGCCTGGAACGTATCGATGTGGTCCGTTCTGGTCGAACAGGTCGATAAGAGAACCGTTGTTATTGTACATGCCGACGAAATAGGTGGTGAGAACGTCCGTCGTTCCAGGCAGATATGTGACGTTCAGTTCAAGATAGTCCCTATAGAGGGTGAATGTCTGGTTCAGGCTGAACTCCGGACAGGACTCCATGAACCATATCCTGTTCCGGATGGAGTCCATATGCAGCGATCGACATGTTTACCGAGTCGAGCGGGGTCCCGTTCTTATCCACAGTTCCTTCTCCAGGTGTTAGAGGATCGACCCTCATGTATCTTATGAAATCATCACTGAAATACGGGTGGATCGTGTAATCGACATAACCATTGTCGTTCGCTACATTAAGAGAGTAACTTTGAGTGCTCACGTCCACCACGCCGTTCTCTTCGGATATCGTAAGGTTGGAGGACAGCAAGCCTAGCGACATTGGTGGGGTACCGCTCTGATCGGACACGTTGTTATTATCGATCGACAGGTCCCCAGAGGACCCTGAACTGACATATGGACCTTGAGGTCCTAGGATCGCAGTGAATAGTGGTGACCCAACGTTGGTGGTGATCATCACGGGAATCGATCGTTCCAAGGACAATTATGACGATAAGAACAAGTGAGGTTGGTCGGAGCAGTCTCCTTCCGAACCTATTTTCATCGATCCCTTTCCTGCGTCCGATGGCCCCCCCAGTTTGGCGTCGGAAGACCATCTCATAGCCTCCGTTGGCGGGGCTTTCCAAGTAATCCTGAATCTCTACAAAGCACCAAGGGGGCTCGGTCCCATGTCCAGCCTCGTGGCTGGTCCCAAGATAGTCCATGTGCATCCCATCACTTCTGATCTAGCCACCTCGTTCCTTTCCTAAGACCGGACATCGGTCCGACCTAGGACCTTGATGACGAGGCGGTTTTGCAGGAGGTCCTCGAAGGTGGCCCTTATTATATGACCCTTTGGCCCCACGTTATAAATGGGTTCTTTTCTAGATATCGAGGATGATATTATTACTGGACCCTCTACGATCCCCACTGGCCCCGAACGGGGATCCATAAAAGATCTAGGAAGAAATTGAAAAACCTTCATTTCTTATCTCGCGAACCGAAAGCGCCTCCTCGGTCATCTTCCGCTCGGTGATGCCTCGAGGGTGACCACCCCCCGTTCACTTCGCCTAGAGCAAAACGAACAGCGGGGCAGAGATGACCAGTACAACCATCTCTCTACCATCGACCCAACGAAGCGATATCGGAGGTGCGTTACGATGCTCTGATCGCGAGTTCCGGCACTACATCCCATAAAGAGCATGAGCGGAAGCTCCCGTACGCCAAGTCGTTCTGTCCTGCATGCGGTGGGATGGAAGCTAAGCCTCATCAGATCCCATAATGGGTGTCGATCCGGTCGCCGATCATTATCATGATCATCCCGATGGGCGATGCTTTTTCTCTTCCCTTTACCCGGAGCGTTCTTCATAATTAGATCTGTCATCGTTATGTTCTTGAGGATCGGAAGAACCATCCTTCGCTCTTTGGAACGGTCGTAAAGTTCTTGATACATGAGCGTTCAAGTTCTTATCTGAGAGGTCTATGAAAATGAAAAATGGTCCGATCGTCACCATGGTGGTCCTCGTCCTATTTGTCGCAGTAGGGGTCGTTGCCGTTTTTTATGTTAGCACCAGCGGGGGGAACGGCGTAGGACAACAGAGCATTGAGAGCCACATTGCAACGAAAGCAGTGACCAGCGGTGGAACACAAACCAAGTTGACGACCAGCTCGACACATGGATCGTCATACGGTCCGTCCACATACGGGTCGTCCGGCTCATATGGGCGGTCCCATTGGTCCTCCACATCGTACATGCCAAAGTCGCATAAGGGAGAATATCAAGTTGGATACGGGGCAGGTCCGGGCAGGGGCGGTATGTACTCATTTGGTCGTCAGGGGGAAGCATATCAGGGCCAAGAACATGGGCAAGGAGGTTATTCAACAGGTAATGGAGGTATGCCTGGACAAGGCATGTATTCGAACGAAGGTCATGGACAAACATATGGGCAGTATGGGTCCTCTCCTTCAAGTTCAGAGCATGGGACGACGAGCTCAATGTATGCGATATGAACCAGGATGGGTCTAGATCACAAGGCCAATGCATCATGAGGGACGGATGAGCACAGGCGTTAATGGAAAAAGGATGAACGGTCCGAAATCGGGAAGACATGTCTCGGATGGAGGAACCGGTCTCTTTAATTCACTTCCATTTATCATGTAGGACCTGGACCCTGGGCCATCGCTCGTTCGGTTCGGTCACGATGGCCTCAGATCGATCGCGTTGTATTCGGACATCACTATCCTCAAAGGGGGTTATCGATCTATCTAGGAAAATGTCACATTAACGCGACGAACGGGACACTATCATGTCGGACGATGTTGTAATATTAAATCTATTGCTCGTTCACCCGTTATTAATTTGGGCTATCAATTAATAACATGGACCTAGAGCGAGAAGAAAAGATTTCCTAAGGAGCGTTTGATATGTCACACCATTATTCAGGGCCTAAGTTCGGGTTTCCGATGGGAGACGCCCGTTTGGATCTAACTGACCTCTTCGCCTTCCCCAAGCCCGGCGACATCAACAGGTCCACGATTATAATGAACGTGCATCCGTCGTCATCGTTCGATCCACCTGAACCTACGACAGCTGAACCTTTCGCACCAGAGGCCCTCTATGAGCTAAGGATCGATACGAACGGGGACATGATCGCCGACATCGCCTATCGCATCCGTTTCTTACGAGGTGATAATGGTTCGATGACAGCGACGGTGCGTAGAGTGGAAGGGCCTGAGGCCGCCGGCAGGGGAGAGCAGGGAGAGGTCATCTTTCAAGGATCTCCCGTATCCATGGGTCCAGAGGCGATGATAACAGAGTCTGGTTCATATCGCTTGTTCACTGGCTGGCGCAGCGATCCTTTCTTCTTCGATGTGGCCGGTGCGATGAACAAGATGCAGTTCACCGGAACGGACAGGTTCGCCAACAAGGATGTTTGTAGCATAGCCTTGGAACTACCGGTAAGCGACATTGGCGGCGGGGCGAGCTTGAACCTATGGCATCGGTCCCTCGTGCAGGTCGACGGTAAATTGGTCCAGGCCGACCGCGGGGCGCGGCCAACTCAGACCCCTTTTCCTGGCGGATCCCGAGAGAGAAGCATATCTTGATGGGGAGCCGGCACAGGACGAGCGGTTCGTACCAATGTTCGCGCATGCTCTAGAGCAGGCGGGCGGGTACACTCCGAGAGGGGCGGAGGCGGCGGCTAGGAGCCTGTTGCCCGATGTCCTGCCATACGACCCCAAGAGGTTATCCGCATACCCCGGGAACGGACGAACGCTCAGTGATGATGCTAAAGATGTTTTTCTTACAGTGTTCAATGGTAGGCTGACGAGGGACAAGTGCGGTCCCCACAATGACATGATGGACGAGTTTCCCTACCTTGGTCCGCCGCACGAGACCCGATATCGGGGCGCAGAACCTGAAAAAGGTCGATCGACCATCAATGTGATGGGACGCTGAGATCCAATGCCGCTCTAGCCAAATATCGTGTATCGATAAAATGTATGGTCATCATAACATCGGACCATCCCAACTCGTTGGGAATGTCGGAACATAACCCCCTCTCATTCCATGAAGGAGCGGTCGGTGGATACGAGGGGTGCCGTCCGCGAGGTCGAACCAATCACCCTTTCCAGGTTTTCTGCTCTGCCTCAAAGTAAAGTCGTGGTTTTCCAATGCCGGTCAAGGTCAGTCTTATCTCTATCAAAATGTTCCCTCCCCAGCCTATATCGGGTTGGGCCTCTTTTCGATCTTCATCGACCATGATCTCAACACGGTCAGCACCCGAGGCGAAGGCCTTCTCTTTGACAATGTCCCTCCCTCGGGACCTCGCGTACGATAATGCATCGCTGATGCTTTCGAAGACCTTTCTCTCCTTCATCCAGAACAAAGTGCACGGAGGATCTTCTAGGAACTCCGATCCTTTTCTTCGGTCTAATTAGTAGTTCCAGCGTCTCGATGACGTTCCCTGACACCGCGCCAGCCGCATTGCCCACTTCCGAGTGTTCCGGAAGAACAAGATCGATGTGGAAACGTTCTGCCACCCCTGGAAGATATGCGCCCACAGGTGCTCCGATGCCAATAAAGGGTTTATTGGACTCCAGTCTGCAGGTAAAATCCTCTCGGTCCGTCCCGCGGATCATGTTGTCGAACAGGGTCTTGGCCACGGCGTCCATCGCAAGGTCACCGGTTCTTTCATAGATCAGTTTCTTGAACACTTCGGTGGCGATCTTCTCGATCACCATGGTCCTCATCATCCTGATGAACTCTGGAACCTCGATACCCAAGATCCCCGCCTGTATCTCCACGCCGATCTTGGAGGCCTCGGCATCATATTCAACATAGTATCCTCCGCGTGCAGAACTGTCCGTCGGGGTCAGCCCGATCCTGAGGATCATGCCGAGCGCCTCCATCCGTTCAAGATAGAAAGGTATCATCGGATCGTTCAGTAGGTCGGCCAGCTCGTCCGACGACCTAAGCTCGCTCCTGATGAGGTCCAAGATCTTTTCCTGACCCCTTACGACATCTTCCCCAACTATGTTCTTACAGAACACAAAGAACTCTGTCCGTTGTGAAGGTATCTTCTCTCCCACCCTGTGGAAGGTCGGCCCACCCCCCCTCGTTCGCATCCCCATTAGTTTTCCTATCAACCCCGGATACGAGGATGAGGCGATGCACAGAGGTATGACCCTCAACGGGGTCAGGTGGGCCTTACCGTTCGCGATCACGATCCTCGAGTCCCCTCCATCCCCGCGGTGAAGGCGTCGACGGCCTTCACCCTGGTCTGCCATCCACCTAGGATGGCGCCCTCGGGGTCCAATCTCGGACGACCGTTCCTGAGTATGCCGATGTCGGTCGTCGTACCACCGACATCGATGATGATCGCGTCCTGAAGTCCTGTCAGCGCTTTCGCCCCTATCATCGATGCCGCCGGTCCCGACAGTATCGTCTCGACCGGCCTTTCCCTCGCGACCGATTCGTCCATGAGAGAGCCGTCGCCCTTGACGATCATGAGCGGCGCGTTGATATTGGTATTTTTCTGGACCAGTTTGAGCGACGCGATGAGGTCGGCGATCATCGGGATCAAACGAGCGTTGAGCACGGCGGTTATCGTCCTCTCGTTGAACCCTAGCGCCGAAGAGAGCTCATGACCGCAGACGACCGGTGCGTTGGTCATCGAACGGACGAGGTGTTTCACCGCCGCCTCGTGCTCCGGGTTCCGTACGCTGAGATAACCGGAGATGGCGAAGGCATCGACCTTTTCCTTGACGTTATCGATGAAGGCCCTTGCCGCATCGAGATCAACGTCCGTTGCCGGGTCTCCTTGTACATCGTGACCTCCGGAAATTTGTACCTGTTCTTCCACCGGAACATACTGCCCAGCTTCATGACCTATGACTATAAGACCGACCCTGCAGCCCTTGCCCTCGACCACCGAGTTCGTGGCGAGGGTGGAAGAGATCGCGACGAGACGTAGCTTATCGAACATGGAGCGGTCCAGCTTGCCTATCGCGTTGGCGATCCCGATGGAGAGATCGTTCCTTGTCGTCAGCGCCTTCGCCTTGCTCAGTACCTTTCCGTTATCGATGTCCAATATGGCGGCGTCCGTGTAGGTGCCGCCAGTATCGATACCTAACCCTAGGTACGGGATGTCCATAGGTCCGTTCACCAACGATCTATCATTCTACGGGGGATGGGCCGGCCAAATAATTGAAATTTGCGAGCGGGTGGTCCTTGGGATATCATGATAGCGAACGGCGAGTTGCGAACCTGAGCAGAAGAAAAGGTCAGAGCCATCGGAACATGACCATTTCAGAATGGCCCGCTGGCGGCTATCGCGGACACCCCCTTCGATGCGTTCATCTTCATGTGACCTATCTGCTCTTCGATCGTGGATATCGAGAGTAAAAGGTCCTTTCCAAGGTCGATCCGGTAATACCTTACTTCCACGTTGTTCCAGTAGCGGCCGTGTCACCGAGCGAGGCAGCACGGATAAGCTCCCAGAACGAATAGTCCTCTTCAGGAACGTCGATGTCCTCGGTGACCCGGTCGAGCAACTGAAGAAAGAGGCTCGTTCTCGGGCCGCCCTTCTGTAGCTGCCCGGTGGAGTGTAGATATCTAGGTCCATAGCCCAGGGAGGTCGCGAGGTTGGTTCGTTCGAGCAGCGTTCGCCTCAATCCCTGCAAGGCGTTCGTGGTGTCTATATCAGGAGCGAGGTACGCCTGGATCGAGATATAGTCCCGGGGATCAGCATTGGATGACCACTCTTTCAGTGCAGTTCTTAATATATTTCCGCTCTCCGCTTTTATGATGTTCTTGTCCTTGATCGGATGTTCCAGATCGATCTTGTCCATCGATCTTATGGTCAGGTCCTTCGTACTTTGAACGTCCGGCTGGTCGAAGGGATGGACCCCAAGGACGATCGCCGCCGTCGAAATGGCAACCTCCCAGTTAAAAATGGCCCCTCCCAGTTCGATCTTGTCCTTAAGCGATATTCTGATGGTCGGATGTCCAAGGTCGCTAAGGGCTTTTGTCCTCTGATCGATGACCCCTTCCTCTCCTTCCAGGACCATGCTTATGAAGGTACGGTCTAGATCATAGGATGCCGGATCATCGAACGGTTCATTGATGATCGGTATTATCCCTTTCCCATCCTTACCAGTGCTCTCAGCGACCAATTGTTCGATCCAAGAAGAAAAACTGCGGATCGAAGGGAGATGCTAGAATGGTGGCCTTGTCCCTTCCAACCGTCGTCAGCTCGCCTAGTATGGCCCCTAGCTCTACACCGTAAGAGCTTGCGGTGGTGGTCAAAAGCTCGGGTGCGTCCTCTTGGCCGAATGCGGACCTGAAGAGGCCCATCACGTCAACCCCTGTAAGGGCCGCCGGTACCAATCCGAAGGAGGTCAGTGCGGAATATCTGCCCCCTACATCGGGATCCCCCTCGATGACCGTCCTGAACTCTCTTTTTCTAGCTAGTTCAGCCAAGGGGGTCCCTGGATCGGTTATGGCGATGAAGCGATGTCCTCTCTCTTTCCCTACTGCTCCCATCTCTTTCCAGAAATATTTGTAAAGGGACATCGTTTCCAATGTGGTGCCGGATTTACTGGATACGATGAACAACGTGTTCCCGGGCTCGATGCTTTTCCTTACGTTCAGGACCGCGGATGGATGGGTGCTATCTAGAACGATAAGGTCGGGATATCCTTTTGCGCTCCCGAATGTCCTATGAAATACACAGGGGGCCAGGCTTGAGCCACCCATTCCCAGGAGGACCAAGTGCTCGATCCCCTCTTGATCTCCACCTCATCCGCTAGTTCGATATATTCATGTATCAATGGGCGGACCGTCCTTCCCAAGAAAAGCCATCCAAGGCGGTCCACGATCTCCGGGACAGGTCGTGGGAACCACAGGGTAGGGTCTCTGGCGATCAATCTGCTCACCAAGGCAGCTTTGTCCCACTCGCAGAGGCGAGCATCGACCGTGGCCTGGAACGGACCAAGATCGGCCACCATCGATCTCTTGTTCATCTGAGCCCGCGATATATCTTGCAGGACAACACCCCGATCTATCTATCCTTTGATCTTCGAGGACTTTAAGATTATGGCATTCGATCGAATGTGGACATTGCCGGACGGACCTCCTTGCCCTTTCTTTCCCAGTCCCTCCCTCTTCCTTATCATTGTTGGAGGGATGCATTCCCTAAGGTAGAACGGTCCAACTGGGACGACATTCTTTCCTCAGGGACCTTAGCACGATCGTTCATCGATGAAAGAGCGTGCAATCTCTATATAGATAACACTCGAAGAGATCAGGTCGGATGCCCCCGACGAAGAAAGGACCAAAGGGAGGCGGGGACGACCTTATAGGGGGGGTCCGTCGACGATCTTTCTAAGTTGACCATCGAGGGAACTTTCTCAAAGTTGTCGACCAGCAAGAACGGATTATCGAGCATAGAAGCGAAGGAGCGGGATCGAGCGGATCGGCCCTAACGAGATCATCGAAAGGAAGGTCAACCCTGTCATCAAGTTCCTCGGTTATTTTTGGGGACCGATCCCCATAATGATAATGGTCGCAGTGGTACTCTCGGGATCATCGGCCACTGGGACGATTTCTTCATCATCCTGGCCCTCTTGTTCTCGAACGCGATCGTCGGATTCTATCAAGAACGGAAGGCCGGCAATGCCATCGAATCTTCTTAAGAAAAGGCTGGCTCCGGACGCCAGGGTCCTCCGTGACGGAAGATGGGGTCGGATACCGGCCAGGGAGCTGGTACCAGGGGATATAGTGAGGGTCCGCCTTGGAGATATCGTACCGGCCGACATCAAGCTCATCGACGGCGACTATCTAGAGGTCGACCAATCGGCACTGACCGGGGAGTCTTTACCTGTCGAGAAGAAGAAAGGGGACATCTCATTTTCCAGTTCCATCATAAGGAAGGGTGAGATGGACGCGGTCGTCACGGCGACCGGGGCGAACTCCTTCTTCGGGAGAACGACCGAGCTTGTCCAGGGGGCTCACACGGTGAGCCACTTTCAGCGCAACGTCGTTAAGGATCGGCGACTATCTGATAATCCTTGACATAATCCTTGTGTCCCTGGTCTTTATTTCTGCCATAATCCGTAACCAGAGCCTTCTGGACACCCTCCAGTTCGCATTGGTCCTTACCATCGCAGCGATCCCCGTCGCGTTGCCGGCCGTTCTATCTGTAACAATGGCCATAGGAGCTATCGTTCTGGCCAAGAAAGAGGCGATAGTTAGCAAACTTATCGCCATCGAAGAGATGGCCGGAATGGACGTTCTTTGTTCCGATAAGACCGGCACGATCACACAGAACAAACTATCCCTGGCGAAGATCATCGCGTATGGCAACTATGATGAGAACGATGTTCTGCTAAATGCCGCCCTCGCCTCACATGCCGAGGACAAGGACCCCATCGATGATGCGGTCCTCGCAGGAGCAGGTCAGGTGAAGGGCTTATCTGAGAAGATAGCCTCCTACGAGATCGAGAAGTTCGTCCCTTTTGATCCGGTGAGCAAACGGACCGAGGTCATGTTACATGACGAAGGTGCGGACGTCCGAGTGACAAAAGGGGCCCCACAGATCATTGTTGGATTGGTAGATGGCAAGAACGGATCTAACGATGATATAATGGACGATGTGGCGTCCATGGCATCCAAGGGCTACAGGGCGATAGGGGTAGCAAGAAAAGCGAACGGAGGATGGCGATTCCTTGGCCTCATCGGACTACACGACCCTCCTCGAATAGATTCCGCTGAGACGGTCCGTAAGGCGAAAGGGATGGGTCTCGACATCAAGATGGTCACTGGAGACCATATTGCCATCGCCAAGGAGGTCGCCAAGGAGGTCGGCCTCAGCAGTGACATATTGTCATCCGACTCTTTCGTCCATCTTCCGGAACAGGAAGCCGCGGAAAAGGTGGAAAAGGCCGGAGGTTTCGCCGAGGTCTTTCCCGAACACAAATACAGGATCGTGGAACTTCTTCAGAGCAAAGGCCATATCGTTGGTATGACGGGGGATGGGGTCAATGACGCTCCCGCATTGAAAAAGGCAGACGCAGGTATCGCGGTAGAAGGTTCTACGGACGCCGCCAAGTCCGCCGCGGACATAGTCCTGACCCTTCCAGGTCTCGGAGTGGTCATCGATGCGATAATCGAGAGCCGGAGAATATTTCAAAGGATGATCAACTATTCGATCTATCGGATCTCAGAGACCTTTCGCGTCCTGTTTTTCATCACTCTTTCCATCTTGATATTCCAGTTCTATCCGATCACCGCATTGATGATAGTCCTATTGGCACTTTTGAACGACCTACCGATATTAACTATAGCTTTCGACAACGTTCGATACTCGGCAAAGCCTGAGAAATGGGATATGGGCGTACTGATCCTGATATCGACATTTCTTGGAACGATAGGTGTGATCGAGTCTTTCATCGTTCTATATATCGGTCTTTTCGTCTTCCATCTTAGCACTCCCGAACTTCAGTCGTTCATATATCTGAAGCTCTCCATCGGAGGTCATTTGGTACTTCTTGTGGCGCGTACAAAAGGGCGATTCTGGAGCGTTAGACCCGCCCCCCAGCTGCTTGCCGCCATCGTTCTAACACAGACGACGGCCACGTTGCTCGTGCTTTTCGGGGTCCTGTTGCCACAATTGAGCATCACGTATGTCGCCTTCATATGGATAGAGGGTCTGATCGTTTTCGTGATAACCGACGTTCTGAAGGTCGGCCTATACGATGTTCTTATCAGAAGAGGAAAGGTCGCCAAGGGAATATCTTCCCCTGAAGAGCTGACCGCATGAGACCATCATATCCCTATCCCCTTTGCAATATCCTCCAGGTTGGATACCGCTAAGCTTATCTAACCGTGGTTTCAGAGACCATGATATGTTCAATAAGGAGATCGGCCAGAAAGGAGATGCCGGGTCCCGTTCACCGTCTCCGTCCACGATATCACTGATCGCTCTTGTCCATCGCGCATTGTTCATAAGGTCGGAGATCCTCCAAAAAGATGATCCCGGAACGAGGACGGAATTTGATCTGCAGGACGGAGAACCGAGGGCCATCTTACGACTGATATCGTCCGAGGGAAATGTCATATTGAAGGAGTTCTTCGAGACCACCTCCTCCCCCGACCGACCTGGTAGGAAGGATGAGTATGTGGACGCCGCTCGAAAATATCACCGTTTGGCGGTCCATTATCCTGGAATGCTATTCCCTCAGGAATATGCCATCAGAAGCTTGGCAGAGCTCTGGGCCAAGATAAGGGAACTGGGGGCGGGTGGAGATCTGAGCCTCAGCGGTTTTCTGTACGATGATGATGGGAACACCATGATGAGCGTCTAAGATCACATTCAGGTCAGGAGAAGATGATATGTCGACCGGGACCACCATACAAAACAGGACCATCGCGTTCGATCTCAATGATATCGATGCGTTCATCTTCGATATGGACGGGGTGGTGACGAACACGGCCAAGGCACATGCCATGGCATGGAAGATGACGTTCGATGAATTTCTCAAAGGACTGTGAAAAAAGGGAGGGGGAGAACGATGAACCCTTCGATGAAACGTCCGACTACCTCAGGTACGTCGACGGGAAGCCCAGGTATGATGGTGTTGCCGATTTTTTAAGTTCAAGGAACATCAAGGTCCCTTATGGGGGACCGGAAGATCCTCCAGAGGCCGATACGATATGCGGGATAGGAAATCGCAAGAACCTCCATTTTCTGAAATATCTCGAGACCCATGGGGCGGAAGCGTATGTAACGACCATAGAGTTCATCAGGTCAATGAGGTCAAAGGAGAAGGGAGTGGCCCTGATCTCTGCGAGCCGTAATGCCAAGAACGTACTTCGGCTCTCGGGACTGATGGACCTTTTCGATGTGATCATCGACGGCACTGATTCCGAGCGGCTCGGGATCCATGGGAAACCCGCCCCTGACATATTCCTGGAGGCGGCGAGGAGGTTGGGTACGGTTCCTCCGCGGTCGGCGATCATAGAGGACGCACTTGCAGGGGTCGAGGCAGGCAGGTCGGGTGGGTTCGGTCTGGTGATCGGATTGGATAGGGGCTCCCACGAGGATGAACTTAGAGAGCATGGGGCCGACGTGGTGGTAAAGGACCTCTCGGACCTCTGGTCCAAGGAAGATCCCGAGCATCTGCATATGATGGCGTCCAAGTGAACCTAGCCCCATATGGATCCCGCATGGTGGGAAATGCTCCTATTGTCACCTTTTCCTCTCTTTCCAAATACCACCTTATCGTCCGGTCCCGTCCATCAGCTCCCTCTAGGGTGTCCCGTCGTATAAACTATATATTTTCACTGACAAACCCAAAGGTATGGGACTTGATAGGATCGGGGGCGATATGTCCGGTCCCATCATGTCGATAAAGGGGATGGATCGATGAAGATGCTCTTTACCGAGGTGATGGGAGGTCAAAGGAAGATAGAAGCGGCCTTTCGAGAGGACGAGCTTCAGTTGCTCGACGGGATCTTAAAGAAAGAGGACCTTATAGATCTGGCGGCGGATGCGGCGTTGATCTCGGTGTTCATCCGGACCAACATAGATAAGGAGGTCATCGATGCACTGCCAAGATTGAGGATGATAAATACCAGGAGCGTAGGTTTTGATCACATCGACTCTAGATATGCGGCAGAAAAGGGCATAACGGTCACCAACGTGCCGGACTATGGTCCGCATGTCGTTGCCGAACATAACGTTCTGTCTTCTCCTGGCATGCGCCCGTAACCTGGTCAAGGCCGACAGATCGGTGACGGATGACAAGCATTTCGATTTCGGCCCTTTCAAGGGCATGGAGCTCAGGGGGAAGGTACTGGGTGTGATAGGGACCGGGAAGATAGGGATCGAGGTCATCAGGATAGCAAAAGGTTTCGGTATGCAGGTCGTAGCCTTTGATATATATCAAAATGATCGATCGGCAAGGACGTTCGAGTTCAGTTATATGCCACTGGAAGCCCTTCTAGAAATAAGTGATTTTATCACGATCCATATGCCCCTCACACAGGACACCGAGAACCTGATCGATAGGACCGCTTTGAGAAGGATGAAGAAGGGCAGTGTTCTGATCAACACGGCAAGAGGAAAGATAGTTGATGAACTCGCACTGAAAGAGGCGCTGGATAGTGGCCATCTTCGCGCTGCTGGGCTCGATGTCATCGAAGACGAGACAGATCCGGAGAACGATATTTTGTTGCGCTCGGAAAAGGTCACGATAACACCACATATAGGGTTCTTTACAGAAGAGTCGATGAACAGGATGCTCGATGGCGCGATCGATACGATCCAGGCGTTCAGGTCGGGAAAGATCATAAATCAGGTCCCGTCCTCTTACATGGTGGCCCCCAAGGAAAGAACGCTCGCTAAGGACCTAGGTCGTCCCTGATAAGATCGCCCGGGGCGTAACGTGATGATCGTTCAATGTACTCTCCCCGGCCAAAGGTCATTAGGAACATATGTGTCATGATGAGAACCCCAGGGGGTTCGTGTCGAGGACCTGATACTGTCCTCTAGCCCGAACATTCGTTCCTTATCATGAACGAAGGTCTCGATGAGATATGTCAAATGTCAGGATCAAATGTGATCTTTGGTGCTTTTGAATTATATATGGTATATTAATTTTAGAAATCATAGAAAAAGGAAGATCAAAGTTCGAGGATGGTGACATCTCATGGATGCAGAGACAAATGGTCCCAGTTCAAAGATGATGCTAGAGAAGAAGATAGCTAAACAAATGATAAACGTTCCTTCCGTTGCCTGGCCTGCTTGTCGATGAGAGGACCAAGATAGAACTGATCAATGAGCATGCGATGGATGTGCTCGGGATGGCCTCCGACGCTCTATTGGGCAGGACAATGTCCGATGCTCTGGGCAACATCGATACTGGTTCTATCCAACCGGTCGTCGATGCGATCACGGGCGGCATCCCCATGAACTATGATATGCCCATGATCATGGGTGGTCCGAAGGGTCAACGTTCTGTCAAAATGAGCGTCGTTCCCGTATACGACGATGGCAGGGTCTCAGGGGCCATAGTGTTCCTGATGAGCGCGGGAGAGGAAGATAAGCTCAGGGACCAATTATTCCTCTATGAGCAGATCCTTGATTCTCTTCCATGGCCACTATCCGTCACCGATATGAACATGAACTGGACTTTCATCAACAGTCCGGTCGAGCAGTTCCTCGGTGTGAAACGAAAGGACGTCCTTGGAAAACAGTGCTCCAATTGGAACGCCAACATCTGTAAGACGAAGAACTGCGGTGTGGAGTGTCTAAGAAGCAACAGGCCCAGAACCATGTTCGAACAACAAGGCATGAACTTTCAGGTCGACATCGCTTACATCAAGGATATTAAAGGAGAAAAAATAGGTCATATAGAGATCGTCCAGGATATAACGACCGAAACCAAGAGGGCTGTCTATCGCGGAGAGTACATCTCCCAAGTCGGAGACTGCGTGAGGTCGCTTGGGAAAGGGGACCTAACGTTCGAAATCGTTCTGAAGGATGCGGATGACGCTACCAAGGAACTTCATGATCAATATGTGCCATTGAACAGTTCTTTGATCGAGACCAGGGATGCCATAAGAAGAATGGTCTCGGACACGGAGATGCTGACCAATGCAGCGGTGCAAGGAAAGCTTTCGATCCGCGCTGACCCTACGAAGCAAAAAGGGGAGTACAGAAAGATCGTACAGGGGGTCAACGACACCTTGGACGCTGTCATCGGCCCCTTGAGCGTGGCCGCCTCTTACGTTGATAAGATCTCCAGGGGAGATATCCCCGCCAAGATCAACAAGGAATACAACGGGGATTTCGATCTGGTAAAGAACAACCTGAACAACTGCATCGACGCCTTGAACCTGATGATCCAAGAGACCAAGAAGATGTATGATGCCCAGGTGGCCGGTGATATCGAGGCGTTCGTCGACCAGGAAATGTTCCACGGGGTCTATCGCAAGTTGATAGAAGGAACGAACGCGGGCGTCAGATTGCACATCGGCAATATCATGAAGATCCTCGGCATCCTGAGCAGCTATTCGGAGGGGGACCTCGCACCAGTTCTAGAAAGGCTCCCTGGTAAACAGGTCATTGCCAATGAGAAGATGGACACGCTCAGGTCCAGTATCCTGGCTCTGGTCGCAGATTCCAATATGCTCGCCAAAGCGGCCGTCGAGGGTAGGTTGGAAACGAGGGCGGATATCTCGAAGCATAAGGGCGACTTTAGAAAGATCGTTCAGGGGGTCAACGATACACTGGACGCGGTCATCGTCCCAATAAATGAGGCAATGAGGATCGCCGAATCATATGCGGACGGAGATCTGACCGCTAGAGTAGAGATAGAGACCCAGGGGGACTTCAATAGGTTCTCCATGTCCCTTGACAAGATCGGTGAGAACCTGGTGGACCTCCTGAAGAAGGTCAATCGATCGATCGATATGGTCTCCTCCACCTCACAGGACCTAGCATCCTCAGCAGAGGAGATGAACGCGTCGACCGAGCAGGTCTCGGCAGCCATCCAGCAGATCTCCAAGGGAGCTCAGTCCCAGGCCTCACAGGTCGAGGAGACCGCGAAGATCATGGCGGAGATCGCCAGCTCGAATGGAACGCTCTCGGACAGTGCCCATAATAATGCCGAAGGGGCCAAGAGAGGAGCGGAAGGGGCCGCCAAGGGAAAGATCGCCGTCGAGAACACGGTCAAGGTGATGCAGGAGATATCGAGCGTTGTCGAAGGATCAGCAAAGGAGATCGAGGCGCTTGGAAAGCGGTCCGAAGAGATCGGTGAGATCGTCGGTGTGATCACCGGGATATCGGACCAGACGAACCTGCTCGCGTTGAACGCCGCGATCGAGGCTGCCAGGGCCGGAGAGCAAGGTCGTGGTTTCGCTGTCGTAGCTGAAGAGGTCAAGAACCTCGCTGAGGACTCGAGGGAAGCGGCCGAGAGGATAGCAAAGATGATCAAAGAGGTCCAGCTCGAGACAGGTAGGGCGGTCGATACCATGCACCTAGGAACCAAGACGACGGCCGAAGGCATCAAGATCGTGGAGATGACCGGGAAGGTCTTTGAAGAGATATCCAAAGAAGCGATATTGTCGTCAAAACAGATGACCGACATGGTAACGCTCATAGATCAGCAAAGATCTGGAACGCAGCGCGCCGCAAAGTCCGTCGATGGCATCGCCTCGATCGCTCAAGAAACGGCTTCGGCCTCCCAAGAGTCAGCATCTTCCACGGAAGAGCTTACCGCCAGCATGGAGGACATGACGGCCCGTGCTCAATCGCTTTCAGAGATGGCGGTCGACCTTCAAAAGGTATCAGCTCATTTCAAGGTGGACGACGAAGATCGGGGGGCCTCAGAGGTCATCATGATGCCAGAGGCCCGTGGGCGTAGAGAACTGACGAAAAGGGAGGTCAAACCAATGCCTCAAAGGGCCGAAAAGGGAAAGGTACCAACAAAGGTAAAGGAAGCTCTCTCAAAGCGCGGCATCAAGACCGGGACCAAATGAACGAGCGAACATGCGAAGGAACGGACGAAAACCTGATCAACATCGGATAGGCGACGTTCGTTCCTGAGCGATCTTTTCTTTCATTTTTTGAGACCGGTCAAGGGCGTTCATCTGGGCGGAAGTTTCACGTGAACGATCATATCATCACGAGCTGACATCCTTGCTTGGACCGGTCAGATCGAACTGCATCCGGGGATGCACGAAGTTGATCGAAAAACGCCCCAATGACATAACGCCGTTCATTTTGAGGTTTCGCGAACTTCATACATCCCTGAAGGTACTTCGATCACGAACCTTGCACCTTTTCCAGGGATACCAGACTCTTCTATCGTCATCTTCGTCGATCCCTAAGATCTCCTTCGACAGGAACAGGCCAAGGCCCGTGTTCTTTCCGAAACCCTTCTCGAAAATGGAAAGCTTGTCCTCCGACAGGATGCCTTCCCCGTCGTCCTCGTAGACAACGGTCAGCATCTTATCGTTCCTACCGATCGAAAAACGGATGTTCTGGGCCTTTTTTCCATGCCTTATAGTGTTGTCCATCAGATTAGCTATGACCTTTGCTATCAATGGGTCCGCAAGGACCATCGTTCCAGATGGAACATCGTTCGCGATGGTGAGGCCCCCAGAAATGTTCTCTTCGCATGCTTTTATAATGATCTCCCTTAGGTCGAACCAGACTGGTTCTTTGACACCGACGTTCTCGTATGTTGCAGTGAACTGGACGATCTTTCGTATCCGATTCTGCGATCGATCTGCATTTTTCTACATGACCAAAGGTCTTGGGGTCCTTCTGATCGACCAACTGAAGATAGCCTGTCAGAACGGTGAGTTGATTGTTCAGATCGTGCCTTGTGATGCTGGTCAACAGGTTCAGTTTTCTGTTGGCCTCTTGAACGGCCTCTTGGGCCCTCATACGATACGATATATCCCTTGAAGTGCCGACTATCGTCCTTCTATCGTCGATAACCAGCTCATTACAGATCATCTCCACTGGAAAGACCGTACCATCTCTCCTTTTATGGTACTGAAGGGGAATGAAGGACCATCCCTCCTTTATCGCCTGCTCGGTCCTTTCAGGTTCGGCCGATATATCGCTGGAGAGTGTGTCCGATAAGATCATCTAACGTATATCCATACATTTTGAGCGCGGCGGGATTTGCATCGATGAACCGGCCTGTCTCCTGATCCATGACCCAGGCCGCCTCGGGGACCGCCTCGAACAATGCTTTCCTGCTCATTTCGCTACGGTTCAAGGCCTTTATTGCCAGGTCCCTCTGCTCCCTGGTCCTGAGACCGATGACACCGAACGACAGATCGCAGACCATTTCTTCCAACAGCTCGATCTCTTCGTCGGTGAAAGCGTCCTTGATCGATGCTATCATGGTCAAAGCGCCGAACGCTTTCCCGGACTCAGTGAGCGGTATGGAGATGCATTGATCCAAGATCCTTCCCTTGGATCATGGACCTCCAAGGCGAGGTCCTCGGGTCCAAGGACCAATCCCGGACGATCACCGTTCTTGCGGTCCTTATGCATATCCCCGTCGGTCCCGTCCCGCGCCCGTCCTCCCCCCATGAGGCATCTATCCGGTTCATGAGGTCCTCGTCCAACCCGCTCCAAGCCGCCGGTCTGATGCTCTTTTTCTCGTCCATCTCGGCGATCCCTATCCAGGCCATGCGGTAGCCGGCCTTCTGGCAAACTATTTTGCAAACATCGTTCAACAGATCATGTTCGGTTCCCGCCTTAGATATGGACCTATGGACCTCCTTTACGGCCACAAGATCTCGGTTGAGGTGTTCGAGCATTGCCTCTAGCCTATCTCTTTCAGCTATGTCCCGACCAACGAGAACGATACCGAACGGTGACCCATCATTTTTCAGAAGGATGTCGCCGTTCGCCTCGAACGAGGCGCTCGAACCGTTCTTCAGGACCAGTTCGTATCTCCTTGGGCCCAATCTTCCTGTGATCATCTCCTTGAACGTACTGATGGCGCGGTCGGCATCTTTTTTTGAGATGAAATCGAAAATGCTTTTTCCAATGATATCGTCCTTTTCATATCCAGTGACCTTTAGGGCCTGCTCGTTCACGAATCTGACGGTACCATCGATATCGGTTCGGATCACAAGGTCGGGTATCGAATAAATGAGCTTAGAGTACTCTTCTTCCCTGGTTCGAAGCGCCTCTTCCGCCTCTTTTCTTTTAATGATCTGCCATATCCCGTCCATGAGAAGGGACAGAATCCAGGGCGTCCTCCATCGTATAGTCGGTCTCTTTGTTCCCCATTCCAGCGATGGCAACGACCTGGTTATGGTCAAAGACCGGTATACTAATATATCGTTTCAATCTGACATGTCCCTCAGGAAGTCCTTTTTTCAGGGGATCAGGGCCTTCGTAATCATTGGTTATGACAGGTCTTCTTTGTCTGACCGCCCCTGTCCATAGACCGGTCGATAAAAGATCGAACCCCATCGTTCTGTCCTTCATCTTACAGTTGTCCATGACCCCTTTTGAATAGTGATGCATCTTGAGGACCGTTCCGTCCTCGTTCAAAAACGCAATATGGCCGATCCGGCTATGAGAGAGCGAAAGTCCATAGTTCATCGCCTTCTCAGCTATCTCGTTGATCGTTAGGTCCGTCAGTTGAGAAAGCTCGAGCAAAGCCTCGTTCCGTTTCTGGTCCCTTCTGAGCGCCTCTTCCGTCATTCTACCGTTGGTGATATCCTGGATTATGCCGACGATCTTGTGCGATCGCCCCTCCTCGACCGGTACGACCTCTGCAACTGAACGTATCGATCTGTGGTGACCGCCATCTGCCGGGGCGATCTCATATTCTATATTGTAGGGAGCACTTTTTTCTATCAGGTCCAGCAAGGCATGGTGCGCCATATCCCTCTCGATGATGCATGACTCCACGGCCTCTAGCTCGACCCTTCCATCCTCAGGCCTTTTGAGACCGAACATACGGAAGGCCTCCTCTGAACCCCAGACCTGTCGTTCCTGAGCACCGGTCAGGACCTCCCAGCAACCCGTCAGGCTTATGGTCTGTGCCATGCTCAATCGCTGCTCGTTCTCCCTAAGTGCCTTCTCTGCCCTGGACCTTCTGACCGCCTCTTTGATCTTGTGCTCTAGCTCCTTGAACTGAGCGACCGGTTCGCCACCTTTCTGAAGATAGAAGTCCGCTCCTGAGTTCAACGCCTCGATGACGACCTCCTCACGACCACGACCTGTGAACAGAACGAACGGGATGCCGTTTCCCTCCGCACGCAAATGTTTGAGGAAAGAGATGCCATCCATACCGGGCATCAGATAATCAGAGATGACCGCATCGTAATCAGGTTCCAGGAGCATGGCCGTCGCCTCCCGGGCCGATCCGACGGTCGCTACCTTGATATCGCCGGACATCTCGAGAAAAAGCTTTCCCAGTTCTCTAAGGTCGGCCTCATCATCGACATATAAGATCCTGATCATCTAGATCCAAGCCAATGCTCGATCTCACTGATCGGTTATATAAATATTGAAGCGTAGATCATTTTTGATCTAAACGAGGAACTATGGGATCACTGTGGTATCTGGACATAAATATAATATGGCATGATGCAACAGGGGCGATATTCCATCTTGATCTTGCCGTTAAGCTTTACGCCGTCCGAAGACCTGTCGGAAGGACCACGGTCGTTCGAAGGCGCTATCCGATCGGGTTCGGACGGATCACTTCTTCTGCCTGTCGAAGAAGATGTTCTTACCAGTGGCCGACAAAGGGATCCCATGAACTATGTTCGCCTTGCTCATTCCCGATCTTATTACACTGACACCCACACGATACATGATCCTGTTGTCCACGTTCATCTCCGCGGCGGTCCTTGCAGCGGAACAGAGCGCGATCCCCAGGTCAAGAAGACGTATCGAGCAGTTCGGTCCATGAAAATCCCCCGAGAAAGTGGTCTTATTGAAGTCTTCGCAGCTCTCGAAGCCGCAAGCTCCACAGTCCATACCTGCCCCTTTATGCGGAAGCAGACCGATGAGAACGAGACCATCAGAATCGATGACGGTTCTGGCCATCTCTTGCGAAATTAGGTAGGTCCCTTTCACCGGCGATCTTGATCATATCCCTCCCGATCACGATCCTTTGATCGTCCTCGACCACGATCACTTCGATAAGGTCCTGTCCGAGCGCCTTTGGAGCCGTCCTGGCCGATATCTCCATCAGATCCGTTATGGTCTTTATCCCGCCTTTTATGCCCATGATATGATATCGCTCTACCGAGGTTTTTATATTATGGCATGATCGAACTGATCACCGGCGGAGGAACACTAGTGATGTTCTTACGATCTGGATCTTAGGGACCGTATGTCCCAGGTCCATCTTTCGTCCCACTATCCGAGCCATCTGGACCCAATGATAGAAAACCGAACATCGTGACCGCACTGAGCAAGAACGTAATTATGCCCATCTGCCAGTAGTTTATCATCGGGAACAACGGGAACGGTGCGACCTCTATCATGCTTTCGATTACGATCCGACCCGAGATAAAGGCGAACACAAAAAGCGAGCTTAAGGAGATCCACAATAAAAAAATCCGCAACGGTCCGATCATGTACATTTTCTTTTAGCAGCGTCCCGTATATGAAAATATGGTGCGGGTGGAAGAACCGCGATCCGTAAACCGCTCATTTATCCCAAGGTCCTTTTCCGAAATGACCTTCTGGGGGAAATGTCGTACGCGGAATCAATAAAGGTCGCTAGTTCATTGAGAACGATCCATCCCGGGCCGCCCACCGGATCGATCATCGCTAGTGGAAAGCACTAATCAGATTCTAGTTTTTTCTTTGCCTTCATCAACAGCTCCCGTTCTTTCTCATTTGGACGAGGGTATTCAAGGTTCAGTGACCCTATCGAGGAGGTGATGATGCTCGCAATCAGAGTTCGCGCGACCCATTTGTAGTCAGCGGGAACGATATACCATGGTGCAAAACGGGTGCTGGTGTTTTCGATCGATTTCCTCGTACGCCTTCGTATATTCATCCCAATCGATCGCGCTCCGCCAGGTCCGCTGCCGAGAACTTCCATTGTTTGTCGGGGGCCTCCAACCTCTCAAGCAACCTGCGTTTTTGCTCTTCCTTCGAGAGATGCAAGAAGAACTTGAGGACGACCGTCCGGTTCCGGACGAGGTGTTCTTCGTAGGCGTTTATGTCCTGATATCTGTTCCCCCATAGATTGTCTTTGACATCCCCTTTAGGAAGTTTCTCTGCGGCAAGCAGTTCCGGATGGACACGAACGACCAGCACCTCTTCATAGTGCGACCTATTAAAGATCCCGATGCGCCCACGTTGTGGAAGGGCCTTGGTTAATCCGCCAAAGAAAATCATGGGCCAGCTCTTCATGGGAGGGCGGTCCGAAGCTCGTGACGTCACACCCTTGAGGGTTCACACCGGACATTACATGTTTTATTATGCCGTCCTTTCCGGCAGCATCCATCCCCTGGAGGATGATCAGCAGGGCATACGTATCGCTTGCCCAGAGCAGCTCCTGCGCTTCAGTAAGGTCGCCGATGTTCTTTTCCAGTATCTTTTTGGCCTCTTTTTTCAAAGTGTCCTTACCTATGTCCTTTAGTTCTTCGTTCTGGGCCCATCCCGTGTCGTGATCCTTCAAACGAACCTTCGTTCCGGGTGCCACGAGGATCTTGAGAGAAGATCTTTGTCCAACACATCAAGTTTCATCATCCGACCTCTTTTGACGGGTTTGTCCAAGATCAGGTCCCAAAGCGAACCTGATGATCGGATGAACCTTCAAGTATTTTAGGACCGACGATACGAACGAAATGTTCGTCCGCCCTAATGGCCCATCCCAGCCATTCAAGCCCGCTCGAGGAGATCATACGGTCTGAGCGTTCTTGACGCGCATCCCTCGACTGGCGTTCTCTTCATCCAGGATCCTGGCATAGTCCTCGCTCATCTTATCTATCGTTTCTTGATCGAACATCTCGTGTAGATTAGGTATCAAAGTGCTCTCTTCTCTTGCCATATGGGTCTCATGTATCTCCAGAATAGGTTTGAGCCGAGGCACCCAGATCTCAAGATCATACTTGGTGTTCCTCAGGTCGGTGTAAAGTATCTCCATTGACCGGTGCTCTTCGATCAGCTCAAGGGCGAACCTTCTTTCCCGAGGGAGCTCTTCCATCGCAGGAAATAGGACGGTCTCCTCCGCGACATGGTGAGCGGCAAGGCGCTGCATGAGCTGCTCAAGCTCTTCCCTTCGGAGCTGGACCTCATCGTTCGATGAGTTCCATATTTCCCTGATCATTTTTCGAAAATACTTATGGTCCATGATTATATTTTCCCCTATGTTCATTTGGGTCATGAAATTCCCCTTAGAGAACTATATATTGCTCGTCCTTGGGATCTTGCAAGATTTAACTTTTACGAGCATGGTATGGGCATACAAAACGGTGGGACGAAGAAATGCACCCTTGACAGACGAACCGTTCATCATCATGGAGGTCAAGATCGACCTCTTTTTCAGAAAGATCATCGAGCGAACCCGTCCAAGAAGATCGGGTCGGTCACCGAATGCATATTATTTTATATCTCCGAGCTCAAATTATATTTGGTTGTCCGAATGAGATACATCGATCAGATGAACATTCAAGGAAAAAGAATGCTCTTAAGGTTGGACCTGAACGTTCCTTTGGACGAGGACAGGAATATAGAGGACGATTCCCGGATCAAGGCCATCCTTCCAACCCTACGGTATTCATTGGACCAGGGAAGCACATTGTTCCTGGTCTCACATCTGGACAGGCCCGGGGGAAAAGTGGTCCCGGAGCTTAGTCTAGCACCCGTAGCGACCAGATTGACAGAGCTATTGGGCGAGGACGTTATAATGAACAAAGATGTCGTCGGCCCGACGGTCGTAGACGCACTGAAGGACGTCGAACCCGGGTCGGTGGTCCTTTTGGAGAACATCCGTTTTCATCCGGGTGAGGAAAAGAACGATGTCGATCTCTCCAGAGAGCTTGCATCCATGGCCGATGTGTTCATCGATGATGCTTTTGCGGATGCCCATCGCAGCCACGCCTCCAACGTTGGTGTCGTTCCGTTCGTCAGGGAATCAGGAGGAGGGCTGCTCATGAGAAGGGAGATCTCAGCGCTGGGTCAGGCCCTGGACTCCCCCAGGAGACCGTTGGTAGCGGTCATTGGAGGGGCCAAAGCGAGCAGTAAGATGGGCGTGTTAGAGAACATGTCCAAGAAGGTCGACAAATTATTACTGGGAGGCACCATGATGCTCCCATTCCTTTATGCTCAAGGACTTGGTGTAGGAAGTTCGAAGCTCGACCCGACGATCGTTGATGTGGCCCGGCATATCCTTGGGGAGGATAGGATCAAGGGTAGGTTGGTCCTTCCTCTTGACCTTATCGTCGCCGATCGGGCGGACGATGTCGGGTCTGCCATGACAGTAGATGTCGATAAGATCGATAAAGGATGTTCCGTTCTCGACATCGGGCCTAGGACAAGGGACCTCTATCGATCTGAACTTCAAAAGGCCGGGACCATCGTGTGGAACGGGCCGATGGGAATGTTCGAGGTTCCAGCATTTGCTTCAGGGACCCGGACCATAGCTGAGGAGGTGTCCAGATCAACGGCGTTCACGCTGGTCGGAGGGGGAGACACTGGCTCAGCATTAAGGAAATTCGGCAGGGAAGAGCAGATATCCTATTTGTCCACAGGGGGAGGGGCGTTCCTGGAAGTGCTTGCAGGAAAGGAGCTCCCTGCGATCAAGGTATTGGATGATGCCGAAAGGACATATATGGCAAGTGAAAATGCTAGACCTGTTCGGTCCGAATGGGCATAAATGCCAATGGAACTGGGCCCAGGTCCAAAGAAAGATCGTAAGCCAACCGCGATTTGTTGGCTTGTGACCGGACCGGCTTCGGTTGCCTTTCGGACCTAAGCATGATGGTCCGCTATGTTCGGTCGACATCTGCCCGCGGGACCGGGAAACCCCGGGGCCTGCTCCAAGAGCAGGGTCCCAATGCATTCCGTTCAGGTCGTCATCGACCATATGCCAAATGGACCGATATTGGAAGGTCGTTCTCGATCTTCGAACATCCTTCCCCTTCCTGAGCGTCCTACCTATCGCGAAGGGAATGGGAACTTTTTTTATGGCGGATGGTGAAACAGCCAAAAAATGACTTTATCCCCGTTCATCTCGCCTTAAAAATGACAGATCTCCTGGCGACACTATTAATAAGTTCGTACGTTCCTATCGAAATACGAAAGTAAAAGAAGGGATGACGATGACCGAGGAAGAGAAAAAAATAGAGGAGCTTTCCGATCTGTCCTACTTCAAGGACTCATACTTGGGACCATTGAACGAAATGGGCATTCTATCTATCAACGATCTAAGGGACGCCCTAATGGACGAGGAGAGAACGACATTGATCCGTGAGAAGATCTCCGGTGTAGGTCCGAGAACGATAGGGCTATGGAAAAAGGCCCTTCTCGATGATTCGGTGAGCGATATGCCGTCCCAGTCCGAAGAAGGGAACGAGGCGGAAATGCCCGAAGAGGACCAGGAAGTGGCCCAAAGCGTCGATGTAGAGGTCGCGGTCGAAGAAGGACCAACATCGACCCATGAAGAGGGACAAGAAGTTCAAGAGGTATCAACGGAGGTCGCACAAGAAAGCGCTCCTGAACCTGAGGAGGAGACGCACAATCTGTTCTGCAGCATGGAGGAGCTGGACGAGGTCAAAGAAGACCTTATGGATCTTTTAAAATGGAACGGATCGAAGAAAAAGGGACTGTCCTCGATGCTCAAGTATTGCAGAGAAAAACTTGAGAAGGCTGGGCTAAATGTCTCATTGATCGAGGAGGACTGCCCACCGGTCATCATTGCGTCACAAGGGGAAGGCGGGGTAGTCCTATGGGGTCATCTGGACACCGAAGCTCAGGGGGAAATGATCGACCAATTACATGGCGTGGAGAGCGAGGGTGTCATATATGGCAGGGGAACGACCGACATGAAGGGCGCTGTGGCCGTGCTGCTCTCGGTCGCCGGAAAGATGGCATCATGGAAGGTCCCGTTCACGATAGTTCTGACGACCGATGGTCTCTCTGAAAAGGAAGGGGCAGAAAAGGTCGCTCAAATGCCTATGGTGAAAGGGAGCAAGGGCGTTCTAATATTGGCCCCAACGAACATGATGCCCTTGTCAGGGAAGTCAGGGTTCATAGACCTGTCCGTTGAGATCTCCGGTGATGATAGCGTTTTGGCCATGGCCAAGTTCCTGGTAAAGCTCTCACAGACGGAGGAGATCCTCGGGAAAAGGAATGGTTAAGGGTCGGTCTGATAAGGGGCGGGAAGAAAAAGAAGCCATATGCCCCCGTCGATTCTTGCAGGTCGGTTCTGGAGATCATTACGGCAAGGAGCACGGCCGATGTGACGAAATATGTGGAGGACGCCCTTACCGGATGCGAGCATATCACAGGGGTCCTTTGCCGGTCCGATCCATTGGATTTCGATCCGAGCAACCCGGTCGTCAGAGCAGTGGCCGAATCTGTCGGTTCAGAGCCTACATCGGACATATTCGTGACCGAGGCGGAAAAACTAGTTCCGGTACAGAGGGTATGTGTCTGTGGCCCCGGTGATCCCAGATCATCTTGTTCCGAGAACGAGTTCGTGACGCTTCGGGACCTGGAACGAACGTACGAGATGATATTGGCACTGGTGGACCGATCCCCGAACCTTCCATCTCCAATGGAAGGGCCGGCCCAGTGATCGGCCCCTAAAAACCCCTTTTTATTATGGTCGTTCAAGCCTTGGAACGGGTAGATCGAGGACCATATGCTATGGCAACATGTATATGGAAACCTCTTTCGAATGGACCTGTCGATGGCATTCCTCGCAAACGACCATCAGGTTCTTTGGGTGGTCTGAGCCGTTATGACATCTCCAAACGATGTGATGGATCTGTGCATGGCCCTCAGCGTCCTGACCGCAGATCTGGCAGACATTACCGTCCCTCTCCAGAACATAATGTCTGATCCGGTACCACATCCATACTCGGATCCAGTCATCAGCCCCCATATATGGGTCAACTCGGCTCCCCTTAGGCGACCACTCCGTGTTCGAGACCAATAGCCGCTCAAGGAGCGCAACTCCCTCATGCTCAGCCTCATTGATCAT
Source organism: Methanomassiliicoccaceae archaeon (assembly GCA_963741025.1). GTDB lineage: Archaea > Thermoplasmatota > Thermoplasmata > Methanomassiliicoccales > Methanomassiliicoccaceae > CAVUGW01. The sequence continues at coordinate 48,064 of CAVUGW010000011.1, forward strand.
GTCCTCACCGAACATCGTCCAGCAGACCAGACAATAATTCAGTATTACGAAATTATAATACTTGCACCCATAAAATATGGAGTGACGGTAAACTACATGTACCAGAATATTCTGGAACAATGTTAATGTTCGCAGGATGATGGAAAGGAGGTGATCTAAGGTCCATCGGTCATTGGCGTTCGAACGTTGCGGTCCGTAGTACTGCGTGATGACACCTATCTAGCGTCCTCGAGGTGATCACCAATGAGCATGCAATATATGGACGATGATCAAAGATCTTATGTGGATTTCCTCATATTTCGATCACAAAGTTCAATGGCCTTGGAGAAGGAAAGTTAGTAATAGTAGTGGGATGGACGACACCACGTAGAGCAATCCGGGGAAAAAATGGGCCAAGAACTCCTGTCTCTCTTCGAGCAATTCTTTTAGCTCTTCCTCAGGATAAAATGCTGAAGGCGAATAGAACAAGATCGCAGCGTAGATCCGATAATAACCCCAACAAAAAAAGGAAAGAAATCCGATAGCAACGATAGCAAATATATCTGATATGGTCGGTGCAAGTGTAACATTGGCGCTCCCTAGAACGACCAGAACGACCGCGAACTGTGTTAAGGGCATGAACGTTAAGATGATCCAACCTGTCACCAGGCGTCTTATCGCACGGTAACTGCCCCGCCAAGCGTTGTAGGTATCGAAAGGGCGATAATCATGGTTCGCTCGGTCGATCACCAGAGAGAAATAGATCGCAAAGAAGATGGCGAACAGTTCTTGGGCAGGGTCCATGAACAGCATGCGTTTTTATTTTTGTAATGTCCCCGGAATAAAGCCTTCCATGAACGGATGTGATCAACGATCTATCTGGTGCCCGAGGTGTCACTTCAGGGGAGAACAGGATGGTCCGATATCGTACGAACTGCCGAAAAAGAGAACATAAGATGATGGACGCTTTTCATGGTATCAGAACCAATCGATGTAGCTAATGAGGATCTTTCGTCATTCCGTCCACCGGAAATGGTGTTCGGTCCGAATGGTATCATATATATGTCTGAACGCTGATCGATATATCGTGAAGTTCAGAGTGGACAAGAAAAGATCGTTGTTCGTAGCGATCCTGCTCATCATAGCGGCGATCCTTCTATGGATCGGCTATGCGAACTACCAGCCGGCGAACATATACTTGAACGAAAACGTTTCCTTCTTCGCTACCGCTTCTCAGATCACCGGATTGTTCATTGTCCTAATAACCGCCATCTATATCATCAATACTTCGATCGAACGGTCAATAACAAAATGATATTATGATGGACCAGACCGTTCCAGATAATTTGACATGAATAAAATATCATAATATTGAAGATGTTTATGGCACCTGAGATCGTGGCAGCTCGATCGAACGGGAGTTCGACATGTTCGTTAAAGCACACAAACAATCGTCATAATCGAACCAGACGCAATCAAGATCGAGGCAGTTGGTCCTCGGGCACTTTTGCTCCGACTGTATTTCTTTCGTCATTACTTCAACCTCGAGTTCCTAGATCGTCGACAATACTCTTATTCGTTGTCAAAATATCAAATGTACCGATCTAATTGGAATGTATCTTTTATTTGGCAATTACTCTATATAATTCATCTAGGTCGAATTCTTAGCCATCACTAGGCCGAGCGTTTTTTAAGGATATTGCGACCTTCTTGGTCCTATTTTTATCTCATCTCATCCGGTAAAAAGCGTATGAGATGATCCTCGCCTATCGATCAATTTGGAACAAAGTGAGTATTTCCTTGCCATCCTATGAGCGCATAAAATTCACCATACTTCAGATCGATGATGGTCATCAAGGGACATGCGCTCCATTCTTTGAAGATAGGACTGTAAGAAGAAGAACACATATTCGCTTTGAGGATTGTTCGGTAGCGCATAGTCAGAATTCGTTTGATCTCTATCAGTGGAATATATCCTATTTCTTCAAGGCCGGTGTTCTGTTCGCGGAACGTATAGGCCATGCCAAGAATTTCATACTCTATCACAGGGTCGATATTTGGCAAAACAGAGGTCTCCTTTCTTTTTCCCAAGAAGTCAAATATCTCCCCAGAGAGCGAGGAACCACTATCCTCACCCAACTTTACCATGGCCGAGATCATTCTGTCGCCGAGCAAGCGTTCCACCGACCCATATAATTTGACGTCCCGAGAATGGAGATCTTTCGATCGATCGGTATAAGATCCTTTAGGCCAGCTCCGACCGTTCAGTGTGTACTCTAGAAGAAGGTTCGATCTTTCCCTCTCAACTTGTTGCCTGAACGAACCATATGACCTGAAGAACCATGAGTCGTACTTGGCAAGGACCGCTACCACAAAACTTAAAGGACCTATTATTTTTATTAATAGTCTATCTGAATAGATAATGGGAAATAATGATCCTCTTGTTATAGATGATTCTCAAAATAGTATATGTGGTCCATATAACGATTATTTCATTACATATCAAGTGTTCAATTTTGGACCGAACGAACGGTTTATAGGGTATGGGAGTGACAGTCTTCGTGAAATATCATTAGTAATTCATCACACGGAAAGTAGCCTTTTCTCAGCTCACGTATTCAGCTTACTCCGCAGATCGAACAAACAGAAGAAGACTTCGAAACTCGAAAAAAATGGGCTCTCCGTATTTTTTGTATCGACAATACCGGAAATAGAGATATATACATCTTCGAACAACTACTAGTACGCAGAACAAGCCAAGGATGCGAGCCTAATGTGCTCAATATTTACACCCTCATCTTGGGATGGACGTGTTACTTGGCCATCAATGAGGTATGGGAATGGGAAGATTATCGCTTAAAGAGGCGAAGGAAAGGTACGAAGGTAGAAGATGGTCAAAACAGCTGGTCTTAGAGATCAATGGTGCTGGTTACACTTGTTTGATCTCAAGGTCGACAGGGACCATCGCAGAGGTTAGGTCAGATCCCTTTCCTGGAAAGGACCCTGTCAAAACCATGGAAAGTTGTTGATGTTTTGCAAGATCTAGGGCCCATTTAGCCCCGGACCGGAACCATGTTCTTATTTCTTTGATCCCTGACCCTTTGGCAAAACTCCCCTCATCCTTTGAGTTGCGCAAATATGTCTAGGTCGAACCCTGTTATCAAACTCCAGGTGTTCGGTGAACAGATCCCGGATCAAAGCTCCATCGGACCCTTTTTGGATCTTTGCTCTGACAAAGAGCTGAAAATGAACAAAGAACCTAGCACGACCAATGGTACCCAATCGAACAGGACATCAAATTGGTTTGGGAAGTAATAAAGCCCTCTGCCAGTAAAAAATATTCCCGTCAAGGACATGCGTAAGCCTTCGCCAAGCATCCAGCATCCTGCGGCGAACGCTACCCACCATTTCAGTCGTTTTTGTTGCCCTAGCGCCATTCTTACTCAGATATGTAGCTCCTTTTCACTATATATTTCATTTACTTAGATGATCAAATTTGATTTATACGGGATTCTATATTTTGCTTAATTCTAAATTGATCCTGAAGTTCTATGTAATAGAATCAATAATGTTCCGATGTATTGTAATCATTTAGATTTTAACGATCTCTTTTCATCAGTATGGGTATATGAAAAAAATGGGGCTTGTTGAAATCTATTGACACAATGGTCCAATTATGCTCCTGATGTACATGGATCAATGGAGGTCTGGCTGAATGGTCACTTACGAGATAGTTCCAGGGGATGGAGAGGAACTGGATAGGGAGATTGCTAGGCTTTATCCGACCCATACCTACCAGGAGATCGCAGATGAACTTGGGATCAATCCCTCAAGGGTGAAGAACCGGGTCAAGATACTATCGATATACGGTGAGATCCAGAACAAGTGTCCCCATAGAACAAAAAGGGCGATAAGAAAGATGCGTTTCCACGATATCGTTGAAAAAGACTACCAGGTAGATAGATCAGATAACATCGTCCAAGATGGTCAAGACCAAAGCTAGGCTTCTGTAAAGAGGCTCTATCTAGTAAAATCCTTGGATAAATGGACGCTTTAGTAATGGCACCTTCTAAACTCTCACCGGTTTCAGGTCTCGATAAGATCTGAACCGGTTGCCGTTCCTTAACCCCTATTGAGATCATTTGGTTGATCGAGTTGGTAGAGGTTCATTTAAACAAGACATATTCTTCACTATTCGGTTTTATAAAAGTAAGGTCCCGAATATAATATGACCATTCGGTGGTATTTGAGAAAAAGTTAGCTGCTGGCAATGATCCTATTCGTCCAAAGCGAGGTTAGTAATCATAGCTGATCGTTTCGGATGCCGTTCTCTTAAGATCATCAGTCACTGTGAGCGTGATGGTATATATGCCAGTACCATAAAAGTCGAACCTGACCTTAGGTCCAGTGAGTTGATATGTACCGGTACTATTGACGACCTTCCAGTTCCAGCTTGTGAGGTACGCACCTGTCCCAACAGAAGACTGTGTGCCGTCCAGTATTATGAACGGTGTGTAACTATCGGTACTGGCGTTCCATTGCATATCAGTTGTGACCATCGGAATTGCCGACGGGGGTGCTATCGAGGCAATTTGAACGTCTGTGCCTGGACCGGCATAATATACAAAAGAACATGTTCCTATCATACCATTACTGTCAGTGACCGTCAGTGTTATGGTGCTGTTAAAGTTAGAATTTAACAGATCCAGCCTGACCTTTGACCCTGATAGTTGGATATTCTCATTTACTGTGGAGTTAACAATGCTCCAAGACCAGGACACTATATATGTCGAGTTACCAAATGCCATGGATTGTGTTCCGTCCAATATTAAAAACGATTCATATTCATCAGTGGCGGCGTCCCATTGGGTCTCCGTATCAATAACTCCGAGGGCCGTGGGTGGAACGAACGTCTTAGAAAAATCATTGAGCTTCGAGGTAAATATATCGATCTTGATATAATCTGTGACCAAGAACGGAGTGCTTGCATCGATCGATGGCTTGCCCGAGCTCCAATTAGTTTGGCTAACGTCGACGCGCACCTGTACCTGTTCAAGAGGCCCTAAAATAAGGTCTTCCCCCATGTTCATATTGGTCCAGGAGGAATCTCCCGAGCCATTGATCTCATAGGCTTGTACCGCCTCTCCATTTAATGAGAAGTAAGTGATAAACGTTTGAGCAGTTTCTAGATTGGCGATGTTGAACGTCAACATGTCCCATCTGTTTTGATCAGCAACATCTGCTATGGGTGTGAGCGATATGGCATCGATGCTCTCTAACTCTCTCTGTTGATTCGCCAGTTGCTGTGCCTGTGCGTTTTTCTGTTCTTCACTTATGAAAACAGCAAAAGAGCTTGCTGCAACGACAACTATCAGGACCAGCATCAATGCACCAATGATCTCAGATACAGCTGCTTGGTCCGATTTACGACTCAACATTGGTCATACCAAATCCAGTGGCTGTTTAAAACCAATGCATGGGAAGCAATTATTGTATAGGGATTACATTTTTTTATTTGCTTTCTATATAATCTATGTTCATAATCATTAAGTTAGTATCCTTCTTAGTTCTGGATGTGGCCATTCCTGTAGAGGTCCCCGGTCTTAATCAGTTCATAAAAGAGATACCAGATGGGGCGGTCGTTCTGATAGAAGGCTGGGTCGATCATCCAAAGGCGGTTTTGGTCAAGACATTGATCAATACGGCAATGACCCAAGGAAGTAAACTGATCTATATTGCTCCGGTCACGAAATGTGGTATGATGGACCAGCTTAATGGGTGGGATATGGTAGAGGAGCGTTGCGAAGAACGGATAGATGGTAACGATCATCAGGTCTGGGTAGATCACATTAGACCAAAGACCGTCGTTCTGATAGACTCCCTCACCGCGCTAATGGTCAACAAGGGGGTAAACGTGCTCCTAGATACATTAGAAAGCATAAGGGCCACAGCAAAAAGGAACGGTGCCATAGTTATCATTCTCTCGGAGGAAGGCCTCTTCCCAGAGAACATGAGGACGGCGACCGGTCTTCGTTCTGATGGCATCATTCAATTCCTCATACGTGATAGCCCAGATGGGGTTTCGAGGTTCATAAGGATAGTAAAATGGATGACTGGTGAGTCCTACGACCGGAACATTTATTATAATTATATAGAAGGGAAGATCAACGTGGACCTGAGGTATCGTGTGGTCTGATGGAGGTTGTTAGTATGGTCAAGACCGGTTATGAGAGATATGGACTGAGCGGTAATCCCTTCAGGGACCTGTCCAGCGAGAACTTGGAAGATATCGAACTATATCATGTTACTCAGAGCGTCGACGCCGATATACAAAGCATCAGGGACGAGGCCTTAGAAAAAGAGAATAAAGCGGTGATCGCCCTATTAGGGGGTTTGGGAGCAGGTAAAACCGAGAGACTTTTACTTCTCAAAAAAGAGGCCATGAAGAAAGGTGCGTTCTGGGCCATGGGTGGAGTGACAACGGAGACCTCTTTCATGATAAGAGGTATCCTGGAGTCCATCCTAGAAAACTCTAAGGCGATGAAAAAGTCAAAATTTGTGACACCGTTGTGGCTTAGGAAGGTTCAAAAGTCGTACAAGCGGGTCCTTAAAGAGTACGACCCGGACGAGGTAGGAAGTACCATTGCAAATGCTATGAACGCGAACGCGCCCTCGTTCCTCCTCATAAATGATCTTCACCGTCTTCCAGAGAAGGAAGACATGGAGCAGTTCCTCCAGACATTATACGTCATAACAAACAAGATCCAGCCAGGCGTTCTAGTGGTTCTCTCAGGGGACGAACGCTATTTCCAAGGTGTTATGATAGGGCATCCAACCCTGAACGAAAGGATCAATCGAAAGCTCGTGATCCCTCGATTGACGAATCAGGAAGCAAGTCTGGTCGTTGCAAAGAGATTGCTCGCTAAAAGGCTTGTCGACGACATGGATGCGCTCTATCCGTTCACGCCCGAGGCTATAGGGGCCCTGAACGCTGCGACCAAAGGGAATCCAAGAATGCTTCTCAAGTTCGCGGACCACCTGATCGATAACGCTGTCAAGGCAAGGGTCGTTCAGATAGATGATGATATAGTCAAGGTGATGTTCGAACAGAAGGACACCGTCCAATTACTATATGATTCGCAATTGGAGGGGACCCAGGACAAATATGGTCATTCCAATGCCGCACCGAAGATAGCTTCATCAGAGGCTTCCAATAAATAGGGACCCTCAGGACAAAATAATATCAGATCGATCGTTGCATCGGATACAATGGTTTGACCAATAGCAACGATCGATCTAGACCTTTTGATCATAAAATCATTATCATGAAGAAGATCAAGGCCGCTAGCACCATCAGAAGGCCGTGCAATAGGCCATATTTTGCCTTGCCATCTATGATCAACCCGATCAAAAGACCATTCCCTAGACCACTTATCATCGCAAGGTCTAAGAACCTCTGTTCCAATGTGACAAGGGGCATGACAGGGGTTGACGATGACGTTTGGCTGGTGCTAAGTCCACTGGTCAAGGACCCCAATTGCATTCCCCCTATCATTGGGTAGATCATGACCAGCATATAGAGGATGATGTTCAGAATCCCGAAAGCAATATAGATGGTGGTGGCCTGACTTGTAAGGTCCCTTGCTCTTTCCTCATTTATCTTTATTAGGTCGTCCATGTCCTTGGCCGCCCGGTGAACGACCAAAGATATCTCACCACCGACCTTTGCGGATTCTCCGACCAGCGATGCATACCTCTTGACAAGTTCGCTTTTTATGGGCTTGACCATCACATTGATCATTTCTTCGAAGGGTCGGCCCATCTCGATACCTGCTGCAGCGATCTTAATGTGATCTCCTAATATCCCAGTATCGCTTTTCGAAAGCTCGATCATTGCCTTTGATGGATCGATACCACCCCTCATGGCGTCGGCCATCTCAAAAAGGAACTGAGAGAAGGCTCTTTCATAGGTCTTGGCCCTCCTCTTCTCTCTTTGAGTATAGATGGCATATGGCATTAAAGCGATGAAGCCCGCCGTAACGATTATGTATTCATTGGCGAACGGGGCAGTTTTTGGGTCACTTTGGAAAAAGGCATAAGCGAAAAGGACGAAGAACAGGGCGACCAACGCGGGAATGACCCCGATGAAGACGCCTTTGGGGACCGGATGTTTGGCAAAGTGCTTCTTAAGAGTAAAGTTCCTGGTCTTGTACAGATAAAAGAGTACGAACGCGAACGCTAAGAGACCGATTCCTAGGGCTATTAGCGCCCAGATGGCGATCTGTTGCATGGAGGGAAGGTTCAATCCTCCAACGGCCTGGTTCGTGTTCACATAGAACGTAAAGTTCTGTGTCGCCGGGTTGCCTGCCCGGTCCGATAAGGTCACTGTGATATTGTGTTGTCCCTCTTTCAGTGCATAAGGAAGTGGGAAAGTGAAATTGTTCGGGCCGACCATTGCATCATCATAATTTCCCACTATCTCGAACCCGTCTAGAGTGACATTGACGCTGGTAAGGTCTATCCCGTTCGGCGACTGATAGTCTATTACTATCGTTGGCGTCGTGTTCGTAATGGTTGAATTGTTTGCCGGGGTGACCATATTAATGGTGATGTCCGTACTGTTTGCCCTTGCGTCCCCCGACGCGGTCAATGTACAGGCCATCAACAAGCAAACTATGACAATGGCAACTGCTTTGATCGGTCGCATGTTACTCAACCTTCGCGTATGCCATCGATATCATAAGTCCGATCAGAAATATCGACATGGGGAGAAATGCATAGGTGAGCATTATGAGGATCGTGTTAGCGTCCAACCCCATCATTGAGGACCCCATTGCATCGATAAGGAAAGCGCCGATCCCCATCATCAGCGTACCGATCAATACGACGGTTATGTATATGTCCGAATAGGTAGCGAGCTTGTTGACGAACTCCTTCTGGGTATCTCTTTTAGCTCGCATTATGTCATCGGCCTTCGACCTTAGATACGTATCAAGGTTCCCACCTTGATGTATCATGTTCGCCATGTCCCACATCGTTTCTCTAAGTGATTTGGAAGGCGTCTCTCGCGCCGTCATAGAAACGGCAGTGACCAGGTCCTTTCCTTCAATATCCATCTTGTATACTACCTTCTTGAACTCATTTCCGACAACCCCGCTCTCCCTCCTTCTAGCTATTCTTCTTACCATTTCGACAGGGGAGAGACCTGTGCTTGCCAGTATCGATAGCTCGCTCAATGTGAATGGCAATTCTTTGTCTATCTCACCCGCACGATTGGAGATCATGTTGCTAATGATGAACGGGAAGATCATCAACGAAGCTCCAGCGCTGATAGCTGTAAGTCCGAAGGTGAAGAGAGGCCAGATGATCGAACCTATAAGAACCCCGAATATCAAAGAATAGGCGAGCAGTGATATCGCCGCGACCAAAATGCATGTTATATAGTTCCGGGATAGGTACATCCCAGGTGTCATGTTAATGCTTGCTTGGCGAAGTTTGTCGGCCAATCTGTTCCGGGCCTCACCCCCGCGGTCATCGATCGACTTTACCCCAGGTCCGATAACAAAAAGTGTTATACCTTTCGATTGATCCCTTTTTTCTCTTGTCCAGGGACCTTCTGTTTAGCTCCCTTTCCTCGTCGAAGCTTGAAGGAGATCGCCATGGCAGCTCACCCGTCTTTTCCGGGTCTTCCATGTCCTGGACCGCTTGGTTTTTCCAACTCCAAAAGGGCGCTCACAGGGTCTACATAATAGTCGTTTATGGCCTTACTTACCTGTTCGTAGTTCGTCCTACCCTTCTTATCTAGTAGTAACAGGAACTTTTCTTTCCTTCTCATCTCGTCGAGGAGCGAGTCCGATGATTTGCCAGAGGCACGTGCTATCTGCTCAAGAAGGAAGCTTCGACCACTGAAGATCTGTTTGTCCTCCTTGGGTCCCATACGAATGCATCATGTGTGAGCAGGTTCTTCGTGTCCTTCTCTACATCAAGGATCTCTACTATGGATTTGATCCTACGGACCCTCTCCTTCCGTTCACTGTCACCTGTGCTTGGAACGCCACTGCATCCAGGCTTTGGAACAGTACCCTGGGGATGTTCATCGGTTCGTTCTCCACCCTATGGAGAAGTTCGTCGATATTACCAGCATGAATGGTGCTCATCGAGGCATGACCTACAGATATGGCCTGGAAGAGGGTGAACGCCTCTCTACCTCTAACTTCACCAACGATGACATATTCAGGTCTCTGTCTAAGACCGGCCACAAGAAGGTCATATAATGTTACATCTCCTGCCCTGGAACCTCCTTGATTGGATAGGCCTGATACACTTGATGCGCCACCACCTGCACCATATCCTTGTCTAGATACTGACTGGATCCAATTCGTATGGTCGATATGTATCTCGGGAGTGTCCTCGATCGATACGATCTTATCCTCTGGTCTGATGAACATGCATACGGCATTTAGGAGAGTTGTTTTTCCACTCGCTGTTCCTCCGGATACCAGCAACGACTTCTTGTTCTCGATGAGGGTCCAGAAATATGCCATCTGGAGCGCTGATGCGGATTGGAATCTGGTTAGATCGATCGGTAAGATCGGGTCCTTGGAAAACTTACGGATGGTGAAGGTGGATCCTTTCCTTGTGACCTCCGAACCCAAGGTCAGGTTTATCCTGCTGCCATCCAGAAGTGTCGCATCAAGTATTGGGGAGTATATGGATACATGTTTTCCCGAGATCTGCGCCAGCTTAATGACGTATTTGTTGAGCTCGAGCTCCTGATCGTATATGACGTTCGTTCTCATCGAACCGAAGATACGATGAAATATGAACAAAGGAGCGTATGGCCCGTTACAGCTTATATCTTCTATAAAGGGGTCCTTGAGCACAGGATCGCAGCGTCCGAGACCTAGTAGCTCTCGTTCCAAATAGTATAGTAAGACAGGTTTCCTTCTCTCCGGAATAGCCACATCATAAAGCTCGATTATCTCATCGCATCTCTTCCGAAGATATTCTCTCAATGGCTTTGACTCTGTGAAAACGGTCCCTTCGACAACAGGGACGGCCTCATTGTCCATGGTCGCCTCGAGCTTTTCCCGAAGGAGCGCCATGGTGGCTTTTTCCTCATCGTTCAATCTAGGTTCTTTAACGGTGTAGTTGAACTCTCCATCCTCTTGATTGAATATAATTTGTACGAATGCGAAAGGGGGGTGTGATCGGATAAGTGATATTGATCGCGTTCTTTTTTTTGTCCCGAACCTTCCTCATATAGGACATTACCTCTTGGATTATTATGTTCTCAGGGACCTCGTCAGAAGGAGTGTAAAATGTATCTAGCTCAGATGCTTTCTTCTTCAGAAGTTCTCTATCTCTTACATCGAGAGGCAACTTGTCGTTGTTTCCGTCTTTCTTCTTTGGTCTCAACGATGAAGATAAGTTCTCCAGCATGTCCTCAGGATTTCGAAGAGACTTCTCTATTAAATGCTTGGGTATTTAGAAAATGTGAGGTATTGTCCCTATTTATTATCAAAAAATGAAATATGAAAATTGTATGAAAATATGGACATATAATTCCATTGTGCAACGGCTAAGAACTCCACCTTTTTCATCTAATCGAGCTAAGGTTAAGCTCGCAGGACCAGGTCTTGTTCTCGATCGGATGGGTCGTGGTCCAAGAACCATTCGAAGATATTTGGAGTGAGAAAATGCTGAACAGCAAATCAATCAGAAAGATCAAGAGGGATGTAGAGGCCATATCCCCGGTTGTCGCCACTTTGATGTTGGTACTGATAGCCGTGGCCGCTTGTACAGCCTTCTATCTATGGGAATCAGGTTGGCAGGCGTCCACCACAAAGAACATAAACAGTGGATCGGGACCAATACCAACTGAACCTCGCAGGAAGCACGACCGTCAACGACTTCATGACATACGCCGTACCTGACTTCATGGCGAACAACACCAACTACAAGGTCAGCACCGTCGGCTCTGGCAGCGGCGCTGGTCTCGTAGCCATCGAGGCGAACACATGCGACATCGGAATGATCTCCGATCCCGCTAACTCCGTCACCTCTGGAACGACCACCGCTTACCCGAACCTTGAGTACACCACCATCGCCTACGATGGAGTTGCCCTTTTCATGAGTCAGGCAACTATGACAGCCCACGGCCTAACCGCCGCTGAGCTGAAGTTCACCAACGCGGTCGCCGATGCTATGTACCAGGTTGCACCCGCAAAGGCAGGATTCTCTGCTCAATCTGGAGGGTGGACCGAGACTCAGCTTGGAATAGTGACACCGCTCCCCTCATGGCCAGCCCTTGCAACCTCTGGATATATCAACACCTGGGCCGACCTCGAGACCGTTCTTGGACTGAACAGTGGCATGACCCAAGTGGCTATAACCGCTGCGGACACCGCTGATACCCAATCCGTACAGCCCTGCACATGAACTACCGGTCCGACAGCTCCGGTACACAGGACGCTTTCTGTGACATGGCCTTGAACAGCCACAAGTTCCTAAGCGCAGGCGCAGCTGGTACCACATACGCAGCCTATGGTGACAACGGCAACCCCGCAATGGTTACCGCCGTCATGGGTGACAACAACGCCATCGGCTTCGCCACCTACGGTCTGGTCTCAACAACCTCTGGTTCTGAGGTATTCTCATTCGAGAACACCGTCATGGGACAGACAAGCTACGTCGCCCCAAGCCACAAGGCCGTTATGGACGCCGTCGCAGGTCTGACCTCGAGCACAACTGGTCAGTACACCGGTTACGAGTGCTGGCACCCACTGATCCTTGTGACCAACGGTGTCCCGACCGGACAAGAGCAGTTCTTCATCAACTGGCTGACCAACCCGACGAACAATGTCGCTGTCTGTGCACAGGCCGGGTTCACCAGCTTGTTCCAGGCGACCTAAGTAGGGACCTATGGAAGTGAACTAAACCCTTTCCTTTAGTTTCTTTTTTTTCCTTCCAGATCTTAATGCGATCGATCTTCATATTATCTTTATATTCTATATAGATTAGAATTAATTACTTAGATCAGGTGGCTAAAATGTTCTATGTTCGAAGATGGGCGAAGGACCATTTACCTGTTCTCGATACAGTTCATCTCCTTCCTACTTACACTATTGTATTCATTATCTCTGGACCCTTCTTATCTTACCGCAGTACTCTTAGTAGCCTGTCAGATCGTGCTCATTATCCGGTTGCGTAAAGGAATTGCATCGTTCTTGTTGATCTGGCAGCTCCAATTGTTCATTCTGGCGATCATAGGCGTACTTTTGTATCCAAATTATTTCTTAAATGACAATATTGTCAGTTCATCCGAGCAAGAGGCTTTTGCCCTTGTACTTATTATTAGTGAGGTCGCTATCTTATTGGCCTACCATTTCAAGGAACGAGGCATCATCTGGATCTTGAAAGGTTCGACGATATCTCTGATCATTGTTGTGCTTTTAGTGATAGGGCTTGTCGGTAGTCAGGGTCTTGCGGGGATGATGCAGAGCGGCCCCATAGCAATGCTCACCACGGCCAAGTACGATCCATATGCGCTCTCGAACTCGACCTCTGGGATCGACCTGACCACTATTGTCGATCCATATGATTATTCTATAAGCTTTCCACAATCGACAGTTCATATGGCCCCAGAAAGTGAACGAATTTTGAACTTTCAAATAAATAACATGGGGGCATTGAACGACAGTTATAATATCCTTGTAACGAACGACCCTGGGATCAATGTGACCTTGCCTTCGGGCATGATGAATATATCTGCTGGAAGCTCAGGAATGTCGAACCTAACGATAGCTTCGACGGAAGCCGGAAACTATACCATTAACTTCGAGGTCAGTGATCTTGGTAAAATAATAAAAGAAAGGTCCCTCTTGGCCGTGGTCGGGACCCATGGCTTCGATATATCAGTAAAGGATACATCCGTCTATCTTCGAAGCAATGGATATAATGCGTTCAACATACCGTTCGAGATCGAGAACACAGGTACGGTCAACGACAGTACCATCTTGGAGGTCGAAGCACCCTCCGATCTCCATTACATCCCTCGACAGTTCCGGGATGGGATTATTCTAATGACAGTGCGAACTTGACCGTCCCCGCCGGAGGTGTTTCAAACATCTCTCTGGGGCTTCGTTCTCTGACCCAGGTTACCGGAACCTTCAACATAAATATAACAGCTCTCTCGGCAGATGGAAAGGATTTGATCTCTAAGTTGGGTCTACAGGTGAACATAGATACAAGCGCTATCATTTCATCATCGCGTCCTGGATCCATACCTTTGAGCCTCAGAAACACTACGATATGGGACAGTTTATGTTCAAAATACGGCCGTATCACAAATGGGCTTCACTATTACCAATGTTCCACAAGGCCTAGATGTGAGAGCATATGAGAACGGGTCCAAGATCCCATTGAACGACGGAACGCTCCAGTTGGCCCAGAACGGGACGGCGATGGTCGCGCTCTTAGTTACTATGGAAAGCAGATCGCTCGTGAACGGCTCCGGTTTCGACGTTAATGTTGTCGACCCGGGAAGTACATTGGAGTTCGGCTTCCTGGGGTTCATGGCAGGGACGCTGATCACGACATTGCTTGCTTTGGTCATAGCCGTTCCCTTGGCCCTTGGAAGTGCCGTCTTTCTTGCATTATACTCCCCTCCTTGGATGAGAAAGGTGATCAAACCCACGATGGAGGTCCTGGCAGGAATACCATCCGTTATTTTTGGTCTCTGGGGAGCACTGACTTTTGGTCCCTTCTTGGCCAAGAACTTCTATCCTTTCGTCAACGATACAATAGGGGTGGTCATCCCCTTCTTCCATGGAGATTATAGCTCTTCCGCGAACCTGATGACGGCATCTATAGTTCTTGGAATAATGATATTTCCCATGGTAATGAGCCTATCCTATGAGGCGATCATTGCAGTTCCACCGGAGCTTATTGAAGGATCTACCACATTAGGCGCATCAAAATGGCAGACGATAAGAAAGGTCGTCCTGAGAAAAGCAAGCTCTGGGATCTATGGATCAATAATTCTAGGCACTGGAAGGGCCATAGGAGAAACGATGGCCGTCCTAATGATATTAGGATTCGGCCCCGAGGTCCCAACATCGGTGTTCAGCTCATCAGGGACGATGACCAGTGCGATCGCCACCTCTTTGACCGGGGTCTTCTCTACCACGGCGGCCCGCCAGGGGATCTTTGCTATTGCCCTAATATTGTTCGTGTTCGTGTTGATACTGAACGCACTATTGATCTTTGTCATGGACACTAAGTTCAGGGAGCGTTATCGACTTTCCCAACGTTTCAATGCGGTCTCGTTAACGAACCTGAGGAAAAGGTTCCATGATAATGTCCATACGAATGAGGAGAAAAGATCTATCAACAGAGCAACGATAATAGAGGGTTTCTCACCTTCATCCTCCATAAGAAGACAGGATATTGTCGCGAGTGGGGTCCTTTATATTGTTGCGATCCTAATGCTCTTGATCGTAGCATATATTATTGGGGATATCATCGTCCTAGGTGGGCTCAAATTACAATTGACAGATCTGACCCAGACACAATTAGGCACGGGGTTTCTAAATTCAATAACGGGCTCCCTAATGTTATTAGGGGTCGCCCTTGTCGCTGCAGTGCCAATAACCATTTTGGCGGCTATCTATCTTAACGAGTACACGGACCCAAGTAGCCTTGTGTACCGTGCCACCTATATCTCGGTAAGCACATTGTCCAGTACCCCCTCGATTATATTTGGCGCATTTGGGTTAATGCTATTCATCCTCTATCTCGGCTTCGGGTTTTCCTTGCTTTCCGCTGGCCTCACATTGGCGTGCATGATCTTGCCGCTTCTATTCATAAGTAATCTTATCGCGCTCAAGAACGTGCCGAGCGGTCTAAGGGAAGCCTCATTTGCTTTGGGCATCACAAAGTGGCAGACCGTCACCGGAATAGTAATTCCCGCTTCGGTCCCGACGATATCTAGAGGCGTCTTTATCGGGATGGGCAGAGCGATAGGGGAGACGGCCGCTGTCCTTTTGACCGCGGGATTCCTAATAACCCTGACCACCTCGGTAGTTGAGCCAGTAGCCTCTATGCCTACCATGATCTATAATCTATATGATATTTCAGCGGGGAACCCGGTAATGATGGAGAAGGTATATGCGGCCGCCTTTGTGTTGATATTCATAGTGATCCTATTGAACGTTGCAGGAATGACGATATCATATTGCTCTATTCGGAGAAGCGGCAGATAAGATCACTATGAACGATAGCATGATATTGGAAAATGGTCATTGGTCATCTATAATGTCCATGTAATGTATTTTGATGTCTTATTAACTTTGAAAGGGACTGGAATTAAAAAGAAGTACGGTGTGGTTAAATGGATGGGATCGACGTAAATGGACTGAGTCTCTGGTATAAGGAGAAAAGCGCCCTAGAGTCCATAACCATGCACATCCCGAGCAAGAGCGTTACAGCTCTCATCGGTCCATCTGGATGTGGTAAATCCTCTTTGATACGTTGCTTCAATCGGATGAACGATCGTATAAAAGGTAGTAGGACCGAAGGACAGGTCATACTTGATGGGCAGAATATATACGAGGATGGTATCGATCTGATCCAGTTGAGGCGCAAGGTTGGTATGGTCTTCCAAAAACCAAACCCTTTTCCGTTCTCAATATATCAGAACGTGGCCTATGGTCCAAGATGTGCTGGGATAAGAGACCCGGAAATTCTTGAGGAGATCGTAGTCTCGTCATTGAGGTCTGCTGCGCTCTACAACGAGGTCAAGGACAGGCTCGACCTACCAGCGGATAGTTTGTCTGGCGGACAACAACAAAGATTGTGCATCGCCAGGGCTTTGGCCATGCAACCTGAGGTCATACTGTTCGATGAGCCTTGCTCGGCCCTGGACCCGATAGCAACGACCAAGATCGAGGATCTGATACACCAACTAAAGAATGAGTTCACCATCATTATCGTTACACACAACATGGAGCAGGCAAGGAGGGTCTCAGACAGAACAGCCTTTTTGTACCTTGGAAAATTGATCGAGATCGGAGATACTCTTCAGATCTTTGAATGTCCCGAGAGCGAAGAGACTGAGAGGTATGTGACCGGAAAGTTCGGCTAGAAGATAGAGTCGAGCTTAATTATTTTAAGCACATCGGCATTTTTCATTTCTGTTCCCAGACATAATAGATCGAAACCAAGATAATGTCCTTGAAAGGGTTAAGTTCACGAATATGTCCATTTACATAGGATCACTCATATATGCAGTGTATATAGGGACAGTTCATTCCATACAATGTATTTAATTAAAGATCCTATCTGAACGATCGAAGAAGATCATGAGCAAGATCGATCAAGTGAGGAAAAAGGCAGATGAAGGAAAGGCTGGCGAAGGTACCAAGGGCCTAGCAAGAAGAATGAAGGGTCCGATTGGCACCGTGCTGATCATTCTAGTGGTGCTAGCTTTGGCAGCGATCGTATACTTCGGTTGTTGGGCATTTGCATCCCCGACCCAGAGGAACCCTCAATTGATCGGAAATGGTGATTACATTGAATATTCGGTCGCCAGTAACACGAGCACTAACGGCTGGGACAACGGAACGGTTCGGTTGGTGTTCGACAACTTCACCGCTAACCAATGTGCTATAGATTTCATTTCTAACGATTCGGCACTTGATGTCGGTACTTCGAACTATACATACTCCGATGCAGGAGGCCTCTGGACGAGTGATGGCCTTACCGCTGGTGCCCTAGATGGGAACGGCAATTACATGGGAACTTCTAAGATCGGAACGATCTATGGTCAAAAAACGGTCGATATGTATCTGGTGGTCAATGGTGATATGAAGACCGTCTATTTCATCGGAGAGAACTCAGGGCTACCGTTCATGATTGAATCGACCGGTCCGAACGGTTCCCAGTCATTTAACTTGACCAGTACCAGCATATACTGGGTAGCCGACCTATGATCTCTCATCGCTAACCCGGGATGTTCTCCTATCATCTCAAGATACTATCGGGGTCGGTATGAAAAATAGGTCGGTATCGGCGCCTTCGGGCCCATCCCCTCAGTGATAAGATCGCAAGAATTGTAGTAAGAGATCATGGTCCAAGGGAATGATCAACAAATTCTTGTTGATGGCCCCCCGGATATATGGCTGGGTGGACTTGGTCCGAACTCCCCTAAGAGGTTCTCAGTCTAGAGCGTTGCAGTTTTCACAGTATTGACGTTATAATCCATCACGAAGTAATGGTTGATGGCTGCCTCGCCAATATCGGACGCATAAGCTCTCGTCCTTTCTAGGCTGTCCACGACATACGCTAGGGGGACGATGTTAGTCCCCTCACCTTTCATCGAGAGAACCTCCTGTGTCAGAGCCTCGATGTTCCTCGACATCAACTTTGCCTTGTTAACGACCTCGTTCGCGATCTCGAACTTATTAAGATAGAACGAGTTCATAGCCTCGTCCAGTAATTTGATGACCTCTATGCTCTGAGAGCTTACCTTAGAGCAGATATCTTCCTTTGACTGTATCTTAGCGGCGTTGGTAGCGATCCTCGACGCATGGTCGGCGACCCGCTCCAAGGTCCTTGCAACGAGCAAATATCCCTGGGCCTCTATGGGTGAGACGCCCATCTTGTCGGCAAAGAACACATCGCGGATGATCTGGTTGTACTGTTTTGATATCATCCAGAATAATTTGTCGACCTCTTGATCGCGCGACTTGACATCATCCGCCATGTCTTGGTTGTGTGAGTTCAGCACGGAGATGGCATCTTGATGCATGTCCTTCGTTATGATGTACATCCGCTTCACGCCTTTGAGCATCGAGAAATCGCTCGAATCAAGTAGGTCACGAAGTACCATCGTGGTCGCCGTCTCTTCGATCAGCTGTGGGCCGATGACGCTGTGCGATAGATCACGGATCTCCTGTCGGATGTTTTTTGTGGAACTCCCATTGGTGCGGAACTCGATCGTATTGTATCCGGCGAGATACACCCCGATGAACTTTCTAAAGAGCTGTTCGCTATCATTGGTATCGACCGAGATCACCCTTTTTGTAAGCTCTTTCTCGGTCTTCTTCAATTTCGGATTGATCAACATCGTCCCGTCCGGCATAGGTATCAAGGCGATGCTGTCCCCGTTCCTTAATTGAACACTGGTGACCCATTTCTTCGGTAAAGACACAACGTATGTTGACTTACCGGTAACCTGCACCTTTCTAGTTTCCACGAGCTATCCATAAAAAAAAGGGGATATAAATTGTACCCAATGAGAATATGGAGATAAACAAATGAAATGTCTGGTAATTATCGAACTGTAATCTATGTAGAATGTTAGTTGATCTATCGTAAAGCGCCAGGATCCCCACATAGTTGAAGTTCAGAGATCTGATCGATGGTTTAGGACCTGTCGAGGTGTCCTTTACATAAGGATATCCTTATCTTGTTCTTCTCCTATTTGTTAGATCTCCAAGGGGACAATATAGAAAAAATGAAAACCCGTCGATCTCCGTTGGAGTGTTCCAGCGCCACTCCGCTTCGTTTTGTATCAGGAACGGCTTGCTGCGCATAATACATATGGTGATGTGAGATCCAGTGGAAGTCATATCCAAGATATGTCCTAGACACATGTTCTCGTTCCATCCAATCGGACTATTGATGTTGTCGGTGGATCTGAACATCGGTCTGGTCCCGTTCGCCCCCCTTTCTCCACTCGTCGATCTTCCCCAAAAGCTCGAGAGGCCTTTCATCGATGACCCTGACCTTTCCTTCATACAATCTTCCATTTCCACTGTCCATCGTCAATGTCGTACCTTCGTGGAACTTCTTCCCATCCATCATGAAGGTTCGGTTCTCCATATCTATCTTCAGTTCGGGAACAGTTCACGATGCATGCTATGTTCAGCTGCCTTGCGACCACGACCGCATGGGCCATCCTGTTCCCGCGGGCGGTGATGATCCCTGCGGACCTACCGACCCCTGAAATATCGTCGGGGGTCAATATCTCCTTCATCAAGATCACCGGACCGGAGCGTGATCTCTCCGCGACCATTTCGCTGGAAAGAACCACCTCTCCCGTAACGATGCCTAAGGACGCGGACGTCCCGACCCCAAGCAATCTGCCCTCGTCGACAACCTTCTGTTCTACGATGCTATCTAGATCTATCAATGACGTTCGTTCCAACGCTTCCTTCTTTGTTATCACGCCCTCTTCGGCCAGGGCAACGGCGATCTTGAGCCCCGCCAAGGGGGACCTCTTTCCGTTCCGTGTTTGGAGCATAAATAGCTCCCCCTCTTGGACGGTGAACTCCATGTCCTGCATGTCCTTGAGGTTCACCTCGATTCTCCTTTCCGATTCCAAGAAGCTCCTTGTACACTTTGCTCAGAAGCCTGTTGAACCTTGGTCCCTGGTCCGCCTCGTGCTCCCCGGAGACGACGTCCTCTCCCTGGACCCCGAAACGGAAGTCAACGACCATATCATCCTCTCCGGTCCACGGGTTCCGTGTGAAAGCGACCCCGGAACCAGTCGAGCCCCATATTACCAAAGACCATCGCTTGAACCGTCACCGCGGTCCCTCTTGCCTTTTGAGAGGGGTTCATCTTTCTAAATGCCTCTGCCCTTGGGGATTCCCAGGAATCAAGGACCGCTGAGATGGCATCCCGGAGCTGTTCGTGAGGCACCTGGGGAAAAGACCTACCCTCCAAGGCGTCGAAGGCGTTCTCGAACTCCTCGGAGATGGTCTGCAGCGTGATGGAATCAAGCTCGGTCTCATCTATTGCCCCAAGATTCGCGATCTTTGAGGCCATGATCTGGTCGTAAGTTCTCGCAGCATGATGTTTCACACCGATCGCATACGATGAGATCGCCCTCCTATAGCAATCCCATCCGAACCTTGGGTTCCCGGACCTGGCGATGAGCGATTCCACCCCCTGTTTTGTTAACCCTTAGTTTCAGGACAGTGGACATCATTCCAGGCATCGATATGGGAGCACCTGAACGGACGGACACAAGTAGCGGGTCCCTTTCCCCTCCAAAGGCACAGTCCGGTCGACCTTTCCAAGAAGGAGATACCCTCATCGATCAGCTTGGGCGTGTAGGATGGTAATCGATGCCCTTGGTCAAAGTATTCCTCACAGACCGGAATACTTTGACCAAGGGCATCGATTACCATCCTACACGCCCAAGCTGATCGATGAGGGTATCTCCTTCTTCGAAAGGTCGACCGGACGTGCCTTTGGAGGGGAAAGGGACCCGCTACTTTGTCCGTCCGTTCACGTGCTCCCATATCGATGCCTGGGATGATGTCCAGCGTCCTGAACTTAAGGTTAACAGAACAGGGGATGGAATGGCTCATCGCCAGGTCCGGGAACCCAAGGTTCGGATGGGATTGCTATAGGAGGGCGATATCATCGTATGCGACTGGTCTCAACTTCATGCTGCGAGAACCCAGGACCAGATGATGGCCTCAAAGATAACGAGATCTTGGGGCAATAGATAAGACCCGAGCTTGATTCCATCACGCTGCAGACCATCTCCGAGGAGTTCGAGAACGCCTTCGACGCCTTGGAGGGTAGGTCTTTTCCCCAGGTGCCTCACGAACAGCTCCGGGATGCCATCTCAGCGGTCCTTGATTCCTGGGAATCCCCAAGGGCAGAGGCATTTAGAAAGATGAACCCCTCTCAAAAGGCAAGAGGGACCGCGGTGACGGTTCAAGCGATGGTCTTTGGTAATATGGGGCTCGGTTCCGGGGTCGCTTTCACACGGAACCCGTGGACCGGAGAGGATGATATGGTCGTTGACTTCCGTTTCGGGGTCCAGGGAGAGGACGTGGTCTCCGGGGAGCACGAGGCGGACCAGGGACCAAGGTTCAACAGGCTTCTGAGCAAAGTGTACAAGGAGCTTCTTGGAATGGAAGAGATCGAGGTGAACCTCAAGGACATGCAGGACATGGAGTTCACCGTCCAAGAGGGGGAGCTATTTATGCTCCAAACACGGAACGGAAAGAGGTCCCCCTTGGCGGGGCTCAAGATCGCCGTTGCCCTGGCCGAAGAGGGCGTGATAACAAAGAAGGAAGCGTTGGAACGAACGTCATTGATAGAATCTAGATAGCATCGTAGAACAGAAGGTTGTCGACGAGGGCAGATTGCTTGGGGTCGGGACATCCGCGTCCTTAGGCATCGTTACGGGAGAGGTGGTTCTTTCCAGCGAAATGGTCGCGGAGAGATCACGCTCCGGTCCGGTGATCTTGATGAAGGAGATATTGACCCCCGACGATATTTCAGGGGTCGGTAGGTCCGAAGGGATCATCACCGCCCGCGGGAACAGGATGGCCCATGCGGTCGTGGTCGCAAGGCAGCTGAACATAGCATGCATCGTGAACGTTCCCGAACTGAAGATAGATATGGAGAACCGAACCTTCATGATGGATGGGAAGAAGTTCCACGAAGGTACGACATTGACGATGGACAGTGGAAATGGAAGATTGTATGAAGGAAAGGTCAGGGTCATCGATGAAAGGCCTCTCGAGCTTTTGGGAAGATCGACGAGTGGAGAAAGGGGGGCGAACGGGACCAGACCGATGTTCAGATCGACCGACAACATCAATAGTCCGATTGGATGGAACGAAAACTGTATCTAGGACATATCTGGATATGGCTTCCACTGGATCTCACATCACCATATGTATTATGCGCAGCAAGCCGTTCCTGATACAAAACGAAGCGGAGTGGCGCTGGAACACTCCAACGGAGATCGACGGGTTTTCATTTTTTCTATATTGTCCCCTTGGAAGATCTAACAAATAGGAGAAGAACAAGATAAGGATATCCTTATGTAAAGGACACCTCGACAGGTCCTAAACCATCGATCAGATCTTTGAACTTCAACTATGTGGGGATCCTGGCGCTTTACGATAGATCAACTAACATTCTACATAGATTACAGTTCGATAATTACCAGACATTTCATTTGTTTATCTCCATATTCTCATTGGGTACAATTTATATCCCCTTTTTTTTATGGATAGCTCGTGGAAACTAGAAAGGTGCAGGTTACCGGTAAGTCAACATACGTTGTGTCTTTACCGAAGAAATGGGTCACCAGTGTTCAATTAAGGAACGGGGACAGCATCGCCTTGATACCTATGCCGGACGGGACGATGTTGATAAATCCGAAATTGAAGAAGACCGAGAAAGAGCTTACAAAAAGGGTGATCTTGGGTCGATACCAATGATAGCGAACAGCTCTTTAGAAAGTTCATCGGGGTGTATCTCGCCGGATACAATACGATCGAGTTCCGCACCAATGGGAGTTCCACAAAAAACATCCGACAGGAAGTCCGTCATCTATCGCACAGCGTCATCGGCCCACAGCTGATCGAAGAGACGGCGACCACGATGGTACTTCGTGACCTACTTGATTCGAGCGATTTCTCGATGCTCAAAGGCGTGAAGCGGATGTACATCGTAACGAAGGACATGCATCAAGATGCCATCTCCGTGCTGAACTCACACAACCAAGACATGGCGGATGATGTCAAGTCGCGCGATCAAGAGGTCGACAAATTATTCTGGATGATATCAAAACAGTACAACCAGATCATCCGCGATGTGTTCTTTGCCGACAAGATGGGCGTCTCACCCATAGAGGCCCAGGATATTTGCTCGTTGCAAGGACCTTGGAGCGGGTCGCCGACCATGCGTCGAGGATCGCTACCAACGCCGCTAAGATACAGTCAAAGGAAGATATCTGCTCTAAGGTAAGCTCTCAGAGCATAGAGGTCATCAAATTACTGGACGAGGCTATGAACTCGTTCTATCTTAATAAGTTCGAGATCGCGAACGAGGTCGTTAACAAGGCAAAGTTGATGTCGAGGAACATCGAGGCTCTGACACAGGAGGTTCTCTCGATGAAAGGTGAGGGGACTAACATCGTCCCCCTAGCGTACGTCGTGGACAGCCTAGAAAGGACGAGAGCTTATGCGTCCGATATTGGCGAGGCAGCCATCAACCATTACTTCGTGATGGATTATAACGTCAATACTGTGAAAACTGCAACGCTCTAGACTGAGAACCTCTTAGGGGAGTTCGGACCAAGTCCACCCAGCCATATATCCGGGGGGCCATCAACAAGAATTTGTTGATCATTCCCTTGGACCATGATCTCTACTACAATTCTTGCGATCTTATCACTGAGGGGATGGGCCCGAAGGCGCCGATACCGACCTATTTTTCATACCGACCCCGATAGTATCTTGAGATGATAGGAGAACATCCCGGGTTAGCGATGAGAGATCATAGGTCGGCTCCCAGTATATGCTGGTACTGGTCAAGTTAAATGACTGGGAACCGTTCGGACCGGTCGATTCGATCATGAACGGTAGCCCTGAGTTCTCTCCGATGAAATAGACGGTCTTCATATCACCATTGACCACCAGATACATATCGACCGTTTTTTGACCATAGATCGTTCCGATCTTAGAAGTTCCCATGTAATTGCCGTTCCCATCTAGGGCACCAGCGGTAAGGCCATCACTCGTCCAGAGGCCTCCTGCATCGGAGTATGTATAGTTCGAAGTACCGACATCAAGTGCCGAATCGTTAGAAATGAAATCTATAGCACATTGGTTAGCGGTGAAGTTGTCGAACACCAACCGAACCGTTCCGTTGTCCCAGCCGTTAGTGCTCGTGTTACTGGCGACCGAATATTCAATGTAATCACCATTTCCGATCAATTGAGGGTTCCTCTGGGTCGGGGATGCAAATGCCCAACAACCGAAGTATACGATCGCTGCCAAAGCTAGCACCACTAGAATGATCAGCACGGTGCCAATCGGACCCTTCATTCTTCTTGCTAGGCCCTTGGTACCTTCGCCAGCCTTTCCTTCATCTGCCTTTTTCCTCACTTGATCGATCTTGCTCATGATCTTCTTCGATCGTTCAGATAGGATCTTTAATTAAATACATTGTATGGAATGAACTGTCCCTATATACACTGCATATATGAGTGATCCTATGTAAATGGACATATTCGTGAACTTAACCCTTTCAAGGACATTATCTTGGTTTCGATCTATTATGTCTGGGAACAGAAATGAAAAATGCCGATGTGCTTAAAATAATTAAGCTCGACTCTATCTTCTAGCCGAACTTTCCGGTCACATACCTCTCAGTCTCTTCGCTCTCGGGACATTCAAAGATCTGAAGAGTATCTCCGATCTGGATCAATTTTCCAAGGTACAAAAAGGCTGTTCTGTCTGAGACCCTCCTTGCCTGCTCCATGTTGTGTGTAACGATAATGATGGTGAACTCATTCTTTAGTTGGTGTATCAGATCCGAGTCTTGGTCGTTGCTATCGGGTCCCGGGCAGAGCAAGGCTCATCGAACAGTATGACCTCAGGTTGCATGGCCAAAGCCCTGGCGATGCACAATCTTTGTTGTTGTCCGCCAGACCGATTATCCGCTGGTCGGTCGAGCCTGTCCTTGACCTCGTTGTAGAGCGCAGCAGACTCAATGACGAGACTACGATCTTAAGAATTTCGGGTCTCTTATCCCAGCACATCTTGGACCATAGCCACGTCTGATATATTGAGAACGGAAAAGGGTTTGGTTTTTGGAAGACCATACCAACCTTGCGCCTCAACTGGATCAGATCGATACCATCCTCATATATATTCTGCCCATCAAGTATGACCTGTCCTCGGTCACTACCTTTTATACGATCGTTCATCCGATTGAAGCAACGTATCAAAGAATTTACCACATCCAGATGGACCGATGAGAGCTGTAACGCTCTTGCTCGGGATGTACATGGTTATGGACTCTAGGGCGCTTTTCTCCTTCCTCCAGAGACTCAGTCCATTTACAGTCGATTCCATCCATTTAACCACACCGTACTTCTTTTTAATTCCAGTCCCTTTCAAAGTTAATAAGACATCAAAATACATTACATGGACATTATAAATGCCCAATGACCATTTTCCAATATCATGCTATCGTTCATAGTGGTCTAATCTCCCACTTCTCCGAATAGAGCAATATGATATCGTCATTCCTGCAACGTTCAATAGGATCACTATGAATATCAACACAAAGGCGGCCGCATATACCTTCTCCATCATTACCGGGTTCCCCGCTGAAATATCATATGAGTAACCGTAATCATGACATAGAGGCTACTGGC
>CAVUGW010000012.1:0-98466 GCA_963741025.1 Methanomassiliicoccaceae archaeon
TCGAACTGAACGAAGCAGAATGGGCAAGGGGTCAAGACTTCTAGGTTGCTCCGGTCCTTTTCAGGCCCTCGACGACCGACCCGAGCATCTTGGTGGATAGTGCATCGTCTATGCCGGATAGACCTCCACCGCAGCATTTTGGCCAGGCCTCTGTCGAGACCACCTCCGCTCCGGTCCAGGAGGCCAGCTCGGTGAGGAGCGCGGGTCAAAATGATGATCCACCCCCAATATTCTCGAAGGCCGGACCACTATGACATCCTGGATGGGCGGCCAGTTTGAGCTTCGACATTGGTGTGGTGACGAATGAACGAACTTTGTCCTCGCCCTGCTCCCTGATGAAGCTCGCGATATGTCTCACCGAGACATTGCCGCCGTACTCCCTTCCTATGCTTCTCAGAACGGTATTGACATTCTCCCGGGTCGCCTCGTCCTTGAGGGCATGTTCCGCCTCCTTGAGAGACATGTAACAGCCATTGCATAATGAGATGATATCGCGTCCGTTCTCCTCTGCTATGGATAGGATCCGTGCGGCACTGACGAGCCAAGTGTCCAGGGCCAATGACCTCAATCCGATGGGCTCCACGAACAGGTCTCCCCTGGAAGGTCGTCATATCTCACATCCATCTTGTCGAGGACAAAACGGGAGGAGCGTTCAAGATATGGTAGACGGGATGGATCAAGCATCCTCGGAACAGGAAATGTTCATTTATCAAGGTCCAGCCTCCCCAGCCTCGTTCTCTTCACGATCTCTCTCAGATCGTTCACCGCACCTGTAGCGATCTCTAGTTCCTTTAGGTCGAGGTCTTTTCTCATCTTCCTCGTCAGCCCTGTCCTCGGAAAACAGAAGCCGGTCTGGATAAATCGTCTCGCCTCATCAAGAAGGTATGGTGGAACTTCCCGGAATCGGCCGCCAGGTTCTTCAGGACGGTGATGACCTCGGCAGGGTCCACTTCGGAGGGGCACCTCTCACTGCAGCCCATACAGGCGGCACAGAGCCATAATGTCCGATCGTCTCACGTCCAGTGCCCCTATCGATGCCCTTGCGGGCTCTCACCAACGTTCACGCCCCCATGCTTCGCCGAGGGACATACGGCCGTACACCCGCCACATTGCTGACATCTCCAGATGGCCATGCTCCTCACTATGCCGGCCATTTTGGCCTCGAGGGGGGTGTCGACCTTTGTGACCTTCACACCATGCGCTATCGCTCTCGATGATATACCGTTTTCCAATGTTCGTTAGCGAGGTGATCAATGTTCTCGGGGCATCCCTCGGATGTCAACGATGTGGCATTACAGAGGCCCCCTGGGTCCCCTAAGGTACACATGTCCGGAGAGATGGGAACCTCTCGGCGAACGACCCCATTCGACAGATCAGGAAAAATCCTTATTCGACAACGGTCCTAGAAGGGCTCATGGAGATCGAGGAAGAGAAATGCCAGATATGCGGGAGGCAGGCCAAGTACTTTCAGTTCGCTACCTTCATTTGCGACAATGAAGAATGCATGGAGAAGGCCATGCAGGAGCGTGGGGGTCCCGCCGGGCACATAAGGGCCAAGAGGGAAGCTGAAGAAAGGAAGAGACTGGAAAAGGAATGTGGATGTGAGAAGAAGTAGACCGCCCTTTCGCCGGGACGAAACTTCTTGATAGGTCTCACGCTCATCTCTAGGTGGACGTACCGCTAGCAAAGGTCAGATCGGTCGATCATTTAGATATCTGGCCGCATGTACGTGGATGTCACGGAGGTCCACCTTCGTCCTTAATCTTTCTGAATGGTGGCATGCGGCACATGAGAGATGCACCAAGCATTTAGGGCATGCCGTTATGAGCGTCGAGGCACCGGTGTCCCCCGCCTCCTGCAGACGCTCTACCTGGAGGGCTTTGGCAATTCATCACAATTGCTCCAACAGGACATCCCGCAGCACGCGCTCGACCTTCCGGATCTGGGCATCTCTCTCAAACGGCCCAATCTATTGAGGACGGTACGAGGCTCATCGACGATACCCAGATGTTTGCTAGAACGGCATGGGTCCTGGAACGTGATGTTCTCTTCATGATCGACGAACGAGATCGTCCCCTCTTCGATGGCCTTCGCCATCTTCTCCGTGACCGAGATCACGTCGAAGCTCGCTCTACCGACCCTCTTCGGATAAAGCTCCCGAAGTGTGTAAAGGCATTCTGGGCAGAACGTTATCACTTCTTTCACGCCGGTCCTCTCGATCGCCTCCACAGTTCTCGATCGCGAGCCTCTCGAACGTTCGTTCGTCCCCAAGCCAGTATGCATCATGCCCGCAACAACGTTCGCACTCCAATAATCGGGGACGGGTTCCCATGGCGTTCAGCAACCTCATCGATGCACGAGGATCTCCAACATGTCCGCCCTAAGGTCATGGAAGACAACGTCGAGATAAGGAGTGCATCCACGAAGAGAAGGCTGTCAGAACCAGGGTCCATGATAAGGTCGGGTGTCACCCAGTTGTCGGTCCTTGGCCTGATATCAGCATGGGAGGAGAGGTTCCTGATGCTATCCAACACGCCATTATGGGTCCGGACCGGCGGAGATGTGGCATATGTCCTTCTGCGCACCCTAAGTACGAACTCCTGGAAGTCCACACCGTTCGGACATACCGCAGTGCAGTTACCACAAGTGACACAGTTCCAGAGTCCAGGTTAGTTCTGTGTCGGTCCTATTGGACAACAGGCCTTCGACGATCGCCCTCGGGGAGAACCCTTCGTACCGGTGAGAGACCGGACATGAGTAAGTGCACCGTCCACATCCGACGCACTGTTCAGCCCCCGTCTCCTTAATGATATCGATCGTGCGGGTACCTCCTCAGCGGGCCAACGGACCTGACCAAACCGGTGAAGTCCCTTATGGTATCTGCGAACCTCTCCCCTTCTGACGCGGATATCCATCTCAAAAGGAACCTCTCTTCCTCTATGCCCAATAGCCTCATCAGTAGGACCAAAGAGGCCAGTCTTTTCTCTTCCTTAAGGTTTCCAGAGTTGTAATGGCAGTCGCCCGGGTGGCAGCCCAGGACGAGGACACCGTCCGCACCTCTCTCAAAGCATCTGAGGACCAATCCGAGGTCCACCCGTCCAGAGCACATCACCCTGATTATCCTCACAGTTCGGAGGATACTGTGCTCTAGATGCTCCGGCCAGGTCAGCACCGGCGTAGGCGCACCAATTACAACAGAACGCTATTATCGTGGGCTCCCGATTCGTCCGCTCCCGCTGTTCGCATGGGTCCCAACCCGGTCCGTCCTGGTTCCAGAGCGATCTACAGAGAGCGGCAATCGAGGACCATCAAAGGCGCTCAAATCAAAAAGGTTTGTGATTAGCATAATGGATCTTCGGGTGACCCATTATGGATGTCGGGCGACATGGGTCGGTGATACATCGTTCCCTGAGAGGTCGGGCCCCTCCTGCGCCATGGCACATTTTCGACCCCGTTCACAAGGGACCGTTGCGGGACCAAAGATCAGGACCGGAAGGTCACAGCATTTTCACCGCACCCAGGGCAAGGATTTTAAGCACATTTCCCGCTGTGGTCGCGGGACCTATGAAGATCGTTGGATTCAACAAGACATCGTTGCTAGATTGGGATGGGCATGTGGTCGCGGTCATCTATCTGCCGGACTGCAACATGAGATGCCATTATTGTCATAATAGGGACCTTGTCCTTGATCCTAAGGTCTTCGATGAGGTACCTCTGTCCGAGGTCGAGGAGTTCGTGAAAGAAAATCTGGAGTTCCTTGATGGTGTCGTGATCACGGGCGGGGAGCCAACGATCCATTCGGACCTACCGGATCTCGTCAGGCATATCAAGGACCTTGGTGTCAAGGTCAAGCTCGACACGAACGGAACGAACCCAGAGATGTTGGGCGACCTCATCGACTCAGGACTATTGGATTATGTAGCTATGGACATAAAGGCGCCATTGAACGACAGGTACGAGGACGTTTGTGGTGTTCCGGTGAACATCGAAATGATCAAGAGGTCCATCGAGGTCCTTGAGAGGTCGAACATAGATCATGAGTTCAGGGTGACCGTCGTCCCGATACTTCTGACCTCGGGCGATATCGAATCCATCGCGGCATATATAGGCGGAGCAAAGAAACTGGCTATCCAGCAGTTCCATCCCAAGAACACCCTTGATCCAAACTTCGCTGTCGTCAAACCATATGATCCCGGGACCATCAAAGCGATGGCGGAGAACGCAAAACGCTATGTTAAGAAAGTAGTGATACGCGGCGATATCTGAGCAAATTATCAGAATGCGAACCCTGTGCCGAACCTTTTTGTATCGATCTATTCATCGTATTTTTATAAAAACCGCTCGAGAGAGGGAAGTGAATTGGAACAGAACTCTAGGCTCAAGACCTATATCGAGGGATTCGACAGGGCGCTGGAAGGAGGGATACCCCAAGGCCATATCGTGCTCATGGCCGGGACCCCAGGAACGATGAAGTCATCCCTTACGTACTACATGCTGTACCATCAGGCCCTTCAAGGGAACTCGACCGCTGTCTATGTGACCTTGGAGCAGTCCAGGAACAGCCTGTTGAGACAGATGGAAAGGATGGGGATGAGATCCGAGGATGTCAAACAGAACCTCCACGTCCTTGATCTTGGTCTGATCAGGAAGAACCTCAAGAAACGTGTCAGGAGGGGGTTCTTGGCTACAGGTGTTCAAAGGCTATCTGTCAAGTTTGAAGAACGATCTGAACTACAATGTGATCGCGATAGATTCGCTTGGAGTTCTGGAGACCATCGCCGAGATGAACAACCGAAGGACCGATCTGTTCTATCTTTTTGAATGGATGCGTGATCTGAACTCGACCGTCTTCCTGATATCCGAGGCCTCCCCTGACCGTTTGTTCGAGGGGGCGTACGATGAGGGATATCTCGCGGATGGTATCGTGACCCTGAAGATGCAGGTGGTAAGGGAGGTCGAGACCCAGAGGAGGATCAGATGCGTCAAGATGAGGGAGACGAACCATGATCCATCATATTTCTCCCTGTTGTTCAATGGAGGAAGGTTCCAGGTAACCAAGGCCATAAGCGAGTAGGCGCGGTGGTCCGATGGGAAAGAGAATGGAATGTCCAAGATGCGGGGCCGGGGTCGGTCATACAGACAACCAGTGCTGGCGTTGCGGTGAGATGCTAAAGCCGGCTAAAGCAGGTGAATCGGATCAGGCCCGATCGTCAGGTCCCGCCATATCAGCGGTCAAAGAAGGGACCACCGTCATCAAGCGACCTCTGGCCCCGACCGTCGTGCGTTCCCTGAACGATCACAATGATGCCAGGGAAAAGGACCTCCGTGGTATGGAGGAAGAGCTAGTAAGAAAATGGACGTCCTGGACGCGGACTCAAAAGAACTGGACGAGGCCATCCATGAATATGAGGAGGAGAGGGTCGACTTCGAAAGAAGAAAGGATCTCATCCAGATCAAGGAAGAGGAACTTGAAGGAAGGGCCCTGGCCCTGGGTGAAGCTATCAAATCTATTGAGGGGTTCATCAACGGTACAAGATCAGGGGAAAAGGCCCAGGAATCCTTGAAGCGCCTATCTGCATTGCATTCTGAGATAAAGCCTCTGATCGAGGAGGAAAAGGCCCGAATAAGAAAGGACGTAGAGAACGAGATGACGGACAGACTGTCACGGATCTCACAGCTTGAGCAGCAGCTAAAGGCCGCCAACGATTCAGGAACAAGTTTCGCACCTGGAGTATCCTCGAGAGCCCGACGTTATCGCCGACGGATCTGGCCCAGGCAATAGAGGGCGTTAAGCAGGAGCTCGTCCAGCAAGGGAACGGTCCGTGTTCCGTCATCGCCGATGATCGCATACTGACCCACATAGCCAAATTGGACCAGGTGCTCGCAGGTGGTTTCCCGAAAGGAGGAATATATCTTATCAATGGCCCGACAGGAGCGCTGAAATCGACCATCGTTTATTCCATCCTGTTCCAGAACGCGATCAAGCGCGGAACTTCAGGGATGTTCTTTTCGTTGGAGCAGGACCGAGGGTCCATCATAAGACAAATGGAGGGCCTGGGCATGCATCGGTCCGATCTTACTGATAAGATGATGATCGTCGACCTCGTCGATCTCAGAAAAGAAATGGAGGGACAGTCAGGGGATTGGAGACAGGTTCTGATCAGATATGTGAACAATGTGATGGAAGCACAACCGTTCGACCTTCTGGTACTCGACTCCTTGGAATCGTTCACAGCAATGAACCAGCACCCTTTTTCGAGGACCGAGATACAGGACCTGTTCGACTGGCTGCGCTCACTGGGCCTTACCACCTTCGTGGTGTCGGAGACCCCTACGAGCTTGATGGAGTCGGAGGACCACATGGAGCTCTTCGTTGCCGATGGGGCATTAGAGGTCCAGATGCGCGAAGTTGGGGACTCGAAGATCCAACGCTGGATCAGATGTATCAAGATGCGAGGCGCGAACGTTGATACGCGTTTCTATTGCCTGTTGCACAATGGAAATGAGTTCACGATATCCTTGCCGATGATGCGATCGATAGGCCCTAACATGAAGGATTGAGCGATAAATTCACATGAAGAGGTTCATGGCCCAAAGGACCGTTCGATCGCGTTCACCATGATAATAAAAGGGCTTGGAAGATCGAAATTGGCATATTCTCCACAACCGATGCATCTCCGGTCGACCGTGATCGCACCGTAAAAGAACCTTATGGTCTGAAATATCCCGCAGTTCGGACATGCCAGGTCGAAATGTCCTAACCGCTCCTTATGAACAAGGATGAGAGCACACGCTTCTCAAATATTGCGGTACCGCCAGCAACGGCCCGGCCATCACCACCGTCTTGAGCATTGACCGACCGGTTAGCTCCAGG
This sequence comes from Methanomassiliicoccaceae archaeon, assembly GCA_963741025.1. GTDB lineage: Archaea > Thermoplasmatota > Thermoplasmata > Methanomassiliicoccales > Methanomassiliicoccaceae > CAVUGW01. The sequence continues at coordinate 6,875 of CAVUGW010000012.1, forward strand.
AACCTATTCTGGGTGGGCCTGCACGGACGCAATGATGATATATGGTCAAGGGCGGTCGATTCTCTGATCTATGAAGATATGGTCATACGTGATATGGCGGGGACGTGATGAGCAGCGGAAGGCCCCTCATCTTCCGGGCTTTAGAACGCCCTTGGAGGACGAGGTAGGTGCGACCAGAGCCCATGCTTGTGGACAGCGAACCCTTTCTGGTCCGCATTCCTGGTAGGGCAAGCTGATCGGTCGAAGCAATAAGCATCGTCCGCAATGGCGGAGCAGCTCTCCCGACAGCTTGACGAGCACAGGGCCGAAAATGGTCACTCGGCACTTACCCGTTCCGTTCGTCCTTCTGAATTCCAGTTCGAATAAGTTAAATAGGCTGATGTTGATCCCCTGGATGGAGGAAAAGGCCTTGCAGATCGAGCGGATCAGGACCTATATTCAGAATTTTGATGAGAACCTGCAGGGGGGTATCCCGAAGAATCAGGTCGTTCTAGTGACCGGCACCCCGGGTACGATGAAATCCTCTGTTGCTTACAGCATCCTATATTACAACGCACTGGAAAAGGGCGTAAAGAGCATCTACATGACCCTGGAGCAATCGAGGGAGAACCTGTTACAGCAGATGCAGAGCCTAGGTCTTGACGATAAGCGGGCCGATGAATACATCCAGGTCCTTGATCTTGGTCTGATCAGGAAGAACCTGACACAGCTCAGTGCAAAGGGAACATGGATGCAGGTCTTCAAGATGTACGCGGACACTCTAAAACAGAACTTCGACTATGATATATTGGTCGTTGATTCCTTAGATGTGTTGGAAATGGCATCCCAGATGGAGGAGAACAGAAGAACCGAACTGTTCTATCTGTTCGATTGGTTGAGAAACCTGAACGTAACATCGTTCCTTATCTCCGAGACCACCCCGGACAACATGTTCGAGAACCGGTTCGACGAAGGCTATCTTGCCGATGGGGTCATCTCATTGAAATTGCAAGAGATAGGAGAGACGGACATCCAGAGAAGGATCCGCTGTATCAAGCTCCGGTCCACCAATCATAAGACCGGTTACTTCTCGCTGCTCTTCGCTGACAGCAAGTTCAGGGCGACCCAAGTGATCACGGAGTTATTCCAGGATCGACTTGAGGCCGATCCCGGGCATATATCTTTATTGACCTATCTGGGACAGGTTCTCCGCGCATCTCCTGCAAGATGAAGCACATGTGCTCAAGAAAGCATCCTCGCGGATGGTATCGCACATTTTGGCAGTGCTCTCACAGACCTGGACGACCGATGGGACCATTCGTCTGAAATATGGGGACCCGCGCAGCATGAAATGCTCGCTCATCTTACATATCTCAGCACAGTCCATGAGGACACCGAGAACATCCATCTGAGATAGTTCACCACCTACTCTTATGCAGTGGAAGATGGACTCTGTACATATATCACGGCAGTCCTTGCACGATTCGATGGTCTTGTCGACAAAATCCATTTGCTGTTGGCTAACGCTCATCATCCATCATCTCCTATGGTTCTCCCATCGATCCATATGAACAGTTGAACGGGCCATGAGGGGAAACCCCATCGTTCTTCCAAAGTGCTCCTGACCTATAGGTCTGGTCATATGATGTTGGGTACGATGCTTTTCGGCACCCCCTTGTATTTCAATATTATTGGCCGGGAAAAACGGAAGGACCCCCGGGCTTCACATTATGAGCGAGAACGTGCCGCACGTTCGTTAGTTCGATCACCGCCCAGTCCCCTGATGATCGCGTCCTGAGGTAGAGCGAACTGAATTAGCTAGGTCCCGCTCCTTATGATGTCGTTCGCGATCTGCTCCTTTCCATCTCCCCACTGGTGCCCCGAACCCCACATCCGCATAACTTAATATATTGTGGATCATTTCTGCACGATACAGCAAGGGCTCATGGTCTAGTGGTTATGACGTCCGCCTCACACGCAGAAGATCGCCGGTTCGAATCCGGCTGAGCCCACTCATCCTCCTGTCCAGACAATTATTATTGAAATTCAATTCGATCGTTTTTCGGGTTCATAGCTGGCTTGGTCGAAAACGCATTATTGTACGCATCATTGACCTTCGCTAACGCAGGGTCCGCTCTGGCGTGGCAATGGTGCCGCTCCATCGTTCTGGTCGATGCGTGCCTCATGCTCTGCGATACCCGATCTATCGGGACCCCTAGGTCCAATGTCAGTTGACCGCCGGTCGGCCGGAGGTCCTTCCATTTGAACGAGATCCCTGCTTGCTGACAAGGTCCGTCCAGTCGATAGGGTCAGGATGATGGTCATTGAAGCTGGCTTCCTGTCGGATATATTACTTTATTGCAAAATGCGTCCCACGACCACGATGAACTTGCTAGATCTCTTGTCCATCGGATATGCGTCCGCGGCCCCGGCTCTATCAGCATCGGCCCTGGTGCACATCCTTCTCCTTGGTCACGGTCCGATGATGAAGGTCTTCTGTGCGGTCTGGCCTATCACCACGGTGTACCTAGGTCCGATCTCCATTGCAGAGGAGATTGCATGCTAGGGGACATCATGGCCGGGTGGGCCGTCTTCGTGCTTGGCATCACCATCCTAGGCTCGACCTTACTCGCCAGCTTTGTGTTCGACTTCGCACTCGCACTTCTCCTCGGGATGATGTTCCAGTACTTTGCCATCGGGCCGATAAGGGCCTAACTCGGCGTCGTTGCCTTCGGACCGCCATCAAGGCGGACTCTTTGTCGCTGGTTGCGTTCGAGATCGGTCTTTTCATCTGGATGTCGTTGGTGCTGTTCCCGCTGTTCCATCCCCCGCCCGAACCGACCGATCCGACCTCCTGGTCAATGATGTGGACCGGGATATGTCTATGTCTCATCACCGCCTACCCGGTTAACTGGTGGCTTGTGAAGAAGGAGTCAACGGGAGGTTGAACTGAGGTCGAATTGGCATATCCAGATACGATCATACCCTGCCCTCTCCAGGACCGGCATTGGACATCTGATATTTGTGGTCGATCCGCTCAAATCGCCAGGACTGTCCGACCCTACCGGCAATCATTTCTTCCTCCCGAATTCATGGGCGTCGGCATTCCCATCAAGGTCTCGAAACGCATGTGCGAGCCCATCGAGGAATCGTTTGTGGTAAAATGACCTGGGGTCGCATACCCGGAAAAAAGAGGTGTCTTGAGATGAATCCAGCCATAAGAGGGCATCAGGGCCTGAACTACCGACGACCGCTTATCGAACATCCCGTTCTGGACCAGATATATGGTCGGTCAGGCGTCCTGATCTATAATATGGCCTGAACATTGGGCACCATCCACATCTGAAGCATGATCCATGTCATTTGCTATGCACCGTTTCGTGTTCGGTCGTACGCGCCTCTTTACCCCTTAGGATGGACAGTGCGAGGGCAAAGACGAGCAGGCCGACCGAGGTCAACAACGCCGCATGCATGCCGTCCACGAAGGATGTGGCCAGGGAGCTGTTGAGATTGAAACCGGTGCCGAGGAAGATCTGGAAGGCGATGTCCCTTGGTATGGAGATGGAGGCGATGAACAATGCAACGGCGAAGCTGCAGACCATCCCGATATTGGACATTGTACGCAGCAGGCCAGAGCTGATACCGTAGGACTTTGGCGGCGAATTGGCCATGACCGCGCTGGTGTTGGCCGGGAAGAAGGTGCTCGACCCCGCTCCGCTGAGGACCGAACCCAGGACCACTATGTACACGGAGGTGTCCAGCGACAGAGTGGAGTAGACCAGGATGCCCGCTATCATCAGGACCAGGCCTAGCGACGCGATCACTCTCGCGCCGTGGCGATCGGATAACCTTCCAGATAGGGGGGCTATCAACCCACCGAGAATATAGCCGGGGATGAGCAACAATGAGGCGTTCCATGGGGACATGCCCCGAGGTCCCTGTAGGTACATGATCACAAGGAATATGACCGCGTAGTTGGCCAGTGATTGGAAGAAGGCTGCGAACGATGACGCGGCAAAGATCCTATCATGGAACAAGGACAGGTCCAGGAACGGGGACGATGAACGCCGCTCCCAAAGCACGAAGCCGATGAACGCCAGCGCTCCAACGACAAGCTCGATCCCGTACTCCGAGGTCCAACCAGAACCGGTGATGCTGGTGATCGCGTAGAGGATCAGGAACAAGCTCAGCCCGAACAGGCCGATACCGCCATAGTCCAGCCGCTCTTTTTTTCGGGGAGATCGATCCTTGAGCAGGTAGTAACCGGCGATCGTGGCCGCCACTCCGATGGGCAGGTTGATGAAGAAGATGTACCGCCAGTTCAGGAAGGTGACGAACGCCCCACCTATCAAGATGCCTAGGATAGCACCGATCGAGAAGCCCATACCGGTGATGCCGAACGCTTTGCCCCTCTCTTTCATGGGGAAGGTGTCGGCAATGATCGCCCCACTGTTAGAGGAGATCAACGCCCCTCCTGCCCCCTGGAGCACCCTGAAAGCAACGAGCTGGGTGCCGTTGGAGGAGACACCGCAGAGCAAGGAGCCGATGGTGAAAACGGCAAAGCCTAGGTTGTACATCTTGACGCGTCCGAACATATCCCCAAGCTTGCCCACCTGGGTACCGAGTATAGCAATGACGAGGAGGTAGGCGAGCAGGACCCAGATCATCGTCAGTATGTCGGAGTTGAGGTCATGTATCATGACCGGAAGGCCGAGAATCACCGCTGTCGTATCGATCGCGCTCATCATAACGCCCATCATCACGATGGCGATAGCGGTCCTACGATAGCGAGACTCCGTGGTCTCGAGAGTGTCCTCAGGCATACGGCCCGGAAAGTGTCAGGGAGCATATAAGTATTTCAATCCTCGATGCGAGCGGGCGGGATGAACAGGCGACGACCCTTAGAGAGGATCTCGCCGATCTATTGCTCGGATCGATCTTTGCACTATGACATAAGCACATAGGTTCAGAGGCATCGACCGAACGAGGTATCTATACGAATTGCCTTAGGTTTGATAGGATGACGCCGTTCACTAAGATCCTCATCCCCCACCGATGGTAGTGACAATGCCAATACAGCTGCTGCCAAAGGTCTGGAACTGGCCAAGTTCATGAACGCGGAGGTCACCGTCATGGGCGTGGTCGACCTGGGGGACCTAGCCTATGCCCAACGGGGAGTGAACATGGGACCGATATACCAGTATCTCGAGGAGAGCGCCGACACTGCGGTCGATCGGGTCCATAAAGCGGCGGAGAAGATGGGAATCCCAGTCAGCACGATCGTCAAGGAGGGTGCTCCGGCCGACGAGATCATCAAGGCGTCCAAGGACCACGACCTGATCGTCATGGGAACCTTGGGTCGCACTGGTCTGTCACATCTGCTCATGGGAAGCGTGGCTGAAAAGGTAGTTAGGTTCGCATCGTGTCCGGTCCTGGTTGTAAGGGCGCATTAAATTGCAAGAACTGGGTATGTTTGGTTCGGACATCATTGGATCATGGTCCCGTCCGTTCCCGGCAAAGATCGGGATCGGTCGAAACATCCGATGGAAAAATAAAAAGCCTAAGGTATTCTGGGCCAGATAGGGGTCACTTGGCCGAGGAACGGTTTGGAACAGCTCTCGTGGCAATGGCCCCTAATGCAGATCCCCTTAAGCACCGAAGTGCGATCAGAACACCGCTCCACGGGCTGACCAGCATCCTGGTCAAGAACGAGGATGAGGCGGTGAACGTCTGTGTCGAGCTGGTTCAAAAGGACGGGGTAAGGTCGTTCCTATTGTGTCCCGGGTTCACGAACAAGGGCGTGTCCAAGGTGGTAAAGGAGGCAAAGATGGTCGGTGCAGACGCCAGGAAAGCGGCCGATAAAATAACTGGCGAAGTGAAAGATGTTACAAAGAAAGTGAAAGATAAGATCTGATCCATCCCAATCTATCGATCCCCCATTTTTTACTTTGTTCTTAACTTAGCGAGCGGGAGTCCCGGGTCTTTGTTGGGGGGTAAGAACGGTCTGGAGAGAACTACGCCATGACAGTACTTGCCATGACATGTCAAGCTCCATTTGGGTTTTCGAAGTGCCTTCGCCAGCTTCCAAAGGATCGAACTTTGTTCGGACGATCATCTGGCCTTAGGGTCGTGTATTTCGCTCTAGCTTTTTCAAGGGCCCGGTTATTCGCATCGTGAAATATAACGAAATGACAAGTATCCAGAGGAGGACCGAACCAATGAAGATCCGCTCGATGATACCCCAATATTCATCGGAGAACTTAGGAAATAATGGGATCACGAGGAACGTGAGGATGCTCAACAGGGCCGATAAGAACCCGAGCGGTAATGCTATCTTTCGTACGTTGGACGATGCCCCATCGTTCATCTCGAGCGAGATGAGGAGAACCCCGAACCCGCCACAAATGAAAGCAATGAACGCCGCGAGATCGTGGATCCTGCCGTGAAAGGTCACCATGCTCGATGATATGTCCGCAGGAAAGGCGGCCAGGACGAACGCCATGATCGCCCAAACCCCGAGAAGGGCTAGACCCGGCCTATATTTCGGATCTTTGGAAAGGTCGACGGTCCATAAAAATCCAAAGATGAACGCTAGGGAAGTGAGACCCCTGACGATGAAGTTCAAGGTCATCACATAGCCATATGGGCCTATCGCAAGAAGGCTCTCGGCCTGTCCCAGCGAATAGTGCGGTGGGAGCGATTGGGCGATCGCATCGAGCATGACATATATCATCACACCGACCGCCGATGAGATCAGGAGGATACGGCCTGACGACCATGCGTTCGACCTTTGCCCTTCGATGTTCACCGCTCGATCTGGTCGATCGGTTCCGATACCATCTAAATGCTATTATGTTCAGGGGCCTGATAAAAGGATGGCGTCCTCGTTGGATGGGCCGAGGGTCCGAGGACCTTTTTGTCCGGAGCAAAACGACCTGAGCGCCTGTTCATCCATGGGTTGTTGGAAGGACGACAACGAATCTCGTCCCTTTGTTGTGATCCCCCTCGACCCGGTCCTCCACCCAGACCTTACCATGGTAATCCTCCACCAAATGGCGGACAAGGTGCAGGCCGAGACCAGTACCGCTCGCTAAGGTCTTACCTCTCTGAAGCCTTGAAAAGACCTTGTCCTTCATGTCGTCAGAAATGCCTGGCCCATCATCCTCGATGTCCACCCGGTGGTATTCCCGACCGTCCATGAACACTTTCCCCAATGAGATGTCGATGGTCACCGGACCAGGGGAATGTTTGATAGCGTTGTCAATGATGTTTATGAAGACGTCCCTCAGGAGACCGCTTGCCATGACCACCAACTTAGATCGGGGCTCGAAGTTGATGGTCACCTTTTTCTTAGGATGATCACTGAAGCCACGCACGGTCTCCTCGATGAGCTTTCCTAGGTCGACCGGTCTGCGCCCGGCCCCCTCGGTCTCTAGCCTCTTGATCTTCTTCACATTATCGATGAGATGGGAACTGCTTTCCAGGATGTCCAACGACCTCGTGATGTTGTCCTTATCCTTCCCTTGTAGATCCCCTCTCCCCATCACCAGCTGAAGGTAACCCAGGACCGCGGTGTTCATATTATTGATGTCATGGGTCAGGAGGTCCATGTAAAGCTCGACGTGCTCTTTAGCTTCGACCGCTTCCTTCTCGAGCTCTCGTTGACGAGAGATGTCCTGGATCGCGGTCACCCCACCGATCACGGTCTCCCCCTGTCGAATGGGCGCGGCCGAGGCCATGATCGTTGACCTTGTACCGTCGAACCTCAGGACATCTATCATCTCACCTATTGTCACCTTTCCCTCGACAACCGCCAGGGCGGACGGCCAATCCTGGGGACGAAGAGGTTGGCCCGATCTCGACCACCATCCCTTCAATCGCGAGTATTCTTTCAGGTCGTGGACCTTCTTAGAACGTCCACCCCAGATCTGATCGAACATATTATTATGTTCAGTGATACGGCACTGCGCGTCGGTGATCATGACGCCCACCGGTAGAGTATCCAGTATGGTCCTGAGGCGAAGTCTTTCTTCTTCGGCCCGACGGGCTATCTCCTTTAGGTCTTGTTTAGCTCGGACCAGATCGGTCACGTCCTGGAAGGCCGCAACACGGGCCTCCCGTCCCTTGTAGGTGATCGCTCTCCCCCGAACCTGTACGGTCAATACCTGGCCATCGCTTCTAATCATGTTCGCCTCGTAAGGTTCAGGGAGATCCCCGTCTGACGATCTCCACCGAGGTTCTTTTGGATTCAGGGGTGAAGATATCAAAAACGCTTTTGCCCAGTATCTCATCCTTTCTATAGCCCGTGAGCTCTAAGAACGCCGCGTTCACTTCGACCATCAGGCCATTTATGTGAATTACCACCCCCTCGAAGGCCGCGTCGGCGATCGCCCCATTGCTCTCTTCACACCCCACGGGCTCATTACGAACGTGCCCGCCCTCTTGAAATGGAAGTTTCTTTTGTTTGTAGGAGTTCTTGGACCCGGGCATCCGTTTCATATGGAACTAGGAGAAGAGGGAACATAAATGCATCTCTTGATCATAACAAGATCCACTAATGAACCGATCATGGACCTCCCAGCATCGCTTAGGAACGGCCCTTTGGGTCCCTCCCCGGACCCCGCCACCTTCCGCATCGATATGAGATCGCCCAGCATTGCGAAAAGCGGTTCGATGGGAGGTCAGGGGATGTTCTTCGCTCGGACCCCGCTGATGCCGTTTCGAGCCTCTTATGTGGAGCTGACATACTTATGTCCAGAACATCCCAATATCTTAGGACAGGTCCGATGGGGATCATCTTGGAACAGCGATCTTCGATCGTTCGGTGATCCCCAGGGCCACCGCCAGATCCTCTAACCAGGTCTTGCGGACCTCTGCCGGATCTACACCGATCACCATTTTTTCCATGGACCTCACGGTCAAAGCGATCATGACATCGGCCAGGATCTGAGGGTCCACATCCTTCCTGATGTTGCCTTTCTCAATGTGATATTGGACGAATGCCTGCGCCACTTCCGCGTTCCTTTTATTGTCCTCTAGCAGGACCTTTTTTATAGCTTCGTCGTGGGAGGCCAGAGATATTATCTCGAAGTGGATGGGCATCCTCGCTTTGTTGGACTCCGTGAACTTGTCGAACAACCTCTCTGCCACCTTTAATGGGTCCGTGACCTCTTTGTGCTGCTCGAGCAGTTCACGCAGGCACCGTTGGTTCAAAAGGAATATGTCTTGAAGAATGGCCTCTTTGCTCTCAAAATATTGGTAGATCGCCCCCCGGCTGACCCCCAGCTCACTAGCGATGTCGTCCATGGTCGTATCGTGGTACCCTTTTTTTGAAAAGAGGCCAATGGCCACCTTAATAATACGGTTCTTTGCCTCCTTCTTATACTCTGGATACACTTTTGGCATTATCTCTCACAGAATAATGATAACATCATGTCCGATTATTAAACTATCCCATAAAAAATGACGTTGCGATAGTTTATATATAACTGATACAATTCTGACGCTCCGTCAGTAATAATACGAGGACTGGACATGGACTCTGAGGTCAATGAAAGCGGTCTAAAGCTGGAGAATAAGGAAAAACGGAGCTACGCGACGGAGGTGCTCATAACCGTTACGGTCGCTGTGCTCCTCATAAACTACGTAGAGACCATGGTCATTCCTGGTATTCCTGTCATCCAAAAATATTTTTCCACCTCTGACACCATCGCCTCATGGATAACCTCGGCGTTCCTGATCGTAGGAGCAGCTGTGGCACCATTGTTCGGCAAGCTCGGCGACGTCTATGGAAAAAAGAAGATGTTCCTCGTCGTTCTTGGATTTTATATTTTCGGAGTAGGTCTGGCAGGCTTTTCAACCTCCATACTCATGCTTCTTATCGCAAGGGCCATACAAGGGGTCGGTTTCTCGGTATTACCATTGGGCATTGCCCTCGTGACCGATGCTTATCCTCAAGAGCGGGTAGCTACCGCCCAGGGGATCATAAGCGGGATGGTGGCCGTCGGTACTATCCTAGGGCTCGTCGTAGGTGCCTACATCGTCCAGGACCTGGGTTGGCAGGATGCCTTCCATACCGCCCTGGTGCTCAGTATTCTGCTCTTCATCGCGGTGGCGGTGATCCTGAGGAAGGACACGGTCGGGCAAAGGTCCAAGATGGACTATGCCGGCACCATGATCCTTATGGTGGGCATAACGCTCGTATTGGTGTACTTGACGGAAGGGCCATCGTTAGGGTGGACCTCGCTCGAGAACCTCGTGTTCCTTATACCAGGTCTCGTCCTGACGGTCTATTTCTTCATCTACGAGAGCGGACGGACCAATCCATTGATCGAGCTTAAGCTCCTAAAGATCCGAAACGTTTTCCTCGCGAACCTGGTAGGTATCGTCTCGGGCATCGTCATGTTCATGCTGTTCTTCGCCGTGGTCTATTACGCCGAGCTGCCATCCCCCTATGGTCTGGGTCTAGACACCATCTCCACTGGTCTAACTCTCGCACCGGCCGCTTTGGCCATGATAGTGGTCGGACCGATCGTGGGGAGGACGATGCCCAGGATCGGACCGAAACCGGTAATCCTTATCGGCTCGATGATCATGATGGTCGGAATGGGGTTGTTCCTGATAGACAGGTCATCCAGCTTCTACCTTACACTTGATTCAGCAGTGTCGTTCGTTGGGGTCATCGCGATCATAATCCCGATAGTCAACATGGTCACGGTATCCATCCCGAAAGAAAGCACCACGGTCGGACTCGGGCTGAACAGCATGCTCAGGAACCTCGGTGGGGCCATCGGACCGGTCCTTGCCACAACGATAATGACCTCTCTAGTGCTCACGGTCCTGACGCCGATCGGACCTATGCAGTTCCCCTCTTCCGCCGCCTTCGACACGATATTCGAAGTTGGTCTGGTCCTGCTCTTGGCGATGTTCGTCATGAGCTTGGCCATAAAGAACTATACCTTCGGCAAGAAAGGCCCATGACCAGGGCCAGATATCGCCCCGAACATAAAGGAAAGGGCCATATGATGAATAGGAACGAGGTGAGGAAGGTCGATCCGCATGATCTACGTTCTTCTCCCGTTTGCTCAATTTTTGGATCATTATCAAGATCTTTTTCATTTGTCATGATCAGATCGAGTCATTGAACCTTACCTTGACCTCCTTCACGTCCCATAGATTGCCGATCTTGTCTTCTATCTCCTCTTTTATGTTGGCCGCGAAGATATCGTTCGAAGGTATGTCGAGGGAAATGGTGACGATGCCGTTCTCCACCTTGACATCCCCTACAAGTTCTGTCCGGACGATGTCCAGTCCTGCGAGAGGGTTCATGACCGTCCTCAGCCTATGTGTCACGATATCTGGAGTGGTCGGGACCTTTTCCTTCACCAGCCCATGTTTCTCTTCATAGTTGGTGATGGCCTCCCTGAGGCCTTCGACGGCCAACACGGAACAGTGCACCTTGATCTTGGGGAGTCCGCCAAGGGCGTCCGAAGCATTCTTCCATGTGAGCTTTTTCGCATCCTCTAACGTCTTCCCTTTGGCAAGTTCTGTAATGATCGATGCAGTGGCTATGTTCGAGGCGCAACCGTACGATTCGAACTTTACATCGCTGATGACCTTGGTCGCTTCATCTACCTTTATGTAGACAGCGACCATGTCACCGCATGCCGGGCTTCCGACCATCGCCTTTCCATCTGGATCCTCTATCTTTCCAACGTTCTTCGGGTTCTTGAAATGTTCTAACACCAGGTCATTGTAGGGAAATTTCATGGTCGCTCTCACCTCTTCAAAGGACTTATCTTTCTTAGGTTCTCCACTATTTCGGACATCGCTTCGATAGCGGCCTCCACCTCATCCTTATTATTATACCTGCTCAGGCTGAACCTGATGGAACCATGAGCTCTCTCGTGATTTCCACCTATACCCAGGATCACATGGCTGGCCTCGAGCGTTCTGCTGAAACAGGCCGAGCCTGTACTGACCTCGAAGCCCTTCATATCAAGGTGGAGCGTTATGGATTCCCCCTCCACCAGGTGGAAGGTTATATTGGCGTTCTGGGGCGTCCTCTTTGTCCGAGGTCCGTTCAGTGTCGTTTCGGAGACCTTTTCAAGGAGGCCATTTATCAGGCGGTCCCTCAACCCCCTTATGTACTCGTTCTCCTCATCGGTCACGAGCGATGAGGCTTTCGCAAAACCGATTATACCAGGAATGTTCTCCAACCCGGCCCTTCGGTTACCTTCCTGGAAACCTCCGTCCATCCATTTGGATATCTGGGTCCCGGTCCGGATGAATAGCGCACCAGTACCCTTTGGCCCATGTATGGTGTGTGCCGATATGGTCAGAAGATCGACAGGAACTTTTAAAACGTCGATCGGCAAACGCTTGTAGGTATGCGTCGCATCTGCGTGGTAGTAGACCTTCTTGTCGTGACAGATGTCCGCTATCGCCTTGATGTCCTGTACCGTGCCTATCTCCTGGTTCGCATGTTGGATCGAAACAAGGGTCGTCTCGTTCGTGATGTTCGACTGCAGTGAATCGATGTCCAGGAGCCCTTCCTCGTCCACGCCAAGATAGGTGACCTTGAACCCGTCCCTCTCGAGGGCCTTGGCACTGTTCAGGACCGGATAGTCCTCGATCTTTGAGACAATGATATGCTTGCCCTTCTTGACCATCGCTCTTGTAACGCCTTTGAGAGCAGTATTGCTGGATTCAGTGTCGCCCGAGGTGAACACGAGCTCTTCCGCCTGTGCTCCCAATGTTCCAGCCAATGATGTTCTAGCCTCATCCAATGCTTCCCTTGTATCCAACCCCATGGAATACCCGAACTCGGATGTCGCAACGGCATAATGCTCAAGGAAGTAAGGTCTCATGACCTCTAGAACTCTCTCGTCCAATCGGGTCGTTGCCGAATTGTCAAAATAGTGTATCTCCTTCGCCATTTAATTCCCTCGGATGACGGAATGCTCTTTGCTCCTCCGTAATTTTAATCTATGCTAGCGAGAGGCCCCTGTCAACAGGGTATGGGAGTGGGAAGAGAAAGAGGAACAGCAGCCCTTCTTCACTCGCCCTCGTCGATGTATCGAGCTCGCCCCGCGATATCGAACATAAATGGATCCTTTCAATATATTAACGATTGTGTATGTTCTATTGTCCTAGGAGCGGGTCTTTTCCTTTAGTTCGTTCAAAGACCGTGTCGTTCGGTCGTCTTTGGTCCTGTGGCGATCGTTCGGTCATTACCAGAGCGATCGCATTGCATCAGGGGAACGGTCATGTCCGTGTTTTCGTGTTAGTGTACGAACGCGATCGTCCATGAATATTCCCAAAGGAATCCAATGAATCCTACAGTATAAATAATTTAACGATAGTTTACCTTTTGTTGGTCATGGCAACCTTGCCGGCCAAGAAAGAGTGTCAAAATGAGAGCGCATATTGAAAAAGGATCGCGAAACGCGAACAATAATGCCAAAAGGTCCGATCTAGGGCCGGAGGCATCGATCCTGAAGAGCACCGCTCTATTTTTCTGTATCCAGTATCAGCTCTCCTCTATGCTAATGTGACGCCTCTGGATCTTTGATCCAGGGGCAATTCGAACAATATCGACCTATAATGGTCGATCTGTATGAAAATGAACATTCAGTGAACAGAGAGGATGAGATCATGAAGTTCGATAACATACTTGGAACGATAGGCGGTACGCCTCTAGTTCGTCTTAATCGATCGACATCAGGGACCTCAGCTGAAGTATATGTTAAGCTCGAATCGTTCAACCCCATGAGATCGGTCAAGGACCGCATTGCGCTGGCGATGATCGAGAGGGCGGAGAGGGAAGGTAAACTGCATCCTGGCATGGACGTGGTGCTGGTCGAACCGACGTCCGGGAACACCGGCATCGGTCTCGCTATGGTATGTGCCGTCAAAGGCTATCGGCTAGTGCTGACGATGCCTGAGAGCATGTCCATCGAAAGGAGGAGACTGCTGAAAGCGATGGGCGCCGAGCTTGTCCTCACGCCGAAAGCGGCCGGGATGAAAGGCGCGGTCGAGTGTGCCAATGGCATATGTGCGGAGCGACCGAACACCTTCATGCCCCAGCAGTTCGACAACCCTGCGAACCCGGAAGTCCATTACGAGACAACAGCGAAGGAGATGATCGACGACCTGCCGGAACTTGACGCCCTCGTCGCCGGTGTCGGGACCGGCGGGACGATCACTGGGGTCGGTTGCAGGCTCAGGCATGCCGGGAACAACGCGATGTTGGTCGCGGTAGAGCCAGAGGCATCGCCCGTACTTTCCGGCGGAAAACCAGGACCTCACACCATCCAGGGGATCGGTGCAGGCTTCGTACCGTCGGTGCTGGACCTCAAGCTGGTGGACCGTATCGTTCAGGTAAAGGACGAGGACGCCAAGGTCACCGCGAGGGAGCTTGCGAAGAAGGAAGGCATCTTCGTCGGAACGTCCTCGGGAGCGGCAGTATGGGCCGCCTTACACCTGGCGAAGGAGCTTGGAAAAGGGAGGAAGATAGTGGCGATCGCCCCGGACTTTGGAGAGAGGTACCTGAGCACCGACCTCTTCCCAGATCAGGTATAGGAGAGAACGAACCGACATGGTCACGGACGAAGATCACCAGCGAAAGCTCTGGAGAGCATGTTGGTCGATCTCTCGATGAACGACCCATCAAAGAATAATGATAGCGGATAAATGACCAAAAGGAGGGATCAATAATGACAGATAACAGTTAGAAGACTTGGGACCATCGCCGTCCACGCGGGACAGGTCCCGGACCCCACTACGGGGTCGAGGGCGGTCCCGATATATCAAACGACATCATACGTTTTCCGCGATACTGAGCATGCGGCGAACCTTTTCGGGCTCAAGGAGCTCGGGAACATATACACGCGGATCATGAACCCCACGAACGATGTGTTCGAGCAGAGGATCGCCGCGATCGAGGGAGGCACCGCCGCCCTGGCGGTCGGGTCGGGCAGCGCTGCCATAACGTACGCGCTGCTCGCCATCACCAGACCGGGGGACGAGATCTTGTCGGCGGACAACCTGTACGGCGGGACGTTCGAGCTGTTGCACTACACATTCCCGAAGTTCGGTCGTACGGCCAAGTTCGTCGGCTCGACCGACATCGATGCCTTCAAGAGGAACATCAACGAACGGACGAAAGCGATATATCTAGAATCGATCGGTAACCCGAAGCTCGATACCCCGGACTTCGAAGCGATCTCGAAAATAGCTCACGATGCCGGGATACCGCTCGTGGTCGATAACACGACCGGAGTTGGTCTTGTGGCACCGATCGAGCACGGTGCCGACATCGTTGTCATCTCCGCAACGAAGTATGTTGGCGGTCACGGGACCTCGATCGGCGGGGTCATTGTCGACTCCGGGAGGTTCAAGTGGGACAATGGGAAGTTCCCGGAGTTCACGGAACCGGACCCGAGCTATCATGGGCTTGTCTACTGGGACGCTTTCGGTAACTTCCCCGGTCTGGGGAACGTTGCCCTGGCGTTCAAGATCCGCGTGCAGTTGCTGCGTGACACCGGCGCGGCGTTATCTCCGTTCAACGCCTGGCTATTCCTTCTCGGACTGGAGACGTTGCACCTCAGGGTACAGAGGCACTCGGAGAACGCGTTGGCCGTCGCAAGGTATCTCAAGCAGCATCCGAAGGTGGCATGGGTCAGCTATCCGGGTCTGGAGGGCGATCCAAATCACGCGATGACAAAGCGCTATCTCAAGGGCGGGTTCGGACCGCTGGTCGGCTTCGGCGTCAAAGGCGGGGAGGAGGCGAGCAAGAAGGTGATCGAGTCGGTCAAACTGTTCTCCCATCTGGCGAACATAGGTGACGCGAAGAGCCTCATCATACACCCGGCATCTACGACGCATTCGCAGCTGACGCCAGAGGAGCTGCTGAAGACGGGGGTGACGGACGACTACATCCGCCTCGCCGTCGGGATCGAGGACATCGAGGACGTGATCGACGACCTGGAGCAGGCGTTGCAGAAGGTGTGAGCATGGAGCATGGCCTAGGGACGGTCAAGACCAAGTATCTCGATATCGAAGGACCGTTGGAGCTGGAGAACGGGACGAGGCTCGGACCGATACGGATCGCATATGAAACATATGGAAGGTTGGACCGCGATAAGAGCAATGCGATCCTGATATGCCACGCCCTGTCCGGTGATGCCCATGCCGCCGGGCTTCATGAGGGGGCCACAAAACCGGGATGGTGGGACCGCTCGATAGGTCCTGACAAGGGCTTTGACACGAACAGATTTTTCGTGATATGCTCGAACGTCATAGGGGGTTGTCAAGGTTCCACAGGTCCGTCCTCTTTGGACCCAACGACCGGAAGGCCATATGGTACCTCTTTCCCAGTGATCACCATAAATGACATGGTGAAAGCCCAGAAGATCTTGATCGAGGAACTGGGGATCGATCGATTGTTCGCAGTGGCAGGTGGCTCGATGGGAGGGATGCAGGTCCTTCAGTGGGCTGTATCATATCCAGAGACCATAAGGAACGCGATCGTCATTGCTAGCACGGCATATTCAACACCCCAGCAGATAGCGTTCAATGCCGTAGGCAGGAGGGCCATAATATCGGACCCTGCATGGAACGAAGGGGATTACTACGGAAAAGAGCTACCATCTCAAGGTCTCTCCCTGGCCAGGATGATAGGGCATATCACGTACCTGAGTGACGATTCCATGTTGAGCAAGTTCGGACGTAACCTACAGGATAGAGAGAAGGTAGGATACGATCTCTCCGCAGATTTCCAGGTGGAGAGCTATCTGGATCATCAGGGGAGCAATTTCATAAAACGGTTCGATCCGAACACGTACCTGTACATAACCAAGGCGATAGATTACTTCGATCTGACCCACAATGGGTCTCTGATCTCTGGGCTATCTGGGGTAAAGGCCAGGGTCCTGGTGATCGGAATAACATCGGATTGGTTGTACCCCCCCTATCAATCTCAGGAGATAGTGTCCGCTCTTTCTGCCAATAATACGAAGGTGCACTACGGTGAGATACGATCGAACTATGGCCATGATGCCTTCCTGGTGGAGGGAGGGCAGCTCAACTACCTGCTGAAGAGCTTCCTTGGCAAGGTCTCGGCCGGGGATGTCATGCTGAGGAACGTTCACACGATCAAAGAGGACGCGACCATCGATAAGGTGGCCGGGACGATGATAACATTTGAGGTGAACCACGTCCCTGTGATATCCAATGAAGGTAAACTGACAGGCATCGTGACCTCGTGGGACATTGCTAGGGCGGTCGCCAACAAGATAGGGTCGCTGGAGGAGATAATCTCCCGTCCAGTGGTGACCACCGCGATAGATGAACCTATCGATGAGGTGATCTCGAGACTGGAACAATATAAGATATCCGCGCTTCCGGTCATAGACGAAGAAGGAAACGTCCTCGGTCTCATCACCAACGAATGTATAAGTCCCTTGATCAGGAGATGCCGATGAAAGGGACCTGCCAAGGCGTGGCAATGAGCAGCTGATAGTTCATGGGCGCTGCTCAGATTCTTCTTTGGGTTTGGCGGGCAATGGGGGCTCCCTCCCCTGTTTCCTTAAGTAGTCATGGATCGCCTCGTGCAGAGCATCCGCCCCCAAGTTCGAGCAGCTCATCTTCCTCGGAGGAAGTCCCCCGAGGCTATTGGCGACGTTCTCCCGGTCGAGCTTCAGGGCATCCTGTAAGTTCATCCCCTTGGCCATCTCGGTCGTCATACTGCTGGTTGCGATAGCGGCCGCACATCCAAAGGCCTTGAACTTGACCTCGATGAGCACATCGTCTTTGACCCTGATATATATCCAGATCAGGTCGCCATCGGCCTGATTGCCGACATGTCCGACCCCATCGGCATCCGGTATCTCGCCCATGTTCCTCGGGTTAGTGAAGTGGTCCATCACCTTATCTGTGTACATCTGCGGCATCTTTCTTCGCTCCTTTGACAGCAGCTAATGGGGACATGTTTCTCAGGGTCTGCACGATGATAGGGATCACCGAGATGAAGTAGTCCGCTTCCTCCATCGTGTTGAACTTGCTCAATGATAATCTCAGTGAACCATGGCATTGTTCCCGGTGAAGGCCCAGGGATAGCAGCACATGCGAAGGTTCCTGGCTCTTAGAAGAGCATGCTGAAGCGGTGGAGGCGCACACCCCTTTCACATCCAGATGTAGGACCATGCTCTCCCCCTCTATATAATCGAAGCGGAAATGGGCGTTGTTGCACAAACGGCGCTCGTCCCGTGGCCCGTTCAGGTATGCCCGGGGGACCGCGTCCAAAGTTCCCTCTATCAGGCGGTCCCTTATCTTGGTCATCTTTGCCACATTTCTCTTCCATCTCGCCTGTACCGAGCTCGATCGCCTTGCCCAGGCCAACTATGCCAGGGATGTTCTCCGTGGACGACCTTAGACCACGCTCATGGCCTCCACCGTACACCATGGGTCGTATGACGGTCCCCTCCCTGAGGTACAATGCCCCGATTCCTTTAGGTCCGTGGAACTTATGGGCCGACAGGGATAGCAGGTCGATCTTTGTTCTCTCCATATCCAGAGGGGCCTTGGTCACCACCTGGACGGCATCAGTATGGAAATAAGCGTTCCCATCATGGGCGACCTCAGCAAGCTCCTCTATCGGTTCTATCGCCCCTATCTCGTTGTTCGCCGCCATTATCGACACCAATATGGTCTCCTTGGTCATCGCTGCCCTAAGGTCCTCGGTGGACACCAGGCCTTTTGGATCGACAGGGAGATATGTCACCTTGAAGCCTTGGGACTCGAGGAACTGACAGGTGTGCAAGATCGCGTGGTGCTCGATGGCGGACGTGATGATGTGCTTCCCCTTGTTCATGTTCGCATAGGCGATGCCTTGAAGAGCAAGATTGTCCGACTCGGTCCCGCCGGATGTAAATATTATGTCGTCCACGTCGGCCCCTAATGCCGTACCCATTTGCTCTCTCGATGTTTCCATCGCCTCATGGGCCTCTCTTCCCAATGTATGTAGCGAAGATGCGTTACCATACATCCGTGTGAAGTATGGTAGCATAGCTTCCAGCACACGTTCGTCCACCCTCGTTGTGGCGCTATTGTCGAAGTAGACCCTGTCCATTCACCTGCCTCCCTCATCAAACCTATTTAAGATATATTAACCTAATCGATTGTTAACCTTTTCATATGATCTTCTTGAACTGTAAGGGGTGTTCTGATAATGGGGGCCAGGACATCGAGCGGTCATTGCAGGTCCGTTCATTTCATTGGCCCATCCATCCGGACCGCATAGGTTTCGATCAAAGGGACGATATAAAGGGATCGGCCGCGCCCGGTCGATGCTACCATGAACGAGCTCGTGAGCCCTCTCGCTACCTGGTCGATGAAATATCGATCTATCCAGGCCGAAAAGATCGTCCTCTGGACGAACGGGAGGTATCATAGGCCCGGTCGGGACCGAGGCGGCTAGTTCAACTTGTCCTGACCTTAGGTCTTTCTTTTTGTCCGTCTATTCTACTAAGCGTCGGTCTTTTGATAAGGGGGTCTGGTCTTTTATGCTCAGATCTTGCATGTGGAACATCCTGCCCACATGTCTCATCCCCGATCTTGAACTTGTTCGTGATCTTCTTAAGTTCGATGGCCATCTCCGAGAGGGATTGCGCCCGGGCGGTCATGTCCTCCATGCTGGCCGTGAGCTCCTCTGTCGATGAGGCCGATTCCTCCGACGCGGTCGCCGTCTGCTCGGCGATCGATGCGATACCGTCCACCGCCTTTGCGGCCATATGGGTCCCCTCTTTCTGTTGTGACATGGACGAACTTATCGTGGCCATCTCCGTCGATGTGGATGCGGTCATCGTCGAGATATCCTGGAAGGCCTTTCCGGTCCTATCGACGAGAACAAGACCTTCGGCCACTGTCCTCTTACCGAGCTGCATCGATTCGACGGCCTTGTTCGTCTCGAGCTGGACCTCTTTGATCATCTTTGCGATCCTCTCGGCCGCTTCCCTCGAGTCCTCCGCGAGGTTCTTCACCTCTTCAGCCACGACAGCGAAACCACGTCCTTGGTCCCCTGCTCTGGCGGCCTCGATCGCGGCGTTCAATGCGAGCAGGTTCGTCTGGTCCGATATCCCGGTGATCACGTCGACTATCTGTCCTATCTCTTCTGACCGCTTCCCAAGATTGCCGATCACCATTGCACTACTGTCCACCACATTTTGGATCTCTTGCATCTTTTTGACGGTGCTCTCCACGGTAAACCTTCCGGCGCTGGCACTATCGTTCGCCTTTCCAGCGGTCTGGACCGCCAGCTCTGATCGGTTCACGACAGTCTCCACCGAGGAGGACATATTGCTCATGATCTTAGCGGTCTCCTCGACCTGTACGGCCTGCGATTGTGCACCTCTTGAGATCTGTTGTATCGCAGTAGATATCTGCTCGGTCGAGGCGTTCATCTCCTCTGCCGAGGAAGCGAGCTCCTGTGAGGTCAAGGAAACGGCATCAACCGAGGCATTGACCTCTTTGATCAGGTCGACCAGATTCTCACCAATGCCATCGAGGGACCCGGCGAACCCCGAGAAATCTCCTTTGGTCTCGATCTTCGAACCTCTTTGTCAGGTCGCCCTTTGCATAAGAGTCAGCTATCCGAATCGCCTCGTGGATCGGTGTGGTGACCGCATCGAGCGTGTCGTTAATTCCTTGTACTACTTTTTGGTACTCGCCATTGTGTCCAGTAACATCGGCCCTTACCGATAAAGCTCCTTCCAGGGCTGCCGAGGACAATACTTCCGTATCGGTCACCAATGCAAGAATGGAATCACGCACTTGGTCGATGCTATGATTGAGGCCGACATACAGGTCATGGACGTTCTTGGTGGTGTCGTCGAACGGTTCAACGCCGGTCTTGAACCCAAGATCGCCCTCCGCTATCATTTTCAAGTTATTTGTCACCTTCGCGAACTCATTCAGACGATATTTCTCCTCCTTTTTTGCATCGGTGATGTCCTGAATGATCTCCAAATGTCCGATGTTCTCCCCTTTGGCGTTCTTAAGGTAGGAGACATCGACCCTTTGGGACCTTTCACCTCTTTCCGAGAACGTATGGTCCTGCCCTTTCTTCAGAAGAACTATCCCACAGTTCTTTGTCCGGCACAGCGGTCCGTTCCATGAATTGCATTTTTTCCCGATGAGGTCCTCGCGATAGCGTTTCAGAACGCTCAGGGAAGCTTTGTTGATGAAGGTGATGTTCATGTCCATGTCAGTGACCGACAATGGCCAAGGTAGGGCGTCCAGGATGCTTTCATATAGACGGCTCTTATCCTCCAACATTGCGGCCGGTCCCTCGGGCGAAAGGACTATAAGAGCTCCATCAAAAGCATTGGATCTGTCGAACAACGGGGTAAATGTGAACATGAAGGTCTTGGAAGATCCATCACCTTTGATCAACTTGACCATCTCGGAACTAGGGTTCGGGGCGCTATCGAGGTGTTCCAATATAGGGTGGTCGGTCCCTGCGATCGATCCTTTGAGAACATCGATCAGGTCCTTTCCGATCACATCTGAGGCGACCTTATCCATGATCTCGATGGCCGTTCGATTGATATCAGTGACCTTTTTTTTGGCATCAATGATCATCGCAGGTAATGGGATGTTCCCGACGACCTGCTCAAGTCTGTCTTTCTGAGCGTCCGCCCGTTCCATTTTCGCATCGACCGTCATACATATCACATCTTTCTGATCGTGAGAACAGGTTTTTATGATCATAGAATATATAAAAAGATAATACGGACGGCTATCAGGGCTGATTCTCATATTTTATATTATATATAGATATCATAGAGGATGTTCATTCGTGGCCACCATGACAATTGGCCAGTCCCCCTATTTTCGAAGGCCTATGCCAAAGACCGTCGGGTAATTGAGGCGTAGCTTGGTTACAAGCACATGGACCCGTCCATGGGGAGATGACCATTTAGGCACAAGCTTAAGATGGGGTCGCAGACGATGATCTGGACGAATGGACGCCGGGCTCATGGTCCGTAGATGGCCTTGTAAGTTGTTCACTTCCTCCCGATAAAAAAGATGCGGGAAAGCACTATCATGATTTTTCATATCGTCATGAGATCGTAGGGACCTTAGCGATCATGTTGAAAAGGGTGAGATGCCGAACCGAAAAGGAATTTGTTAATGATGCGGGGCGCGCTCACTATCCAGATCGGCGTCTGGAGCTCGAGCCGGTGGCCGTACTTCGCGATATGGGGGTCATCAAGAATGACCTGCATCGTAACTCGGCCCGCATAAACGGTCAGAAGATCGAACGCTTGATGATCACCGCCAAGCACGCTTTGGACCAAAGCCTGGAGGCGTGGTGGTCCCCTGACCTGTGGGACAAGAGCGAGATGAGAACACTAGCTTATCTTCGTAAAGCAGCGGAAGCGGCCGAGGAACTACGTGATACTCAAGAGGAGAGATCGTGCTCGGTGTGGGCTCCGAGAACACCCTGTTCATGCAGGGGATGCTCAAGGGGAAGAACGTTGGCCCATGGGTCGGTGACCCTAGAAACATATCCAAGGCACGACCTGGATATGGCGAGCACTAGCCTTGTCAAATACTTTGAAAAGGGCAGAAGGGTCACCCATCCGGACATGTCATGGGAACCCAAACCCGCGTTCAATGCGGTCCCCGTTCTCTATGCGGCCGATCGACCTTGACCACATTCATCCTCCCCGCACTTTTGTTACTGGGATGGGGAACACCTATTCTTAGTTGAGATCTAGGTCCTCCTTTCCCACGGCCCTGAGGTCAACATGTGTTTTGGTGTCGTTTCTCCCTTTGATCGCGCTCTCGCCCATGCCTAACAACGATCTCTCAAGAGGGCCATCGTTGAACGATATATCTCGTACGATGGACTTCGAAAATATCGGGCCGCCCGTTCCTTTCAACCCTCTTTGTTCAGCACCTTTCCTACCATTCTGCATTTCGTGAACACCTGGAACCTCGAGAGCGATGAAGGTATCATGACCTTGGAGACCGACATTATGGCAGCGATGTGCTTATCGAAGGTCTCCCAGTCGACGTCATCCTCGAACTCAAGCGATTTTATGTTGCAGAAGGTGACCATACCGTCCAATGATTCAAGGTCCCTCCTTGATACGCTCAAGCTTACAAGCTCTCCGATCCTATATGAGTGGGAGCTAGGATCGTCCAGTAGTGCCCGCATGACCATCGTGGTAAGCTCACCTATGGGCATCCCTCTTTTCTTGGCCTCTGCCGAAAAACGTGCATAGACATCGTCGTCGATCCCTCTTATCGTAACATCGGTCATGGGAGGCCTCCCTCAGTTTCTCCTTTTTCTGGTAGTGATCGCAGCCATGATGAACGCGCCTCCAGCTATGATGATGATCAATGGGAACGCGGAATACCAGGGCAGCACCAACCCGAAGAACGACAGGAACCAGAACAGGCCGATCGTCAGCAATAGGACACCAACGATGCCGCCCAGCCATCTTAGGGAGCTTCGAACGAACGGCATGTTCATCGATGCTTCGTATATGTTGGCCGCTTGCTTCAGCCCCTCATCCTCAAAAATAGGTGAGGACTTGGCATCCCTTTCCTGAAATTGATTTCGGATGTTCTCCCTGAACTTGTTCTCTTCTCCCGAATTCCCGGTGCTTGAATCATATGTCACCGTTATCACCATATCACCATATCAAACATTATCTACTTTAACGTTTCGATTCCGAGGATGATGTGATGTGAAAACGATGGTCCTGGCCCTTGGTATTGACCACATCATGACCGGCCTTGGACCGGTCCGTCGGTCCCGGGGCCCTAGAGCTGCGGCCGTTCATAAGATCATCAGGAACACTTTCTATGCCGCTATGATGGCGTTGGCATGGATCGGTCGAATTTGCGGAGATGAACGATCTGGCCCAAGATTTCACATGCCAATCGTTATATCCTTTATTTTCTAGAGATGTTGATCAGCCAGATATGAATTGGAGGACTAATAATGGCCATGGAGATCCAAAGAACCGAGCGGGTCATGGGACCTGTGGACTATCTTGTAGTGAAGTTCCCTACCAACAGGTTCACGGGACTGATCGCACCAGAGCTTATCCGATTGCAGGAGGACGACATCATCCGTGTGATCGATCTGCTCTTCATAAGAAAGGACGATACTGGAAATGTCGAGACCTTCGAGATCACCGACCTGGGAGCACAAGATAGGGAAGGCTACAAGGTGTTCGCCAGTGAGGTGGGCGAATGGCTTTCTGAAGAGGATGTCGAGTCGATAGGTAACGACCTTCCTAACAATAGCGCCGCGGGCGCCGTTCTATACGAGAACCTTTGGGCGATCAAGCTCAAGGAGGCTTTGATCGGGTCAGGGGCGGAACTGATATCCCAGGGACGTGTACCACCAGAGCTTATCGAGGAGGTAGGTCGACGGAAGGCCGCACCTCGAAGAGAGGAGGTTAGAACATGAGAGGCAGGGGCATAGCGCTCGTCGCAGGTGCTAGGATGGGCGAGAAAAGGGCGGAGGCCAACAT
Source organism: Methanomassiliicoccaceae archaeon (assembly GCA_963741025.1). Taxonomy (GTDB): domain Archaea; phylum Thermoplasmatota; class Thermoplasmata; order Methanomassiliicoccales; family Methanomassiliicoccaceae; genus CAVUGW01. The sequence continues at coordinate 31,411 of CAVUGW010000012.1, forward strand.
GGCACAACAGCAGCAGACCCAACAGAAGGCCGCACAAGCTCAGCAACAATCCCCCGCGGCCACCCCGATGAGCAAAGAACCGGGGGGAGGGGCCGACATAACCGGTCAGTTGCAGAACTTGGCCCAACTACACCAGAGCGGCGCATTATCTGACGAAGAGTTCGCCACCGCAAAAAAGAAGCTATTGGGGACGTGAACTCCCCCGTCCATGCGGACGAGGCTCTTCCTACATCCGACCAACTTGCGCAGTGTTGGCGGATGCTCGTGGCGGTCGACCTTTGACAGGTGTGAGCTCCGTCGTTCCAGGTCGCCCCCCTAGTCCCGGTGATCACACGGAGGGCCGTTCGCTCTGGACGATCAATCTCCCCTTCTTGATCGCATCCAGCATCGATCGGTAATCGTTCAGGTTCTGGACCGCATATTTTTGGGCGAAAGCGGCTATGGCCTTATCGAAAGTATCGCTCTTCCCCATGTAACCCGTCAACAGTGCTGCGTCCCCGGAGCGTGCATGGGCCTTGGCCAGTGCCGCCCCACAGAGCCTTGCATATCTGATCATGAAGTCCAGGTCCGCGTCGATGTAGTCCAAGGCGTACTTCATGTCCTTTAACTGACGAACATAGAAGTCCGATCCATCGATGGTGAGCCATCCCAGCATTATGTCGCCATTGGTCTGGATCATGCGCTGGCCTACGACCACCCTCAGACCCTGATGGACGAACTCGCTCTTACCTGCATACGGTTCAAGGACCGAAGGAACCGCTTCCTTGATCTGAAGGAAGAGAGGATCGTTAGGTTCCGCCAGCATGAGCGCTAGACCACATCTTGTGCCCACGCTCCCAACCCCCACGACCTTAAGTGCGAAATCCTCGAAATGATAGCGATCGAAGAGGACCCTTCGTTCAAAGGGAAGGGAACTCCAATAGTGTGAGAGCAAACTACCCACCTCTGGCCAGGCCTTTCTGTCGGCGCTATGGTAGATCAGCGGAGGTTCATCGATGATGCGTCTGTGCCCATCCACCTCTTCGGTGATCTTTGGGAACACATGCGATGCTACCTGTTTTCTGGCCTTCTTCTCCGCTGTCTCGAAGATGTCCTTCCCTACCTTGTTCTTCGCGCTTGAAATGATGGTACCAGTGTCCAGCTCGAAATACCACATGTCCATCACGTTCATCGAAGAGAACGTCCGCATCGTCTCCCGATAGCTCGTCGAACAGGTCATCGACAGCACGGCACAATCCTTGTCCGAGCATCCGTTGTTCTTTCCAGCTACGAAGAAACTGACGGCCAGACGTTTCAGGTCCCATTCCCATGGTGCGGGGAGGGTCTCATCGAAATCGTTCAGGTCGAAGACCACCTGTCTTGCCGGGGTCGCGAAGAACCCGAAATTTCCAAGATGGCAGTCCCCGCACGCCTGTACCCTTACCCCTGTCGTCGCGGTGCGGGATAGATCATAGGCCATCATCGCCGCGGCACCCCTAAGGTAGACAAGTGGGTTTTGTCCCATCCTTTCGTGTCGGATGGGAAGTAGCTCCTGAAGTCGGCCCTTCTCGGTACTGATGAGCACATCGACGGGATCAGGGCGGTCGGAGGGTTGGTCCCATATAGCATGCTCTTCCCTGGGAACTTTGTCACGCAGCTCTTTGCCCATCTGTAAACGCTCGGCCACAGGCTTGTAGGTCTTTCCGCTCGGCCTTGAGGGCGCTCCCTCCTTTTTATCCTCCGATGTTCGAACGTTCATGATATGGTCCGTCCTTCAATATGTCTCTAGATCGACATTAACCCATGCCCCTTCATGAAGATCGTGCGCTGCCCGCCGGGTCCATCACTCCCCCATACCGTCCGGCCACCTGCGAACCCGCGGTCATGGCCCTGCTCGGGCGACGAGCGCTATGCTGAAGATCGGCCGATCGGCGACAACAATAAAATACCAGGTTTTCCAAGGCATCACTGGTCCCCGATGGATCCAATATCGAACGAGAACCACACCCCCCCTTTGAGATTGATCGCATGGAACGTGACACCTGATTGCAATCTCAGTTGCTCTCATTGTTATATGGACGCGAACAATCCTCGGAACGGGAAATCGCTGGACACAGAGGAGGGGTTCGCGTTGATCGACCAGATATCCGAGATCGGCCGTCCCGTGATGGTCCTTAGTGGAGGTGAACCCCTGCTTAGGGAGGACATATTTGAGCTTGCAAGGTATGGGACGGTGAAAGGGTTAAGGATGGTCATGGGCACGAACGGCACGCTCATCGACCGGGGGGTCGCCGAACGCCTCAAGATATCAGGTATCAAGAAGGTCGCGAATCAGCATAGATTCTAGCTCGCCCGAACTTCATGACCGGCTCAGGGGAAAGGAAGGTGCATGGACCAGGGCGATGGACGGGATAAGATCTTGCCTGGCCGAAGGGCTCGGTGTGCAGGTCAATGTGACCCTTTCGAACAAGAACCGTCAGGACATCGAAAGCGTTCTTGGAATGGTGGGCGAGCTAGGGATCAGTGATGTTCATATGTTCTTTCTGGTACCGACCGGAAGGGGAAGGACGGAGGATACGGTCCAGCCGATGGAGTATGAGGAGCTCATCAAGCAGGTCCTCAGCAGAAAGGAAAGGGTCCCCGCGATAAGGCCAACATGTGCCCCACAGTTCTTGAGGATAGCTGACCAGATGGGGATCGGAACAACGGGCTGGGGCAGGGGTTGCATAGCCGGGATCAACTATTGCCGGGTCCTCTATGATGGTACGGTGACACCCTGCCCGTACATGGACCTTAGTGTCGGGAACGTTAGGGCATCGACCATGGGAGAGATCTGGAACGGTTCCAGGGTCCTGAGGGCAATGAGGGACATGACGAGGCTTACCGGGAAATGCGGCCGCTGTGAGTATCGTGATGTCTGCGGGGGATGCCGGGCACATTCATACAGTATGGCAGGACAGGAAGTAACGGACGATGAGGCTCTTTTCGGGGAGGACCCTTGGTGTCTCTATGTACCGATCAGGGAGGATATGCGTTGACCGATGCGCTCATATTAGATGAAATGGACAAAAGGCTCCTGAGGTTCATCCAGGACTCTTTCCCACTGACCCCCGACCCCTGGCAGGACATAGGTGAAGTCGTTGGTCTGGCCCGAGAAAATGTGCTGGTCCGTGTAAGAGAACTTCAAGAGAAGGGGATCATAGGCACGGATCCGCCCGTTCGTGGATTCAAAGCGACTAGGCCTGGATGCATCCACCCTTGTGATGATCAGAACCCCAACTGACAAGGTGAAAGAGGTGGCCGACATCATCAATGGGCATGAGGGAATAACACACAATTACCAACGTGAATGCGATTTCAACATCTGGTTCACTTTGCATGGGAAGGACCGTGAGGCCATCGACGGCACCATTGCGGACATAATAAGGACGGCCGGGATAGAAATGGGCGATGTTCTGGACCTTCCCACGCTAAGGTCTTTCAAGATAGGGGTCCGTTATCAGATCATTTAGGTGAGCTCATGGACGCACTGGACAATAGGATACTGGACATTACCGCTAATGGCATACCGTTGGTCGATGAACCATATCGGGATATCGCTGACAGCCTGGGCATCACGGTCGAAGAACTGCTGGCAAGATTATCTAAGATGAAAGATGAAAGGCTCATACGACGGTTCGCCGCCTCTTTGGACCAGCATGCGCTTGGGATAAATGCCAATGCGGTGGTCGCATGGAAGGTACCTCGGGACCGCATGGAGAAGGTCGCAGAGGAGCTGGCAATGAGCGAGCTGTTCTCCCATTGTTATGAAAGGGCAGGCGTCCCAGGTATCTGGGAGTATGACCTGTACACGGTGGTGCATGGCCGTGATGAAAGATCTGTCCTTAGCGAACTGTCCGACCTTGCCAGGAAGATCGGGATAAATGACTACGATGTGTTCTTCAGCGTCAAGGACCTAAAGAGGCAAGAGAGGGCAGGAGGGAGATGATGATAAGGCTCACCCTTCTGGTACATGGCGGGGATCCGATCGGAACGATGATGAAACGCCGTTCTGAGCTTTCGAACAGGACCGTCGCGTTCACCGACGTACGGAGACCTGTGGTCTTCTGGAACATGACCTCGAGGTGCAATCTCTCCTGTCCACATTGCTATATCGATGCCGGTGCTCCTGAGGCCAACGAGCTCTCGACCGAAGAGGCCTTGAAGTTCATGAAGGACCTGGCCGATATGAAGGTGCCTCTGCTCATGTTCACAGGTGGGGAGCCTTTTCTTCGACCTGATCTGTTAAAGCTTGCCTCAAATGCACATGATCTTGGGCTAAGAACGGCGATAAGCACGAACGGAACGATGATCACAAAAGAAAAGGCGTCGATGCTGAAGAGATTTGGTGTTGAGTATGTCGGAGTATCGCTCGACGGTGCGACCAGGGGGACACATGACCATATCCGCGGTGAGGGAAGTTTCACCAAGGCCATCGATGGGCTCAAGGCGTGTGTTGGTTCTGGCCTCGCATGCGGGATCAGGGTCACCGCGACCAAGGACAACTTTGATGAGATCCCGGCGCTGCTGGACCTTACAAAAGAGCTAAAGGTGCCCCGGTTCTGCCTATACTGGCTTGTACCTAGCGGAAGAGGAAAACGATCGTACGTCGAAAAACAGCTGGACCAGGGCCAGGTAGCCAAACTCTTCGATCTTCTTTATGATGCTTCCAGGACCATGGACCCAACTGTGATGGAAATACTAACCGTCGATGCCCCCCAGGACGGTGCTTATCTGCTCCAGAACATGTCCAGAGATGAGGACCCTGAGCTCAGAAATGCGATGACGCTCCTTCAGTGCACTGGTGATTCATGCAGTGCTGGGGACAGGGTGGCGAACGTTGACCCGACCGGGAACGTTTATCCTTGTCAGTTCCTCCGGACCAAGGAGCTGTTGATAGGCAATGTCAGAGAGATCGGCTTCTCCCAGCTATGGAACGGGGGATCGACACCTGTGCTGGAAAACCTTCGAAGCAAAAAGGAGAGGCTTTGGGGAAAATGTGCATCATGCCGCTCCAAGGACATATGCGGTGGTGGATGTAGGGCTAGGGCAATGTTCCTTCATGATGATGTTTGGGCATCGGACGATCTTTGCAGGATGGTCGTTCCGGGGGACAGCTCTCTGACGGGCGACCGCTGACTTAACAATGAGAACACACGCCTGAAGCATAATATTTCAACAAGAACATTGATATGATGTTACATGTCCGATGAACTGGTCCTCAACAAGAAGAACACAGCGCTGGTTGTTATAGATCTCCAGAAAGGGATATCGTCAAGTCCTGCCCTAAGACCGCACTCCTCGAACGAGGTCATTTCCAATGCGTCAAAGTTGGTCAACATATTTCGTTCCAGTGATATGCCGGTGTTCCTTGTTCATGTGATACCGACGAAGGATCTAGCTTTGAAGGTCATAAGCGATTCAACGATCTCACGCCCGGCTCCAGCGCCCGACTGGGCGGAATTCGTCCCGGAGATCGTCCGACCTCTTCTGATGTAGTGATCACGAAGCGGCAGTGGGGGGCGTTCTACGGGACCGACCTGGAACTGCAGCTCAGAAGGAGGGGGATCGAAACGATAGTGTTATGCGGCATAGCGACGGACTATGGCGTGGAGAGCACCGCCCGCTTCGCCTATGAATACGGCTTCCAGCAGATATTTGTGGAGGACGCTATGGCATCAATGACGGAAGAACAGCATAATGCGGCCGTCAATTTCGTTCTAAAAAGTATCGGCAGGGTAAGAAGCACCGATGCCGTCATTAAAGCGATCGAACAGAACAGGCTCTGATCAGGGCAGATCTGTTCCGATTCGATCAAGGGGGCATGGTCTGGTCGACCATCTCCCAGGGCATTTTTTATCCAGATATGGTCATGTACCATCACGGCATATGGCCAGACCACGGTCGATTCGATCATCATCGATCTCTAGGTGGCAAAAGAGCAGGTCCATGAACGAGCTGCCTTCTCGTCAGTATGTCACCACGATATCACCGATGATTTAAAAAATGAAAAGAAAGGAGGCCTTCTGGCCTATATTTTCAGTTCCTTCTTACGCCCGATGCCATGTCCTCGAGCCTGGCGATCCGCTTTTCGATCGGCGGGTGGGTCGAGAAGAGCGTAACGAAAGCACCACCGCTGAATGGGTTAACGATGAACAGCGAGGATGTTGCCGGATTCCCACTTTTCATGGGATTTGCCTTGTTCTGTGTTTCCAGCTTTCTTAACGCAGAAGCAAGCCATAGGGGCTGGCCAGTAAGTTTCGCCCCTTCATAATCGGCCTTGTACTCCCTTGATCTTGAAACGGCCAGTTGTAACAGAAGGGCAGCTATCGGTGCAGTGATCGCCGCTATGAGCGCTATGATGAGATTGCCGCTGCCCCTGTTGTTGCCTCCCCCGAAAAGGGTACCGAAGATGAAGAACCTGGAAGCGAAGGAGATCGCGCTTGCTAGAGTGGCCGCCACGCTCATGACCAGGATGTCCCTGTCCTTGACATGGGACATTTCGTGGGCCAGAACACCGGTGAGCTCCTCATCGCTCAGCAATTTCATTATCCCTTGCGTCGCTGCCACGGTGGCATGCTTCGGGTTGCGGCCGGTCGCGAACGCGTTCGCAGTATCGGTCGGGATGATGCCTATCTTTGGCATAGGCAGATTATCCATCTGTGCCAGCTTCCTCACTATTCTGAACAGCCTAGGCGACTCCGCTTCGGTGACGACCTTGACGTGGTAAGACCAAAGGACGATCTTCGCGGAAAAGAAATAAGCGATCGCGTTCATCAATCCAGCTATCACGATGAAAAATATCGTACCTGTGACCCAATCTCCGAAGAAGAAACTACCGATGGCATACCCTACGATGATGAAAATAACGAACATCATCGCAAAAACCAAAAGCAGTCTCGATGCGGACCCAACCGAACTCATGGATTCACCAACCTTGACCTATCTTATTACTGTGTCGCTTAGTAACAATAAACCTCTATTTAGGTATATGGTAATTTCCAAATGCACTATAGAGACCACTGATGGGTGGATCTGGCATGTCTAGTTCTACAAAGGTCAATGGGACGTTCTTGAGAAAGGACCCCCACGGTCCGAGGAACCTTCATCCCCCATGGAAACGCTCCGATCGAAATTGTGCGATCTCTCGCTTCTAACATGATCTGTCGTAAAATGATCAGGTCACGGGTCCCAGAACGATCGAAACGTGTTCGGAGGAAGTGCGAAATAAATTATAAGTAGAGTGGTCCGCTTTGCACCCTCAGTTCCGGGGGCCATAAAGCTGCATCATGAGGACATCATTTTCATTCATGCACCAAGCGTGTACGATTTCAGAAAAAGGCCCTTCTTTTATGGTCCAGTGAGCGATCTGGTTCCGTCCACCCCGGTCTTCGAGATGTACCCGATAGGCTTCATGTCGATGGCCGTCCGACTGAGCCATCTCGGGTACAATGTCAGGATAGTGAACCTGGCCAGCATGATGCTTAACAACAAGGATCTGGACGTTGAAAGGTACATCTCCAAACTTAGGTCCGATGTGTTCGGGATTCGATCTCCACTGGCTACCCCATGCACAAGGTTCGTTGGAGATCGCAAAGATCGTCCGGGAGCTGCATCCATCATCAAAGGTCCTCTTTGGGGGCCTATCCTCGTCCTATTTTCACGAGGAGCTCATTCGGTACCCACAGGTAGATCTTGTCCTGAGAGGGGATTCCACCGAGGTGCCCTTATCTCAACTAATGGCGGCCCTGGGTTCGAATGGGGACCTGTCCAAGGTCCAGAACCTCACTTGGAAGAAGGATGGGAAGGTGTTCATCAACGACCTCTCGTTCGTCCCGGAGGACCTTGACGACATAGAGATGGACTATGGATGGATCATTAGATCGGTGATCCGTCATCATGACCTGGAGGGGGCGAAACCGTTCAAGGACTGGGACCGATATCCGTTGACCGCTGTCTTCACGGTTCGGGGATGTCGGCGATCATGCGCGGTCTGCGGAGGTTCGTGCGGAGCGATGAAGAAGGTCACGGGAAGAACAAGACCGGCATTTCGCAGCCCTGAAAAGGTCGCGGAGGACATAGCCAATATCCAAGGTTACCTGAGAGCACCAACGTTCGTTGTCGGAGATATCAGACAGAACGGTCAAGATTATGAAGAAAGGTTCTTCAAGGCCCTGAAGGAGCGGGACGTTGACAACCACGTCGTGCTGGAGATCTTCGCCCCGGCACCGAAAGAGTTCTATGAAAGGGCCTCTAGGTCATTGAGCAGCTACTCTATCCAGTTCTCCCCCGATTCCCACGATGAAAAGGTCAGGTATGCATTGGGGAGACATTTCGATAATAGTTCCATGGAATCGTCCATGGTCGATGCCTTGAGCACAGGATGCAAGAGGTTCGACCTGTTCTTCATGATAGGCCTCCGGAACAGACCATGGCGTCGGCCCTGGCCAGTGCAGATTATGCATCTCATCTATATTCATTGACGAAAAACGATGAAAGGCTTTTCATCTATACCTCACCGTTGGCCCCGTTCCTTGACCCAGGAAGCTTGGCGTTCGAGGACCCGGGAAGATATGGTTATCGCCTCTTCGCCAGGTCCCTAGAGGACCACCGTTCACGGTTGAACGAGCTCTCCTGGAGGGACGTCCTTTCGTACGAAACGATCTGGATGACAAGGGACCAGATAGTTGATTCATCTTACGATGCTGCCGATCGGCTTAATGTTGTAAGGTTCAACGCTGGGCATATCGATGAGGATGAGCTCAAGGCCCGACAGGAAAGGTCCGGACTGGCCAGGGGGCTCTTGCATGACATGGGCGAGGCAAGGAACATCAAGGACGATGGGGAACGGTCCAGATACCTTGTGGGCCTGAAGGTCAAGGGCGAAGATCTGATGGAATCGACCATATGCGAGAAAAGGGACCTGGAATGGGATTCACCGGGGATCATCAGGAGCCTACCCCGGGCATTGATCAATCTATTGATAACGAAAAGATGAGAAAAAAGCGGTCGTCATCAGCTCTTGCCAAGCTCGATGGACCGTTTCGTGGCCGCTTCTACCGCCTTGATGAAGGCACCTCTGACCGCCGACTCCTCCAGGACCTTGAGACCTTCGATGGTGGTGCCGCCTGGAGAAGCGACGATGTCCTTGAACTGGGCAGGGTGTCCCTTGGTCTCCAGTATGGTTTTTGCCGCTCCGAGGACCGTCTGTGCCGCCAAAGCTGTCGAAATGTCCCTCGGAAGACCTACCAGAACTCCCCCGTCAGATAATGCCTCGATGACCATGTAAACATAGGCGGGACCGCTGCCACTGAGCCCCGTTACCGCATCGAGCTGTTTCTCATCCATGGAAAATGCTATTCCAACGGACTCCAGGACCTTCTGTACGATGTCCTTGTCCTCTTTCTTCGCAGATTTGCCAAGGGCATATCCGGACGCGGACTCCCCGACCAGGCAAGGCTGGTTGGGCATGACCCTGACGACCTTCACACCCCAGTTCAGATGGGCCTCTATGAACGAGATCTTGACCCCTGCAGCTATCGAAATGAGCAGGTGCTCGTTCGTGAACAATATTTTCAGCTCGTCCAGCACCGGACCTACCGTGTTAGGTTTGACCGCCAAGATTATCGTCTTGGCCTCACGGACCACCTCAGCGTTGTCCGCGGTGACCTTGACCCCAAGGATCTCATAACATAGTCCCTTCGCTCGGGAACGATCTCACTGGCGATGATGTCATCTGGCCCTGCTACGCCAGCCGATATTATCCCCTTCATCAGTGCCTCGGCCATGTTCCCGGCCCCTATGAACCCGAATGTCCTGCTCATCTATTCACCTTCGACCCAGTTGATCGGTCAAGTTCGTGCATATGTTACAGTTAGACAGCCACCCATGAATAAATTCATGAGCTTGTAACAAAGCTCCGCCTCAACCCCCTTTCGGCCTTTGGCCTCATCGTCCGTTACGTTCGGTCGGCTGACATCGGCTTGCGAAACCGAGGGGCACACCCGGCGACCTGCTCCGAGAGGAGGATTCCAACGCATTTCGCCCAGGTCTTCACCGACCTCGTGCCCCCTCGAGCGACATTGGAAGATCGCTCCCGAACTTCGACCGTCCTTCTCCTTTCGAAGCGCCTTACCTCTTGTGAGGTGTCGGGGAGCTTCCTTTAGGGGGTGGATGGTGAACGAGCATAAAAAGGACATTGTCGCCGTTCATCCCACCTTTTTAAAGGTGGGTTTTCGGGCGATGCTATCTATGGATGCTCCTGGATCAACGCGCCCCTAGCGTGGCCCGGACCATCTCTTTCCCCTCCGGTATCGACAGCGCCCTCACGACCTCTTTCATCAATGCAGGGAGGTCGTCCGGACATCTGGATGTTATCATCTTTCCGTCCACAACGACAGCTTCGTTCAGATATCTTGCACCAGAGTTCATGACATCGTCCTTAAGGGAGTGCCAACAGGTCATTTTTCTACCCCCTGTGATCCCTGCAGAGACGAGCATCCATGGGCCGTGGCAGATCGAGAACACCCATTTACCGCTGTCCCACATCTTCTTTACGAACTCCACCATCAGAGGGTGAAGTCTCATCTTGTCAGGGGCATATCCTCCGGGCACGAAGACCGCATCGAACTCCCTGGGGTCAGCGCTGCTGATCGCCATGTCGACCTCGTTGGGTAATCCATGAACGCCGGTGAAGGACACTTTCCTTCCCGAGCCGATGACCACGACCTCATGTCCTGCTTCTTTGAGCCTATAGAACGGATACCAAAACTCGACATCCTCGTACAGGTCCTCTGTGAGAATCGCGACCCTCTTCACCATGAAAGAACATCCTCCTTAGATACCTGCGATCCTAAAGCATAAATATCTTGCATCATGGTCGATTGGCGAAGCTTGTTCACCGAGGGAAATGTTCTCAGATCGTAAAGATCATGAAGTTTTTCCTGATAATGATAATGTCACACCGACTCTGGGACCTCACCTGATAATCCCGCCAGCTTTTTTCATGTCCAGTAGATCGATTACTGCATAATGTTTTTATAGAGCGATTATATTCTGGAGGCAATGCTCTTGGAGACCTATTTGCCAATTGCAATCTTTGGTTTGATTGCTTTTGCGTTCCCAGCGGTTTCTTTCTACGCGTCACGTTTTTTCCGTCCGACGAATATCACCCCGCTGAAGAGAACCACCTATGAATGCGGGGAAGTCCCCATCGGTGAAGCCCAAGTTCAATTCCATTTCCAGTTCTATATGTTCGCTATAATTTTTGTGATCTTTGATATCGTTACGGTTTTCTTACTTATCTGGGCATTGGTCTTTTCTGGGCTTACTGACAGTGCAAAGCTCTACATGCTGAGCTTCTTCGGCCTTCTCCTGGTCGGAGTGTTCTACGCCTTGAAGAAGGAGGAGAGAATATGGATCTGAGCCTTTACCCAAATGCTATAGCGATGAGTTCAAAGGAATTCATGGAGTGGTCATCGAACCTTGTTGACGAGGTCGCTAGGGCCACCGGTGTCAAACAGGCCATCGACAAACAGACGGCCCCTATCTGGAACTGGGGTCTGAGGAACGCATTATATCCATTGCATTTTGGTATCGCCTGCTGCGCCCTTGAGATGGCGGCCGCGTTCGGTCCTCGTTATGACCTAATGAGGTTCGGTGTCGTCGCCAGGTCATCGCCCAGGCAATCCGATATTTTGCTGGTCAACGGATGGGTCACAAAAAAGCTTCGTCCGAACCTTAGAAGGCTATACGAGGAGATGGCGGAACCGAAGTGGGTCATCGCCATGGGGGAGTGTGCGATCTCTGGTGGCCCATGGTATGATGCTTACAATGTCATACAGGGAGTGGACACTTTCATTCCCGTTGACGTTTACATACCTGGATGCCCTCCAAGGCCAGAGGCCTTGATCGACGGTTTCCTTAAGGTACAGCAGAAGATCAAGGCCCAGGAAAAGGGCACGTTCTTGGAAGACTGAGGTGGGCCGATTGGAAGATTCTATTACACTCACCATTGACCAAATGAAGGGTAAGAATCAACGAAGCGTTCCCTACCGAGGTAAAGGTCTTGGAAAGGGTCCAGCCCAGAAGGATGTACATCGTTGCTGACCGGTCGGTGCTCTACAAGTTCTGCGCGTTCTTGAAGGACCAGCTGACCTTCGATCAATGCTCATGCGTAGCGGGGGTGGACCGGTGTGATAGGTTCCAGACCGTCTATCATATCGCATCATATACGAACGATTGCACCATCGAGCTGACGGTGGACGTTCCAAGGGACGATCCGAAAATAGATTCCGTCACCCCTCTGTGGGCCGGAGCGAACTGGCATGAGAGGGAGACCTACGATATGTACGGCATCATCTTCACAAATCATCCAAAATTAGAGAGGCTTCTACTTCCTGAGGATTATAAGTTCTTCCCGATGAGAAAGGACTGCAATGTAGGGGGGAAGTAAGATGACAGAGATGTGGATCAACATGGGACCCCAGCACCCCATGACCCATGGTCTTTGGAACCTAAGGGTCAAGGTAGATGGGGAGACCATAACGGACTCCGAACCTGTCATCGGATATCTCCATAGGGGTTGGGAAAAGCTGGTCGAGAACAGGACCTATGCCCAGATCATCCCCTTGGCAGATCGGTTGTGTTACGGCTCGTCGTTCACCTGGGCCCACGTTTATTGTCTGGCGGTCGAGGACCTAATGGGGGTCGAGGTGCCAGAGAGAGCGAAGTACATCAGGGTCATATCCGATGAGCTGCAAAGGATCGGATCGCACCTTATGTGGTTAGGGGCGATCGGTCCTGACCTTGGGAACGCTACATTGATGGTATACTGTCTCAGGGAGAGGGAACTCTTCCTCGATCTTTTCCAGGAGCTTTGCGGAGCAAGGATGACCACTAACTATCCACGTATCGGTGGGGTCAGGAACGATGCGCCTCCGAACTTCGAGAGGGATGTGCTTAGGACACTGGACTTCTTTGAGAAGAGGATGGTTGAGTATGAGGACCTCGTTGACCGCAGCAGAACCTTCCACATCAGGATGGACGACCTCGCCGTCCTCAAGCCCCAGGATGCGATCAACATGGGGGTGACGGGACCGAACCTGCGCGCGAGCGGTGTGAAGTACGATGTACGTCACAACGACCCGTACGAAGTATATGATGAGCTGGACTGGCACATGTGCACTCGGGACGAGGGCGACGTCTATGCTCGTTACCGTGTCCGAATGGACGAGATGAGGATGTCCATGCAGATCGTGAGGGACGCCTTCAAAAAGATGCCAAAGTCGGGCCCGATAAGGGTCAAAGCACCTCGTAAGGCACCAGAGGGTACCGGATTTGCAAGGATGGAGGATCCTCGAGGAGAAAGTCTGATCTATTTGATAGGGGACGGTACGGACAAACCCTCTAGGGTAAAGGTGCGAAGCCCGTTCTTCGTTTCATTGTCCGCGGCCCCGGTCATGTTAAAAGGCACCAAGGTCGCGGATGTCCCAGCCATTATGGGAATGCTCGATGTCTGCATGGGAGAGACGGACAGGTGATCTGAATGTACCTAGATCTGTATCAATTCATATATGGCATCACCTACTGGCTGATGGTCAACGTCATAGGTGCGATCGTCGGGTGGATCGGCTTTCACGGAATAGCCAACTGGCTGGGAAGCTATGGTGTCATAATCTTCATCGAGACCCTGATCGTTACCGTCGTCATCTTTGGCGTCGGTATGCTGGTATCCATTACTTTGATCTGGCAGGAAAGAAAGGGGCTCGGCCGTCTGATGGACATGCGAGGCACCCAGGTAGGACCCCTTGGGCTGTTCCAGAACTTCGCCGATGGGATCAAGACGCTCCTGAAGGAGATAATCATCCCTGAGACCGCGGACGAATGGGTCTATAACGCCGCACCGGTCATCATCATAGGTAGCTCTGCGTTCTTGATCGCCACGATCCCTCTCAGCCAAGGCTTCTGGGCCTCCAATAGCGATCTGAGCGTGATCCTGACCTTCGCCATATTCAGCATAACACCGTTCGCCGTGCTGCTAGCTGGCTGGGCATCGAACAACAAATACACTCTTATCGGTGGTATGCGTGCCACCGCCCAGATAATCTCCTATGAGATCCCGCTTCTCCTATCGGTGGTCGCGGTGATCATACTAGCTGGGAGCATGAACTATCTGGACATCGTATCTTATCAGGAAAGCCATGTCTGGTTGATAATACCCCTGATAATCGGCTTCTTTGTTTTCATCGTCTCGATGGTGGCAGAGGTCGAAAGGGTGCCTTTCGATATTCCTGAGGCGGAAGCAGAACTGGTGGAAGGCTGGGGAACGGAATATGGAGGAATGAGGTTCGGTCTGATAATGGCGGCCGAATACATCAGAGGGTATGCAGGTTCCGCCGTCGCCGTATTGTTGTTCCTGGGCGGATGGGCAGGACCTTTCCCCAATATCGTTCCAGAAGAGATCTGGTTCCTGATCAAAGTGTTCATAGTGTTCGGCATATTCATCTGGCTAAGAGGCGCCCTCCCAAGGGTAAGGACCGATCAGATCTTATCGATCGGCTGGAAGAGGCTCTTGCCATTGGCGGTGGTCAACATTTTCATAGCTATAGCATTGAAGACGCTGGGAGTGTTCTAAGATGGCCGAGGAAAAGAAGAGGTCCAGAAAGAACAAGGAGCTCGGCCTTACGGGTTTTGTTATAAGGCCTATGCTGGTCACCCTCAAGCAAACGTTCAAGTCATCGATCCGGCGCCCCACCACGGTGATGTATCCTTGGGAGAAGCTGAAGCTCCCTGACGTATATCGTGGCCGACCAGGCCTGATATTCGACAAATGCATCGGTTGTGGTATTTGCATGAGGGTCTGCCCCACTGCTTGCATAACGCTCGTCGAGGTCGATGACCTGAAGCATGAAGAGGGCAAGCAACCTGAAAAGGTCAAGAGGCCCAGGGTGAACGTGGGGAGATGTGCGATGTGCGGTTATTGCGCAGAGTATTGTCCCACAAAATCGATGATAGTCACCCCAGAGTTCGAACTTGCGTCCTTCACTAGGGAGGAGCTTATTTACGATCCATATAAGTTGCAATACGCGGGGGTGCCTGGGAACGAGGTCCATATCCTTGAGGTCCTTCCCTCTGAACTAAAGAAGGAGGGAGTGACACCCAGGGAGAACGTCCTGAACAAGGACCTTCCTAAGCTCGAGGATAAAAAATGCATCAGCTGTTCACGCTGTGCCAAGATATGCCCGACGGAAGCCATCGCGATGAAGGACGCCGGTGTCAATGAGAAAGGAAAACCGGTCAAAAAGCCGGTCTTTGATAAGGACAAGTGCGTCTCATGCGAGACCTGTGTGGAGATCTGTCCGAAGGACGCCCTTTCCATGGAGGAGGTGCAGTAAATGTACATACAGTGGGATGTTCTTTTCTTCGTCATTTTCGCCGCTATGACGATCTTGGCGGCGTTAATGGTGCTATGGTCCAAAGAGATCGTCCGTAGCGTTATGTGGCTGGCACTGGCCTTCATGGGCGTGGCGTTCACGTTCATATTCTTGGGCGCAGAGTTCCTAGCGCTGATCCAGATACTCATCTATGTCGGTGCGGTCTCGGTCCTAATGCTTTTCGGTATAATGTTGACAAAACGCAGGCTTCTTGGAGGTGACAGACGTGAATAAGCGGATGGTCGCTTCCGGGATCATAGCGCTAGTGCTTCTATTGCTGTTCCTAGGGACGGTCGTCTCCGCTAAATGGCCTTCCCTTAGCCTGCAACAGATATCGAACAACGTTTTCGGAACTACATTGTTCACGACCTATGGATTCACCTTCTTGGTAGTCGGACTAGTAATGTTCGTCTCGATGCTAGGTGGGGTCTTCCTCGCACAGGAGGAGGATAGAGAATGATACCTATCGAATATTTCCTTGGACTTTCTGCGATATTGTTCGTGATCGGGGCCTATGGTGTATTGACCAAACGGAACGCCATCGTCGTCCTGATGTGCATCGAGCTAATGCTGAACGCTGCTAACATCAACTTTGTTACGTTCGCCTCTTTTAATGGTGACGCGAGCGGCTACGTTTTCGCGCTGTTCTCTATAGCGGTAGCAGCAGCTGAGGTCGCGGTGGGGCTGGCAATAGTCATGAACCTGTACAAGACCAGGGATACGGTGGACCTGGAAGAGATCAACCTGCTGAGGTGGTAAAATGTTCTTTGCGAACTACGCATGGTTGATCCCGATCTTCCCAATGGTAGCGTTCCTCGTAGTAGGGTTCTTGGGGAACAAGCTGTTCAAGAGCGGAGGAGGATGGTTCGCTGCCGCCATGGCCGGGGTCGCTTGTCTCCTGTCCCTGCTGGTGGCGTTCGAGTATCTGCTCGGGAACACCTCGGCACCGTTCATACAATCCTTGAACTGGATCAGCATCGGGACGTTCCAGTTCAACATCGGTATCTACATCGATACGTTGACGGCCTTGATGCTGATCGTGGTCTCGTTCATCTCGACCCTGGTCGTCATCTATTCCATTGGATACATGCATGAGGATGGCGAGAAGAGAAGGCGCTTCTTTGGCGTGATGTCGCTCTTCATCGGCGTCATGCTCGGCCTAGTGCTCGCCAGCAATTTCCTGGAGATGTTCATCTTCTGGGAGATAGTCGGGTTATGCTCGTACCTTCTAATCGGGTATTATTACAACAAGCCCTCTGCCGCATCGGCGGCAAAGAAGGCGTTCCTGGTCACAAGGATCGGGGACATCATGTTCATGCTCGGCCTGATAATCTTGTTCGTTGCCATCCCCGGAGGCAGCCTAGATTATGCCCATCTGTTCGCTCCGACCGCGACGAGCGGTGTCAACGTCGCTCTGCTGACCTTCGGTACGCTGATGTTGTTCGGTGGGGCGGTAGGTAAGAGCGCTCAGTTCCCACTGCATGACTGGTTACCGGATGCTATGGAAGGCCCTACCCCTGTCTCGGCGCTCATCCATGCTGCAACGATGGTCAACGCTGGTGTATATCTCGTCGCTAGATCGTACCCGCTGCTCGTCCAGACCCCTGACACCCTGTTGGTCATCGCGTGCATTGGAGGGTTCACGGCACTGTTCGCGGCGACGATGGCACTGAACAATTCGAACATCAAGAGGGTCCTTGCTTATTCGACCATCAGCCAGCTGGGGTACATGTTCCTGGCGCTGGGCGCAGGAGGGTACCTCTTCTACTACACGCAGCAGGCCAACAACGGTTTCTCCGCGGCGATGCTCCATCTGCTGAACCATGCGTTCTTCAAGGCATTGTTGTTCTTGTCCGCTGGTGCGGTCATCCATGCAGTGCATACGGAGGACATGAACGAGATGGGAGGTTTGCGTAAAAAGCTCAAGATAACCTCCTTCGTCATGCTCATAGGGTGCATATCGATAGCAGGCATACCGCCATTGAGCGGCTTCTGGAGCAAGGATGCGATACTTTCGATAGTTTATGATACCGGGGCCCAGAACCCGATATTCTATCTGCTATGGATAATGGGTGTCGTTACCGCCTTCCTAACGGCGTTCTACATGTTCAGGCTGTGGTTCATGACGTTCACAGGCGAACCAAGGGACCATCATGCGTATGAGCATGCACATGAGTCGCCTTGGGTCATGGCGGGTCCGCTCGTTATCCTGAGCGTGTTCGCGGCCTTTTCGGGGTTCGCGATATTCTTCAACTTCAACAGTACGGTATTCCCGCAGGGCATCCCGAACTTTACCGTTGCAGCGGTCAGCGCGGGCTCGATCCTGAGCGATGTGTTCACGAGCCTGTTGACCTATGCGTCGATAATCGCGGCCGTCCTTGGGATCGTTCTAGCCTATATGATGTACTACAAGAGGAGCATCAAGGCGGAGATCTTCGTTGCTACACCTTTCAGAAGGAAGATCTACAACATGCTCCTGGCAAGGTACGGGTTCAAGGCCGCCTATGACTGGGTGGGTCTCAAGGTCGTCTATGGAACGTCCAAGATCGTAGACCTGTTCGATCGTAAGGGTATCGATGGCGTGGTCAACGGCATCAGTACGGTGGCGGTCAAAGGCGGGAACAAGCTTAGAAGGATGCAGACCGGGATGGTCCAGTTATACGCATTGGTCGTGGTAGCTGGGGTCTCGGCGATAATAATCCTTCTCTTCATCTTCGGAGGCCTGATTTAGATGTTTGAGAACATACCGATCTTATCTCTATTGATAGTGTTCCCGCTCATCGGGTCAGTGCTAGTCCTGACCCTGGGAAGGACGGACAAGCTCGCGAAATATATGGCCCTGATATTCTCGGGCATACCATTGGTGCTTTCCGTTCTTCTTCTGGCGAACTTCAGCCTGACGGTCGGAACGTTCCAGTTCACAGAACAGTATAACTGGATACCACAGCTAGGGATATCATATCATCTGGGGGTCGACGGACTTAGCATCCCGATGGTGTTCCTGTCCACGTTGCTGGTCTTCCTGGCCATCCTGTTCTCATGGGACGTCACCGAGCGCACCAAACAGTACATGGGCCTTATGCTGGTCCTTGAGGTCGGGGTCTTGGGAGTGTTCATGTCGCTGGACTATTTCCTGTTCTATATTTTCTGGGAGGTCGTCCTGATCCCGATGTTCTTCCTCATAGCGATATGGGGAGGACCGAACCGCGCATACGCTTCGATCAAGTTCTTCATCTACACCCATGTGGCGAGCTTGTTCATGTTGTTGGGCATATTCGCGCTCTATTTCGCAGCTGGTGGGAACTCGTTCGACATGCTCACCATACAGAGCTCTGTCGGGGGCCTCCAGAACATCGTGCAGATGCTGATCTTCGGCGCCTTGTTCTTTGGTTTCATCGTAAAGATGCCGATGGTCCCGTTCCATACCTGGTTGCCGGACGCGCATGTCCAGGCACCGACGGCGGGATCGGTGTTATTGGCAGGGCTCCTTCTGAAGATGGGGTCGTACGGTATATTGCGGGTCTGCGTGTTCACCTTACCTAACGCCGCGTTGCAGTTCCAACTGCTGATGGCGATAATCGGTATCGTTTCGATGGTCTATGGTGCGTTCGCGTGTTTAGCGCAGACAGACCTGAAGAAAATGGTCGCCTATTCCTCCATCAGCCATATGGGGTTGGTGATGCTAGGCATCGCGACCCTGAGCACCTTGGGAATAACGGCCGCGATACTGATGATGTTCGCTCATGGACTGATATCGGCGGTCCTGTTCATGGTGGCTGGAATGTTCCAGCACAAGGTAGGGACCAGGGAGATACCTAAGCTTGGGGGCCTTGCTTCGAAGTTGCCGATGTTATCGGCGATCATGATGATAGGTTTCTTGGCATCCGTAGGGCTACCTGGAATGGTCGGGTTCATTTCCGAGTTCTCGGTGTTCAGCGCGACCTATCAATACCTGTACCTGTGGGTCATCATACCAATGGCGACCATCGCGTTGACCGCAGCATATTATCTTTGGGCGATGCAGAGGACCATTTTCGGACCTCTCACGGACAAGATCGATACACATCATCTCCACGATGTGTACTGGTTCGAGCTCATCCCATGTGCGGTGCTCATACTGCTGATCGCACTTTATGGGCTCTGGCCGAACCTGATCATTGGCTATATAACGCCTTCAATACCCCACATCTATCCAGGGGTGATCTAAAATGGCGGCAGATTACACAGCAATACTTCCAGAGATCGTATTAGTGCTCTTCGCGGTAGCGATCCCGGCCGTTCATCGGCTGCTAAAATCTAGCAAGGCCCTTTCCGCGGTGGCGCTCATCGGTATAGCGATCTCGGCGTTCTTCGTGTTCACCACGGACTGGTGGAACGCTCCGATCGTGTTCCAGAACCTGATCCAGCTGGACGCCTTCTCGGCACTGTTCATGATGGTGTTCCTGTCGGTGGCGTTCTTCGTTACGCTCTCCTCGACACGATATATCGAGAACGACAAGCACCTGGCGGAGTACTTCACCCTATTGCTGATGGCGACCGCAGGTATGATGATCGTAGCATCATCCCTTGACCTGATAACCCTGTTCATCGGTCTGGAACTGGCAAGTCTTTCGACCTTTGCATTGGTGGCGTTTAGAAAGAAGGACAAGAGAGGGGCCGAGGCTTCTGCCAAATACTTCGTCGTCGGGGGACTGTCCTCGGCGATGTCCTTGTATGGCATATCTCTGCTCTATGGGGTGACCGGTACCACGAACATCGTGAAAATAAACACCGCCCTTGCTACCACCGGCGGTCTGGATGTCGTCACCCTTCTGGCGGTAGGCCTTCTAATAGCTGGGTTCGGGTTCAAGATCGCTGTGGTCCCGTTCCATATGTGGGCCCCCGATGTGTACGAAGGGGCGCCGGGACCGATATCATCGTTCCTTGCCTCAGGCTCAAAGAAGATGGGTCTGGCCGCCTTCATCAAGATCTTCCTTGTAGGGCTCATCGCGATAAAATCGGACTGGAGCGTGGTCGCAGGTATAGTAGCGATATTGACCATGACCGTAGGCAATGTCCTTGCTCTGTCCCAGACCAACATGAAGCGGATGCTGGCCTATTCGTCGATCGCTCAAGCGGGATATATGCTCATAATGATCCCGGTCGCCACCCAGTACGGGATAGCGGGCGGTCTGTTCCAAATAATAACCCACGCGTTCATGAAGGGCGGGGCCTTCCTGATCGTGGCCGCGCTGGCCTATGTCGCGGTCGGGGAGTTCATCTCCGATTATAAGGGGCTCTCGAAGAGGTCTCCGTTCCTGGCGTTCTCTTTGACGATATTCCTCTTCTCTCTGGCAGGGATACCGCCCCTGGCGGGGTTCGACAGCAAGTTCGTGCTCTTCTCGAGCGCGATCGATGCAGCATCCAACCCGGCAAATAACTGGATGCTCTGGTTGGCGATAGCTGCGATACTGAACAGCGCCTTGTCCCTCTACTACTATGCCAGGGTGGTAAAGTACATGTACGTTGACGAGGGCACCACGACCGAGAAGATCAAGATACCCACATCGATGACCGTGGCGATATTGTTCTGCGTCGTGGCCATAGTCGTCATAGGGATCTGGCCAGGACCGGTCATCGGGTTCTGTCAGCAGGCAGCGTCCTCTTTGGCACCGGCCCTACCGTTCAGATGAGGGGCCCTTTGAAACCTTTTCTTCCCATCCTTTTAGTGCCCCGACAGCGGATATTGTGCCCACGAACTTGTTGTTCTCATCATAAACGAGCAAGGTGTTCGTAGCGTAAGTGCTCATGACATCGAGCGCATCATCGATGGAATCTTTGATGCTGATCTGAATGCAGGGTCTGTTCCCCGACAATCGGCAAGCGTTCATGAAGTCCCCGACGCTCAGTTGGTCGAGGTCGTTCCCCCTAACGATCAGATTGATGACATCGGAAAGTACCATCACCCCTATGACCTCCCCCTCCTCCTCGATCACCGAGACCCACTTACCCTTGTCGATCATCGTACGCATGACCTCGTGTGCCGTAGCCCCAGGTCCAACGATCAAAGGATCCCTGTCCAAATGACCGCCGACCCTTTCTTTATCAACGATATTTTCCTTTCCTTCTTCGGCCGATCTCATCATGATGGAAAAGACCGTAACCGGTCCATGATAAACCTTTTCAGATCGATCGGTCAGGGGCCCCAAGAACATAGCTCATTCCAGAATCGTTAAGTATCCTTTCACTATTATCACGCACGATGCCCGCAGGCTGGGACCAGTCGATCAAGGACGAGCTTGGACAGGTCGAAGACGAGATCGTCCGTTCGGTGCAATCTCAGCAGAAGCTTCTCACGGAGATCGCCCTTTACGTTATTCGAGCAGGCGGTAAAAGAATAAGACCTGGTATCTCCCTGCTTTCGTTCCGTTCCGTCGGTGGAAAGGACACGGACCGTATCATCAAACTTGCTACAGCGTTCGAGCTGATACATAGCGCGACACTGATCCATGATGACATCAATGATGGGGCCGACCTGAGAAGAGGAAGGATGTCCGCTTTCCGGAAGTATGGGATCCAACCCGCGCTCATCGCCGGGGACTTTCTTTTCGTCAAGGGATTCCGGCTCGGGGGAGCGAACGAGACCGAGGAGATAGTGGAGATCGTGGCGGATGCATGCACAAGAATGGCAGAGAGCGAGATCCTCCAGTCACAGTTCGAGCATGATACCAACACACCTCTTGAGACATATCTTACCATCATCAATGGAAAGACGGCAAGGCCTATCCAGGCAAGTGCCCAGGTCGGCGCTTACATCGGCGGGGCGCAAGAGGACATGATAGCCGCGCTCGGGGATTTCGGCCTCAACATAGGTTATTCGTTCCAGATAGTCGATGATATTCTTGACATTACAGGGAAGGAGGCAGAGATCGGGAAACCAAGGGGAATGGACGTTAACGAGGGAAAGCCATCCCTTCCGATCCTCTTGGCCATGAGCAACGGGTGCGATGCACCGCGGATAAGGGAACTGTTCCTCAAGGAGAGGAAGGATGAACAGGAGATCGAAGAGATAATAGAGGCGATAAAGGCCTCGGACGCTCTAAGAACTGTGTCGTGACCATGCCCTCGATTTCAAGGAGAAGGCATTGGAATGTCTTGAGATACTTCCCACCTCCAAGTACAAGAGCTCGCTCGTCCAATTGGCAGAAACGGTGGTCACACGGACCTCATGAACAAGCTCTTGGACCGGAACCGCGATGCGAAGAACATCGACCGGACCAAAGTTCGGGCGGGTCGATCGATCATCAGGTACGATGGACCGGGTCGCATCGGGACCTTGTTACGATAGGTGAATGATATGGCCGTTGATTATGACATCATCGTCGTGGGCGCGGGACCGGCCGGGAGCACCACTGCTGAGCATGCCGCCGCAGGGGGGGCAAGCGTTCTGATCCTAGAGCGTAAGAAGGTCGTCGGAGAGCCGATGGCATGCGGGGAGTTCATTCCCGCTGTCGAGGAGATGAAAGGTTCCTTTCCGAAGGCGGAGCACCTTGATGAGCTGTTCGACCTCCCCGAGCATCTGGTCTCCAGGCGGCTGGAGCTTTTTAGGATCTTCTCCCCGAAAGGAAGGCATTGGGACATCCCTTATGAAGGTCATACCACGGACAGGGACAGGTTCGATCAACATCTGGTCGATAAGGCGATCAAAGCAGGTGCCGAGCTGAGGACCGGATCGCAGGTCATCGATGTCAAGCGAAACGAGGTCCACACCAGGGACGCCACCTATCGCGCCAAGGTCGTGGTCGGTGCGGACGGCCCCGTTTCCAAGGTCGCATCCTGCCTCGGGTTCCCAAAGAACAAGGAGCTCATCCCGGCCGTCACGGTCCAGGCGGAGGGGGAGTTCGATCCAATCATGGAGATGCATTTCGGAGGGGTGGCACCTGGGGCGTATGCATGGGTACTTCCAAAGAGATCGGGCGCCAACATCGGAACGGGCATCTCTCCAAAGTACTCGGAAGGAAAGGCCACGGACCATCTTCAGAGGTTCGTGGAGGCACGAGGATCAAGGTCCATGGAAGGGTCACTGGAAAGTACGTGCCGTCCAAGGGCCCCATTAATAGGACCTATACGGAAACCTCTTTGTTGGTCGGGGATGCGGCCGGTCACGTCATGGCGGTGAACGGCGGCGGTATCCCGATCGCGATGATCTGCGGGAGGACCGCCGGTAGGGTTGCGGCAGCGCATTCCCTTAAGGGGACCGGTCTGAAGGAGTACGAGGACATTTGGAGGCGAGAGGTCTACGGTCCGCTCAGGACCGCGGTCCGGACGAACCATATGGCATCTTTGTTCATGGGCTCTCCTGGTAGATTGGAGCTATCGATGCTCATGCTCGGAGAAAGAAGGATGGGCAATATACTGAGATGTAAGCCCTCATTTCCTTGATCTCGTCGTTCTAAGCTGGGACCCGCATACTGGACAATCAGGATGCTCCTTGTCCCATATCCTTCCGCATCCGCGGCATCTGTACTTCCAGATCAGGACCTTATCGATCCCCTTCATCCCGACCCCTTTGTAATCCATGCCCATGGCCCTTGCTATGTTCTGGATGGAATAGTCATCGGTGAGCAGGAGCCCCCCCAGGTCCAGCGCCAACGCCAGCACTCCTATGTCGACAGGGGACAATCTACCTTTGTCCCCCGTCCTCTCGGCCTCTCGGTTCACCCGTTCCAAGGACGCCCCGCTAGGCTCTGAGATCTTGATCAATCCCTCCCAGAGCCTCACCCTCTGATCATGATATTTGTTAAGCTCATCGATCACTCCAGCGGTCGTAAATACCTCACCATCGGGAAGGTCCTGCATAGAGAACAATGCCGAAGTGTCCAAGATGAACCTCATGATATGTCCAATGCCGAGCTAGCGGAAAAACGATTCGCAATCCCTAAATATGGTTGTTCCAATCATAAGGAGGATGCAACAGATAGAGGTGGACCAGGAAGTTATCGATCACATAATGCGACAGAAACAGGATTTCAGGGTATCCACGTCCTGCAATGGACCTGTGGTCGTCCCCATCAGTATCAAGTCACCAAAGGAAACGGACATCATCATCAAGCTCGGAGAATACAAACTGTACGTTTCAAAGGTCCAGGCCAGATATGTCCATCGGGTCACACCGGACATGCTGGACGAATCTAGGTATCAGAACTGCTATCCGTATTGACACGGGTCACCTTTGAGGCAGCGTCACGGGCGACCTGTTCGATGTCCAGACATTTCTCCTGTTCCCAGATCATTTCGGGTGACGCCATCGTCGCAGGTCTGTTCGGTAGGATGGTGCACGGTCTTCCCTGGGCGATGGATATCTCGTAAGTTCCTATCTCCTTGGCGATCTTCTCGATCTCGAGCTTGTCCAGCCCGATGAGCGGTCTAAGGACGAGAAAGTCCAGTCCGCTCTGCTCGGCCCCGATGTTGTATAGGGTCTGGGATGCGACCTGGCCGAGGGATTCTCCGGTCACCACCGCCTTTGCTCCATGGACGATGGCCACATTTCTAGCCACTTTGAGCATGGTCCTCTTACATAGGACGCATTGAAGGTTCTTTTTGCATCTTTTCTCTATCATGGTCTGACTCGTTCCATGCGGAGCGACATAGAGCGGCATAGGAACGCCCATGACCTCCGATAGCCTGTTCGAGAGAGCCACTGCTTTTTGGAAAGCGCTATCGTCCGCATATGGCCGGTTGTCCATATGCAAGAGGATGACCTCGGCACCGTTCCTTCCGATAAGATATGCCGCCACTGGAGAATCGATACCACCGGACAGCAGACACACGACCTTCATTCACTCACCGCTCTGGACGACCAACGATAGATGCTCTCGGAGATTCAAAATCAAGAAAAGGTTTCAGTTATTGAACTTCGGGACCTCCTGGCTAAGGCCAGGGTATCCATATTCGTCATCGTCCTCGTCCGAGTCCGCTTCGACGACTAGGGTGAAGAGCATATTTAGGATCTCCTTCATCTGTTTCATCTCGGTCTTGAGCTCATTGATTTCACGAACGAGATCATCATTGGTCTTTGTCATCTTTCACCTACCTTTGTCTAACAACTTCGATGGATATAATCTTATGCCTATGACCATCACTTCAGCGGACATCTGGCTATGGTTCCGGACCGGCCACTTTCCGGTCCTGAAAAGACCGGTACATGACCCTAGTTCAGAAGCTAACATCGCTATAATCGTCGGCTAGCTTTCTGTTCTCGACCCTCTCACAGTTCCCGCATTGCAGGTTCTTCCCCTGTCTAACTAGCGGAGCACGGCACTTTCTGCAGCGTGCCTTCAATACCCCATAATGTGGTTCCTGCGTTGAGAGCTGTACGGAAGGCTTCACCTGTATGACCTTCGCCCTTATGAGATCCCCCGGACGGTATTCTCTGCTCACATCCTGGGTATACTCCGATGAGACTTTTGAGACGTGAATGGTCCCCGATGTATCCCCGGCGATTCTCCCTGTCCTTTCCTTCCACCGCCACTATCTCGCATATCGCCATGCTGGCCCTGGAATCGGTGATCCGGCAGAACACGTTGGTCCCTGGTTTCAGGATGACCATGGGGTTCTTGGGAAATACCTTGGCGGTCTTTTCCTCCTCGTCCAGTTCAAGCTCTCCGATCATCGATGCCATTATCTTGCCATCCTCTTCATAAGTACCCTCGGAGGGAATGTATTCCTCTACGACGGCGACCTCCTCCCCAGGTAAAACGACCTTTTTGCTCATTGATTTTCACCATTTCGATCTATGCAAAGTAACACAACGTCGATGTTCATCTTCTTCTTGTCGTGGAACTCGAACATATGAGGGATCTCGAACTTATATCTTTTCTGGAAGCGGACCGTCCCTCCTAGGGACCCGACCATCCTTTCAAGAAAAGGGGTCGTGTCGGCCAAGTGGAGGCTATAGGTGGTCCTTCCCACCGCAAGCGCCTTTTCCAGAAATGGTCTGTCGGCCCCGCGATTTTGGGCCCCGAAGGGTGGGTTCTCCAGCACAGTATCCACTTTCTCCACGAGGTCCAGCACGTTCATCTCCCTGAGCTCGATCTCGACCTCGAACGCGTCGGCGTTCTTTTTAGCCTCTGCTATCGAGCTAGGGTCGATGTCGATCGCGATGACCCTCTCGGCCCCTAGCAGCTTAGCACCTATAGCGAAGATACCGTTCCCGCAGCCCAGGTCCGCCACGACCTTCCCAGCTATATCACCAAGGGAATAAGCGGTGAACAGGACTGTCCGCGGCGATATTTGCCGGGGTCGTGTATTGTTCGAGCCAGGGTTTTGGGTCAGAAATGCGAGGGATCTTCTGCAGAATTCGTTCCAATTGGTTCTTCTTCATCGATATCCCCTGGTCCGAGCCTTTCGGAACGGACCCTCAATGTAACCCAAGGTCCAGGAAGTCAGCACTGGTAAGTATGCCTATTATGGTCCCTCTCCGACTGATCAGCACCGCCTCCTCTCTCTGGAGATGCAGGGATGCCAGCTCGATGGGGGTATCCTCGCTCAGTATTGGGAAAGGGTCGTCCATTATCTCTTCGACCCTGGTCTTCATCACGTCATCATATGTCTTGCGCTGGTTCCTCGTTTCCTCTATGGTGTAGTCCCTTATCCTATCGTCAGTGATCCCCCCGACGATCTTATCCCCCACCAGAACAGGCAGTTGCGTGAACCTACCCTTGACCATCCTGTCCACGGCCTCGGCGATGGACTGGTCGGGCGATATCGATATCACGCCCCGAGTGGCAAGATCTCCAACGGAGAACCTTGCCCCAACATGCTTTCCTTCGAGCGCACGTTTCTTCAAGATCTCCTCGAACGCATTGAAGATCTTCCTGACATTGTCATATGAGGGGTCGATGCTGCCTTTCTCGATCTTCGCTATCAAGGATTGACTGACACCCGCCAAGGACGCTAACTCTCTTTGGGACAGGTCCAACCTCTTTCTCATCTGTCTTATCTCATCAAGATCTGGCAATTGAGGTATCAAGGTCATCTTCAATGAGGACGTAGTATCTTCCCCCACAGATGCTTGGGTCGTAGGCTATGCTTGGCCATCTAATAAATATTCTTATGATACACAGTTCGGTATATAACAGGAGGATCATCGACCTCAAGAAATGTCGATCCGATAACAAAGGATGGATCTTTGTTCCGGGGCTTGTTGTCCAGATCGGATCATGGTCATGTACTTCCGGGCCCAAGGCCCTGATGACCGGGCGGGCCGTCCTACCGTTCAGGTCGGATCGATATTGTCACTAGGAGATCAAGAACATAAGAAATTCGCAAATATTCATGCTGTAAAATACTCATCTTTTCGACTTTTTAGATATTTAGATGATCATATGCACGCCCACTAGACATATTTCCACGTTAGAAGTTAAAATACATACGAATTTCGAAAAAACATATTCCAACTAGACTTGATCTAGCAGTAATGCTTAATAAAAGGAATCGATTTGGGTTAGCGCAAGAGCAAGGCGTTTCTTCCGTCAGGGCGGAAGTTCCAAGATACTTCCATTTCCCTGAAGCAGATCTGACCATTAGCTAAATAAGATGAAAGGATGGGGAAAAGACAAATGTCTCTACACTCCGCGAGAAAGAACAGGTATGGAGATCTTCGGGACGAATTTCCAGGGTTCCCTAGCTATGGTGCCGCCCCACCTCCCGGGTTGACATACCAGATGAGCGGATGTGGTATAGCTGGTTGCATCGACACGAGCGGGGGAAGCATTTCCGGCGATCAGATCGCCAAAATGCTGACGATCATGAGCGAGAGGGAGAACGGCCTTGGGTCAGGGTACGTTTGCTATGGCCTTTTCCCGGAGAACAGGGACGATTATTGTCTCCAGTTCATGTTCGACAATGAGGACGCAAGGTCCCAGGTAGAAGAGCACCTCAAGGACAGAGGAGAGATCGTCAAGGACGAAAAGATATTCACAAAGAGCAGCTCAACGATGAAGCCGCCCTACCCGATGCTGTGGAGATACTTCTTCGATCCTGATCCAGGCTCGGACAGGTTCAGGGTTAAGGGCATGAGCAACGATGATGCCATCGTGGAGATCGTTATGGGCATCAACGGGCGCATCCCCGGGGCGATCTGCTGCTCCAGCGGAAAGGACATGGCGGTGTTCAAAGGCAATGGCTTCTCTTACGAGATCGCCGATTACTATGATATATCACGATACAAAGGCCAGATGTGGCTCTCCCATTCCAGGTTCCCGACGAACACACCAGGTTGGTGGGCGGGTGCCCATCCGATAAGTCTCCTGGACTGGTCGATATGCCATAACGGGGAGATCACATCGTACGGTGTGAACAAAAAGTTCGTCGAGATGGCCGGGTACAAGTGCTCCCTTTTGACCGATACAGAGGTCATAACATATCTTTGGGACCTTCTGGTCCGAAAGCATCGCCTGCCGATACAGGTGGCAGCGTTCGCCATGGCGCCTTGGTATCATGCGGACATCGATCGTCTCGATGACAAGAGCAGGAAGCTTGCTGACCAACTCAGGGTGACTTACAAGGAAGCGTTCCTGAACGGTCCTTTCAGTATATTGGTCGGCAGGAGCCGGCCAGAGACCACGATGATAGCGATGGCGGACAGAAAGAAGCTGCGTCCTCTGATCATCGGAGAGTCCGCCTCCAAGAAGATCGCCTATGCCGCGAGCGAGGAGTGCGCGATCCGGGTCGTGGATGATTCCGCAGATACCTGGGTCACACCTCCGGGCAGCCCGATGATAGCAAAGGTTGGTCAAGGTATCATTAGAAGAGGTAACGAACACCCGTTCAAGGGGGTGACATGTTGAGCTCGACCCAGATCGAAAAAGAGAAGAAGGCCGACCAGGCATTCCTAGATAAGTTCCAGCCGGTCATCAACCGGGACCTGTGCCAGGTCTGCAAGACTTGTGTCAAGGAATGCTCATATCAGGCCCTAGAATCAAAGGCCAACAGGATCGTTTATAAGGGCGGATGTGTGGCATGCGGCAGATGCATCGCCGTATGTCCCAACCGTGCCATAGAGGTTAGGACGGTACCTTCCCCGCTTCCTCCGCATGCGACCTTCACTGACAGGATCAGATATGGCATCGTCGCACAGGCCAGCAGCGGGGGGGTGCTGACCTCCTCCTGTGGCAATGATATGCAGTTCGGGACGATATTCGACGAACTGCTCCTGGACGCCGCCCAGGTCACCAACCCTGCCATCGACCCTCTGAGGGAACCGGTGGAGACGAGGATGTACTTGGGAAGAAGGTCGGGCAAGCTCGATGTCTCGGCGGACGGCTGCATCATGGAGGGTGATACCCCGGTCGTGGCAATGGACATGCCAGTAATGCTCGGGCATATCAGCTTGGGGGCGATCAGTTACAATGCTCAGAAATCCCTTTTCATGGCCGCCAAAGAGCTAAATATCCTTGCAGGGTCTGGAGAGGGAGGGCTCCACCAGGACTTCTATGTTTATGCGGACCATATCAATAGCGAGGTCGCCAGCGGGAGGTTCGGTGTAACACCGGAGTATCTAAAGAGGACCGCCGCCGTGGAGATCAAGAATCGGTCAGGGGGCCAAACCCGGTCATGGTGGTCATCTACCAGGTGAAAAGGTCTCGGACCTTATATCGAAAACGCGCATGATCCCGCTAGGGACCGATGCCCTGTCACCATATCCCCATCATGATATCTACAGCATCGAGGACCTTCTTCAGCTCATTTCGGTGCTCAAGGAGTCCGTCGAATACCGAGTACCGGTCGGTGTGAAGATCGCTGCGGTCCATAATGTCGCGGCGATCGCATCAGGAGTGGTCAGGGCAGGGGCGGACTTCGTGACGATCGATGGTTTCCGTGGTGGTACCGGCTCGACCCCAAGGGTCATAAGGGACCATGTAGGGATCCCGATCGAGGTCGCCGTCGCGACCGTCGACAAGAGGCTCACCGAAGAAGGGCTGAGGAACCGCGTCACGCTTTGCGCGGGAGGAAGCATAAGGAGCTCTGCGGACATGATCAAGGTCATAGCTCTTGGCGCGGACGTTGCCATGGTGTGCACCGCCTGCCTGGTGGCGATGGGCTGCAGGGTATGTCAACAATGTCATAGAGGGCTTTGCACATGGGGTATCGCAACACAGAGGCCAGAACTGGTCGGGCGCCTCAATCCAGATATTGCTTCGCAAAGGGTCGTACGGCTCCTGAGAGCGTGGAACGAAGAGCTCAAGGAAGTTCTGGGCGCAATGGGTCTGGACTCGGTCGAGAGCCTGGTCGGGAACCGTGACAGACTAAGGTACTTTGGTCCAAATCCCAAGATCGCCGACATCCTTGGTGTGAAGCATATCGGTGAAGGATGGGGATGAAGTTGGAGACCGCAACTGAGCGCGATCGAGAGGAGGACCCTTCGAGCGCTCCCTCCCGAACCACCCTGATCAAGATCGATGGACAGGGCCATGTGATGCACTACAAGGACCTGAACTTGATGATCCGTAACGCCGTCACCGGCGGTGCAAGAAGGATAATCCTGGAAGGTGTCATGGGGCAAAGGTACATCGGATCTGCAAGTTCCGTGAAGGACCTCTACATCGGGATCAAAGGGACCCCTGGGAACAATCTTGGTGCCTTCCTGAACGGTCCGACGATAGAAGTGTTCGGAAATGCCCAGGACATGACCGGCAACACGATGTCCTCAGGAAGGATCGTAGTGCACGGAAATGCCTGGGACGTGACCGGTCTCGCGGCCAGGGGAGGCAGGATCCTCGTAAAGGGCAACAGCGGTACACGAGTAGGCATCCACATGAAGGCGTTCGGTCAGATCAGACCGACGATGATCATCGGAGGAAGGACAGGGGATTACCTCGGAGAGTACATGGCGGGAGGGGTGATCGTCGTCCTAGGTAACGGCGTCGAGGAGCAAACGTCCCCGGTCGGGCTCAACATCGGTGCCGGCATACACGGGGGAGCGATCTTCGTAAGGGGAAAGATAGAGAAGTATCAATTGGGACCAGCAGCGGTCATCGGAGAGCTGAACGATGATGACCACAAGATATTGGACGAACTTATGTCCGATTACGAAGGTACCTTCAAGGTAGTTCTGGACAGGGACCGGTCAAAGTTCATCAAGATCATGCCTTCCTCGTCAAGGCCGTTCAAAGGGCATTTCGATCCGACGCCAATCTGATCAGATGCCCGGGAAACGCATAACGGATTCCAGAACGATGCGCACCTCAACATCCCTGAGGCCGATCGGGATTATCTGGTTAGCTATGATGTTGTCCAGGGAGCGGTTATCGGAAGAGTGCAGGCGTATCATCGCCCTCTTCTCCCCGCTTATCAAATTGACCTCCATCACACCTTCGATGTCGCAGAGCCTTTTCAGGTCCTTTGCGGAGAGGCCATCCGTTATGTTCGCAAGTACTATGGCGTCCGAGGACATCCCCATCTGCTCATTGTTGACGATGGCAGCGTAACCGAGGATCACATTATAGTCCTCCATTCGCCTTATTCTGTCCCTTACGGTCGAGGGGGACCTTCTCAATCTTGATGCGATCTCCCTGTAGGTCATCTTGCCGTCCATCTTTAGGAGCTTAAGTATCCTTTGGTTCATATCATCAACGGCGACCATGTGGGACGCTCACCTTCGTTATGTTATATGATGCATGAGCGTTTTTATAACTTTGCAATTCAAACCGGGAGCATCGCTGTATCTATCCAATTATGACCATAAATCCGCTGTAAACGTGCCACCCCTCTTCGATCATGCTCGAAGACCGCATCTGACATGGTCCGCAGGAGCTGCGGTTAAAAGAGCATGTTCAAGATCTGCCGCTCAAAACCGAAAATCCTGGGACGGTCTTCCGGAAGATCATCTATCGCCCTTCAAAGGGCCTTGAAGAACGGGTAGGTCGACAAAGAGATCTTCCCATCATGTAGGAGCGGTTCAATTATTAACCGACCTCCTCATATCTTAAGGGCATTGTTATGACAGGCAGTCCTATAAGGATCGGTCATCTCTCGACCTTCTACCATACCTCTTTCATACTCGAGGGGACCGATTGGCTTCAAGAAGAGGGCCTGGACGTCAGCTGGAAGCTCTTTGCTTCTGGGCCGGACATCGTCAAGGCGTTCGATGCGGGCGAGGTGGACATAGGTTATCTCGGTCTGCCTCCGGTGATAATAGGCGTGGCCAGAGGTTCTCCCATCAAATGCATTGCAGGGGGGCATGTCGAGGGGACCGTCATGATAGCCCAACCGGAGTATGATGGGCTGGAGGAGGCCGGCGATATCTGCAGGGTGCTAGAACAGTTCGAAGGCATGACGATAGGAACACCTCCAAAGGGATCCATCCATGATGTCATCGCACATGACCTGATCGATAGAGCGCGTCTGAAAATAGAGGTGAGGAACTACCAGTGGGCCGACTTCGTACTTCAGGCCATGATAGACAGGGAGATCCCTGCCGCCATCGGAACGCCCCCCCTCGCCGTTGCTGCCGGACGGTTCGGGAACACCAAGATCGTTATACCTCCAGGAGAGCTGTGGCCTAACAATCCGAGCTATGGCATAATCGTACATGAACGGTCGTTGAAGGACGAACGTTCGCTGTTGACCTTTCTTGAACAGCATGAACGTGCCTCTGCCCTGATACGCGAGAGACCACGGGAGGCCGCGCATATCGTATCTGACCTGGTCCAGACCGTGGATTCCGACTTTGTCATGGACACCTACAAGGTATCACCAAGATATTGTGCGGCGCTCCCAAGGGAATACATCGACTCTACGATGAGGTTCGTGAAGGTCCTCAGGGAGCTCAACTATATCGGTCGGCCGTTGACGGAGGCCGACCTTTTCGAGCGACGTTACATCGACATGGTCCACCCAGAAGGTGCCCATTATCGTTAGGGGCCCCGTCATGGGCTGGAGGCTGGAACATGTCCTTACCTGTTGCGAGCGGGAGGTCACCCCGCTGGAGCAGGGGGATGAGAGCGAGCTGATGACGGTCAGTGGTTAATAATGAATAAGATATATCTGCAATTCACGTAACGGGATACGATCTTCAAGGACCTGAAGGTCACACAGGACGAGATCAAAGGAGATATACATGAGCAGACAGGAAGGACCGGAGCTCGAGGACGACCTGACCGATCACGATCTTAAACGCTACGATCGCCAGATCAGGATCAGGGGTCTAGGTGATGAGGGTCAGAGAAAGCTAAAACGAACCAAGGTGTTCGTTGCAGGCGCTGGAGGGTTGGGAAGTCCAGCGTCGATATATCTGGCGGCCGCAGGTTTCGGCCATATAACGATCGCCGATCTTGACGTGGTCGACCTGAGCAACCTGAACAGGCAGGTCCTACACTGGGAAAAGGATCTTGGCCGGCCGAAGGTCGAGAGCGGGGTCGAAAAGCTCTCCGGGTTGAACTCGCACATCAGGGTGAGCGCGTTCCACGGACGGATAGATGGGACGAACGTGAACGAACTGACGAAGGGCCACGACCTAATAATCGATGCGATGGACAATTTTCCAACGCGATATCTTCTCAATAGAGCGGCCATGGCCCACGGTGTTCCATTGGTTCATGCCTCGGTCTGGGGAATGGAGGGCCGGATGACAACGATAGTTCCAGGGAGGACACCGTGTCTCGAATGCATATTTCCAAGCCCTCCGCCGAAGGAGACCTTTCCGATATTGGGGTCCACCACCGGGGTGATGGGTGCCCTACAGGTCACTGAGGCGGTCAAGTTGATCACCGGGATAGGCAGGACCCTTGAGAACCGGCTCCTGATCTACGATGGTGAGTACATGGAGTTCCATGAGATGGAGATCAGGAAGGACCCCGATTGTCCGGTCTGCGGACATGGTAGATGTTAGATGGAAGGTGTGATGATGAAGATCAAGGTAAAATTGTTCGGCCAGTTCCGATATATAACCAACAGCAAGGAGGTGGAGGTCGAAACGAAGGGGGATACCGTCAAGGATGCGGTGGACTCGATCAGAGGATCGTTCCCGGCCTTGGGCCAGGCCATGATGAACGGCGAGGAACTTCGCCCCTATGTGAACCTTCTTGTTAACGGTAGGAACTTCAAGGAGACCGGAGGCTTCTCCACCAAGTTGGTATCTGGTGACGAGATCGTGCTCTTCCCGCCTATGGCCGGGGGTTAATAACGAAGAGCTTCCGCAAGATAACTGGCATCGACCGAACAGCTGGAGCTACCGCAGGTCATCGGGTCGAAATGGACCGGTCAAGGCTCATCTTAGCCGGGATATGCCGGGAACCCTGCCGGGCATTAGGTCCACCTTCTTGACCCTGGCGAAAGTTTCGGTGGGCGGAACTGCGGCATTCTTCTCTTCGATGTCCCTATTGTAGTATTCTTCGTACTCTGCCAGAAGCTCGGATATCTGCTCCGCCGCCTCCTTTGGGTCATTGAAATAGATCTTAAGTTCAGGTCTACGAAGCTCCCCAAGTTCAGGGCATTGCGCGAGGATATGCCTGACAGGGGTCTCGAGAGAGCGATGGTTGAACGTCCCTATGCGCTCGGAGATGTCCCAAAGAGATATCGGCACACGAGGGTCCAACTTCTTCAGGTCCACAAGTATACGATATGCTTCGTCAGGATACTCTGCGGCCAGCTCCCTTTCCTCGGAGCGGATCCTTTCCCAGGTCCTTGCCACCACGAGGTCATCTGACCGCTGATTGTATATGCGATGATATGGAACGGCCGCCTCCTTGCTCTCCTCGGGAAGTAGTTCTATCAAGGCGTCCAATGCAAGGCATATTTTGCAAACCTTGATGGTCTGACATTTACGATAAACGACGGCCCAGCGTTCGCCGTCGAACGAACACGTCTCATCCTTTTTGTTCTCGGTCCTTTTAAAGTGATGGTTATGCCTGGGATCTCCCGCTCGGACCCTGTCGACGTTGCAGACCTTTCCGATGACCTCGACCTCCCGGAAGATGCCTATGCCGTCGTCCCAGAACCCGTCGGGAAGGTCCCTTAGCAGAGCCTCTCGGTCCCTACCGCAGAACCAACATTTTTCGGACATTCGATCCTTTGGGCAACATCACGATCTATGAACTAATATTTTGCGAGGCCAATGCTCGTCCGAGGTGGCGACAGGCCTACACCATATGTTATTATATGGAACGCTGTTTTCAGCGTAGCGCTTCTTGAAGGTTCAGGGGTCGTGGTTCTTCCGATGGAGAAAGGACAGTTCAAGTCTCTCACTGACATCGTCTTCGGTCTTGCGATATCGATCGGAGGCATCGGGTTCATAACCTCGATCCCACGAAGCAGTGCGGACATATTCTCAGGAATGGCATGGTTCGCACTAGGCTTCCTGATCCTGATCGCCCTTTGGGTGAACTATACCAGGGTCATCGACGAGACGGAGATAGAGTCGCCCGGGGACATGATACTGAACGTCCTTCTGCTATTGTGCGTTTCCCTCGAACCCATCGTTCTGAACATAATATCCGCCTTATCATCCAACTCTGCGCCTCAGGTCCAGCCTGGACTGCTAGATTTCTCTACGACGATCTATGCCGTGGACGTAGGCTCGATGCTCCTCATTTTCTCGCTGCTCTATCATTGGGTGGTTCAGGATAAGATCAAGGCGGGGCTGTACCAACAGATGATGGAGTTCAGGCATCTCCGGAACATAAGGGTGCTCGAAGGAGGGATCTTCTTCCTTTCCGTACTGCCTTTCTTCTGGAATGACGTCGTCAATGGGATCCAGCTAAGGTATATCATATGGCTCTTCGCCGTGATGCCCGCGATGTTGATATGGTTCCACAACTACAGGGTCCACAGCTCAAAACCTGTAAAAAAATGATATAGGTCCGGTCCAACGATCTGCCTTTTAGGGACATGGAAATAAATGCTCCGGACGATCGTTCGACCGTGGCAGCGGCCTGATGACGGCCAAGGACAAGGGCCGCCCTCAAAGCGAGGGCCTGGGGAATAGGCCGGCCAGCCTTACGATCTCCGGGACCTTCTCTTCCCAGGCGATGGCCATTATGTGGACCCCATGAACGCCCTTGATGGACCTGAGCTGCTCGATGGTCTCCACACATATATCGGTCCCTTCCTTCTTGGCATCGCTCGCCTTCTTCATCCTCTCCACCATATCGTCCGGAACGATCATACCGGGAACCTTGTTCTTCATATACTTCGCTGCCCCGGCCGATCTCATAGGAATCACACCAGCGATAATATGCACCTTCCTATCCAGACCACGATCTCGGACGAGCCCCATCCACGTCTCGAAGCGGTCCAGATCGAACACCGCCTGGGTCTGAACGAAATCAGCGCCTGCCGCCACCTTTTTTGCCAGGCGTGTCACCCTGAACTCCAGGGGGTCCGCGAACGGGTTGGCCGCCGCGCCGAGGAAGAACTTGGGCGCCTCCTCCAGGTCCGCGCCTGCCCAGACCTTCTTTTCGTCCCTCATCTTCCTAAGGACCATGAGCTGCTGGATGGGGTCCAGGTCGTACACGTTCTTTGCCTCAGGATGGTCGCCGAACGTTTGATGGTCCCCTGAGATGCATAGTATGTTGCGTACGCCCAAGGAACTTGCCCCGAGGGCCTCAGATTGAATGGCGATCCTGTTCCGGTCCCGGCAGGTCATCTGCATTACGGGTTCGATGCCCTCTTGAAGACAGCTCACGCTCGATGCCAGACTAGATAATCTGACCACCGCTGCCTGGTTGTCCGTGAGATTGAACGCATCAGCATGTCCTTTCATCACTGCGGAGAGCTTTTTGACCGTGGACGAGCTTGCCGATCTTGGTGGACCGATCTCAGCGGTCACGGCGAAGGTCCCCGTTTCCAGAACCCTTTCGAGATTGCTGTCCGCCTTCATTTCGTACCCTCCTTTGTCTCCTTTTCCAAGGGGGAAAGGACAGCCTCCTGATTGATCACACGCCTTGGTCCGCCGTTCCTGCTGGGCCTCCAGTTCTTCGGGGGTATGGTCCTTTCCAACAGGTCCTGTCTACCCAACCTGGTCAGGCTTTGATATATCTGGTCCCATGCGCATGGAGTGTCTTGGCCCACCTCGCATTTTCCGTTCTGTGAGCCTCCACAAGGTCCGTTCATGAGGGATTTCGAACATCTGGCCACCGGACATATCCCGCCGGTCAGGTGCAGAACGCAATCACCGCATCCGCCGCACTTCTCCAAGTATATCCCTTGTTCTTCCGGCGCCCCCATGTTCGACGTGTTCAGTCCAGGGACGACCCTTGTTCCAGGATACAGTTCTTGAACTATCTGTGCCCCCACTCCGCATGCTAGCGATAGTACGACATCGCACTCTTTGACCTTTGATGCGATCTCTCGAACCCACTCTTTCTCGCACTGTCTCTCGAGCGTCACTTCCTCTATTTTCCATCCAGAGCCCGTGGTGTCCGAACGGATACGAAGCGCCTCGGATACGACAGAGACCTCTTTCTCTCCTCCCGCCAGGCATATAGCGACGCAGGAACGACACCCTGCGACCAGTATGCGTTCGCCTTCGTCCAGGTTCGTTATGATCTCCTGAAGGGGTTTCTGTTCAGCTATTATCATCCTTATCTCCCTCGGTCCGGTCATGCTCTGGTCCGGTCGCCCTTTTCTTCATCTCTGATAGCACCTCGGCATATCGCCATGCCTGGTTGGGCGCGATGTAGGCCATCTCCACCCGGCCCTCGTCCAGACCTATCGCCTTAAGTATGGACCTCGCACGCTCGACCCTTCTTCGGGCGCGTATGTTCCCATAACCATGCTCGCAGTTCCCTTCAAGGCACGCCAGCACTAGGACCACGTCGACACCGGCCCTGATGTCCTTGAGAACTTCGACGAGGTCGAGCGTCCCGGTGCATGTTCTCTGACGCAGCTCAACGTCCGGATCGTTCGCCGATGGTCCGTTCTTGATAGCGATCGCCGAACTATCGCAACAGTAGCATACGATCTTCACATTGCTCATCGGACCGGCCCTCCCTGACCCTGCACCTTGTTCAATGATATCGCCACACTGGGACAAGAGGCCGCGCAGATCCCGCAGCCCAGGCACTGGAGATCATCGATCGATGCCTTCCCTTTCCCGCCGATGGACGGGGCACCGTAGGGGCAGCTCCTGACGCATGTAAGACAGGCCGAGCACTTGCTTTCTTCGACCGCATATACCGGGCGTTCCCCCTTCATGGACGTGCCCATCGCGATCGTTACGGCCATCGTGGCCGCCGCCCTCGCCTGGACAGATGCATCGCAAGCTACATATGGATAGGTGGCCTCGCCCACCACCACCAACCCTTCCTTGATGGTCATGAAAGGTCTCTTTTTCACGTTTCCCTTTAAAAGTTCGGAACGACCATGCAAGGGCGTTCTGAACGCCATCGATATGTGGGAGAGGTCGTTCGATGTGCGAACATCGTTCATGACGATCAGGTCCGGTTCCAGGCGGATGCCGATGCCAGATGGGACATCGACCACCTCTATGGGGGCCAGGTCGCCCTTCTCGATCTTTGGAAGTTCGTTCGCTCTGATGAAGAGGGCACCTTTTGACTGCAGGTCCCTGTACAGAAGCTCCCATTGGCCGAAAGCAAGGACCTCGTTCATGATAAAGGTGAGGTCGATCCTTTGAGAAATGTTCCAGCGCCTTCTCTCCGATGCTAAGGGCCAGATAGAGGTCCTCGGCCGCCATCGGACCGTTCGCGTCAAGTACGAAACAGATCTTTGTAGGAAGCTTGGCGGATGGATCATCGATGAGCGATGACATCTCTTGGAGCCCCATCGTTCCATTGCCAGGAACAAATGATGGAAGATCATTACCTGCGACCAGGACCGCCGAACCGAAGTGCATCCTCATGACGTTCAGATCGGTCCTTACCTCTGTGAAGAAGTGGTCCGAGTGCCTCTGGAAACAGGAGATCTTGCCATCGGGAAGGTAGGTGGTCCCTAGGGTGGACCTTCCGCCCTCACCGATGACGGTCGATCCTAGACCCTGTGAACCGACCTCCTTCGCCACGGCCCTCACCAGCTCTCCCTTTCCGACGATGAGCACGTTCACCTTTCTAGTTCCCTGGTGCTCATTGACGAGCTTGAAGGCCGATCCTGCCGCGGCGATACCATGGATGCAGGTCTCCTCGATGTCCATCGGACCAGTGCAGCATCCAGCGGTGAACACACCGTTCTCCTCATCTGACCTCAAGAACCCGTACTGGTCCCTTGGAATCTTCAGCATGTTCGCGATCGAGGCCGAGCTAGGATCGCTGAGCATGCCCACCGAAAGGACCACAAGATCGAACTCAAGCTCCGCGACCTCCTCCTCAGGGGCGGTGAACCTTACCAGGGGAAGGCCTTTCTCCGAGACCGTGATCTCTGATGGTCTAGAGCGGATCAGATGGACCCCCTGTTCCTTGGATGCCCATCTTACCAGCTCCCCGGGCTCAAGGTCGCAAGGCCTCCAGTCCATGTAAAATAAGGTGATCTCCGCCCCTGGCACCGATGCCTTCATGTGCATGGCGGCCTTGAGCGCGTATTTGCAGCACGCCTTAGAGCAGTACGGGGCCCCCTTCCTTGTCTCCCTGGACCCAACGCACTGAATTATCCCTATGTGTTTGGGGACTGGTCCCGAAACCTGATATGATACCGGTCCCTGCGACGCCAGTGCTTTTTCCAGCTCCATCGATGTGACCACGTTCTTGACGATACCGTGTCCATAACCGCTGAATCGACCGACGGATCGAAAGGGACCGAACCTGTCGCCACTATGATCGCGCCAACGTCCAGTTCTCTCTCGGCCCCATCATCGGGATTGACCGTGACCCTCCAGCCGTTCCCGGTCCGTAGCGCCTTCGAAACCGAAGCGGAGGTAAGTATCTCAACATATGGAGAACGCTTGATGCGGTCCGATCTTTCGATAGGCAAGCAGACGTCGCATTTCACACATTCGACGGCACCCTTGCAAGAAAGTTCAGCGGCCCTACCGCCCAGACGGTCACCATGTTCGACT
The DNA here is from genome assembly GCA_963741025.1 of Methanomassiliicoccaceae archaeon. Taxonomy (GTDB): domain Archaea; phylum Thermoplasmatota; class Thermoplasmata; order Methanomassiliicoccales; family Methanomassiliicoccaceae; genus CAVUGW01. The sequence continues at coordinate 71,848 of CAVUGW010000012.1, forward strand.
ATCGTTGTCGGGACCTGGCGTTCGGAAAGTTCGTACGCAGCGGCCAGACCGGCTGTTCCCCCTCCGATAATAAGGACCCTTTTCATCTTCGTTCTCCTAGGACGGCGGGATGGGAACGACGGCCCCACCCCTCATTTCGAACAAAAGGGTGACCGTATATATATTTTAGGAGAAGTGGATCAACCACCAGAGAAGGAGAACAGGGAGAGAGATCAATGCGATGTGCATCGTTCACCGTGGATGTCGATCGGGATGTGAACTTACCTCTGAAAGGACGAACGGAGGGTACCTCTAGGGAGGTCGGGGGCGTTACCGACCCTAGGTTCACCTCATCGTCCGAAGGTCTCTTGATGCTTTTCGATCTGCTCGGTGAACTGGAGATAAGGGCGACCTTCTTCATCGAAGCCGAGACACTGCAACATATGAGCACCCAGATGGACGTCCGGGACCTGTTCCGAGGTCACGAGGTGTCCTGCCATGGTCTGGCACATGAGGATTACACCGGAAAAGATACTGGAGCGACGATGAGCGAGGAGGAGATATTGTCATCCATCCAGTGCAGCATCAGAGATACGACCGAGGTTCTTGGTCGGCCTCCGACCGGTTTCCGCGCCCCATACCTGCACTTGAACGATGAGGTCGTCAACGCGGTCCTGGAACTTGGGTTCAGGTACGATTCGTCCATCGAGAAGGGTCTATCTCAGGGTTCTGTTGGACCATATATGCTGGATAAAGGCCTGCAGGAGGTGCCCGTCACCTATGGAAGGGACGCTCGTGGAAAAAAGATATCCTCATATCTTTGGCCGATGCACGAGGGTAAGAGACCGGTGGACGACTATAGGGGTCTCATCGATCAGTTCAACGATGGGCTGTTGGTCCTGGCGACCCATACCTGGCATATCGTGGAAACGTACGAACGAAGGTTGACGGGCCCTGAGATAGAAAGGAACCTTTTGAACGTCCGCGAGGTTCTGACGCATGCCATGAGCACGGGGGTAGAGTTCATGACCATCGAGGCCTATGTCGGAAAGGGATCCTCATGATCAGACGGGAAGAATGGTGTCCTGGTCTCGAGACCAGCGATTATTCATGTGCGTTGGACCGCTCATGGGCCAAACTGTCGGAGATGGACCTTTACAAGGTGGCGGAGAATGCCTATGCCAGGATGGACAATGGGGCATTGAACGTAAGAACTTTCGGCCGTGATGCGGTGGTTGATATCGGTAAGCGGAGCGTTGCGATCCACGGTCGGGAGCTCGGTCAGTTGGCCAGCATAGTGGTCCTTCATTATCTGATGGGGGCCGTCCCCGATGTGCCGTCCGGAAGGTTCATCTCGTTCCGTCAGATCAGAGGTGGTATCGAGCATTACTACGCTTTCAAGGACAGGGTCACCGAGGACATCGGAGAGATGTTCCGTTCGCAACCCCAGCTATTGCTAAGCTCCGTCAAGGTCCTTGGGGCCAAAAAACTGGACTATGGGGACGCCTCGGTCAAGATCGAAGTGTTCCCCAAGCTCCCGGTGGAGGTCATAGTCTGGAGGATCGGCGATGGTGTAAGAGGGAACGCGAACGTCCTGTTCGATGATACGGCGCCAAAGTTCCTTTCCGTCCAGGACCTGATAGGGGTGGGAACGTTCCTGGTCTCACAGCTCTTAAAAGCCAAGACCAGGACCTTGGAAGAGGTCAGGAACTACAACTCGTTCTGATCAGCTCAGCCCGGTTATCACGCCATCGCCAGAGATATCCATTCTCTCGGCCGCGGGTGCCGAGGGCAGACCAGGTATGAGCATGATGTCCCCGCAGATGACGACGATGAAACCTGCTCCGGCCGATACCGTGACCTCCTTGACCGTCAAGGTCCAACCCGTCGGTGCCCCCTTCAAACGGGGATCATCACTAAGGGAGTGCTGTGTCTTGGCCATGCAAACAGGCAGTGCATCGTTCCCTGTTCTTTGGATGGTCAAGATATCGTTCTCAGAGGAACCAGAGTATTGGACGTCCTTGGCGCCGTAGATCTCCGTGGCGATGGTCCTTATCTTCTCTTTTATGGGAAGGTCCGTCCCGTACAATGGCCTGAAGTCGCTCTTCTTGGTCCTAAGCACCTCTAGGACGGTCCCCGCAAGCTCCTTTCCTCCCTTCCCACCCTCGTTGAAGACACGGGACATGGAGCAGGGGACACCAAGTTCGGAGCAGTGGTCCTTGACCGACCGGACCTCCATTTCAGTATCGGTCGGGAACTGGTTAAGGGCCACGATGACCGGTACCCCGAACTTGGAAACGTTCTCTATATGCTTATCCAGATTGGAGAACCCTTTTTCGAGGTGACCCAGGGCCAGCTCCGGCCGTCCAAGGTCCTCGATCGTCGCCCCCCCGTGCATCTTCAGGGCGCGTATCGAGGCGACCAGGACCGCACAGTCCGGCCTTAGACCGTTCCCTCTGCATACGATGTCGAAGAACTTTTCCGCCCCTAGATCGGACGCGAACCCTCCCTCGGTAACGACGACGTCCGCCATCTTCAAGGCGTACTTTGTCGCAATGATGCTGTTGCATCCATGTGCGATGTTGGCGAAGGGGAACCCATGAACAAGGACCGGCTGCCCCTCCAGTGTTTGTACGAGGTTCGGTTCTATGGCGTTCTTTAGCAAAAGGGCCATCGCCCCGACGCATTCCAGCTGGGATGCGGTGATCGGCCGTCCCTTCATGTCGTATGCGACGACCATCCGTCCCAGACGCTGCTTGAGGTCATCGAGCGAGGTGGCCAATGCCAAGATCGCACTTATCTCGGAGGCGGCGGTGATCATGAAACCGCTCTCATGCGGCACTCCTCCATCATTACGACCGTCCAGACCGACGATGATGTGCCGCAGCTCCCTGCAGTTGATATCTATCGTTTTCTTGAGAACGATCCTTGTAGGGTCGATATCGAGCGAGTTCCCCTTGGAAAGATGGTTCTCCAGCATGGCGGATAGAAGATTATGTGCTGAGGTGACGGCGTGGATATCACCAGTGAAATGAAGATCGATGTCCCACATGGGGTAGATCTGGGCATACCCTCCACCCGTGGCCCCGCCCTTGACCCCGAAGACCGGCCCCATCGAAGGTTGCCTCAAAGCTCCGACCGTCCTAACGCCAAGTGCCCCCAGCGCCTCCATCAATCCGATGGATGTCACCGTCTTTCCCTCTCCCGCTTTGGTGGCGGTGATCGCCGTGACCAGCACGAGCTTCCCGTCCGGAGCATCATCTAAGCGCTTTAGGACCTCTAATGGTATCTTCGCCATGTACCGTCCGTAGCACCGGAGGTCGTTCTTTTCTAGACCGATCTTGTCCGCGATCTCGTCGATCGGCCGCATCGAAGCATCCTGAGCGATCTCAATGTCCGTTCTCATGCATGATCGTAAAGAAAATAAGCCCGTAGTTAAATAAGGTGTTCGTTCCCGTCGCCGTTGATGTCCTCACACCTAGGCCGTTGGTCGGGGGTCATGGACGATCTTCGTTCTCGTCGCCATGCTCTTCCATATCATCATAGGGGGATCGCATGGCCGCTCGCCCAAGAGATGATCGGATCGGTGATCTGGGGCGATCGGAAAGATTTATGAGAACCGACCTGTTCCTTGAGGCGAGGGAACGGTTTTGTCAGCGATGATCATAAACGGGACCGAGATCGCCGAACAGATAAGGAGCGAACTTAGGAAAAAGATCCCAGAGCTAAAGGCCCAGGATATAAGCCCTGGTCTGGCAGTGATCATCGTTGGGGAAAACCCCGCGTCCCAATCATATGTCAGCATGAAGGGCAAGGCCTGCGAGGAGCTCGGCATCTATTCGAGGACCATACGATTGCCGGCGACCGTTCCTGAGCCAGAGCTGCTCTCGATGGTCGAGGACCTCAATGCGGACGACAAGATAAATGGGATATTGGTGCAGCTGCCGCTCCCGAAACACATCGACGAGAACAAGGTATTGCAGCTCATCGACCCCAACAAGGACGTCGACGGTTTTCATCCAGTGAACGTCGGCAAGATGCTGATAGGGGTCCCCGGATTCCTTCCGTGCACCCCACATGGGATACAGGAACTATTGGTCCGGAGCGGCAACGACCCTGACGGTAAACACGTGGTGGTGGTCGGCAGGAGCAACATTGTCGGGAAGCCGGTGGCAGCGATCCTGATGCAGAAGGCAAAGGGAGCGAACGCCACGGTCACCGTCTGCCATTCTAAGACCAAGGACCTCGCTTCGATCACCAGAACGGCCGACATATTGATCGCCGCCATTGGAATACCGTTCTACATCAAGGAGGATATGGTCAAGGAGGGCGTCGTTGTGATCGATGTCGGCATGAACCGGATAGATGACCCCGCCAGCAAGAAAGGGTACCGGAACGTGGGCGATGTGGACTTCGATAAGGTCAAGGAAAAGGCCTCGGCCATCACCCCGGTCCCTAAAGGGGTCGGTCCTATGACCATAGTGATGTTGATGCAGAACACGGTCCTTTCGGCCGAGAGGGCCTACGGCCTTCATGAGCAGGAGCTTTTCGATCTAGCTCGATAGTGATCTCCCTGAGGACCGATAGAAAAACTTTAAGATGAGGCCATGCTTCTCCCAAACGAAATGCTTCGAGAATGTACTACCCATGGATATTTTCGCGGTGAGACATGTCCAGTCTGCGGAGACCCCGGAAAGTTCCTGATGAGCGATGAGGAACTTGAAAGGTTAGGCAGAACCATGGCGGGTACCCTACGTCACTTTCCCGAGAAGTTCGGTCTGACGATGGACGAACAGGGATTCGTCCCGATGAGGGACTTCATAAATGCCATGAAGAGATCGAACCAAAGATATCACTGGCTCAGACCTCACCATATCATCGCGCTCATAGAGACGGACCCGAAGGGCAGGTACCAATGCAGCAATGATCTGATAAGGGCCACCTATGGTCACTCCATAGACCTGGACCTTAGGCTCCCGACCGATAACATACCTGGCCTTCTGTACTACCCCACCACTCCCGAGGAGGCGGACATCATCCTCGAGACAGGGTTGAAGCCGTCCGACCGAAAGCTGGTCCATCTCTCAAAGACCTATGGTGATGCTTTTAATGCGGGACGGGTCCGGACCGAGACCCCCGTCATTCTCGAGATCGATGCCACCAGGGCGATCGGGTCGGGACTGGAGATCCAGAGGGCCGGAAGGACCGTGTTCCTTGTACATGAGGTGCCGCCAGAGTTCTTAAAGAGGGCGGAAGAGCAAGAGGTCATCGAAGAAGACCGGTCCGCGAATGATTAGAACAATAAGTTGTCCGCGGTCCGCTCCATCCTCTGGGTGAGGGAGCGGTTCGATGTCGGAACACCCGGATGGTCCCAGAGGCCTCAGGTCCACGGTCCGACCATGGTCAAAGCACATAATATCTTTCTTTTGGGAAGGGTTCGAACCGCATCTGACCGCCCTGGACCTTGAGGACGGTTCGCTCGAGGAAATGGAACTGGGCCGGCTCGGGATGGAAATATCCGAGGAGAAGGTCTGTATCGGTAGTTTCGATGATGATGGGGTCCATCATCCATGCCCGTTCAAATGGAGGGTCAACGTTTTCTCCCAGTGCAACCGATGTGCCGAAGAAAGGACTCCTGATTAGGGGTGCATCTTCGAACCGAAATGCGAGGGGGACCTGTGCGACCATCCGGAGTTCTGTCAAAGGAAGCATATCGTCTATCTGGCGTTCTTCGGTGGGCTGACGAAGGTCGGAATGACGTCCGCCCGTAGGCTCAGGACCAGAGGCATAGAGCAGGGCGCGGACGCCATCGCGCCTATCCTAGAATGTAAGAACCGGTCACACGCCAGAAGGTCGGAACAGGAGATATCAAGGTCGTTCAAGGTCAATCAGGAGCTTCGCATCAAGAAGGTCGCTTCCGAATGGACAAGGCCCGTGGATAGAAATGCCATCGAGGAGAGATATGCTTCCCTGGTAAGAAGGATCGCCACCTCCAAGGAGGTCCTGAGGGATACCCTCGAACATCTGGACGAATACCCGCTCTCCGAACTCCCATCCTCACCGCCGGTACCTGTCCCCCTGCCCGGAGCTCATAGGGGAAAAGTGCTTGGTATCAAGGGAAGGTACATGATCTTCAGACCGGACGGCGAGGACGGTCTGGGAATACTGGATCTTAGCCACCTACCGTCCAGGTTCGTAAGACCAATATGACCGATCGACCTCATACCTCGCCTTTAACCCAGGGCGCATCATATCCCTTGACGAGCTAAAGGAGGGTCTTTCTGTCGACACTTTTTATAATGTGGTCTGATATTCCGCCCCCAATATCTCAATGTGGAGCCCTAGCACGATGACCCATATCATGAGCCCTGAGGATGTTACCAAGCGCTTCGGTAGACTGTTCTGTAAAGGGATATACACCATGGTCGACGAACCGAACGGCGTTGCGATGATAATAGAGGAGTGCATCGCCAAAGGTCCCGTCGAATGGGACGCGGTCAATCGCCTGAGAGCTGGAGGTGCGATCACCAACGTGAGGGTCGAGGGTACCACTCTGATAATGGACGCCAAGATCGGGGAGGGGGAGGTCAGGTTCGGACCGGCCTCGAAAAATGTCGGTGGCCAGGGGCTGCGGTCATTGTTCGTGGAAGGGGATACGGTGAAGACCACCTGGGTGGGTCTGGCCGGGGCCAGTGTCGGTATCGGTGCTTGTCTGCCCCAAGGACCGGGAACGATAAGTACGGAGTATCCAGATGATATCAAGATCGGAGGGGCTCATCGTGTGGAGGTGACGATCACCACGCCCAAGATGGTCCGGATGATATACGCGGTCGATGATACCGATACAAAGGAAAAGGGGGCATCATGGGTACTGATGCTGAACCTTGCAAGAAGCTGTCCGATAGGGCATTATCTGGAACATAAGATCGTTCAGCTCAACCCTGAGGTCCCGGAGAAGACAACGAACTGCGTAGCCGTCGGGATATCTTTCGCTGTCGAGGAGAAGGATGTTCCCAAGCTCACCGAACATGTCCTCAAGTTCATCAGGGAGAACACGTTCTCCAATAACACATCGCTCGCGGTGTTCCAGGGGCTAAAGGTACCGAAAGAGGTCGAAGAGTACGGGTTGCGTGCCAAGAGGGCGATCCTGGGCGTCGACGACGCAAAAAAGGTAGCTGCACGGAACGGGGTCCAGCTCATCGGGGTAACCGGGGACCGGGGTTCGATCGGAGCGGTCGCGGGCATCGGTTGCTTCGATATGGGGTTGGCCTCTGCGGCATTGAGCGAGGACATGCCGGTCGTATACGAGATGACCGGAAGACCACATCCTCAGGACAGATAGAACAAAGGACCTTGCCTTCGCCATACCGAAAAGCGCATATATCCGCGACCATTTTTCCTCTCTCGTGATCCTGTTCAAGGATCATGGAAGGTATGGTCGGAGCGACCGAGGTCAATGCTCGGGGACGACCGACCTATATGCGCACGCACGGACGGAACGCAATATAGAACGACCAGGTCGAATACACCGTCCGATAGCGGATGGTTCACATGGAAATGGACCATTGGAAAGTGAACATGTGATATGATGGATCGGACCGTGATATGACCGTCCATCGATGAAGCGGCCAAGGCCGAGCGACCATTGCGATCGTACGGGCCTATGAAAAATGATCGTCACCTTAGAATTAAGAGGGGTGAAGTGATACAGGGCATCAGGGACCGGGAACGTCCGATCGATATACTGAGGATTATATTGAAAGGTAAGAACGACCTAGGTAAGAACATGAGATACCGCGGGTCATCGCTCTGAAGGGAGGGTTCCATATCAAGGACGAGATTCAAGGGTGATAGCGAGCACCGCTTACAACACAGTACGAAAAGCGGTTACTGAAAGAGGTAAGGGAAAACCCACCTCCCCATCATATCGCGGTGATCATGGACGGCAACCGTAGGTTCGCAAGAGAGTTCGGGCTTACGCAGACAGAAGGACATCTCAAAGGAAAGGACAAGCTCGAGGAAGTGCTCGATTGGTGCATGGAGCTCGACATAAAGGTACTGACCGTCTATGCGTTCTCCACCGAGAACCTCCATAGGGAAGAGGAGGAGGTGGATACCCTTATGAAGATCTTCGAGGAGAACTTCTATCGCCTCGGGGACGATGAACGCATCCACAAACACCAGATCAAGGTAACGGTATTAGGACAGGTCGATCTGCTTCCGGCGAAGGTGAAAAAGGCCATCGAGTACGCAGAGACCAGGACCGCGGGTTACAATAATTATTTCTACAATATAGCCACCGCATATGGGTCCCGACAAGAGATCATCCACGCGATCAAGAAGATCGCGGAGGAGGTCAAAGAGGGCAATCTCAACATCGAGGACATCACTGAGAAGACGTCTCCCGTTTCCTGTACACGGCGGACTTCCCGGACCCTGACCTAATCCTGAGGACCAGCGGGGAAGAGAGGATGTCCAACTTCTTGTTGTGGCAATTGGCCTATTCCGAGCTTTATTTTACTGATGTTTATTGGCCTGGGTTCAGGAAGATCGATTTCCTTCGAGCGATCCGGTGCTATCAGCTCAGACGGAGACGTTTTGGAATATGAGAGGGACGGGAGTAAGCTCGACCGGGCCTGTCAGGACCCCCATGCACCGTCCGTATCATCTCTGGCGGGGCCATGTCCTGAGGGTGTCGTTCGGTCCATTTAGCGAGGGATCGCGCAAAGATCAAGCTCGGAGGAAATCCTCGCAATATAACTTTTCGTTCAAGAGTACCTGCCCTGCCGAGATAACGTTCATGAGCTCCTTATCCTCAGGGTCCAGGATCGCAGCGGAAAGACCTGCCCCCATCAGCATGGCCAGGAACGTTCGGTTGATAAGGCTTCTCTGCTTCGTCCCGTTCGATACGTTGCTCAGCCCGACAACGGTCCTTGGTGCCGGATCGTTCAGGCCCTGGAACATCTGGACGGCCTGGATGACCTTCTTTCCCTGGTCCTGTGCAGCGCTCGTCGGAAGGACCAAGGAATCGAGGAACAATCTGTCCGGGGTTATCTCATGCTCCATGGCCGTCGTGACCATGAGCATTGCCATCTCAGCCCTGGCCTCTGCAGTGTTCGGGACCCCCTTTTCGTCCATGCAGAGACATATGATCTCCGTCCCATGCTCCCTGCACAAGGGGAAGAACCTCTCCATCCTTTTCATCTCGGCCGTGGTGGAGTTCATTATGATCTTGTTCTTGGCCGCCCTCAACCCGGCCTCCATGGTTTTCTGGCCAGAGGTATCCAGACTGAGAGGCACATCGACCACGTCCTGGACCGTGGTGACCAGCCATCCCATCGCCGCGGGGCCATCCTCTCGACCCGGGCCGGTATTTATATCGAGCGCATGCGCACCATGCTCGACCTGTCTAACGGCCAGGTCCTGAACGAACTTGGCGTCCCGCTGATCTATCGCTCTCCCGACCGATGTGAAGAGCCCGTTGATCCTCTCGCTGATTATGTACATTTGCTCATCGAGTGATCGATCGACCATAAGATAAATGTGACCCAAAGATAGGCATCACGAGGCTTTGCCCTCTCTCCACATCCCCTGAGGAATGGTTATCTCGAACCGGCAGTTCTTTCCAGGCTGACCGAGCTCCTCGATCCTGCATCCGGTCATGCTGAGGATATGCCTCGAGGTGAACAGGCCTAGACCTTTGTTCTTCCCATGATCGAGTTCGAACACCGCTTCTTTCTTCCCTTGAGGTATGCCGATCCCATCGTCCTCCACCCAGATCAATAGGTCCGTTCCGTTGTGTTCGGTTGAGATATAGATCTTTCTCGCTCGCTCTCCATGGACCATGGTGTTCTCGAAAAGGTTAAGAAAGACCCTTTCGAGCATCGGGTCCGCGAAGACCTCCGCACCGTTCACGTGCGATTCGAGCATGCCCTCGGGAACATCTTTGCTCGCTCTAGATACCAGCGTTCTCAGGTTCTGCCATCTCGGTCTTTCAATGCCTATTCGCTGAAAGTCCGATGTCAGCACCATCCCCCTCTGGATCTGGTCGAGAGCTACGCTCATCTTTTCCAGATGTCCCTTGCTCCTTGAGCCCTCTGGCCATGAAGGCGATGCCAGCTCGAAATATCCCTTGAATATCGTCAGCTCGTTCAATATCTCGCTGCTCGTGACCTCGTACAATTTTTTCAGTTTCTCGTTCGATAGCCTCTGGGACTCCCTGAAGTTCCATTCCTGTGTGATGTCCCTTAGTGTCAACAAGCTACCGCTCGTCGAGCCGTCGACCCCTTTCAATTCGGACACCCTTACTTCGAACTCACCGCCTTTCAGCTCGAGGACCAAAGGCATACCCTTCGCCCTACCTTCGTTCTGGTCCAGCGACCTGATCACGCCCATAAGATCGGGGAACATATCCTCGGACCTTTCTCCAACGACCTCTTCTCCCTTTTCGAGCACGGCCTGGGCCTTCTTGTTGAGGTATGCGATCTTGCCTTTTGGGTCCATGATCATGATCCCATCGTCAAGATGGTCGATGACGATGTTCAAGGCCAAGGACGTCTCGTTCTGAACGCTGGACATCAAGGACGCCTTGAGAAAGACCAAGGCCGAGACAGTAAGCACTATGATGTTCAGACCAACGGTGGGCATGTTGGGGATCGGGGAGAGCACCAGAACGACCGTCGCCCAAGGGATAAGGGTCCCAGCGAGCACTAGGGTGGACTGTACCCGATGGGTCCTGGGGGTGTTCAGGTAGAGGTTGAAGACGAGCAAGGTACCGATAAGGACCAGGCTGTAGGAGTATGCGATGAACGTCCAGAACATCGGTCCGAAGTTCCCTGTGAACTCGGTATAGCCCGCCAAGTTCTGGACGAAACGTGCTCGTGTAGAAAAGATGATGATATGTGTTGGTCCACAGCCCTATAAGTGTGATCGCCGGAACGATCATCAGCAGTATGATGTTCCTTTTGGTGAGCGATCTGCTCCTTCCAGTGAACTCCAGAACGAAAGCTAGAAAGTAGAGCGGGATCGTTGTAAGAAAGATGTATTCGATATCGTCCATCAACGATTTTTGACCGGTGAGCGAGAGATTTATCTCAAAACAGAACGATATGGCCAGTAACGCTAATGATATGGTGGTGTGAAGGAAGACACGTCTATGTCTGGCGCTCCTTATCCGCCGGCCCACCCATATCATATAGATATTGATGGCGATGATGACCAGAAGGATCGAGGTCCATACCGCTTGCCCTATCACACTATTTCAGCGGAAATAATGAATATATATCCTCGTATGTAATTATTATTCTCCGCGATCAGAAAGCCCACTGCAAAGGCCGGGGGATGAGAGCCGAAGAGGAGAACATTGGTGCGATGGAACGCACCGAACGAAGTACTGGGTCAGCGATCTGGAGCGAGCGTTCCCTCATCTCGACCGTGGACCACGGAGCATATCGATATCGATGATCCCGAGGCGGTGGTCGTCCTTCTGACACTGTCCAGAGCGGAGTTATGTTTATGAGCAGGTCGTCCATTCATCCTTGGCAACTGTTCTTCAGATTGCCATTTGATCCGTAGGTGATACCGTTGGTCAAGATCGAACGTGCTTTGATCAGTGTCTCGAACAAGGAAGGGATCGATCGAGTTCGCCCACGAGCTAAGTTCGATGGGTGTTGAAGTGATATCCACTGGAGGGACGGCAACGCTCCTGGAACGGAACGGCATAAGGACCGTCGGGATATCGGACGTTACGGGTTTCCCGGAGATGCTGGACGGAAGGGTGAAGACGTTGCACCCGAACATACACGCCGGTCTACTTGCGAGAAGGGACGTCCCGGAACATATGGCACAACTTGAGAAGATGAAAATAAAAAAGATCGACATGGTCGTGGTGAACCTGTATCCGTTCAAGGAGACGGTACTGAGGCCGAACGCGACGTTCGAGGACATAATCGAGAACATCGATATCGGAGGACCGTCCATGATCAGGGCGGCCTCGAAGAACTACACATCGGTCGCGGTGGTCACGGAACCTTCGAGGTATCCGTCCCTGATTCAAGGAGATGAAGGAGAACGGTTCGGGCCTGGGTCCAGAAACATTGAAAGGGCTCATGTTGGACGCTTTCAGAACGACCGCCCTTTACGACTCCATGATCGCCCAATATCTCGGCGGCGCGTTCAATGGAGATATGTTCCCATCACAGTTGACCATCGGTATGGACAAGGTCCAGAACCTAAGGTATGGGGAGAACCCGAGCCAGTCCGCGGCCTTCTACGGGGACCCTTTCGTGACCGGCGTATGTGTCTCCAAGATGAAGCAACTGCATGGAAAAGAGCTTTCTTTCAACAACATCTTGGATATCGAGTCGGCCCTGTCACTGCTCCGTGAGTTCGAGGACCGGGCGTGCGCCGCCGTTATAAAACACACGAACCCCTGCGGGATCGCGTGCGATGATTCTATCTATCCAGCGTTCATGGTCGCATATAATGTGGACCCGATGGCCGCGTACGGATGCGTCATCGGTCTGAACCGTGAGTGCGATCTCGCTACCGCTGAGGAGATATCGAAGCATTTCGTGGAGATCGTTTTCGCGCCTTCGTTCGAGCAAAAAGCGTTGGAGATGTTGGAAAAGAAGAAGAACATCCGGCTCATGACCACCCCTGGCCCGATCACCATGGCCGATGCCCCGAAGCTCAAGATGAAATATATCAAGGGCGGGATGCTGGTCCAGACAGCTGACAACTCGCAGGTCACGGAAGCGATACCTGAAGGTCGTCACGAAGAGGTCACCAACGCAGGATGAGATCAGGTCCATGCTCTTCGCGAACAGGGTGTGCAAGCACATATGGTCCAACACGGTCATATTGGCGAAAGGGGAAAGGGTGGTGGGCATCGGAGCCGGCCAGATGTCCCGGGTGGACTCCTCGTTCATAGCCGCCCACAAAGCGGGTGAACAGGCGAAGGGTTCCGTGATGGCATCGGACGCGTTCTTCCCGTTCCGTGACGGTGTTGATGAGGCGGCCAAGGCCGGTGCCACGGCGATCATACAGCCGGGTGGATCGATAAGGGACGAAGAGGTGATCCAGGCCGCGAACGAACATAACATGGCCATGGTCTTCACCGGTGTAAGGCTGTTCAGGCACTGAGACCGAAAAAGCGAAAGGGGAGCGTCCATGGACCATCGGTCGAACGGGACCGATGGTGATGGTACGATGGTGAAGCACTATCGAACGCGGACCGGACGCTCCGCCTTCTCATCGGCCCTCTATCAAGGAGAACGCTCGCATCGAGCAGTGTTCCCTGCCTATGTTCTTTTCTTAGGCCGTTCCTCAACGCTTCGTCCAGATCTCGGCCGGTCCATATCTATTTATTCTATAGGGTTCACATCTGAACTGTTCGATCATGGACCGGGCATGGCCTTGCTGGGGGCAGTGGAACTTTGAAGCGGATATTGTTGGTCGATGACGACCAGTACCGCATGGGCGGGATGGAGTTCGTACTTACCGATGATACTGACAACATCGTCGAAAAGAGAAGTTCGTCATCGGAGGTGCTCAACGCCAACAACTTCGGGAGGTATCGATCTTGTCATTTGCGTTCACGATCCACCGACCGTTGCCGGGGACCTGCTTTTCAGGGCGTTCAGGGAGATGGGGGACCAGGTCCATTTCATATTCGTTCGTTCCGAAGAGGACGATGTTCTGAGAGGGGCGTTCGCGGCTGATAGGTACTTCGTTCTGAGCTTGGATCAGGACGTGAAGGACCTGCTCAAGAGACTGAAGGAGCTCACCCAGGTGATCTTGGAAGGGGATCGGATCAGCGGAACGGGAAGGAACAGGGTACTGATCGTGCCCAATATTTACGAACAATGAACGGGCCCTGCCCATCTCGCTCTTGAGATCCGATCGGCGGTCGTGCCGCCCCATCACGAACCAGGTCGTTTCGCCACACCAGGAAGGTCGATCGATGAGGTCATTGAGATCGGGAAGATCGCTAGAGATCCCCAACGAGATCGTTCAAGAATGATCCAAGGATCATTAACTTCGGGGAGCGGGATCCCCTTGCGAAAGCTGGGGGATGAGAGCGGGCCACAGATCTAGGCCATATGGTCCAAAACCTAAAATATCCCACTTCATATTTCCAACGACCACGGTCGGAACGACCAGGATCCACGCCCGTCTGACATCATGTAAGACCTCTTCGGAGGCGTTCGGTGGTTGATGCAGGAAGCTCGGTCCGAAAGGACGGGGTACTTCATTAAGGGGGTCCATCATCATGCCAAAGGTGTGGTCTAATTGCCAGAGGAACGTCGAAAGGTACCCAGGTGCATGAGCACCCAGCATCCGGATAATGTCACCCCGCCCTTCTTCGCCGAGAGCCTGGAGATGGGGGGAGAGGACGAGATACAAGAGGCGTACTATGTCTTCTCTCATCTGAACTGCGATGAGCAGATGTGGGATTGCGAAGGAAAGGAGGTGGACAGCTATGTGGTCAAGAAGCTGTTGGCGAAATATGATTCGTTCTTTACCGAGAACCAGATCGGCAAGGACGTCTTCCTGACGCTCAGGGTACCTAACCCGACGGTGGAAAGGGACGAGGCGAAGATCCGTCCTTGAAACGCTGGAGTCCATCCCCCGTTCGTTCGATACGGCAAAGCTGTTCTATCGTAACGAGGTACCGCCGATATTCGAGGTCATCCTGCCGATGACCGATTCAGCACGATCCCTGGACCGCATCTATCGTTATTATCGCGATTTCGTGGCCGGCAAACAGAACATCTCGTTCCGTAAAGGGGACATCACCCTTGGGGAGTGGATAGGAAAGTTCGATCCGAAGGAGATCAACGTCATTCCTCTCTTCGAGGACCTGGAGCACATGCTCGGGGCGGACTCGATCACGAGAGAATACCTGTCGGACAAGGACGTCGACCATCAGAGGGTGTTCCTGGCCAGGTCCGATCCGGCCATGAACTATGGTCAGGTCGGGGCCATATTGATGAACAAGGTCGCCCTGATGAAGCTCCATCGATTGGAGGAGGACATCGGCGTCGAGATATTGCCCATAATCGGGGTCGGTTCCGCTCCGTTCAGGGGAAACCTCAAACCATCGACCGTCGAGAGCCTGATGGAGGAATATCCCTCGGTCCAGACGTTTACCGTTCAGTCCGCTTTCAAGTACGACCATCCGCATGATGAGGTCAGTGAAGGGATGACAAAGATCTTGGAAGCGAGAAGGGGCACCCCTGTCGATGTCGATGAGGTCCGTGCTACCGAGATAATCAACAAGTGCGCGGTCATCTACCGGGACCAACTGATAAAGATGGCCCCTTTGATCAATGAGGTATCGAACTTCGTTCCGAAGCGCAGGAAGAGAAAGCTGCACATAGGACTTTTCGGTTACTCCAGGAGCCTCGAGGGCGTGAAGCTTCCCAGAGCGATAGGCTTCTGCTGCGCCTTCTACTCGATCGGGATCCCACCAGAGGTCCTTGGGTTAAATGCCCTGAACGCGGAGGACATAGCGTACGTCAGGGAGGTCAGCCCGCGCTTCGATGATAACATGAGGGATGCTCTCCAGTACCTTAATCCTGGATCCTTGAGATTGCTCCCCCCTGAGGTCGGGAGGGCCGTGGACGATCTGAACATCGACCACCAGATCAACGAAACGCACAGAAAGATCACCACCCAGATATTGGACGGCATACTCTCCGAGCGGTCGAAAGGACTGGAGGAGGCCGTTCTGAGGGCCGCGAACCTGAGAAGGTTCCTGGGATGAACGGTCCGGAGGGCACCATCGACCGATCGGTCGATGCGCCCATGTTCGCGTTGATGACGAGCACAGCGATATGATCGGGGCCGGGCCTGGCCGCAGGACCGCGAGCTGGTTAATGGATGATGGCGACCGGGTCCCAGGGGCCGAGGCTTAAATAATGCTACCTCGATCCCAAAACATATGGCCAAGGTCACCTTCTTTCCAGGGAGCACAACGACCGATGTGCCCGTCGGCACCACCGTCCTGGCGGCCGCGGAGCAGGCGGGGATACCCATCAATGCGGTGTGCGGTGGGAACGGTGCCTGTGGTAAATGCACGGTCATCGTCGAAGGTGAGGTCCAGGCGGAAAGGACGGGGAAGATATCCCAGGAGAACTGGGACCTTGGGTTCAGATTGGCCTGCCGTACGACCGTGATCAAGGACGTGACCGTCTTCGTTCCGGAGGAGGCGTCGATCAGCGAGCACAAGATCCTGACCTCCTCGATCGAAGATGCGATCGATGTCCTTTCGCCGCTGTCAAGGATGGCATTGATAGATCTGCAGCCGCCCAGCCTGGGCGACAACGTCGCGGACCTGGAAAGGGTGACGAGCGTCATAGATGATGGCGAGCTCGAAGTTCCAATATCGGTCCTTAGGTCCCTGCCAAAGGTACTTCGTGAGAGCGGATGGCGAGCGGTGGTCACTCTCATGAGGACCTCCACGGGATGGAAGCTGGCCCAGGTGAGACCAGGGACGGCCAGGAACGAGAACTATGGCATCGCGATCGACATAGGCACCACGACCATAGTGGCCTCCATGATCGATCTCGGTACCGGTAGAACGGTCGGTCAGGCCTCCGACTATAATGATCAGATCGTCCTTGGAGAGGATGTTCTGACCAGGATAGCATATTCAGAGGAGAACGGGGTCGAACGGCCGCACAAGCTCGTCCTGGATACGGTGAACGAACTGATATCCGAGCTATGTGCTCAGAGGGAGACCAAGAGGAGAGGGAACAACCATCCTTCATGCCATGAGGCGCTCACATGCATGTCCATCGGGGGGAACACCACGATGATACAAATGTTCCTGGGGTTGGACCCTAAGAACATCCGTTATGATCCGTACATCCCTATAACCAACGTCCCGCCGATCTTCAAGGCCTCCGACCTAGGTCTCGTCCCGCTGCATCCTGAGGCCTCCATCTACTGCGTCCCTGGAAGGGCAGGTTATGTAGGCGGGGACGTCACAGCGGACGTCCTGATTCTCCGGGATGCACAGGAACGACGAGCTATCGATGCTGATCGATGTGGGGACCAATGGGGAGGTCGTTCTCGGTAATAAGGACTGGATGCTGTCATGTTCGACCTCTGCCGGTCCCGCCTTCGAAGGCGGAGAGGTGTCATGCGGCATGAGGGCCATGAGCGGGGCCATCGATTCCGTTAGGCTGGTCGAAAGGGAGATCGACATAACCACTATAGGCGGTTCGATGCCAAGAGGAATATGCGGATCGGGGCTCATCGATCTGGTGGCACAGCTGTTCATCAATGGTCTCATCGACAAGAAAGGGCGGATAGTGGCGGAACCCTCACAGCGTGTCCGTGGCTCGGACAGGGGAATGGAGTTCATCGTTCAGGAACCGGAGGAGGACGGTAGCTCGCCGGGAGGTCGATCTCGCGGGGTCGTCGTCACCGACGATGACATAACCAATATAATCCGGACCAAAGCGGCCATCTATGCTGGCTGCAAGGTCCTCCTGAGGATCGGTAGATAGTACGTTCAAGGACATCGATAAGCTCTTCATAGCCGGTGGGTTCGGCAATTTCATAAATGTCGGGAACGCCAGAACGATAGGCCTGCTCCCGGACATCCCAGAGGACCGCTTCGTCTTCCTGGGCAATGCGTCCCTGGGCGGGGCCAGGTCGTGTCTTTTGTCAGAGGAGAGAAGGAAGGAGGCGAAAGCGATATACGACCTCATGACCTACGTCGAGCTCAGTACGACCCAGACGTTCTTTGATGAGTTCTCTTCGGCACTTTTCCTTCCCCATACCGATGTGGACCAGTTCCCGGGGGTCATGGCCTCGCTCAGGGACAAGAGCGGGTGACCATGGTCGGAAAGATTTATTATATGCCGATTTATTGAACGACCATGGCCTGGAACTGTTCTCCCAGTTGCATCGGGTCCCTTCCTTATAAGGACCCCGCGAGGGCGGTGGACCTTATACTCGACCAGCTAACGGCGATACCTTTCTGGCCCCAGCTTCCCAATACGGGGTTCAGGGAGAACATGTACATCCAGTACTCGTCCTCCCTGCCCGGGGTAAGGGTCGACGAGGTGAAGGAACGGATGTCGGTGGACCTTTCCAACTATGATCCCGAGGACCTGTACACGCGGGTCCTTTCCGATGATGTCGCCTCGTTCGCCATGCCAAGGGAATACTTCTCAGGTTTCTATGAGCTCATGTCAAGGGACATCCCCGCCGATGTGCTGGCGATCAAGGGACAGATCACCGGTCCCATCAGTCTCGGCTTCCAGATGATCGATCAGAACGATCGCCCCGTCATATACGACGAGGCCTATGCGGAGATCATCAGGAAGAACCTCAACATGACGGCCAGATGGCAGGAGGGGCAGCTGAGGACCAAAGGCAAGGAGACGTTGATATTTCTCGATGAGCCGTACCTGTCGATGATCGGCACGCCTTTTGCCTCCGTGTCCGCCAATGACGTCGTCAAGTGGACGAACGAGGTATTGGAGGGGCTGGTCGGAAAGAAGGGCATCCACTGCTGTGCGAACACGGACTGGGGCCTCGTGATGTCCATGAACATCGATGTGCTCTCCTTCGATGCCTACGAGCATGGTCACACGATCTCCCTATATCCAGATGATGTGAGGAGATTCCTGGAACGCGGAGGGGCCATCGCCTGGGGGCTGGTGCCCAACTCCGAAGAGAAGTTGAAGAACGAGAACGTCCGCTCCCTGGTGAAGAGAGCAGAAGGTCTGTTCAGGTCCCTGACGGACAAAGGCATCGATGAGGACCTTGTCCTAGAAAGTTCGATCATGACCCCCCAGTGCGGTCTGGCCGGCGTGGAGGAGAACATGAGCGCCGAGGTCATCAGAAACGTTGGTCGCCGTCTCCGATGAGATAAGAAGATCGCACGCTCTGGAGTAGTTCCATGACGTTCGTCATCGCCGTGGCAGGGAAAGGAGGGGTCGGAAAGTCGACCCTGGCGGCATTGTTGGTACAAGCATTGGCCAAACGCTCTGGGGAGATCGTCCTGGCGGTGGACGCGGATCCGAACTCCAATCTGGGCGATAAGCTGGGCGCAAAGATCGAGAGAACGATCGGTGAGATAAGGGAAGATCTCCTGTCAAGATCGGAGGATATCTCCGCGGGTGGTAACAAGCACGAGACCGTGCTATACCAGCTCAGACTGGCCCTGACCGAAGGGGAGGGTTTCGACCTGGTCACGATGGGACGCTCCGAGGGTCAGGGTTGCTATTGTTACATCAACAATCTGTTGCGCACATATCTGGACAGCATCATGGAAAAGTACCCGTACGTGGTGATAGACAACGAGGCCGGGATGGAACATCTCTCCAGGAGGACGTGCCGCAGGATGGACCTTCTTCTCGTCGTCTCCGATGTCAGCAAGATCGAGATAACGACGGCCGCCCGCCTCCTGGACCTGGCGGGAAAGATGGGCATCGAGATCGGTAGCTCGGTGCTGGTCGTCGATCGCGCGAGGGGGGAGCTCGACCCCAGGTTAAAGGAACAAGCGGAGGGGGCAGGGTTCCGGGAAGTGCTCATCGTTCCTTATGATGATGAGGTGGAACGTGCGTCGATAGATGGGGTCCCATTGACGTCCCTGAAAGAGGACGGTCCGGCCAGGGAAGGGGTGGGACGATTGCTGAAGGTCATCGAACGCCTGCCTTGAGCGTTCTTATCTATGAGGGCGGAATAAAAAGGCATAGCGACCGGAGATGTGGGTCGCTGTCCTCCATGCGGGCTCGTCGTTGACCGGAGCGGCGTTCTGCTCCGATCGTCGTGCCAAGCTCGGATCAGGGGTGTTCAATCAAGGTTCTTCAGTAGCTTGGGTATGCCGCTGGACTCTCTCGTACCGACGATGATCTTGAGCCCGGTCGCCTCTGCGAGCTTGCCCGACATCCTTGATAGCATCCCAGGTATGATGAGGACACCCCTCTTCGAACGGTCCCTTGCCCCGGTCGAGCCCAGTGCCTCGGTCACCGTCTCCGTGGTGAGCTTTCCGGCCGAGAACGCTGTAAGGACCGAGAGCCCCTCCGTATCAAGGACGAGCAGCCATGCGGGCACCTTGCTCTTCTCGACGTCCGCCATCACGGTGAAATACGTGAGCGAGAAGTTGGTGGTCAACAATATAGGGGCGTTCTCCCCCGGTGAACCTACAGGATAGAGCCCTGGCTTGACCTGTATCGGGACCTGTGGATCGGTGTATATGTTCTGTCTCAGGACGAAAAGGGGCAACGCCTGCGCCCGAGGAAGATCGTCGAAGAGAACGACCCCGCCGTACTTCATCGTTGACACCATTCCCATCATGACGGGGTTCTTTTGCCCGCATGTGTTCACCACGAGCGGGTAGCCGAGACCGCGGAACTGTCTTCTTGATGGCGTTCTTTCGTACGATCGTGCTCTTTTCAACGATGTCCTTGAGGTCCTTAGCACCGATATCGAGCATCATGTTCTCGACCCCGGAGGACCTGATCCTCGTGACGAGGTCGGCCAGCTCGTTAAGTCCTCTGTCGTCGCGCACCACGAGCGGACACTTGTTCTCCTTTGCGACCGCGGCCATGCCCTCGGCGTTCGAGGCGGTCGCGGCATATAGCAACGGTACCTTCGACGCTATCCTCTTTGCCGCCGTGGCCATCGCGGCGGGGTCGTCGGAGATAAGTACGATCGGGAGATCGGTCGACATCGATATCCTCTCGACGAACGACCCGAAGACATCCTGGTCGGAAGAGTCGTTCCTTATTCCCACCATGTCCGCCATGAGCATCTGGCCGACCCTCTCATAGCGTAGAGAACCGATGTTCTCGAGCTTTTCCCTCCAGGTCCTTTCGTCGCTCCGGTCCGAGATGATCACGGCATACCTTGTCGCATGGAAGAACTTCTTCTCATGGCGGTAAAGCTCCGTCTCTTCGCCCAGCTCCACCTTGTTATGTCCCACCCCGATCGTTATTCCCCTTATGGGCGGGGCCGAGGATGATTCGAGCGATGCCCTGGCATCGTCCGTGATATATGGGCAGTCCGATACCTTCGCCTTCTGGTTGGCAAGTTGCATGGCGAACGCGAGGCAGGTCGGGAAATTGCATTTCCCGCAGTTCTTCTTGGGAAGGAACTTGAAGATCTCGATGGCGGTGGGCATTCACTCACCTCGGAGCTCGGATATGGCCTCTCTGAGGATCGATGCGGCCCCTGGGTTCCTGACCACCAATATGTCCGCCCCGGACAGCAGGGCAGCTAGACCGGTGGTCGCTTCCCACCACATGCCCCTCTCCGCCATGTCACCGAAATCGATCGATGGGTCGGTGGCCTCCCGGGCCTCCCAGGCGGTGCTCGTATCGCATATCATCGGTGTCTGGAGCATCCGGTCGCCCATCAACGCGGCGAGCCTGATCCTCTCATTGACGGAGTAAGAATATTCCAGTCCCATGCCAAGGCCGGCCATGAGCGGGTCGACCACTATATTGTCGATCTTTACCCCGAAATCGGTCAGAAGGATGTTGATCTGTTTTGCAAGGTTGATGTCCAGGTTGGAGAACGATATGATCCCATGGTCGTTGGACATCGATGCTGCCGCCAGGCTCTTGTAGGCACCTTCCTCGGCATGGCCAAGCAGCAGTCTCTCCTTCGGAAGCCGGTTACTGACGGCCTCCATCGTCCTTGCGTCCTTCTCCTCGTTGGAACATCCATATACTATCAAGGGGACGGAAACCGCCTTCGCGATCCGTTCCACCGTTCTTGCCGCCTCCTCAGGGGAGGTGTCCTTGGTCTCAGGGTCGGTCGAACGCAGCTTGATGCAGATGGCGTCGGCATGATGCTCCTCGACCCAGGTCCTAGCCCACAAGGAGATATCATTGGCGACATCCAGGAAAGGTCCCAATGCGGCCTCAGGGATGCCCTCGATCGAATCAAGGACCTCCCCGGCGATGATGGGACGCTCACTGCGGCCCTCGTACGACAGGAAGGGCATCGACAGCTCTCCACCGACGGCCGTCCTCCTGGACCTGCTGCTCTCGTCCGTGCTCGGGACACCCAGCACGACCGTGCCGACCTTACCTGACCATCTATCCTTCGGAATCGGGACCTCTGTCATTGATAAACCTCATTCGAACTTGATCACACGAGCGGGGGCATCCTCAGCGCGGGATGGTCCACCTTGACCATCCAGTTCGCCAGTCCTTCAGCGTCCGTCGTGATGGTCTCATCGGCTATCTTGTCGATGAACTCCGGAACACCCAGTTCCTCGGCCCTTTTCTTCAGTTCCTTGTACATCGAGGCCTTCAGGTCCTTGGGCATCCAAGCGATGCGGAGGAACCCTCCGTCGGCAGGGATGAACTTCCTGCTGGTAATATACTTTCTACCGACCCCCATGAAACCTGGGGTCTGCTGACCTCCTCCCACGGAGCCTGCGAGCGAGGAGAACTTGACGCCTATGGGGGTCATCCCGGTGTACTCCCGGTTGACGACGATCACCGCCTGAGCATCCGCGGTCATTGCGACGACGCACTCGAAGCAGCCGCAGGAGGTCATGGGGTCCTCCATCATCGTGTACATGTTGAGCCGTTCCAGCTTATGATGGCTGTGCTCAAGGACAGCGTCATTGACACCCTTCCATTGGCCTTTGATCTCGTTCATCACATCGCTCTTGATCAAGGGCTGGTTAGGACCAGTTGGTGCGATCTCCTTGCTCGCCTTTGCATCCAGCCAATTGATGGCACCGCACAGCCCCAGTCGTTCCGGGGTGATTATGCAGATGTGGTCCGGGGCGAACGACTGGCACATGCTGCAGGTGTAGAACTCCTCCACTTTCTCGTCCGTGAGGTCCTTGAGGCGGGCGTCCCTTTCTTGATAGACCTCCATCGCCCCGGGAGGAGCCTCCGGACCTCGTTCTCGTCCGTTATGATCGTGACCTGAACCCTGCTGATGATGTTGCCGAACTCCTCTTTGAGCTTGGCGACAAGAACGTCCCCCAGATGAACGAGCCTCAGGCCCGCTTCGACAGATCTCTTGCTCAACCGGACCCAGATGATGTTCCTCTGCCCGGTACTGCCAAGCCCCTTCGGTATAATTGATGAACTGATGGATCCTTCTCTCCAGGACGGACTCGAAATCCCTTTGCATCTTGAGACCATAGACGTCGACGAGGATCGCCAGGGCGGTGCTTCCGCCGGGCCGCATCGAATCCACGTCCTTTCCGACGATGGTGACCTTCCCGTCCTCCACCTAGGTTCTCTTCCCTCTGCCTCAATAGTTCGAAGGTCACGGTCCTGGAAGTGCCCCCCGCCTCGACGAAGGTGTCAGGTCTTCTGACGACCTCCCCCTCGAACGCCGGCCCATAGGAGACCGGTATGTTCACCGGGGCGAGCTTCACCTTTATCCCACGAAGCTCGATCTGCCCTCTGTACCATCCTCGGACCATCTTCTTCGTGCTCCAGCGCACCGTCGATGCCCTCAACTGTCCTGGTCGGTGATCACGACCGCCCCATGGAGCACCGCGGCGAAGGCCGCCGATGCCGTCAGATCGTCCAACGGTCCGAACTGCAGGACAAAGACCTTCGGCCGTTTGGACAGGTATGTCCTTAGCGCCTCCGATCGCCGCGGGCCACCCCTCCGAACGAGAGCGCCCCTCTGACCGCAAAGTTGAGCGCATGTACTACTTGGGTGCCCTCTCCGACGGGATATAGCATCATTCCCAGTCCCATCTGGACGCCCTCCGCTTTGAGCTGGGTGATGATATCACCGACCGCAAATATTATCATGCCCTTCGATCGGCAATCACTATACTATCCTGGCGAGCGCCTTCGGGTCCTTTGCCCTGCCGATAAGCACGGCGGCCCCGGGGATCGTTTCGTCGACCAGCGCTATCCCGAGCTCTCTCAGCACCTTGTCAGGGATGAAACCACAGTAGTTCGTGCCCTCATAGGGCCTTGATGAACCCACGTACTTGAGCGCCTCTATGACCTCGGCCGCCATCATCGTGGTCTCACCGGCCATTATGGCGTTGTCCAGCGTGGGCCCTTTCTTGATCCGTGAACTATAACGCGATAGTACCGGAGCGATGTCCTCCAGGACCTGGACCCGAGCTCCGTCCCAGCCGTATATGCAGGGTAGTTCATAGGCCGTCTCTGGATATTCGACCGGGCGCTCCATGCCATATGTCCCGATAGACCTGGAGAGCTCTGTCCTTGCCAGCTCCATCGCCATCTCCGCTCCGTGGATGGCCCTATGATAAAGTTCTTCGTTCGTGAGCTCGGACCCAGCGACCATGATTATCCCGACCTTTTATCCAGATGTCCTAATGATGGAACGCCGACAACGCTCGATCACAGAGGACCTATGTGGTCGAGGGTCGTCAATGACCTGTTCGGCCACGTTATCATTTCTATGATCCATGCGGTATATGTACAAAAAAACTTCGCCCATCACATCGAATTTAACTGATGGGACGGCCGGGGTCCGGAAAGGTCGGCACCGCACATCTTGTGGTCAGGTCGGTCGGCGACCTGAACGTCCCGGAGACCGTTTCAGATATCGATGGGTTCGAAGGTGGTGAGCTGGAAGATGCCCTTCGAACCGGACAGCGCTCCTTCCACCGAGCTCTTCAGCTCCCCCGCTCCAACATCACATCGGCTGATATCGGCTATTATGTCCAGGTACATGCTCTCGTAGTACACCCGGACCTTCGTGCTGACCGCCAACATGTTGACCTGATGGCGGTAGAGCACCTCTAAAATCTGGTTGATGGCACCCGGTTTATCGGGAATGATCGATTCCCAGCCTTACGAGCTTCGTGCTCTCCTCCAGGAAGGTTATCGAGAGAACATAGGACTCGAGGTCCGCGACCATCATCAGGGGTTGTCCGTCATGGACCCCCTTCAATGTCTCAAGATATTCCGGCGGGACATCGAACATGTTCCCTTTGATGGTGCTTGCACCCTTCTGCTTCTTCCTTACGACCTTCGTCCGGACGGTAACGCTGTCCGCCGCCGCGCCTTTCGTATAGCGGTCGGAGATGGTCGAGGGGCGATCTCCAGCGCATCGATCTTATCGATGAGCCCAGATTGCTCTTCTTGAGCGCCTCGAAGTCCGTCAGGAGCTCCGCGGGCTCGCCATAGTAAGATAGGTCGGCCAGCATCTTCCAGACCATGCAGACGTTGGAGATTATGCTGAGCGAGACCGAGTTAAGGATATCGATGTTACGGTCAGAAAGGAACTTTGAGACCTGAGCGCACGCTCCTGGACTGTCGATCATATAAGTATCGTGATATCACAAAGCTGGCGATAGTTCCGGTCCAAAGGTGGACAGGACGATCTCATAGCTGCTGTCGGTCCCATGGTCGTAACGGAACATGGTACTGAAGGCCTGAGAACCGTTCACCAGACCCAGGTCTTGGCCTATGTCATCGTCGATCCTCATCTTCGCGCCTTGCAATCTTCCGAACTGCCAGAGCCTCATTTCTGACCCCGGACGCGGAACAGGTGCCCCTTGATAAAGATCATCAGTCCCATCCATCAGGGAGGGAAGCTATCGGAGGCGTCCCTGGACATTTCGATCCGGGGTCGTTCCAGTAAGATCGTAGGACAAGTTCCGACATCGATGGTCAGGACCACCCTCTGGAAATATCGAAGTCTGCACGGCTTCCAGAGAGATGAAAAAGAGAGAAAGGTTTACGCTCACCTGCTGAGCAATCTCCTCGTGTGAAGCAGGCGGCCAACCCTCCAAGGCGCCTCAGATCAGGTCCGATCCAGGATATCAAGCAATCTACGCTATCAGAGAGGGGCCGGTTCTGGAGCACGGACTGTCGTGCCGCTCGACCGCCGTCAGCGAGTGCAGCCCTGCGACGGCCTTGAGGCATCCGCATGAAGGTCGTCGGGAACAGTGCCGCCGATGCGAACATCAGAGGCAAATTCGATAAGTTCACCACCGCGAACAGCGCTCCTGGTTCTCAACCGCCAGGGCGATCGTCGTGAACGGCCGCAAACCCTATCGACAGCAGGAACAACACAAAGAACAGTCCAAGCAGGTCCGCCAGGTTGAACAATGGGCTAACCGTCAGTCCGATGAGCCCTAGGACATGATTGAACGCCAGTGCTATGCTGAAGACGAAGTGCTCCCCGATGGGCGCGTAGCCACCGTAGCCAATATACGTCCGAAAGCGGTATCACTCCTCGTGGGATGAAGTGCGACACTTCAACTTTGTCAGAAACCGAACCTCTTGTTCCATACGATCGACATACCAGAGAACATGCATGTGAACAGCACGATCACCGTTAGCATACCGATCGACATGAAGGAGAAGTACGTCGACGCTCCGCCGAACGCGGCCGAGAACGCCGATGGCGGTGCACCGCTCTGGGTGAACAACTGGCCGATATTGAACACTTGACCGAACAGGGCCAACCATACCAATTGGTTGGATGATGGTCATGAAGACCTGGTCTTTGGCCCTGTACCAGTGCTTGAGCTCCCTGATGGTCAATGCATAGGTCTCGCGAGATAATACAGTCCTCCTTCTGGCGGCCCTTGCCGATGCAACCTTATCGAACGAGCCTGCCTGTTCCGCATCGCATGTAGTGACCGTCCGGTGAACTCAAGGAACGCCTGGTCGAGCGATCGTGTGTGCAATGAGGCAC
>CAVUGW010000013.1:0-184423 GCA_963741025.1 Methanomassiliicoccaceae archaeon
GAGCATGTTCTCCTCGTTCTCATAGTGAACGTTGATCTGCAAGGCCTGGATGTTCAGCCATCCATGTTGCTTCAGGGAGAAGAGGCGGTCATACTCATCATAGATCTCTTTGTCCTCATGGTCCCAATATGATGTCTGGTCAAGCGTAAGGAAGGGGTGCATGCCCAACCCCAACAGTTTGTATCGATCGTTGGTAGCTCGGTAGAAGTGGCAGAGCCCGTTGTACAACATCTCTTCCAGTCCTGAGATGGTACTGTGTGGAACACGTGGAACGAACTCAATGACGTTCTTCTGCAGCTCTTTGGAAAGGTTGACATCCCCGAAGGCGAACTCGTTCTCCAACCTTCCATTAAGCTGTTCGATGATCTGATCGACCATGGGAAGAGGTTTGAAATGTTCATCGTTCACTGAGAGCTCATGCTCGGTACCGACAGTCGTTCGATTACACCTCCGACAGTGAGATGTCGGCGACCTTCTCTGTTTCTGGTTCCTCCACCTTAAGTACTTCTGTCAGCTCCTCTCTTGCGATCGTTCTCACAAGCTGACATATGTTACGTAATGCAAGATCGTACTGTTCCTGATAAACATCGGGATGGTTTTTCAAGAAACGTTACTAGTTCACAGATACGGTCCTTCTTCAAGTAGATTTCCAGTCTTCCGTTCTTTATATCGAAGGTGAACGGTCCCGCGACGCATGTTTCCGGCTTGACGCTCTGAACCTTACATTTGCCATCGCAAAAAGCTACACAGAAACCACTTGATTTGGTATCTAGCATCCTATAAGAATGAAATATAATGTCATCAAATGATATGCCATTGTCCAGAAGTATCGATATTCTCTCCTCGGTTAGTGGGGGTTTCGCATAATAACAACATCTTCCCCCACATTTCTCACATATCCTGGTCAATAGGTCGAAAGTAGCCTCATTCATATTAGAACACCTCAAGGAGCTCCCCCGCGATGGGGGACGATGGCCCCCATCTTGCGTTTGCATGATTTGATGAAAGATGTGACATGACGCATGGGCGATACTACTGGCGTGATTTGAAGTCTAGTATATAAGAATGTCCATTTACAATTACATCAACATCATTTCAGAACATACAAACAGGTCGTCGGGCGAAATGCCTACAGATCTGTTCTGCGGGAGCGTCAAGAGACCGTTTTGATATATCCTTGCTCACGGCCCGATGCGCTCATATCATATGGACCTTGACGTCCTTCCGATTTCCAGAGAGCTCTATTTCCAATATATCGATTGTTCTCGATCGGCGACCAATCCTCTCTGGTCAAGGGAGAAGAGCTGATGATCATCGATGTTGCAGGGTGGTCGTAGCTCTTGTCTCTCTCAAGTGTATAGAGCGTGTATGTGCCCAGTTCGTTCAACGTTTTATGACAGGCATACAGTTTCTTTCCGTCGCTCATAACGAAATTGAAGGACGTCGTCTTTTCTTCTCCGTCGTCCGAAAGGATATCGATAGCGCTCCTTATCCCTTTGATAAGGTCCTTTTTTTCATCGGCCTGGAATAGGATAAGGTGAAACAGATATTCTGAGTCCGTCGTCCCCTTTATCCTTCCAAGATATTCTTTTGGCATCGAATATCTTATGATGTCCTTCGAATAGATCGTTCCATTGTGTGCGAACATCCAATTATCGAAACAGAAAGGATGAGTGTTGTTCACGGTCCTAGGCCCCATCGTACCGAACCGTATGTGAGCCATCAGGATCTTAGATCTGACGTTCAATGATGTGTTCAAGAACATGTTGTCCTGATTTGCAGATAGTGGGCTCTTGATCAAGTCGGGTATGGTACCATCGTACCACCCCATCCCCCAACCATGAGGATGATCCTTTGAAAGAGCCCGGAAATCGATCATGAGATCCGAGAACTCCACCGATGCATCTTTGTTCGATATCAGGGCAAATAACCGGCACATCGTTTCACCAACACCACAAGGGTCCTAGTAAAAGCGGTCATCCTCGTTCCTTTGATTTAACTATTGCGAGCGGGAGGTCCACTACGAAAGCTGGGGGATGAGAGGAGCGTAGAGAACTATGCCATGAGCGAAGAGATCGACGCACTTTAGCTCTACTCACCGAAAGACGTTCATATGTAAGTTCGCTCGGAACGTAAGATGAAGTGATGCTGGCCCACTGGTCCCATCCCTATACTAGCATAGAGAACGAACGTAGGTTCGGAACGATCGGAACTCACGCTCGTGGACGGCCGACCTCAACGTGCATCCACATGTGTTTCGCAAGTCCGCTGGATGAAGCAGGAAGCTCCGCACGCAAGGGCGGGGTAGTTCAATCTTGTCCACCCCCCGTCCTGAGCCCTTGGTAGGATCTTAACGTTCAGGAAGTCTGGACCGGCAGGCAACTACGCATCGTTCCTTCTCCCCCTATAGGCAAGGAGGCGGCTGACGATATATCGATCTAGAAAAGACCACAGCGATGGAGGTAGGGGGCCTATCGCGCCGCTTAATGGAGCGATCGCGATCATGGGGACCCGACCGCCTTCTCGACCTTGCTTCGGAGCGAGCGGCCCAGGACCGGTGGGGAAAATAAGTCGTTCCTAGGATGGAAGAGTCCTCTCATCATGAGGGGATCAGATATCATGAGATATGATCCTCATTTCCCTATCGACCACCAACAACTGATCGTTTTCCATGGTAACCCAATCCTCATCGGTCAATCTATTGGAGCATATGACCAGGGTCCGACCAACTCGCGACCTCGATCTGGGGCGCTCTAACCTATGTAGTTCAAAATTTTCATGTCTGATCCGACTGGAACGATAGACATAGAGGCTCTCTGAATCGGACAGGACGAAGTCCAGGGACGAGACACTTGACCACATCTCTCTTTTTATCGTCTCGACCCCCGCCCTTATGCCATCTATCACACTTGTCTCCTTGACCATGTTATAAAGTATCCATTGAAATAGCAGTTCTGAATCCGTGTCTCCTTGCAATCGGTGCCGGTAATCGGTCGGAAGCTTGTTTCTGAGCTCATCGATGGCCTTGATGGAGCCATGATGCATGAAAAGAAAATCGCCATATTGGAAAGGATGAGTATTGTCTGGTGTTCTATCGCCCACAGACCTTCTTCTAAGATGAACAAGGACGATGTTCGAGTCTATTCCCTGGCATGTATGAACGAAAGCCTGATCTTTCTTTGCGTTCACCGGTCGTTTTACGACGGCCGGAGCACCTGTGAAGTACCAACCGAACCCCCATCCATCTGGATGATGGTCGGCCAGTGACCGAAAAGCCCTCATGAAGGTTGGAAGTTCGGTCGAACAGGGATGGTCCGATATCAAAGCGAACAAGCGGCACATCACTTTTCCCTAGGGATCTCCAAGGTAATAATATGCGACCCGATGTCTAGATATCCCGATGCATCTCTCATGTCCATGACGATCTATGGTCATGTTCGCAACATCAAAGGCGGATATGAGAACATATGTCCAGTGATGATATGAATAGGACCGAACGTCCTAAGCGCTCGTTCGGGTGAAATGCAAGTCGGTTCGATGAAAAAATAACCTCGCCCACAAGGGGGGATGGTTCACGGATACGATCTAGCCACGAGTCTAGCGGTCGAAGGGGACGACCCGTCCTCTGTGAGATCACCGACCACCTCGAGGAACTTTTTGAACTCGGTCGTTCCCCGCCAGGAGGTCATGCCCTCGGCATCCTCCCAAGGATTGAACGAAATGAACCTATTCGGTATCTTATCATCTTGAAGGAGGGTCCCGATCATCGCACCGTTCGTGTTATTGTACGTCCATCTAGCGAACATGATCCATGCGGCGATGAACTCATCTTCCCTCCCCTTTTTTATGGTCCAGACCCCAAACATATAAGGCTGGCCTGTGGTCAGTGTCATTTCTTCGTCCATTCGATCTCTCCTGTTGTAGATCTATTGATACTGATCGGTATTAACCTTTAGCGAACAGATTTTTCCTTGCTGGTGTATTAGATGATATCGTTCTAAAGAGACCCACGGCATACTGGAACGAAGTGAACGATCTTTGTCATTTGCCACCGATCAAAGGAAGCATGAAGATCCGCCCGAAAGTGCGAGGTAGCTCAATCGAGCATGTCCCTGATCATCTCGATAAGCTGCTCTCTTTCACTGGGCGCACCATCCGATATCCTCTCCGCGGCTACGGGGATGGTCCATGCTTCAAGGTCCTCTTTCGAGAGCTGGCAAAGGTCAAGATATTCTTCTTTGTAAAGTTCTGCCATTCGTCCCCTGATCTCTTCCACCGTTTCAAGTTCGCATTCTGGCATCCTTCCAGGCAACCATATCTCTATCAATAGTGCGGTTCTTGCTACATCAGCTAGGAAATGCCCGCGCGCTGCCTTGGCCCAATCAAGGATGACGGGACCATCCATCGATATTATGATATTGGACGGGTGAAAGTCACCATGACACACGCTCTGACCGTCAGGAAGGTCCTTTAGCAGGTCAAGGACCCGCTCTTTCTCCCTTTTCGGGAGGGCCTTGCACATACGAATGTTCGAGCACATCCTTTTCTTAAGCGACGGGAGGGTCCGTACATCATGCTGATGTATCTCCCTGTGGAGGTATGCGAAATAACGCGATAATTTATCTAGTGCGCTCAGATGGCGAAGTTCCCACTCTAGAAATGTAGGTCCTTCGGTCATCTCATAAAGTATACCATTTCGACCGTCTACCTTCTCAATACCATACATAAATGGGGCGTCGACGCCCACTTCCCTGATCATTTGTGTGTAGAGCAGCTCGTTCTTCACTTTTTCAAGCGGCGTACCCTCCACGAAAAGTTTGAGGAGGCGATTGTCACCATAATCGATGATCTCCGAATCATGACCTAACCAAAGGGTCTTTTGTCCAGTTCGCACATCGCAAAATATGTGATGCGCCCACATTTAACCTATGCGAATGAGAGACCTCGTCACGCCTAGGATGTGATGAGCGCTGGCCCTGCATCACATTATGAGTTACTAGAGCGTCCCGAAGCCATGATCCAGAACCTGTAGCTCCCATCGTACATCGACGACCATGATCTGATATATCCATCTAGATGGGCCAGAACTCTGGCCTGACAAGGCCGGACCGCTCATCGAGGCGATGTAGGGACCACTCTCATAGAGAGCGCTCGATGATCCCGAGCAGCTGGTCCCTTTCTTCTGGAACATTCTCGGCCAATCTTGCTGCCGCCACCGGGGCCCTCCATCTTTCGAGTTCGTCATCACCTCTGTTACAGATCTTGATGTACTCCTGGATATAAATGTCATGCATTCTGTTGATCATTGGCTCCGCAGCTGGCCATCTCTCAGGCAACATTTCGCGGACGACCGCGCCTATCTCCAAAAGAACAGATGTGTTCGCCACGTCCGCCAGATAATCCCCATGTGCCGCATATGCCCAATGATGTGTAACAGGTCCATCGAGGCCGATCACGATGTTCTCTGGCTGAAAGTCCATGTGCACCAGCCATTCTCCGTCTGGAAGCGACCTAAGTCTTGCACTGACCTTTCTGGAAAGGTCTTCAGGCAGGTCCGCTCGTTGGATCGATACATCAAGTTTCGTTTTCACAGGAACTAGCTCCGGGACCCTGTTCGCATGGATCTCATGATGCTCATAGGCGAACAGTTTGGCCAGTTTGTCGAACGAACCCGTATGCTGTTGGATCCAGTCCAGATATTTTATTCCGGTCACCCTATCATACATGATACCATATCTTCCATCACGCTCGACCAGATCATAGACAAAGGGCGATTCGACCCGGTAGTTCCTGATGGTTCGATGACATCGAAGTTCCTCTTCGGCAAGCTCCTTTGGAAGCCCTGAATGATAGAGCTTGACCATGCGCTTGCTTTCGGTCTCGTAGACCTCGAAATTCCTCCTTCTCTCGACCAATATATCGTCCAACCGCTCACCACCAGAAAAGCTCGGTCATCGATAGGAGTGGCGCTCTATATCTTCCTTGGTATCAGAGCTAGCATATCTATCAATATGGGCGGCATCGAAAAGTGCCCGGGCCGTACTTTTTTGTGGCCAAGACCATGGCTCTGATGTTCTCTGAGGGCGTGTAAGGTGAAAGTCCGCAGCCAGGGGCGATGATATCAACGCCTCCGCGGATGCATTCTTCCACCTCGATCCCAACCATTTCCGGTGAGCCGTTAAGAAGGGTCGAGGTCGGGGAAATGTTCCCGATGACGGCACATCCTTTATCGAGTCTATCCCTTACAACAGATATGTCCATGGTCTGATCGACGCTGATGCCGTTGACCCCGGTCAAGACCATCATGTCGAGGTCAAGGGTGATGTCCCCGCAGATATGGAGAACGCTTCTCCCTCCAAGGGAGCGTATCTCGGAAGCGATCTTCTTCTCCGATGGCATGGCATAGACCTCGTACTGCTCTGGTGAAATGACGTTCCCAGATGCCGTCGCGTCCACGATGGTCACGACGTCGGCCCCCGCTCTGATGACCTCCTCGACCAGGATGTGGTCGTAGTTCTCGGTCATATCCAGAATGTCAAGGAGAAGCTCTGGCCCTGTCATCAGGTCCATGAGCGCCTCTGAATGGCCTCTGATCAGGCATGCTAGCATGAACGGGGCGACTATTCCACAGATGATAGGTGTGTCGGGACGACCGGTGTGGAGTTTATTGACCGCATCTATGAGGGCGGGTGCTCTTCCATCCTTTCTAGGGTCCGGTTCTTTCGATCCCATGAGGTCCTGGATCGATGTTATTGTTCCATTGGGGATGCATGGTTGCATGTCCTTTCTCCCGCTGGAGGAGGCCGCTCCAAAGGATGATGCCTCGATGCATATGTCGAACGGGACCCTGATGGCCTCAAGACCGAGAATATCATGTGCGGACGAGGCCAGCTTGGTCATTTCCATACTGTTCGATAACGCTTCCGGCCAATACGCACCTGAGGCCTCCATCAGATCGATCGTCCCGGTCTGGGTCATTGAGACGCAAGGAGGTCTGTCCACGGCCTTTCTGTCGAGGACCTCAAGTAGGCGCTCCTTCTCGTTCATGCGGTCCATATACGGTAATGCGAAGTATCAATCTTACTGATATCGAGCTGGAAGGCCGTCTCTTCGAAGGTCGATGGCTCCGGTCATCATGACCGATAGATCCTGTGGCGTCCCAATGGCCGGTCGCACATTCATGTTTCCCGGACCTCATTGACCAATGATGTCACGGTCGATCGGAAGATCTCGACCCCCTTTTCTGTAAGAACGATCGTTGGGTCATCTCCCGACCCCTCGATGTTGATAAGACCACCATCGATCGATCTTGCAATGGTCATCGGAAGGGAGGCCGTATCAGGAAATGAACAGCTCTGAAGATGGCTCAAAGTGGTCGAACCATTGCAGGACCACAAGATCTCGATCAATATCAGCGCACCTCGTCTACTGGAAAAGGTCCAAGGGGCTCTTGGAAGACAAACATCATCGAACGCACTTTTCTCTGAACTTCGGAGCCGGTCCACGATACTTTTCTCGCTATTGAACTTCCATCCCTCCCATAGTGTGATGACTATCGCTGATACCAGGAGCATGACCAGTAAAATAAGTACTGGCGATCTGTCATTTACGGTGGACATATAGAACGTGGGGACCGTTAATAACAAGACCCCTGCAGCCAGCCATAATAACTTGGTCATCACCTTCAGATAGATCTCCTCCGCCCAGATCATGATGTGGTCCGATATTTCCAGAACCGTCCTGACAGTACCCCTATCACAAATATCTTGACGGTCTTTGAGATCGAGAAGTCCATTCCGATACCCCCTGACCTCGTTAGAAACATCCGCCAGGCGTCCAGAATTATATCTCCCTCTATCTTGAACGCTCGATGATAACCCCAGAACCAACATTATCGCCGCCCCCCATCCTACAGAGAAGTTCTTGGCGATCAGGAAAATGATCGCGGCAAGGATCCCGAATAAGATCAGGACCACAGAGATCGTTCTGTAAGCTCTTCGGGTCATCATCTCCATGTCCAGAAGGATACTGTTCATCCTGGTCACGAGCTCTTTTCTCTCCGTGTCGAGGTGGGTCTTCCAGGTATCATCGTATATGGGATGGCTTCCCTCCGAGCTCGGACCGTCGTCCTCCAGCCTAGATGCGCCGGGAACGCTCTCGTTCATGTTCCTCCTTTATATGCGACCCGTCCATAAGGTCCTGGGTCCTGAACCGTGGGAAATGGTGGGAGATGGTTCATGGATCACGGGCTGAGATCGATCATATCGTTGATCATCGTTTTCCTACACTTTCTTGACCACAGGTACTGGGTCCTACCGTATGTGATCCATCGGGGCGAACCATGGTCACCGCAATTCAGTGACCTGATACAACGATGCGTCGGGGCGCGCCTTTCCGATCGCCCCTTGATTCATTCCATACGACCGGTTCTGCGGAGCAAGCATAAGATCATATGATGATCGGACCCCGCCTGATAAAAATATGATGCTCGTGCCCATACATCGGGACAACATGATCATCTTGCTCTCTCGAAGGACCGTGCCGACGAACGATGGCCCTCATCGTCAGGAACCTCTTGGCGATCATCGATCCAGGGCCCCAACCTCCTCACTGCCATTGCGGACAGTACGAACCCCCACGACCCCCTTTGGATCGACGCTTGGCCAAGCTTATCGTCCTGACGATGATGACGAAATAATATTTGAAGGAACTACTTTATTTAATTTCCGGAGATAAAACGGATCTCTTCTAGGTCGGAAAAAAGTTCCAGACGCAGGATCGTCGGGCATCAAGAGATATCCAAACGTGACCGGAGCATTTGCCGGGGCGGTCCACATCGGCAATGTAACAATTATGAAGAAATTCGGGTCGAACGAACCACCATGTCCTTATGGCGAAGCTTATCGTTTCGTTCGGACGGCATTCTGACCCTATCTGGATAAATGCAAATCATCGTCGACCTCCCGACGCCGCCGGTCATGTTCCGATATGCCCTCGTTCCCACAGACATTCTCCCCTCCGCTAGTTTCACCAAGGGGACTTCCCGCGCGTCTCGATTAAAGGAACGATCACTGAAAGTTTAATATTTAAGATGGTAATGCTCGCCGCAAGTACATCTGATGGCCATTAATCTGGTCCCAGGTCGAAAGAATAGATGAAAAGGTCGAGGTCGATAAGATGGACATCATACAGCTCGCTATATTATATGCGTTCCTTGGGGGGGCGATCAAGTTCATCGACCAGGCCTATGACGAGAACGCTTTCTCGATAAGGACCGCTAACATTCTGGCTGTCCTCTCCGGAATATTGATGGGCTATCTCATGGCGGTCGACAGCCCCTTCTCCACCGCATTCTTCGCCGCCATGCTCATATCGCTCGCCTTGGCAAGAAAGATCGACAATCTTGCATTCGCATTAGGTACCACACTGGCGATCGTATCGATGTTGGTGTTCTCCACATCGTTCAACGTGTCGTGGGAGCTCCTTGCGATCTTCGTCTTCCTGGTGGCCGGGTTCGTGGACGAGAAGGTCGACGACCTAGTTCATGCGCATAATATCGAGGGGCCCGTTCAGAGGTTCCTGAACTATCGTCCGTTCAGTGACTTCGCACTGCTAGGTCTGCTGATCCTCGGGGTCTTCCCGATCTGGTACATATTGCCGTATTTCTCTTTCACTTGGTCATACATGTTCGTAGAGATGTACACCGTGAGAGAGTACAGCATATCAGGTGGCATAGATCGGTTCCGTTCGCTGGTCAGACTTAACCGTCATACCTGACCGGGAATGTGGGTCGTGGGCATCGAGATGCAGGTCATGGGGCAACGATCATGAAATGCGTTCTCCACTGATCGGGCCTTTTTCCGTAGCTCAGGACCGATAGCATCCATCTCGTTCATGGGCAATACCCTAACGGAAGGTCCTGAGAACCCCGATGAGCTTTGACGATCTATGTGGGGTTCTCAAGCATGCGACATGCGATCTTTCAGGCGGGCAACGCATTTCGGGAAGCCCCCATGCACAAGGGAAGGCGGCTCACTTACCTTTAGTTCTGGAATATGTGAGATCATCGAATCTAGCCAATACACCATTCTTCCTGGCCCGCTCCCTCCATCCCCCGTTATATCCCATCAAATACCGCCAGCTCATCTCGATCGGTCTCGACATAAGGGACCTTGCATCTTCGGGAATCGTTTCCCCATTCAAGAGCGATACCGCTGCTAGATCAAGGGCCTTCCTCTGGTATCGGAACATGAAGCCGGCCTCCCGGACCGACCGCTCGGAAAGGAGAGACCCCATTCCCATGGCCAGGCCCCCCCTCCAACCAAGCTTCGCGCTCTTGGAGAACAGTTGACAGATCTCAAGGGCGTTCTCGCATTCTTCCGCCGATGGCAGATCTGATTCGATCAGGGCGGTCATGGCCGGTCTGTGTTCCCATCCACCAGTGGCAGATCTCACTTGTTCCATGAACCTGATCGTACCTCCAGGGGGGGAGTAATATATTGAAGGGAACGCTAAAATGATCAGGTCCGACATCGATACTGTGGTGAGCAGGTCATCCGCCCCGCTGGGGCTTTCCATCGATCCCTTGAGGAATATCTTGAGGGAATCGCATCCGGCCGCTCTCATTTGGTCCATCATATATGTGCCGAGGACGTCCGATGCGCTCGTGGAACCTCTTGGATCACCAATGATGAGCGTCACTTTCATGTTCTCCCCTCCTCCATCTGTACCATCGCTTCCCTTACAGCGATCTGGGATATTTTCTCGCCCTCGCAAAGGTACATCAGAACGACCGTCAGCTTCGCCCGGATGTCCGCCGAGATGTTCTCCGATAACTGAACGAAACATCGCTGGGCCAGATCATCACGATCACGTAGCACGCCGATCATCATGACGTTCTGTGCGATGTCTTTCCTCGGTCGAGGTCGAACCTCTCCCTGATATTTTTCCAGGACAGGAAGAAAGAGGCATGTCGATCTATCTAATAACTTCTTGATCTGATAGGAGAAACCGCCGAACGTTATGGGCGTGAAAAAGACGAGAAGCTCTGTACTGCAGATCTTTCGATAGAGATCTTCTGCATCATCTTTTATCACACATTCCCCTGGGGTCGATGTCCAGCATTCATGACATAGATTACAATCTGCGATGTTCATACGGACCAGTTCCGCAATGCTGACATCATGACCAGCGGCTCTGATCTCATTCTCCACGATGGCCCTGGATCCCTTAAGGGTCCCATCGCTCGAACCGTCCAGCAAAAGGCACTCTATCTCTATCGCCTCGCGTATATGCTCATATCCGGTTAAATAGAGTGCCACCTTTCATCCCACGAGCGAGTTATTGGGTTCTCTGGCGACACTCTTTATAAACGAATTACGATCCGTGGATCGATGAAATTATCGTTCAATAACCGGAGATCGCTGATCTTCGCTCTCGAGATAATAGCTCTTGTTATATTCTTAATAGCGATCGGCATGGACCCGGTCTCTTTGCCTCTCATGATAATATCACTTGTGGTCATTTGGCCCGGGGTCGTCCTATCGTATATCTTCGTTAAAGATGCGGGATCGTCCCCGATGGTAAGGATCAGGGCCTCTACTTCATTGGTCATAAGCGCCGTAGAAGCATGCGTCCTCACGGCGATAGTCATTAGTAGTGTATTATGACCGCGATGAGATCCTCAGGCGCCTACCATCCTGTAGACCTTGCCTGCCTTATCCGATAGACGAATCGCTCTCGGACAGTCAGAAGATATATCTCACCAGCACGGTCCTGACCAAACGATAGTACATACTCACCGACCCTACTGTCCTTCCTATCCTCGACGATGACCTCTTCCATCTTCCATTCCCATCCTGAGCTTGTAGCGCAGAAGATCAGACCATCCCCATGGTCCTGTGATCGGCTCCAGTCACCGAAAACATAGGACCCGTTCATCGACGGGAGGAGGTCACCCTGATAGGTATAGCCCCCTACCACTCGGTACCCTACCCCGCCTTCGGAGCTTGGCTTCATGTACTCCAGGACCGGATCGATCAGCCTCTCTCCCCTATATCCATCCACCATGCAGGCCGTACGGTTAGGACCATTACGCGGTACAAAGCAATGCCCTGCCTCTTTTATGTTCCACCCATAGTTCCCTCCCTTCACTATGCTGTTCACCTCGTTCCAGTGGTTCTGACCAACATCAACGGCCATCATGCCGCTCCCTCCCGGCGGACCGAACGAAATTCCGGAAGGGTCCCTGAACCCATAGGCGAAGATCTCCTGACGTTCACCGGTGTTGATGAACGGATTGCTCGAGGGTATGATGTACGGATGCTGATGAGCAACGTCGATACGAACGATCTTTCCCAATAATGATGCGGTGTCCTGCCCGTTGCCTATCTCCGGTGTGTGGCCCTTTCCCCTATCATCGACGTTCCCGCCATCGCCCATAGCGATGTACAAAAGACCGTCCGGACCGAACTTTATGTCACCACCATTATTGTTCGGATATGGCTGGTCGACCTCCAGTATAATTCTTTCCGAGGCCGGGTCCGCTATGTCCTCCTCCGATGAGACTCATGAACTCTGATATGCGGCTCGTATGGTCCCAATTCTCAGGAGCCTCCTCTCTTAATCTTGCGCTGTAATGAACAATAAAGCGTTGGACGTCCCTGAACCTTGTTGGAAAGGCCATCCCTAGAAGCCCTCTCTCTTCTCCCCCGTTCTCCAGCATCACCATCCTGTCACTTATGTCAAGAAATGGGTTCCTGGTCAAGGAACCGTCCTTGATGATCCTTATCTGACCGTTCCTATCGGAGATGAACGCTCTTCCAGAACCATCATCCGGGTCTGCGAAAGCGGTAGGCGCATCTAGGCCCTGAGCGATGAGCTCGAGGTTTACGGTCCTCTCCTCGCTCTGCTTACCAGTGGCCTTGGCCCTTGAAAGATATCGAGAGAATCCGATATGCGTCGGGTCGGTCCATCCAATTCCCCCTCGCCATGCTGATCGGATCGACGTGGTAGTCGAACGCTAATTAAGGTTCGGGCAATGTAGTAGCGATCCGACGATCCAACGTTCGCAGTAACATCGGAGATCTGGATAATCAGAAAGAACGGCCGTTCTGGATGCGGTCCAGGCCTGGCTCATTCGGATAGGTCGGACCATCTGGATCCGAGATGATGGTTTTGTAAGAACTAAGGTCCAATCATGCGGGACCATCCAAGATAGATCTGGAGGGTAGAGCTTTCCAATTTCATGTCAGGCAGAACTCGCCCTGCGAAAGTCGATCGACCAAAATACTTTCAGATCGAAGCGCAGGCCCTATCTCAGGTCGAGCGGGCGAACTGATAAAAACTTGTGGTCCAGACCGATATTATAAGCCTTTCATTTTTTTTGCTCTTCTTCCCCCTTGACCTGGCACACCTGACAAGAGCTTTCAGCTGTTGCGAATAGATATAGAACGACCAATCCAGCGAAGATCCCAATGATTATCGCAAGACCGCCAACGATCGTGGAGAAACCAACGATCGTCGGGATCACAAGCAACATGAATATTGTTACGACGGCCAATATCCAGGTGAGCAACCAGGTGGGATATCTTCCCGGAATGACACTTCCACACACACGGCATCGCAACGACATGGCCATGTCATCCTAATCCCATTCACCTTAACATAACCCTTTGCATAAGATCATCAGAAAGGCGACACTACCCGATGGGACGGGGCAGATCGACCTGATACAATGGTCGTGAATGATATCATGTGAGCAACCTGTCTTTTCAAGTGCGGGATGAACGGCAGGAAGCCTTCGTAATGGAAGAGCAATTCCCGATTGGATCGGATCGGCACCGTCAAGATGCCTTTGGAACCCACCTAGGCACTTGTACGGATGGTCGAGCGCGTTTCCCCAGGACGCGAACCTCTGAACACAAGCAGGAACATCGCCACCTTCTCTGAACGGGTCGATGGTAGGCCTTTTGTCAGCGGGCGGTGTGCAGCGAGCGTTGATGTCGAATGGTCATCGAGGTCGAGCCTGGCCACAAGCCCACGAATTTATTCGGGGGTAGCTGACAACAAAGTTGCTGATGACATCTATCGACAAGCTCAGGGATGGTGTTCGGTAAGGGACGCTCAGGCGTATGGAGCGAAGGACCTGAACCGATCGGACATTTATCCGAAGACCTGCCTATCACATCATCTAGGGAGTGCTTGAGGGAGCGAAGTAAAATGGAGAGGAGCATAGGGAAGCTGGCCGACTTTCCCCCGGGAACGTTCATATCTGTTGAACTGGATAATAAGCTCATCATCATTGTGAGCACGGATGATGGAATATATGCCATGGACGGCAAATGTTCTCACATGGGTTATGATCTTTCAAGGAGCAAAGTGGAGGATCATATCATAACATGCAGGCTGCATGGAGCTCAGTTCGACATAAGGACGGGCGAGGTGAAAAGGAACATGGCGGCCAAGCGAATGAGGACCTACAATGTAAAGATAGAGAAAGATGAGGTGTTCATTGAACTATGAATCCATCGGGTCGATCGTGGCAAGCGGGAGCGAAGAGCAACAAGGTCACATCCCTTTCGTGGAAAATAGCCGGACGGTATATGAATGGAGCGAGGTCATGGAAAAGGTAAGGATTATAATGATCGCGGGACAAACGATGGTGGGATGTTCACCAGGTCTATGATCGTCATCGGATCTGATGGGGGAGATGCATGAACGAGAGAACATGGGTCGAAGTGACGGAGGAAAGGAACCTTAAGGAGGGGGGCGCGCTCATTGTGAGCGCTAAAGGTCTTCCAGTGCTTCTGCTCAGGAGGGAGGGGACGATATTCGCGATATCGAACCGCTGCCCCCATATGGGCTGCCCATTGGCCGGGGGGACCATCGATGAGTTCCTGATCACATGCCCCTGCCATGACTGGACCTATGATATACGGACAGGAGAGTTCTTGACCGCTCCTGAGATTGTCCTGCCAACGTTCCACACAAAGGCCGAGAACGGAAAGATACTTGTCCAGATGGAGAGATGAAAATGGCGAAGGTCGTGATGTACACACTA
Organism: Methanomassiliicoccaceae archaeon; assembly: GCA_963741025.1. Classification (GTDB taxonomy): domain Archaea; phylum Thermoplasmatota; class Thermoplasmata; order Methanomassiliicoccales; family Methanomassiliicoccaceae; genus CAVUGW01. The sequence continues at coordinate 15,062 of CAVUGW010000013.1, forward strand.
AGTTATTGTCCCTGGTGCAAGAAGACGAAGAAGTTCTTTTCGGAGCATAACATACCTTATGAGTTCATCGATTACGATCTGGCCAGCGATGAGGAGCAGGACAAGATGGCAAAAGAGATCAAGATGTCCTCAGGTACCGTGACCTTCCCGTTCGTTAAGATCGATGATAAGGTGGTCGTTGGATATCGTCCCGATACCTACAGGGAAATATTGGGATTAAAGGAGTGAGGGGCAATGAACATAGACGAGAGAAAAAAAGGCGCTCAGATTTCAGTTCGAACAGGTCGTTGGTCCTCTTGGATACAAGTTCACACCCGATGAGGATCTGGTGAACGAGCTGTTAGAAGCGGAGGTCGGTCTCGAAGAACGAAGAGGCGTTCCATATTGTCCATGTCAGGGGACCACCAGGAACTGGGCCGAGGACATGACGATCGTTTGCCCGTGTATTCCTTTCCATAAAGAGCACTTCGACGTTATGAAGCGATGTTGGTGCGGTCTGTACGTTCATAAGGACGTTGTCGATCCGAGCGTTCTGAGACAGATATCCTTTGAACGAGATCGAGGGGAGGGATCATGTACATTAAGGCGGCCGAGATAGGTGAGCTGGTCCCGAACGGTATGAAACCGCTCGTCCTGGACGGTCACGAGGTGGTCCTGTGCAATAATAATGGGACGTACTACGCTGTGGAGCGGAGATGTGGTCATATGAGCGCCCCGATGGACCTTGGCACATTGAACGGTCATATCCTCACATGCCCCCTTCATAACGCCCAGTACTCGATAGTATCTGGGGAAGCTCTAAGCGGTCCAACGGCAAGGGCTCCGAGAGAACCTGATCCCAAAGATGTCATACCGCATTATCTGGACCTATTGATGTCGAATATCAGAACGAACGACCTCAGAACATATCCCGTCAAGGTCGAGAACGGCTGGGTCCTGATCGATATGGACCGTTCATGAGACCCGACCTTGTCCCGACCTCTGAGATCGCCGCTTTAGAAGACCGATCATATAGGGGAACGGGACGACCGAACAGGATGCAGATCGAGGGCTACATGGCCAGCCTGATAATACTCCGCTTTCATCCCACCGTTGAAAAGGTGGGTTTTCCGACGAAACTCTTTATAAACTGGATCCATCAAGGCCATTGAATGGCTGGCGGAAGGAACAAAGGTCGAAGCTGCCAAGGATGGTCTGATCATCGAAATATGATGTCGGACCGGCCTATGGCGGCAAAACGTTCTTGGACCTACGGCGGGAAGCTGGTAAAATATAGGCCTCAACATATCGTGGACCGCATGTATGATCGCTCCTATCCGGCCTGGCCTGGGTCATCCCCAGATGGGAAGATACTCTCTGACCGGAACACGACTAATCATCGTGCAATATTGCGGTAGCGTCCTTAAGCCCGGAACCTGTGATAATCAGGACGATCTTCTCATCCTTCCTATGGTCGATCTTCTCAAGGGCGGCGATCGCGGCCGCGGACGCGGGTTCGGCGAAGACCCCCTCGGCACCCAACTTCTTTATCCCTTCATGGATCTGATGGTCCGACACAGTAACACCCATTCCTCCCGAGTCGTCCATCGCCTTGATCGCAGATATTCCATTGAACGGGGACTTGACCATAATGGCCGATGCGATCGTTTTCCCACCTGTGGGCTCCTTGACCTCGGTTCGTTCCCTCCATGCGGTAACGATGGGAGATATGTTCTCTGACTGTACCGCGATCATCTTTGGGGACCTATCTGTGATGCTTAATAATCTGAGCTCTTCGAACCCTTTAAAGATCGCAGTGAGGAGCCCTCCGCTTCCAGTTGGTACGATCATCTTGTCGGGTACCCCCGTCTGTTCATAGATTTCGAACGCAACGGTCTTAAGCCCTTCGATGAAGAACGGATTGAGACCTGTCGACGCCAGATAGATGTCCCCTTTTTCTGCCTCTGTCCTTGACCGTTCTACCGCCGCAGGGAATCCCCCGTCCACCTTTACGAGGTCCGCTCCATATGCCTTTATCTGAGCGATCTTCTCTTCTGGAACGTCCTGTGGGATGAAGATCCTGGCCTTGATGTTCGCATACGCAGAATATGCCGCCACGCTTGCACCCATGTTCCCAGTGGATGCGACGGTCGAAGAGCGGAACCCCTTGTTGTATGCGTCAGAGATGACGACCGTTGTCCCCCTGTCCTTGAAGGAACCAGTGGGGTTGTCCCCTTCCAGCTTCATGTACACCTCCTCGTCCACATCCCTTCTCTTGATCAGGGGGGTGTTCCCTTCAGAGAGCGATATCGATGACCGGACAGGTATCATCGATTGATATCTCCACACCCCGCTTCCCTTGGGCTGCCAACTTCGCTCTTGAAAATCGACCAATAAGACCTTACCGCATCTATCACAGGTATAACGGAACTGTTCGAACTGTTTTCCACAACTTATGCATCTGAACATCTGTAAAGGAATAACGATCATGACATTTACCGTTTTCCTGGACAAAGCGTCCTCAGCTGGACGCGGATGGTACTGTGGACCCCTCTTCGGTCGCCGGAAAACCATCCTTTTCAAAATGGTCATGATCTGTTATAAGCCAAGGTACCGCCCGGAAGATCTATCCGATCATCATTGGAACACCGATCCTGGGCAATAGGAAAGCATCCGTTGTCCAACTTTCTCAGGTATGCAAGGGGAACATCGAAATGTTCCAGGATGATCCGGAATGAGCGAACGGAACTTACGGATCCTAGGAATGGATCGCAGGAGCATCAGTCTCTTCAAGTTCGCTCATCGAGCGATAAGGTCGGCGCGAGCTCATGTTTTCAACGGGAATCTTCATAATATGATCGGCCCCAAATCCCTTTTCCGGACGAGGTCCGAGCATTTACGTTCAGGCGCCCCGTCCGTACGGAGATGGAACATCATGGAGAAAACGGGCTATACAACGGAGGTCAGGTATCCAACCGCAGCCGTGACCCTATCGCTAATAGGCGGCCTTATCATCCTTCTGAGCGCGATCGTGATAGCTGTGTTCGGCCTCGCATACTTGTTCTTCAATCCAGGTCTAGGGTTCAGCGCTTTGATCATTGGGATCCTTGGCGGCATAGATGGATTGGTGATTATTTCATCGGCAGGAGGTCTACGGACCGCCCCTGGACAACATATCGCCTTTGGGACCAGCATAGTAGTGTTCTCCCTGCTCGCATTGATCCTTGTTGGAGGGGGGTTCTTTATCGGGTCGATCTTTGCTTTCATAGGTGGCATCCTGGCATTGATCTGGAAATAGGCCCACATGGGCCTTAAAATTTCTTTATCTAACGGCGCTCAGAACAAATTGTTACAGAAAAAGAAAGGAGATCCAAGAAACGACCGGTCCGATGAGGGCTGGGGATTGCGATATCGTTCAAAGCGTGGTCTTTATCAAATAGTAATCCACGGCGTTGTTCTTCTTGCGCTTTTTTATGGCGCCAGCCTTTTCTAGCTCTTGCAGAGCGTTCATGCACTGTGCTTTTGGGAGCCTAGACAGGGAGGTTGCCTTCTCAGCGCTTACCGCCTTGTCCTCTGAGATTATTCCACCGCTCTTTAGAGCATTGAACAGCTTCTCAGCTTGAGGGGTAATTCCTGCCATGAGGAGAGGGATATCGGGCCTGGATATATATCTGCCGGTCTGCATCCAAGAGTAACTGGCAACGGGCCAATGGTGAGCAGAATCTCATTTGAGAGATCGAAGAACATAGGCCATTGACGGGACGATCTGAAAACGCATCTTGTTCGAAAAGATACGATAAGAGATTCCACACGTCCAAAGATAATATATATTATTCTGATCGCCCGATGTGACCCTCAACCCACTGGATGGTCTATGCTTATCTCCAGGCGGGTCGATGATAGGCCCCAGTCAGCGGGCCGATCGTGGCGGGCGATAGTGCTGAAGGCCGTAAAGTGATCGAGACGGAGCTTGGTCACAAGCCCATGGACCAGCTCGTGGGGGCCGACGCACTAATGGGGGGGTTCGGGTCATCTCGAAGGCCATGATCCCAACAAGATGAGCACATCCAGACCGTTCTAGGCGCGAACGATCGTCACTCTTTTTTTGAACGGTCGAGATCATATGCCCCCCATGGCCATCCAAATACGATGTACGGCTCTGGAACGTCGTACCTGAAGCGTTCGTAGTTAGTTCTATATATTCCAGGAACATGCAATAGGTCGATAAGTGACCGGTCGTTACTTAGAACTTGGACGACCTTTTCTTTTTTCGGGCGCCTATTGGTCCATGACCATGAACAAGTAAGGGGGCCGGTCCGATCGGAGCTATGAAGATGTCCCAAAGAAATGACCCGTTCCAATTCCTAGTTAATACCGTGCCACAGATCTCAAAGAACGTGGCACTGAAGGTGGCCAGGGTTCCTGGGGTCCATATCTTGGTAAGAGACGAGCTTTGTACCGGGTGTACCACTTGTGTCCGTAAGCGTTTCTGCTTGATCAATGCGATATCCGTAGTGGATAGAAAGGCGAAGATCAACGACCGTCTTTGTCGAGGATGTGGTAGATGCACCCACCTGTGCCCAAAAAAGGCGCTCGTAATGGAACTTCGGCCTCCGGCGTTCGTAGATAGTGCGGTAAAGCAGATGGATCCGATAGTCCAGAAGTTCATGAGGTGATGTATCCAGATACTGATCTGAACATCCTTGCCCTATCGAACCATGGAGGTATCGTTGCATCATATGGATGCAACGGCCTCGTTGTTCATTTCTTAGCGATGGACATCAATCTTTCATAGTTCCTTTCGATCTCGTCCATCATGATGGAGGAATTTATTTTTCCCGAGCTCGAGCATATCGCAGCGATCATAGACCCGCCTGCTCCGACCCCCTCCTTCACAAGGCCCGTCTCATATATTCTTAGACCGTCGAAGCGCGACCCTGAGAAGTCAAGGTTGGCCCCCAATATCGGTACTGGCGCTATCTGATCGACCAGCCCCCTTATATCAGAAGATCTATCGTTCAAGATCCATCTGGTCGTCCCGATCGCCACGTTCTTTAAAACAGTAGGGTCCATACCTTTTACCACCGCAAGAACGGCCGCCATCTGGGTACCTCCTGCCATGAGCACCGGGACCCTTCGTGATGCCCCGACGATGACCCCTGCTGCTGCCGGTATCATCGGGTCCCCGACCGCCTCGACCGCCGCCATCGGGTCGTTCCTCATCTCCTCCGGTTTGAACCTAGCCTTTGCCAGACCTTCCCTGACCGTCCTTATCTTCAGTTCATGAGGGTTCTGAGGCATTGTACTGGAGATCTTGTTCTCCGCATCGTATCCTAGTGCCATGAGCACACCTAAAGCGGTCGTGGTCCCCCCCGCGATGCTCTCCCCGACCACCAACGTCTCTGTGTTCGAGGAAATGTTCTCCCCGGCCACGATGGCACTTTCGAAGACCTTTCTTGGGTCCTTTACGGCCGCACCTGTACGGATATCATTTCCTCCCACGCCATCCAGTTCGAAATATGGGGCGATCGGCCTGACCCTCACACCGCCATTGACGGCAAAGACCGGTATTTTTGCAAGACCTACCGCGCTCATGGTGATCAGACCCGGCGTCGGAATACCATCAGGCGTGACCGGGACGCCGGGTATGCATTTGCACCTGCCATAGAACAACAGCTCCACGTCCGCGGCCGGAGTGAAGTCCGTGATCGCAGGGTTCGCTCCAGCAGCAGATAGACCGGGGATCTTTGCCGTTTCCGTGTTCCCTATGGTGCACATGAATGTCGATCTCTTTCCCCAGATCCTTGTTATGAAATCATGCGCAGGCTTTTGCTCCGATGCTATCATGATGCTATCTGGTATTTTTACGTTCATATCAGCACCTCAATTTCGCTCACTCCACGGGCTCGACGGGACCTGCACCGATCCCGATATCCTCCTCCTCTTTTGTCCTGCTATGTTCGTTCCTTGAATAGAACCAGAGCGGGATATAGAGCGCTAGGACACCGAACCCGACCAGGACCGGCGCAAGGCCATACCAGTAGTCGTTGATATATATCGCGCCAATAAGGAGCAACGGCACTTGGAGTACGCCCAGAACGAGCGCTACCGCCACCCAGCCCTTGGGTGCTTTATAGGGTCTTTCGAGTCTGCTCATCTCATTGTCACGTTTGGCCTTCACATAGGCGAAGAGCGCGATAGCGAACACGAAGACATACCCAATGGCAGAGGATGCCAGAATTGCGACCGGATTACCGTTCAGTATGACCAGCAAGAAGATGTTGAAGATCGCGATGATGTATATCGCCCTCATGGGCTCTCCTCTTGAGTTGGTCTTGGCGAACCACTTTGGAAGGTTCCCCTCGATCGCCATCGAATGCATGGCCCTAGCACCAGCGGAGTAGCCGATCTGGATAAGCATAACGGTAGCTACGATCAAAAGGAGGATCATGACCTCACCCCCGAGCACTCCGAACGATGCCTGGGCCACCGGTTGCAAAGGTGCTATTACAGCGTTGTTCGGGTTCAGGAAGTAAGGCACCCCTAGGGTACCAATGACCGCGGTCTGGATCAGAACATACATTATAAGGCAGACCGCTCCGCAGGCGAAGAGAGCCTTTGGAACATCGGATTTGGGCTTCTTGTACTCAGGACCATAAACTGCGACCACCTCCCAACAACATGCGCTCCACTGGGCGATAACGATGAGGCCCAGTATGAGCAGGATGTGATTGGCGTCCCATGTCCAACCCGTTGGGACCATCGCTCCGGTAATGTATCCAAGATGGAAGTTTCCTGTCATGAACGGTGACAGCGCGATTATCGTTATGGGCAGTATAGAGAACAATCCGATGATGAGGCCAAGGGTCGCACTGTGCTTCAACCCTCTTGATGAAATTATCGCCAGGCCTCCGAGGATGAACACTCCGATCACGAGGTTCAACACAATAAAATTTATCGATTGCAGGCTAGTGAACAATGTCTGAAGATAAGCGGTGATCACGATGATGAAGATAGCTAGCCCAGGGGCCCATACTAGCCAATATGCCCAAGCACAGAACCCGCCGATGAATTGACCTCTATCGAACTTATCTTTTTTCTCCTTTTTTGACTTGAAGACCTCTTGGGCAAATCCCGGTATGCCAGATACGTGAGGGAACGCTGTGGCGAGCTCAGCGAAGGCCATGTTCTGTAGGAAACCCTGAACGACCGACAACCCCCAGAGAACGATTGAGGCAGCCCAAAGCGCGCTGGTGGTCGCCCCGATCGAGGGCAGAATGGCCAGTGGTATGCCGATGCCGATCAAAAGTCCTTGTTTCCAATCGATGCTACGATGAAGACCGTTATGTTCTTCCGTTTCGCTCATGTCCTTCAACCCGAACAGTCATTGAACGTTCCTTCATGACAGGCGTTAAATTAAGGGACCGACCGACTTGGTCCGTAGATCTATGGCCCATCATCCTTATCCAGATCCAGTTTTCACACCGAACGAGGGGGTGATCATTTCATGAACGCCCCATCGCGCGGTCGTTCTAACTTATATTCAATTGGATGTATCATCCAACTGTTTTGAAAACAAGTATTGTCATATTTAATGGTTTTCCATGTCCTAAATGAGTTGGATATATAATCCAACTAATCATGAACGTTGGATTGGTCCCGTATCGGAACGGTCGATCATGATCCGCCAAGTTGCTTTCGGGAGCATATCTGGCATGTGTAAAGATTATCGTGGCCCTATGCTAGTTAGTGGACGTGGCGATGTATATCCAAAATCGTTCACCGATAGGAATTTATCAGTTCGTCGATCTTAACATTTCGCTAGATGTGAAAAAGAGCGCTTTTTTTTTGACTGGCCTACCCGGTTGAACTTTCCCGAATATTCTTATTGTTATTATTAATAATATAATAATATGTCATATATAATCTCAGCGCAGCAACATTTAATAAATAATGAGAAGATATAGCACCAAACTATAGTGTCAACATAAAACGCTATAGAAAATACTAGCTTAGGGATCAAAGTTGAAGCTAGGTGGGATTATGGTAAATCGTGACAAACTATTAGCTGATTTAGAGCAAGCAATCGTGACTGGAAAGAAGGCAGATTCCGTAAAACTCGCGAACGAGGCAATATCTGGAGGCCTAAAAGCTCTGGATGCCATTGATGCGGGATTGATAAAAGGAATGACTGTCGTGGGCGAGAAGTATGCGGCCCATCAGATCTATCTGCCCCAGGTTCTTTTGGCAGCAGATGCCATGTATGGCGCGCTCGATGTTCTCTTGCCGCATATCCCGAAAGAGGCTGCAGCAAAGAGGATGGACTTGATCATAGGTGTGGTAGAAGGCGATGTACACGACATCGGAAAGAATGTGGTCAAGACCATGTTCACCGCTGCTGGGTTCAACGTACATGATCTAGGCAAGGATGTTCCGGCCGAAACGTTCGTTTCCAATGTGAGAAAGAACAACGCGCATGTTCTGGCCATGAGCACCTTGATGACGCCCACTATGGATAGCATGAAGGCGACGGTGGATGCACTAGTGGAAGATGGAGCAAGGAAGAACATCAAGATCATCATCGGTGGCGCTCCGACATCCATGGATTTCGCAAAAGAAATCGGCGCAGACATGTACGCAGGGAACGCCCAGGATGCGGTTTCCAAGGTGAAGGCTGCGATTTAAGGAGGAATGCATATGGCAGATACAATGAGCCACCTCGAAAGGGATATGGCCGCAATAACGAACAAGCCGGCGGACAGGCTATCGACCTATCCTCTGGCAATGGGTGTATGCAGAAGATTGCTGAACAATGGGGCTGGAATATCCTATCACGAATGGGCTACCGACCCGAAGAAATATGCAGCTGCGTTCGTCGCTGGCCAGCGTGCATTTGATTTTGACTATGCCATTGGCCTGATGGACCTATCGGTCATGGCAGGCGACCTGGGATGCCACGTCAGGATGGACGAACAGAACACTCCTTTCGTCGACGACCCGGTGATCAAGAACATCGAGGACTATGAGAAGCTCCAGGTCCCGAACATCAAGGACCCGAAGACGAGGAGCAACATCCTCTTGAACGGTACCAAGGGGTTCGTCGATGCGCTCGGAAAGGAGGTCGTGACCGCTGGTTTCATCGAGGGACCTTTACTGGTCCTGACACAGTCCCGTGGTGCTGAGTTCGTGTTCAAGGACATGTACGACAACGCCTCGTCCCAAAGGGCGGTGCACAAGGCATTGGAGACCATCACCGAGTACGACAAGGACATGGTCAAAGCGTTCGCTTCGATCGCCAAGCCTGCAGGACTTGTATGGGACTATCTATGGGCAAGCTACTCCTGTCTTGGTGACAAGGAATATGATGAGTTCGAGGGTCAGCACAAATATGCGGGTTGCCTCAATGAGCTCACTTCGAAGGAGGGCATGGCCTTCTGTATTCACAGCTGCGCCGACCTGCCTCATCTGGACCTCCAGGTGAAGAAATGGAAACCGGTCATCGACAGCATGGCCTGGTACCCCCTGGTCCCAGGTTCGATGACAGCGAAGGAGGTCATCGCAAAGGGCTACTGTGACAACACCCTAATGGCCGGTAACATCGACCCTCAGGGATTTGTTAGGTGGCCGGTCGATAAGATGCAGAAGACGACCATGAACCTATGCAATGAAGTGGTCAAGGCGCTCAAGGACAAGGGCCTGGGCGCAAGATACTGCATCGCTTCCGGATGTGAGGTCCCTCCATCAATAACGACGAAGATGGAGAACATCAAGACATGCGTTGATACCGTCAAGCAGTACGGGACCTTCGCTTGAACAAAATTCTTCCTTCCCGTGCAATCCACGGGAAGATTTTAATTTTATTTTCTTCCAGATGGTTTTCCAATTGTTATAATACTGGATTTCGCATACATGGGATGTAGTGAGAAAATGAAGATAGCGCAGATCGCAGGTTTTCTGGGAAGCGGCAAGACCACATTGCTCATTGAGGTCGCAAAGGTCCTTGTCGAACAAGGTAAGAAGGTGGCAATCGTTGTCAACGACGTGGGGGAGATCAACTGTCGATTTCAAGATCGTAGATTCTTATGGGCTTAAGGCCAAGGAGCTTTCTGGAGGTTGCATCTGTTGTGAGATCGCAGGTAATTTCGCAAGTACCCTGGCCCTTTTATACAAGAGCTTCAATCCGGATATCGTCATCGTGGAACCCTCTGGGGTCGCCATCCCATGGGGGCTGAAGCGCGCCGCGGAGTACTCAGAGGCGGAGGTACCGGTGACGATAGAGCATGCCCCTGTCCTAACACTGGTCGACTCAACCAGAATCGATACATTACTTTCAACGGTGCGCCGATTGGTGGTCACCCAGATACGTGAAGCTGATATCTGCCTCATCAATAAGGTAGATGCCTCGGATGAGGGAAGGATCAAAAGGTCCGAGGAACTAGTGAAGGAGATCAATCCGAACTGCAAGATCATGAGGATATCCACCCATAAAGGCGTGGGGATAAAAGAGGTCGCCAAGATCATTGCGACCGAAACATCGGCTAGATATGATGAGGCGATAGAGAAGGAGCTCCTTCGGCAACAATACGGGAGCGGATGAAACATGGGAGAGATGGATGAGGACATTCATTTGGCGATACATCGTGAGGCGGATGAACTGGGTAAGTTCGCTACCCAGATCAAAGTACAGTTCCGATCATGCGATCTCAAGGGATGAAGCGGTGAAGATCTTAGATGAGCTATTGGTGCAGGTGACCCAAGGATGTATGGACCATGGCGCTGATCTTGTTGGTCATGTGAAAGCATTCCTGAAGGCACCTAACGGGGCAATGTCCGCCAGCCTGATTGATATTAAAAAACGCTCGAACGTTACGCATGACTTTGGAAAAGGAGCGACGTTCAATGAGGCCGAGATCATGTTACATGTCATAGTTCACGGGATCTGGGACCCAGAAGTGAGGGAGCAATCGCTCATAGCCTTGGACAGGGTCTTCAAACAGAACAAGTTGGAATACCAGATTGTAAAGGATTATTACGAGACCGAGAAAGGTATCTCCCACCATAAGAAGTGAGCCATTATGAGCAAAAAGAACGAAGAACAGTCCGTTCCAAGGGACCTCATAGACCCGGGATATGCTTTTTCCATGAAGGACAAAGGGTTCAACTGGAACACCCTGGCATCCATACGCAAGGTACGGTGCCCACAATGTGGTTTCATGTTCTCCCTTACCTATGCAAGGACGATCGCTTGCAGAGGATGTCCGATGGCAACGAAGAACTGCCCAAAGGTCAGATGTGCAAAGTGCGACCATGAGTTCTACATGCAAGACCTTGGGCATGTGGGCAACAAATACGTTCAGAGGTCGGTGGCGGTGCATCAATCCAACATCGAGAGCGAATATAACGAACAGGTCGGACGCAAAAGGCACGCGTGAATTTCGTCGATCGTATGATCTAAGGTGTTTGTGATGATCAACTCAAACCTAGGGTTAGGTATCGATACTGGCGGCACCTACACGGACGCCGCCATATTGGACATCGATAACGGAAAGGTACTGAGCAAGGCGAAGGCGCTGACGACAAGGAACGATCTCTCCATCGGGATCGCCAACGCGATAGGCAAGCTGGACCGCTCCATGTTCGATAAGCTACGTCTCGTCGCGATCTCTTCCACCCTCGCCACGAACTCGGTGGTCGAGGGCAAGGGCTGCAGGGTCGGTCTTATCGTCATAGGTCATGAAGCTGTGGCCAACATACCAGTGGACGAGGTCGTCCTCATTAAGGGCGGGCATAATCTCCAGGGAATCTCTCGCGGACGTCGATCTCGATGCGGCAAGGGCCTTCATCGATAACGTCAAGGAAAAGGTCGATGCCTTCGCCATCTCCGGTTATCTCAGCGTACGGAACCCGGAGCACGAGGCGGCGGTGAAACAGCTCGTCCGTTCGATGACCAACGCACCGGTCGTCTGCGGTCATGAGCTCTCTTCGGCGCTAGGGTTCAACGAGAGGACGATAACCGCCGTGCTCAACGCTCGTTTGATCCCTATCATAGCCGATCTGATATCCTCCCTCAAGAATGTCCAGCGACGTTCGGACATACGTGCACCGCTCATGATCGTCAAGGGCGACGGCTCGCTCATGGACGAATCGGTCGCGAGGGAAAGGCCGGTAGAGACGATACTGTCAGGACCGGCAGCATCGATGATAGGGGCGAAAGCGCTGACCGGACTTCAGGACGCGATCATCATCGATGTCGGTGGTACGACGACCGACATCGGCATACTCAGGAACGGTCGTCCGAGATTGGACCCCGAGGGCGCCATCCTAGGTGGATGGCAGACCAGGGTGAAGGCCGTCGACGCCTTCACCGCGGGGATCGGAGGGGACTCGAGGATCGTGATCGCGAACGGTAAGGCCCACCTGACCCCGTTGAGGGTCATACCTCTGTGCATCGCCTCATCCTCGTATCCGTCCCTACGGCCAAAACTGGAAAAGGTCCTAGGTAGCAAGGGAAAATGGGTGCCCTCATACATGGATGTGGAGTCCGTTCCACAGAGCACCGAGTTCTTCGTATTTTGCAAGAACGTCCATGGAATGGAGGCCGCCCCATATCAGGAAAAGATATTGGAACTGGTCAGGTCCGAACCCAGGTCTCTGTACGAGCTGGCCGAACTTCTTAACGTTCATCCGATGTCTCTCAGCCTTGGAAGGATGGAGGCGCTCGGCATGATCACTCAGGATCGGGCTGACCCCGACGGACGTTCTGCACGCGGAGGGATCCTATGTTGAATATGATGCCGAGGCCTCCAAGATCGGCGTGGAGGTCCAGGCAACGAACCTGGGCATCCCGGTTCCAGAGTTCATCAGGATGATGAGGACCATGGTGATCGAGAAGATCGCCACCGAAGTGTTCAAGAAACTGATCTATGAGCAGGTCGGCGAGACCAAAATGGACGCCGTGGCCATGGCCCTGTTGGGTAACATGATAAGCAGTGCAGGAAGGAAGGACTTCGCATGCAGGTTGGAGGCGAACAAACCCCTCATTGGCATCGGAGCACCTGTGGGCGCATATCTTCCAGGGGTGGCAGAACGTTTCCACACAGATCTTGTTCTGCCGGAACACTCGGAGGTGGGCAATGCGGCCGGAGCCATATCGGGAAACGTGATGGAAACGATCGACATGCTCATAAAACCCAAAAAAGGCCTGGGTGCCCTAGATAACCCGCCATGTACATTGTACTGGATGGAGGAGAAGAAGGACTTCGACAACCTTGAGGAGGCTCTGGCATATGCCAGCTCCGTAGGAGGTCGATTGGTGCGCGAAAGAGCTCTCACATCAGGGGCTGACCAGGTCGAGATAACCATAGAAGATAACCGAAAACAGGTAAAGCCGGAGAACGGCTGGGGCGGAAACATCCTGCTAGAGGTCAACCTCAGCATTACGGGAATAGGGAAACCGCGCTTGTTCTTCGAGGCCGAACGATGAGCTGATGGGACCAGAGCCCCTGGCCAGATCAGGACCACGGGTCGGGGGTTCGATGATCACGCCCGCTGGACGAACGCAATGATCTCTAGGCAGCGTTCAAGGAGCATCATCGACCTTGTTCGCTGCCATAGCTTTTGTTCTGCTTATTCCCTCTTTCAAAAGGTCCAAGGTCCCCTTTCTGGATTCATGCTTGAGGTCCAGCTCGCGGGCGAACCCTTCGGACAGCTTTTCGAACCGCCCTATATCAGGTACCCCTGTATCTACAAATAAGGTCCTGGAGTAGTTCGTGTAGATCATCTTTAGAAAAAACTCCGGAGGATATCCCTCGTCCTTCATGCAATCTAAATGGAGCTCCTTGATCGCCCCGTCGATCCCTATCTCCGCCCATCCTGGGGATGCGAACCATGTTCCGGAGCATTTTCTTTTTTCTGCCTCGTACTCGGACGGGGTCAATAAAGCAGCGATACAGTCATCCACCTGCAGGTTCACCGTTGGCACATTGACCAGTTTTGTTATAGAACCAAGGGATTGACATATGCCATAGGCCAGGAAGACCGCGTCCACCTTTCCGTCCAATGCATTGATCTTATCTACCAATTTCCGGACGAGCTCATCCGGATAAATATGCAGGGCGAACTCGACGTACTCCTTCGAGATAAAATCTGGATCATCACCGATCAGCATCTCTAATTCGTTCTTGAGCACATCACAGGCGATGAGAGCTAAACGTTTTGTCATTTCGGCATTACCTCCATACCCTAGAGATCATCGATCTATTTTTTATCCCCTGGACCTGCCTATCTGTCCTGTCCTCGTTCCGGGACATCAGAAGGATCGCAGGCTATATCGTCCCCCATATAGGTCCACGGTCCAAATATAAGTGAGGCATACCGCCATCCGGTCGGAGCCCATCTCATCCTCCGGCCGCCCAGGCAGCGTTCATGGACGCCCGTAGTGTCCGTTGCCTACGAACGTTGGTCCCTAAATCCCATGATAGTATCTTGATACAACGATCGCCACTTGCTGTCATCATTTCAGCCCCCGTAAAGAGCCTCTCGGTCAAACGGAACTAAAGCACTTGGCCGCCATCCACCCCGATGATCTGGCCGTTTACGAAGGACGCTCCATCTGACATCAGAAATATCGCGACCTTTGCCACTTCTTCAGGCCTGCCCGCCCTTCCAAGAGGGGTATCGGCGATGAACTTTTTCCGAACATCCTCTTTGACCCCCATAGTGAGGTCCGTTTCGATGAACCCCGGGGCGATCGCATTGACGCATATGCCACTTGGGCCAAGCTCTTTTGCCATCGATCTGGTCAGACCGATCATGAACGCTTTGCTCGCTGAGTAAACGGCCTGACCGCGGTTCCCCCTTAGACCCACGATGGACGTGAGATTGATTATCCGGCCGCTCTTCTGTTTCATCATCATTTTGGCGGCGGCCCTGGTACACAGGAACGCGCCCCTGCAGTTGGTGCCCATGATCCTGTCGAACTCTTCGGTCGACGTCATGACTATAAGATTGTTACCGACTATACCGGCGTTATTGACCAGTACATCAAGACGGCCATATCTTTCCCTTATATGACCGAACAGGTCCTGGACCTGTGCCTCGTCCGATATGTCCGCCTTTGCACCTTCCGCCCTTAGGCCCATCGCTCTAAGCTCTTCTACTAATGTGAGCGCTTCGTTCTCGCTCCTGTTGTAATTGACGATAACAGATGCACCGTCCTCCGCGGCCGCCTTTGCCGTCTCCCTTCCTATCCCTCTGCTGGCCCCCGTGACCAATACTATCCTATCGTTGAGCATCCTCTCTCCTCCTCACGGTCGTCCATCTGACCATCCTGCTCAGTGGTCTGATACCGTCCCACGGTAATGTGAAATCGTTCATTTCCCCGGGTTCCACGAAACGGTCCGCACCCATATAGGAAGCTTTGTCCGCGAACTGCGTCATCTTCTCCCTGTCCTCGATGCATGTTGCTATCGTTTGGACCTTTCTTGTGGTCCATGCGGCCACCTGGTCAAGGTCGTCCACCTCTTTGATGAACACGCATCTCCCCTGTATCGGTTCGGGTAGGCCGGGGCTCGGGTCCAGGAGGATCGTCCAACTTAGATCTTTCGGGACCACTATCCCCTTATCTTCGGAAAGTAGGTACTCCCCCCGCACATTGATGATGTTTAGGCACATCGCATCTGGTTTGTTCACCGTAATGATGTGGCCAGGCAGGCCCCCGAAAGCTTTGGCCAACATCATCGCGAGGGCCTTTGCTGTGACCTCTCCCTTTTCAAGGAATATCGCTTGAGGTGAGGAACAGGCCGTTTGATTGAAGAGAGATATATCGATGGCCAAACGACGAAGCCTCTCTTCGATGTCCTTCCGTTCGATATATTTCTGGTCGATGACCGCGAACGAGTATTTTGGACCGAAGATCAAGGTATCGCAGGTGTCCTTTTGAGGCAGAGAGACGACCCCCTTGACCGCCTCACCGCTCCCCCAGACGATCTTGATATCCGCTATCCTTGAAATCGATTCGTTCGTCTTGAGATCCATGGAGGGATATGAGATCATACATACCGAAGCAACAATGGTAGAACCGGATAGCATCCTGTCATTGCGCGCGACCGATATCCCGTTAAGTCTACGCAGGATGGTTGTCAATAGGGGACGATTGACCTCAGAGACCTTTAGAACCGAGGCGTTCTTTGAAAGTATCGCCATCACCAGGGAGAAGAAGGCAAGTGAAGGGACATTGTTGGGCAACCAATGACAAGTTATTCCCCTTGGCCGCGCCCTCATCTCCAGACCCGGATGTATCATCACGAAATGGTCCAGCATCATTAGGTCTCCATAGTCCAGAGCGCAAAGTCGTTCAAGATTGTCCTTTCTCAACCAAAGACTTATGAAGCTGGCACCTTCGATGCTTCTCATCTCATCATCTTTCACGAGCTCTTTTCCGAGCTGTGCCAGGATAGCGATGATGTCTTCAAGTTCCAGATCTGCCAGGTCCTTTCTCCCAGAATCGAGCAAAGGCAGCAGATCCGCGATATTGGCAAGGTCCGATTCCTGAAATCTCGAGGCCAGTAAGTGGCATATGACCATTTTCTCACCGCTCCTGGAAAGTATCACCGCAACCACGGGGCTCGGCCCTCTCGACCCTTCCCTCGACCGAGAAATATCTCCCTTTGCGGCCACAAGGGCAATCGTCCTCCCCAATGAGCACGCCGACGTCCTCTGTCAATATGGCCTGACAATAATAGCTGTCACCGAGGATGCTCATCACTTCTATTAGACCTCTTTTTCCTACAGGGCATTCGTCCATTGTCTGGATGTCACGAACGATCACATGGCCGAAAACGGGCACGTGCTTGTGACCATGCTCACAATCGACAAAAATGATACCGGTCTGCTCGGCCATTCCATAAAAATCATGGATCTTTGAACGTTCGCAACCTATCGTCCGTGACAACCTACCGGAGAACGCATCTCTCGATATTTTGAGGTCCCGTAACCTCTTCCATCCCCCTCCATGGAAGACCACCGCGTTCGGAAGCTCCAACCGCAGTCCTGCCCTCTCCATTTCCTCACAGAAGACCGACCAAATGATGAAAGTGAACCCGAAAATGTAAACATCGTTCTCAGGAGATAAATGGGCCACCCTGGAAACAGCATCTTGGTCCAGCCCGAGCACCCCGTTCTCCTCTTTCAGAAGGTAGATCGTGTCCTTTGCATATATCGCGAGACCCCGAACACCTGCCCCGCGAGCGGAAAGCTCACGAGAGGACCTATTGATCCCTGGGTGATCGATCACCAGCATGGTGCGTCGCCGCTCTCCTAGATAGCTCCCCAGAATGCTCTTCAATGCCTTTGTCTGGTTCGCTGCGGTCGTCTTGTTCAAAGGAACTTGACTCGGGACATGCGATGTCGTTCCGCTGGAACGAAGTACGCGATTTATTTCCTTTGGATCGCATGTCGATAGATCGAACGTTTTGAACATGCGGACCGGAACCGTCGGCACATCGTTCAGGAAAGAGAGCGCTCTGGGGTCTACCTCAAGCTTCGTATACATCGATCGAACGTGAGGGTTCACCTGAGCTCGTACGACCCCATCTCTTATGATATCCATCAGCCGGGGCTCCCTCTCCTCCCTGGACATAGAATAGGATTCCGCCTTGAGCAGATCTTCAATGCTCTCTTTCGTTGACAGATATCTCACCGTTCTTAAGCATCTCCCTGATCCTTACCTTATCGACCTTGTTAGAAGAGTTCAACGGTATCTCAGGAACGAACACGATGTACTTAGGTCGCTTGTACGACGGCAAGCTTTTGTTGCATAATGATCGGATCTTTTCAGACACCACCTTTTCTTCAGAACCATCCGCGCATCTTACCACAGCGACTATGGCCTCTCCTAGAATATCATCAGGAACGCCTACAACGGCCACAGCATCGGCGCCTTCGACCCCATGGACCAGCTTCTCGACCTCATATGGAGATATTCGAAATCCTGCGCACTTTATAATGTCCTTCGTCCTCCCCACGATGTAGATGTACCCGTCCTCATCGACCGTGGCCAGGTCCCCGGTATAATATCGGCCGGACCTCAATACGCTGTTGGTCCCTTCCTCATCTCCGTAATATCCTCTCATTATGTTCTTCCCGATCGCCGTTATCTCACCTATCTCGCCCGGTCCCACCTTACTTCCTTTCTCGTTCATGACCTCCAGTCGAACACCAGGGATACCTTTCCCTATGGAAGATATCTTCTCCCTGAGATGCTCCGGTTGAAGGATGGACATCCTTGCCGTGGCCTCGGTAGCTCCGTACATCACATAGAACCTTATGTCCGGGAAAGCATCGATGATCTTTTCGATGTACATGGGCTCCAGCCTACCACCGGCCTGGGTCATGTACCTCAGTGTAGTAAAGCGATGGTCTAGGAAATCGGTACGGTTGATCGAAGATCTGAAAAGTGCTCGGCACTCCTGCAAGGCCGGTACAATCGAACCTATCTATCTCGTCCAAAACGGAACCCAGGAATATGCTCTGGCCAATGACGATGCTCCCGCCTGTTCTTAGATGAGTGTGCATGAGCGAGGCACCATAGCAATAATAGAAGGGCATGACCACCATCATTCGATCATCATCCCTTAGCTGAAGTGCCTCTATTATGGACGTCGTATTGGCTATGAGGTTCCCATGGGTCACCATGACCCCTTTCTTGGTACCCGTGCTTCCAGAGGTAAAGACGATCGCCGCCAGGTCCTCCTCGGACGTCTGCGCTCTAAGGTCCTCGTCCGTATCTTTCCCAGATAAGATCGAACGAAGGTCGGTCTCCGTTAACGATGGTAGCCCGTGGACCGCTCGGTCGAGGGACCGTTTTTGAACGAAGGAAAGGACGGGTTTGCAGGATGACATGAGGTCGGCAAGCTCTTCCTTATTGATCTTTGTCTCCACGAGCAGCGGGACATTACCGCTCCTCATGATCGCCAGGTAGGCGACGACAAAGAAGACACTATTGTCCGCCAGCACCAGCATTTCCTTTCCAGAACCATGCTGTTTGGCGAGCCATTTCGATACAATATCGACCTGGGAACGTAGTTCCCCATGGCTCAATCGTTCCCTGACGCCCGCGATAAAATCCTTGTCGTCCTCCACTGGACATTGGAGAAGATACTCGACAAAGTTCATCTTCGACCTGATGAACGGTCTAGTCTATGTACTTACTCACGATCTCTTTTGCCTTTCCGAAGTTCTCCATCGCGATTATATCGTCGACGTCGATCTCTATCGAGAACGCCTCTTCGATATGGGATATTATCTTCAAATGGGTCAGGGAATCCCATGCCTGAAGGTCATTATACGCCGTCGAATCGGAGAGCTCGCTATCCTCGAGACCTAGTTCCTCACAGAATATGGAGCGAAGCTCACGTGCTTGTTGGTCGTTCATTGGCATCATCCCTACTGACGATCAGGGCGAAAGCGATGGCATGTTCGCCGGTGTGGGAAATACTTAATAATATTTTGATTTTGTCGCTCTCTTCATTGAGGATGCGTACCTTCGACCGCTCCAGATATTGTGCTCCTCACGACGATGTCCCGAAAAAATATCTTTTGGTCCGGCATCGCGGTCGACATCGCCTTTATTATAGCTTCTTTTGCCGCAAACCTTCCCGCAAGCGTCCTGGACGGATCGCTCATCTCTAAGATCGGCCGAGATTCTTCTGGGGACAAGAACTTGGAGACGAACGTACTGTCAGAGCGAACGCCGGCGAACCTTGTGACCTCGATCATATCTACGCCGATGCCAAGTACGTTCATGTTCACCTACTTTCGGACGGTAGGTCTAGCAGGATTACCAGCGACGAACTCCCCATCCCTAACATCTCTGATGACCACAGAACCTATTGCAACCGTTACATCGTTCCCTATCTTGATGCCGTTCAATAATGATGTCGATGGGGATATCCAGCATCTGTCCCCTATATGCGCGCTCCCGCCGATCCACACCAAGGAGGTGATTATGCAATCCTGGCCTATGATCACATTGTGAGCTATCTGGACCAGGTTATCTATCTTGGTGCCTCTGCCAATGCTCGTGTTGGTCAATGCCCCCCTGGCCACACAGGTGTTGCTCCCTATCTCGACATCGTCCCCGATTCTTCCACTCCGCCTATCTGAGGGAACTTTTCAAGAACGCCTTCCTCGTTCCGACTGAAACCGAACCCATCGGTCCCGATGACCGCCCCGGCACGGATCAAAACGTTCCGTCCGATCCTGACACCGTCGTAAAGGACGACCGAACATTCAAGCCTGGAGCCTTCTCCGATCTCCACGTCGTTCCCTACAGAACACATCGGCCCTATGTGGACCTTATCGCCTATTTTTGCACTATCACTTATAGAGGCGGTCGGATCGACCCCGGGGGGCCATTCGTATGAAAAGTGATCGTTGAGCACCCTTATGAACGCCAATCTAGGATCGTCCACAAGGATGAACGCTCTTTCGCTCAAAGAACGGCAGAGGTCCTCATGTTCGGTCGAGGTTAAGATCAGACCTGCCCCCGAACGAGAGATAAGCTGCCTTCCCAGCTCCCCCTTTTTGTTACAGAACGTGATAGATGTCTCATCGGCCACATCTATCGGAAGGGCCCTTGAGATCATCGGATCCTTATTTCCAGTTCGAACGTGATCACACCTGATCGAACCGATAACATCCTGGATGGTGATGTGCACCATGATATGTCGCCCTCCGCCCTTCCCTGCATCATATGGATAAATGAAGGAACTTAGCTTTCTGCGCATCCAACGGTGCTCGCTTTGATAAAACCTTCGTCATTCCTACGGATCATGTCCAGTGTCTATTCCTTGGTAATGGTCGCACCAAATTAGACCGACCGATTCTGGACGACAGGCAGATCGTCCAGACCCTGTCATGTGAGCGGCTCTTCAACAGACCCGCCAGTGGACCGATCGAGAAGTCTGGTGTAACGTTCGTTCAACCTTTTCTTCATCAATCCCCAGTTGTATTCCCTTTCGGCGGCTCTCCTTCCCATCTGGCCCATCTGGTTCCTTAGTCCCGGATCACGCAGCCTCATGATCGCATCGCGAAAGTTCTTTTCGCTCCAGTCGATCGAGATGCCACAGCCCTCAGCTGCAATGATGTCCCCGCTCAACGTGCCTTTGGACGCGATCAGCGGTATGCCATAGGCCATGGCTTCCCCCATCTTGTTAGCGGTCCCGGTCCTGTAGTTCTCGTTGCGCGGATCGGCCAATAACAGGATCACATCGGAACGAGGATACTCTTCAAGCATCTTGGCGTGGGGGAGAAAGCCGAGATATTCGACATTATCATATTTTTTTGCAGCTTCCTCTACAGCCCCCTGAAGGCGCCCAGAGCCGGCTATGCGAAGGATACAGTCATCGATCTTCGAGATGACCTCAATGCTTTCCTCGATGTAGCGCATGGGTTCGAACGTGACAGCGTTCAGGATGACCAGGGTTCTGTGCTCGTCGTGCACCTTGACGTTCGATAGGTCGGGCAGGTCGATGCAGTTCATTATCGTTATCACATCGCTGGTCGCATGCTCTCGAAGTTGTTCGGCCATGACATCATTGATCGTGATGACGAGGTCCGCTCTAACGATGAT
Source organism: Methanomassiliicoccaceae archaeon (assembly GCA_963741025.1). Taxonomy (GTDB): domain Archaea; phylum Thermoplasmatota; class Thermoplasmata; order Methanomassiliicoccales; family Methanomassiliicoccaceae; genus CAVUGW01. The sequence continues at coordinate 36,672 of CAVUGW010000013.1, forward strand.
ACGGTCCTCGAGACATTGCACGGACCTCGATATCACTGGTGGGACGTCGACCGCTATCATTTTTGCATAACGTTCGTGGGCATCGTAGACCAAGGGCACATCATGAAGATTTGCGATCAGGATGCCGATCACCAGGGTGTCCAGGTCATGTGCATGTACCGCATTGGGCCTCATCTTTCTTGCGGCCATGAGCGCTTTTGCCATGAACATAGGATAATTTAGCAGAAGGCGTGCCATGCTGCTCACCTTCCCCGTCCTTATCCTAACCAGCTCAACCCCTTCGACGCTTTCCTTCATGGGTCGGGCATGCTCTCTGTCCCAGGCGATCACGGTAACCTTGTGACCGCCTTCGAGGAGGGCCTTCGCCTCCTTATGTACGCGTGGATCTGGACGATATTGGTTAGTGACCAGCATCAGTACATTGGCCAAGATCTCACCGGCCCTACACCAAGATGGTCCTTTGTCCTTGGAGCGATTCTTTTGTCCTTTCTATCATCTCGACCGTTCTCACTCCGATGGTCCCAGAGTTCCTGGTCTCTGTTAGCGGATCCCCGATGGACTGCAAGAAATGGACCAGCTCGGTCCGTATCGTGTTGTTCCTCTCGATTCCGAGCTTGTATGTATAACCGCTCTCGTAGATCATGACCTCCTGGCCGACGGCATCGATCAAGGCCGATCTGTTCTCGCCTATCAGTTCTATCTCTCTGACCTTTCTCGGAGCCAACCAGCTGAGGGTCGCATGGGCTATCGCACCAGAGGGCATCTCGGATGCGATGTATGCGGTCTCCTCCAGTTCTTTGCGTCTATACGCCTTGCCAACACAGGTGATCCTGACCGGCCAGGCATCGAATATGAAATTCACTATATCGAAGTAGTGTGGAGCAAGGTCTACGATGACATCCCTGTCCGGATAAAGGGGTTCAAGGTTCATCCATGCCAGGTTCATCATGAACGTCCTTCCGAAGAAGTTCTGTGACATCAGCCTTCGCACTTCTTGCAGAGCATTATTGAACCGGTAGATGTGGCCGACAGAGAGGGTCAGGTTCTTCTCCTCTGCGAGGTCCACCAGGGCCCTCCCGTCGGCGACCGTCAATGTGATGGGTTTCTCCACCAGAACATGTTTACCGGCCTCCAATGCTTCCTTGCATGCCATAAAATGCAATGAGTTCGGCAGGCAAACGTTAACGGCCACGATATCATCGTCCTCTAATACCTCACGATAGTCATGCGATAGCGTTTTTACCCCGTATCGGTCCCGACAGAATTCAAGGTTCTTTTCCAACTGGTCCGATACCGCCTTCACGTTTGACCCCAGGAATGCCCCTATATTCATCGACGATCTTCTTTCCCCAGTAACCTACTCCGAGCACTCCGACATCGAACCGTCTCATCGCTCAACCCCCATAGAACTCTCGGACGGTCTCGGCGACGATATCTACATCACCGTTGGACAACCCTGGATACATAGGAAGTGAGAGCAGATGTTCGGACATCCTCTCGCTATTGGGATATTCGCCCGGGGAATACCCGAAAGCATCCCGGTAGACAGGCTGAAGATGGATAGGTACTGGATAATGGATCGCAGACTCGATGCCTTTTGACTCCAGGTGTTTCGCCAATGAGTCGCGGTCCTCGCATCGTATAGCAAAAAGATGGAAGACAGGAACCTCGTTCTCGTTCCCCAGAGGTGGCAATATGACCTGTTCTATCCCCTTAAGTCGCTCCGCATAACGCTTGGCCAGCGACCTGCGTTTTTCGTTCCACTCATCTAGATGTCTTAACTGGACCCGCCCGAAAGCGGCATTGCAGGTGTTCAACCGTGCGGTGAATCCGAAAACATCATGGACGTACCTTGATACTCTTCCGCAGTCCCTTAGCTTCCTTATGTCGTCGGCGACCCTCTTGTCGTTCGTGGTGACCATTCCGCCATCACCACCGACGGTCATGTTCTTGGTCGAATAGAACGAGAAACAGCCAATATCACCGATCGACCCCACCTTCTTTCCCTTGAACATGGCACCATGGGCCTGTGCGGCGTCCTCGATCGATCTTCACGTCCTTTTTTCCTGCAGCTTCTTTTAGCCCGTCCATCTGGGCAGGGTATCCAAAAAGATGCACTGGTAATATCGCTGCAGTTCCTTTATTGATCTTCCCCTCGACCTCGCTCGGATCGAGATTATAATCTCGGTTGGAAGTATCCGCGAACACAGGTCTGCCACCTGCGTGGATGACCGCGTTAGCGGTCGCGATGAACGACAATGGAGTGGTAACGACCTCTTTGTTCCTTGTACCACTTACCATAAGTGAAAGGATCAACGCGTCCGTACCAGACGAGACCGAGACAGCGAACTCCGTCCCGATATATCTGGCGAACTCCTCCTCGAACTTGAAAACGCTCTCCCCCATCACAAGCCGCTCGTTCCGGAGCGAGTTTGTAACGGCCTCGATCATCTCATCGGTGACCATAGGCCTGACTAATGGAATTTTGTTCATCTCAATTCTTCCCTTTGTTCTTGATCTCATGGGCCGGATTACCTATGACCAGAGCGCCCGGTCGTACGTCCTTTGTAACGACCGCTCCTGCACCGACCATCGCGTTCTCCCCTATCGTCACACCGCATACGATGACAGCCCCGGCCCCGATGGAAGCTCCTTTCTTGACCAAGGTCGGGGTGATATCCCAGTCCCCCATGGCCCTTGGATGTAGGTCGTTCGTAAAGACCGCATGAGGCCCGACGAACACCTCATCTTCTATTGTCACGCCCGATGGTATGAAAGCGAACGCTTCGATCTTGCATCTATCGCCAATGACCACTCCTCGCTGGACCTCGACATATGCTGCGATCCTGCAGTCCTTTCCGATCCGACAACCGTAAAGATTGACGAAATCGCGGACCATGGTGTCATCACCTATGTCGCAATCATTTATCGAGTAGTACTTGGCCAATAGCTTCATTGCGTTATTGCGAATCGCTTCAAGGCAATTAACTTTTTCGAGCATGAAGTCCTTTCTTGAAAGGTGGGAAATGAAGGTGGATAGGAAAGAATGACGGCATACTGGCATATATTGGGCGAGGTCCATGCATGGACGACAGAACGCTCCCCACTGAGATCAGATCGGGCAGGCCTCTCTATGATTCAGCAGATCTCTTCCGAAAATGTGGGGGTTATCGACCGAAATGACACCCCTCGTCAGTGCGACCTTTTCCTCAGAGGAGGGTTCCTGCATTCTTATTAGCAAAGATCAAGGGAAGTACCACGAACGGTCGCTGCTCTCATGTCGCGCTCTTTGGACGCCGGTACGGTCCTCACTGCCGGCCATCCAGTGGGTTTTTATCGATTTATTGTTCTTAGCCGCATAAGGTTTTAAATGGTGTAAGATATACACAACTGGATATGCTGATCAGCGTGGTCCTTAATGTGATGAACGAGGAGGAGAACATAGCGGACCTGCTGGATAGCATGGCGATCCAAGAACAACCTCTTGAGGTGGTCGTCGTCGATGCGGCCTCCAAGGACCGTACTAGGGAAATAGTAAAGAAATATGCGGAAAAATACCCGTTCATCCGTTTATATGTCCAGCCTGGATCGAGGGGCGTGAGCACGAACTTTGGAATATCTAAGGCCCGGGGGGACATCATCGCCTTCACCGGTGGCGACGATATTCCTAATCCCAACTGGATCAAGGAGATAAGGAGCACGTTCGTGGCGGGTGCGGACATTGTGGCCGGCAGGTCGATCATGATCGGACTGAAGGCATGGGAAGAGCTCGACAGGGTCGAGCTTTACCATCGTGGGCTGGATGTGACATATCCATCGGCCAATATAGCATTCAAGCGAGAGGTGCTCAATAAGATAGAAGGGTTCGATACCTGGTTCATAACCGCAGAGGACATCGATCTTAACTATCGAGCGGTCGATGCTGGATATAGCATCACATGTTCAACCAGAACGCGATAGTATATAGAAGGACCAAGTCGACCGTCTATGGTTTCTTTCATCAAGCGTTCTGGAACGGGGCAGGGAGAAAGCAGTTGACCCTTAAACATGGTAACCTCTGGGGCAAGTACGATCCACTTCGCATGTTCAAGCAAAAAATGACGATTTCTGGGCGTTCGTTAGGCTCATCGTGGCTTTTATGGGTTATATCGGGTTCAAATTGTTCAAGGACAGGGGTCAATACGGAACTAGGGCGAAGAACGCCATTGCCACAGAGGAAGAAAAGAAGATGGCGGTTAAGGGACACTCCGATAAGGAGAGCGAACGCACTAGATCGAACTGAGCTGGCGAAGATATGGGTCGATTTTGATGTGGAGCATACTTATAACGACGGTCCATCGATGATCATCCGTGTCAAGATGGCTCGATACCAATGGACCTGGCTCCCGATCTTACCTGGACAGGTCGAGCTGGTCATTGAACAGATGTTATACCTGGAGCGGCCGGCCGTCGTGTTCGTCCGTCAAGGAGTGGGGGCGACGACCGTTAACCGTCATCAATGACCAAAGGTCAAGCATCTTACCAAAAGGGGGGCCCTGCGTACGATACATTCGCACGAGAGCGGAAAGGTTATTTTATGCATGCAATATCGTGGTTAATAGGGCCTGATGGGGGATAGCTGATCCAAATGAAAGAGCTCAATACATTGGACGATTTTCAGTTCCAGGGAAAGACGGTCATTCTCAGGGTCGATATAAACTGTCCTTTGAACAAGGAAACGCTCGAGATCGAGGACGATAATAGGATCAGGCAGATCATCCCCACGCTGAGGGAGCTGCTGGACAAAGAGGCAAAGGTGGTCGTCCTCGCTCATCAAGGAAGGCCAGGGGATTGGGACTTTACTTGCCTTGAGGACCATGCATGCATATTGAGCAAGTATCTTGGAAAAGAGGTCGCCTATATTGATGACCTTATCGGGGAGGTGGCCATCTCGGCCATCAAGGCGTTGACCCCCGGAAATGCCATACTTTTAAGGAACTTACGGGACCTTCCGTACGAGCAGGATAAGAACAGCATGGAAGAGCATGCAAAATGCGAACTTGTCACAGTGCTAGCACCGCTAGCAGACTACTTCGTGAACGATGCCTTCGCTGCAGCTCACCGTTCTCAATGCTCTCTGGTCGGGTTCCCTGCCGTTCTCCCCTCGGCCATCGGAAGGCTCATGGAAAAAGAGATGTCGGCGCTCGAGACGGTCTTTAAGGACCCTGCCAAACCATGTGTTTTCGTTCTTGGCGGAGCAAAGTTCAGTGATTCCATCAAGGTCATAGATAGGGTGCTCAAGAACGGAACAGCGGATTGGGTGATACTTGTAGGTCTAAGCGCGAACGCCTTCCTGGTCGCAAGAGGTGTGAACCTGGGTGAGAAGAGCACCAAGTTCCTGGAGAGCGAGTTCACACCAGAGACCCTCGAGGCGGCGAAGATACTGTTCAAAGAGCGAGGGGGGAGAATACTGTTGCCTTTTGATGTAGCGGTCGAGATCGATGGGCAGAGAAGGGATATGATGGTAGGAGACCTGCCCATCGACCTGCCCATATTGGATGTTGGGAAGTTCTCCGTGGCAAAATTCTCGAAGGTTCTGAGCTCGGCAAAAACGATCTTCATGTCCGGACCGGCAGGGATGATAGAGAAAGAACAGTTCTCTATCGGGACCAAGGAAATAATGACCGCAGCGGTCCACTCGCAGGCCTTTACCCTGATAGGCGGGGGCCACACCGTAGGAGCAGCCGAGCGGTTCGGGCTTTACGAGAAGTTCTCTTATGTGAGCACAGCAGGTGGAGCGCTCGAGACGTTCCTGTTAGGTAAACCACTACCTGCAGTGGAAGCGTTGAAGACCGCATGCCGAAGGACCGCTTGAACGATCTTCGTGACCTTGACGCTCTCACATTACGATACGTTGGGTGTTCGTGAGCGATCGAAGGGTCGGTGAGGTCCCCATCAACGCTCCTCTCATGCTCCCTCATCATCGCTTGGCCAGGAACGATCATTCTACGTATCAGATGACCTTGCTCATTCGTTCCAAGGCCTCCTTGATCCTTTCTTCTGTTTGGGTCAAGGCCAGCCGGACAAAGCCCTCTCCACACCTGCCATAGCCATTACCAGCGGTCACGACCACTCCGACCTCGAGCATCCTCTCAGCGAACTTTACCGAGTCTCCTTCAATGTCAAAGAACAAGTAGAACGTTCCTTTCGGGGGCCGCACGTCGAAGCCAAGTTCCCTCAACCCCTTTACGATAACATCCCTTCTCTTCTGGAATATGTCTACATTGTTCTGGACCAACGCTGGACGCTTTTTACCCTTGTACTCAGCGAGCGCAACTATGGCCGCCTTCTGAATGAACTTGGGGGCACCCGAATCGATTACTGGGCCTTGACCTTCTTCAATCCTGAGATAAGACTGGCATCCCCTACGGCATAGGCCATACGATAACCGGTCATGTTGAACTGTTCTTGGACAATGAGCCGAACTCGATCGCCTGCCTTCCGTACTCGAGGATCGATGGGGCGACATAGTCATCGTAAGTCATCTCTGAATAAGCGTTGTCATAGCAGAGTATGGTATTGGAGTCATTTGCCCATGATAGCGCTTTCTTAAGGTATGTGCCGGTAGCGATGGCTCCGGTAGGATTGTTCGGATAGTTGATGTATAACATCTTTGCATCGTCAGGCAGATCGTCCAAAGGCATCAGGAACCCTTCTTCCTGTGACATCGGGACCTTTACAGGTTCAGCGTCGCACAACAGAGTGGCCCCTTGAGCATACACCGGGTAGGCGGGGTCTGGAACTATGACCTTCTCTCCAGGGTTAACAAAGGCCCTGCATATGTTGGCCAGGCCTTCCTTGCTGCCCAATAGTACAACGACCTCTCTATCCGGGTTCAGTTCGACCCCGAACCTCTTCATATACCAGTCCGCGATCGCCCGTCTGGTATCTGGTTCACCCTGCGACGATGGGTACCTGTGGTTCTCTGGGTCGTCCAGTTGCTTTTTGATCTTCTTCTACGATCGGTCTCGGGGTGGGAATATCGGGGTCCCCGATACCGAAGTCGATGATATCGACACCCTGCGCCCTCTTTTTGCTGACCTTTTCTTCGATGTCCGCGAAGAGATAGGGCGGTATGTTCTTCAGACGGTTTGCCAGATCATATGTCATCATATCACCATTCGACCTCTCCTTGAAAGACACGGACGGCGGGCCCTGTCATTTTCACGGTGGAAAGGTCCTTTCTCACATTGATCGTTAATTGGCCGCCAGGAAGTTTCACCTTTATGTCCTTATCGTAGGAAGAGATCCCCTTTACGACCGCTGCGACCGCTGTCGCACATGCACCGGTCCCACAAGCAAGTGTCCAGGACGCCCCTCGTTCGTACACCTTCACCTCCAGGACATCCCCTACGACCTTTACGAACTCGGTATTGGTCTTCCTCGGAAACATTTTGTGCCTCTCTATCTTAGGACCAAGGAACAAGACCTCTTCGTCGCTGAGATCCTGGAACACGACGAAGTGTGGATTACCCATCGAAACAGCGGTCCCCTTGATCTTGAGGCCATCGACATCGATGGTCCCATCGATGAACCTTCCCTCACAGTTCATCGGGACATCCTTACAATCCAGTTTAGGCGCGCCCATGTCCACCGATATATCATGGACCTCCCCCTCGTCCACGAAGACCTCCACGTCCTTCATACCGGACATCGTATTGATCCTCATCCTTTCTGATCTGACCAGGGCAAGATCGTAAAGATGCTTCGCCACACATCTTATGCCATTGCCGCACATCTCGGCCTCGCTCCCGTCCGAGTTCATTATTTTCATGAAGGCATCGGCCTCGGCATCTGGGTTTATGTAAAGGATGCCATCGGCCCCTATGCCGAAGCGGCGGTCGCATAATCTTCTGACCGTGCCGGGGTCGATCGGTGCGCTAAGATCGAGGTTCTCGAACAGGATGAAATCATTACCGAGCCCATGATATTTCCAGAATATCAAATCAACAACCTCGAGGGGATCCGGTCGAGACGGACCAGGTCGTCCAAGCTCTCCCTTTCTCGGATAAGGTTCGCCGTTCCGTTATTTACCAGCACCTCCCTACATTTGGGCCTCATGTTGTACTGTGAGCTCATGGTGAAACCATAGGCGCCAGCATCGTATACGGAAATGATGTCCCCCTCGTCCAACTGGGGTAGTAAACGTTCCTTGGCCAGATGATTCCGGACTCGCATATCGGACCAACAACATCGTACAAAACGCTGCCTGGTGTCGAGAACTTGTTCGCCACTGCGACATTATGGAAAAATCCATAGAAAGCTGGGCGGACCAATGTATTGAAACCGGCGTCCACTCCTGCGTACGTTTTCTCTCCAGTGTCCTTGATGTCGACGACCCTGGTAAGAAGGACGGTCGTATCAGCGATGATGTATCTTCCAGGTTCAAGGACCAAGGTCTTGGCGTGGGTCCCTTCCCTTATCTTCTTCGTGACCTGAGCGGCCATGTCGTTCAGGTCCATCGGCTGGTCCCCTGGGCGGTAGGGTATGCCTATCCCGCCCCCGATGTCGATGAACTCAAGGTCGATCTCCAATTTGGACTCCAGGTCCTGGGCGATCGAAACCAATACTTCCGTGACCTGGACAAATGGTGTTATGTCCTGGACACCAGCTCCGATATGAGCGTGGAGCCCTTTTGGTCTGAACCCGAGACGTTGGGCCTCCGAATAGGCCTCCAGAGATCCTTGCCTTCGGAACACCGAACTTCGTGGACTTCGCTCCGGTGTTGACCTTCTCATGATGACCCGCTCCAACCTCTGGGTTCACTCTGATAGATATCGGGATGTCCGTCGTTATCTTAGAAAGGCGTTCCAGTTCAGAGAACGAGTCGATATTGATCGGGACGCCCCTTTTAGCGACCGCCCCTAGTTCACTTGTGGATACGTTCACGCCTGTGTACATTATTCGGTCAGGGGAGAACCCCGCTCTCAGACAGCACTCGACCTCCCCTATCGATACAGCATCGATGCAACTACCTTCTTGCTCCAGGATACGAAGTATCGCGAGATTAGTGTTCGCTTTGCAGGCGTAGTTTATTCTCACTGGCATCTGTTTAGAGAACGCGGCATGGACGGCCCGATAGTTCTCACGTACCGCCCTCTCTTCCGTCACAGTAGACCGGCGTCCCAAATCTTTCAGCGATATCGCTCGCTTTTATGCCGCCTATGACCATCTGGCCTTCTATACATTCGAATTGACGCATCTAACCACCTATGAAAGTCCTATGAATATTTCGGATGACGTCCAGTGCTTTCTCGCTCGGTACCACGAAGTTCAATGCGACGTCCGAGGCACCTTCTGAGATGATCTCAACGTTAGCACCCGATTGGGCGACCGTCCCGAACACTTTGGCCGCCACACCGTACGTGTTGATCATATTGTCACCAACACAACATATCAGAGCGACATTTCCCTTTACTGTCATCTTCTCGATCTGGCTCTCCTTCAGGGATATTATCCTCTCTTGAACCGTTTCGATGGCCGTGGTGGGGATCAGCACTGCCAGGGTAGATAAGGAGGTCGATATCGCATAAGTATTGACCGCCGCTTCGCTGATGGAGGCGATCAACCTGGATATCAGCCCTGGTTGGTAAACGATCTCTGAGATGTATATCTTTATTATCGAGAGATCGCATTTTATGGCTACGCTTCTGAGATTTCCCCATTTTTCGTCTTCAACCCTCGTATTATAGTTCCAGGATCATCCGGATTGAACGTGTTCTTGACGACCAATGGTATGTTCTTTCGCCTTACTGGCTCTATCGTTCTTGGATGTAGCACTTTGGCGCCGAAGTATGCTAGCTCTGCCGCCTCACCATAGTCCATCTCCTTGATCGTTCGAGCCTCTGGAACCGCGCGCGGGTCGGCGGTCATGAAACCGTTAACATCCGTCCAGATCTCGCAAAGGTTCGCGTTGACCCCGTATGCAACGACCGATCCAGAATAATCTGAACCACCTCTGCCAAAGGTGATCGGATTTCCATATTCATTACAACCGTAGTAACCAGTGAGCACAGGTACGGTACCCTCTTCGATCAATGGAACTGATGTTCTTCTTGAGATTGTTGAACGTGGCCTCAAGATCAGCGGACCCATTGCCCGGCATACCCTCAGCGACGATCCCAGAGATCTCAGAGGACATAGGGACGGCATTTACCCCTTTTCCTTTGAGGACAAATGCAACGGTCAGGGAGGATAAGCGCTCCCCCCAGCTCGATATCATATCATCCGCCAGCGGGTCCGAACAGGTGCAATAACGCTTGTTCAACATGGTCCCCAGCCGTCCCACGCTGTCCTCCAGTTCCTTTAAGTACTCAGCATATACCGCATCGGGCATCAGTATCTTGGCGCAGCAGGAATATTTCGTTCTTAATCCTGCCAAGAACTCTTCGACCTGTGGTCTGTCCCTTAGACAGGCGATAAGTGAATTCGTCACACCGGACATGGCCGATACGACCACTGCCTTCTTGGCCTCCTCCCTTTTTATGATGGTGGCGGCAAGTTCCAATGCATCGACGCTACCGACGCTGGTACCGCCGAACTTCATGACCTTGATCATATCCCAATCACCTCGTTCATCGAATGGATCCTACCATCGCTCTTTCCCGCCACCCATCTGATGGCCATAACACAACCTTCTGCGAAGGTCTCCCGAGAGTGTGCTCGATGTGTGAGCTCTATCCTCTCTTCTCTTCCGGCGAACACCACAGTATGATCCCCCACCACGTCCCCCCCACGGACGGAATGGATGGCGATCTCGTTCCCCCTCGCGCCTACCGCCCCCTCCCTTCCATAGATTATCCTGTCCGGATTGGTGACACTGGAGATCGATCTCGGCCGCCTTCTTTGCCGTTCCAGAGGGGGCGTCCTTCTTTTGATTGTGATGCATCTCGATTATTTCAACGTCGTATCCCGTCAGCTGCTCGGCCAGATCATGACACGTCTTCCAAAAAACGTTGACCCCGACAGAGAAGTTCGGAGTTACAACGGCAGAAGCTCCGTTATCTAGCAGAGATATCTCCAGATCTCCCAGCGTTCCTTTCGTGAGCCCCGTTGTTCCCACGACAAGGCATAGGCCTTTCCTGCCAACTTTGCTCAAGGTCTCGGTAGCGGCCTGTGGTGTTGTAACATCCACATAGACGTCGGCTCCTTCGACCGCGGAAATCAATCGGTCCGTCGCCCTGATCCCTGGTGCGACCTCCTTACCAAGGTTCTTGCTGTTCGGGGAAACGACCGCCCCGAACAATCGCATGTCCTCCTGTTCCTGGACCAATGAACAAACAAGGCTACCCAGCTTGCCGGTCGCCCCACCCACTACCACCTTGATCATGGAACGGTCCCTTCACATCAAACGAATGTCGATCAGAACCTTCTTCAAGGCATCCAGATTGGATTGCCCCATGTCGCAAAGAGGTAGACGGAACGGTCCGGATGGCATACCCATGGACCTCATTGCCGTCTTCACCGGGATCGGGTTGGTCTCGATGGAGAGCACCGAGAAGAGCGGCAATAATCGATAATGTATCTCTCTGGCCTTGGGGAGATCACCATCGAGCATGCTGTTCGTCAGCTCGTTCATCTGATCTGGAACGATGTTGGACGAGACCGATATGACCCCATTACCACCAAGGGCCATCAGAGGCAAGGTCAACGAATCATCTCCGGACAGTACACAGAAATCCTTTGGCGCTCTTGCTATGATGTTCGCCATCTGGTTCAGGTCCCCGGACGCCTCCTTCACTCCTGCGATACCTGGCACGGATGATAATTGGACCATCGTCTGAGCGGTTATGTTCGATCCTGTCCTTGAAGGGATGTTGTAAACGATCATTGGGATCTTGACCGCATGTGCGATCGCCTCGAAATGCTTTATCAGACCTGTTTGCGTGGGCTTGTTATAGTAGGGGGCGACAGATAGTAGGGCGTCCGCCCCAAGGTCCTGGGCCCCTTTGCTCAATTGGATGGCTTCGGAGGTGGCGTTCGATCCCGTTCCTGCTACTACCTTAGCCTTCTTGGCCTCGTCTATCACTATTTCCAGGACCCTCAAGTGCTCAACATGATCGAGGGTGGCCGATTCCCCCGTAGAACCACAAGGGACCAGATATCTGATACCTTTCTCTTCTTGGAACCGAACGTTCCGCCTTAATCCTTCCTCATCGATCGAACCGTCCGTTCTGAAAGGTGTTACCAGTGCCGTCATACATCCCGTGATCATTCATGGTCCCCCGAAATGCTCCTTTAGGATAAGACGGGTCCTTGTGGATTGAACGTTGTCGAACCGGCGGATCTTCTCGATTATCTCGTTCAGCTGTGGGGATGACGTGACATCGATTATGGCAACAACATCTTCTTCACCAGTGACCTCGAACACCTCGGAGACCCCTTCGAACTTCGCGATCTTTGCCGCGACCTCGGACGTGTTGACGTTCACATTTATCTTGATCTCTATGATGGCCTTGACAGTTCTTGCTGCTGGTCTTTACCGTGAACGACTGGATGACATTGTCATCGACCAGCTTTCTTACTCTGCTCCGGATGGTCCCCTCAGAGACCTTCAATTGGTTTGCGATATCCACGAATGGACGTCTAGAGTCCCTTTTAAGTATCTCGATGATCTTTTCATCCAAGTAATCGATCAACGCATTATCCTCCTTATTACCATTTTTCGTAGGTTTTTTTAAGTAAACGGAGGTATCTTATTTAACTTTTGTGCGAGCGGAAAAATCTTCTGCGAAAGCAAGAAACTAATTTCTTTTTATCAGAGGATGATGACACGATCTCGGTGTCGGGGGTCTGGAGGTCGGTAAGCTTACGCACTACCGTTCCTTGACAGTTCTTTACGAACTTCTCCCATCGTTTTGCGTCGTTGACCTTTTTCAAGAGCTCGATCCGCTTGATCCCCGCTTCCTTTCCCCCAACGAACCTTAGGTCGTCCACCGCCCTGAGAATCCCACGGATCTCGTTCATTATCTCACATGCATGAGGTCGCGTGAGCTCATCGCTCTTGATCTCGGATTCAAGCTCCTCAGCTCTTATTTTTAGAGCCTCAGCAAGAGCCAGGGCATCTTCCCTGTCCTTTTCGGTCGGGTTCTGTTTATCAATATAATTGTAGACCACGTTGCGGAGCTCGATCACCCGACCTCCTACTTCATATTCCTCGGGAATGAGCTTGCCGACCCAGTATACAAGAGAATGGATACGACCGATGATCTCCTTCCTATCGGCCTCTGTAAGGTTCCCATCGCCATCACATAGGTCCTTGCTTTCGTACGGTGTCATAGATATGGGAATGAATGTATCGGCCCTCCGCCCAGGATCGTCCCGCCGATCGATCTTGCACGTATAACGGCCCTGAGCGGTATACCAGCTATCTCGTTCAGACTGCTTTTGTTAACAAGGACCACCACGAGGACCGGCGTTCCCCCTGCTTCTCTCACGTCCTTGATGGCCTCCTCTGCCGTCGCCCCTGTCGTCACCACATCGTCCACCAAGACCACCTTCTTGCCCTTGACCGAAGCGTAGTTCGATGAAAAGGAGCCTCCTTTCTTTCCTCTCTCGGCCGGTGGTTTGTAAACAACAAGTTCCGTCCCGGAGAATCTCAGATATATATGTCGCGAACGGAATACCATTGAGCGCTATTCCCAGGACGGAATCGATATCCTTACCACTCGTGACAAGTTCTTCCTCGATGATATCGGCCAGGATCTCGCTCATGAGAGATATTCTGCTTCCATAGACCCCAATGCTCCGCCAGCCGATCTTCACATCGGTCGGAGGAAGAGCCCCATCTTCTCCCTGTTCTACCAGGTACTTTACGGAATCGACGGAGAGATGAAGTTCATCCGCTATCTCCCTCTCGCTCAATCCCTTTTCCTTGAACGACCTTGCCTTTTTAACAAGCTCCTTCACGTCCACCATGCGATCACATAGCAAAATGATGATAGCTTATAAATAGTGTCGCCGGGGAACCGCTTTTTAAGGTGGGAGGGACGGTTCAAAAGCGTCTAGCGCGTACCCACGCTATGCGCTGGCCTGACCTCCTCAAGAAACATTGCACATCCTGAACATGCCAAGATTAGCAGGGCCATGACTGCGGTCCGCATGCAGGGGGAGATGACACCGGGGACCGCAAGATGACCGAGGCGGATCGTGGCCACAAGCCCACTGACTCGTTCGCGGTTAGCTGACGATCGATTTATTTGAGCAAGAGCCCCTTAGCGCTAGCGTAGAAGACGGGACCTGCGATGCGGCCTTATGCCATATTGTCCGAACGCTTTTCTACAAAGGGACCGCCTAGCGGTCATGTTCTCGGGTTGCAAATTTGGTCAGGTCGCCGGACGAATCGATCGTACCAGGGTCCACAGCGCGGTGTTCACGGGCATCGGGACCCCTTTTCGCTCTCCCGCGGCGATCAATGCACCTGTTATCTCTTCGATCTCCGTTCGTTTTCCCATCGAGATGTCCTGAAGCATGCTGGATCTGTTCCCTCGGGTCCTTGAGGCGGTGTCCAGCACCAGGCTTAAGGGGTCCGTGCATGGCAGAACGATCCCATTCCTCTCCGCTGCCAACGAACCCTCCTCCACGATATTCCTCGCCAGCTCCCTCAGGCAGGGGCGTTCGATGATACAGCCGTTCGTCGATCCGGTCAGGGCCGTGATCGGATTGATGGTGGCGTTCACCAGCGCTTTCATCCATACATCGGCCCTTATGTCCTTTGATGCCCTCGCACTTATCCCACTGGCCTCTAATTCTCTAATGACCAGATCGGTGTATGCGTTCGCGCCTGCCAAACCTCCTACCACTGTTTCCCCCTTTCCAGCACACCTGATCGTTCCCGCCCCCTCGAACGTGACGCCCATGGAGGTGAGCGCTATGATGCCCCTAGCCCCGAACCTCTCTGGAAAGATATCGATGTTGTTCATCCCGTTCTGTAGCGATAAGACCACGGTCCTTTCAGTGACGATTGGCCCGATCTCCTCGATCGCATGCTTTGAATCGAACGCCTTCGTCGTCACTATCACCAGGTCCTGTCCCTCCAATCCCCTTACGCTCGTGACCGCGCGTGGTCGGCATAGCGTTCGGACGTCCCCAGATATTCTGAGGCCATCCTTATGGATCGCCTTGACATGAGGTTCTCTAGCTACAAGGACAACTTCATTGTTCGCGCTGAGAAGACCGCCGACCAGGCTACCTATCGCACCGGCCCCGAAGATCAATATCCTCATCTTTTTTCCCTTGCCTCCAACCTTGCACGGTTCGCGAGGACATGAGCCCCATGTAATGGTTCGGGAACGCTCGAACCCATGAACCTGGAACAAATGTCGACGGCCGTAGATAACGAGATCTTGTGGCCGACCGATATGTAATTGGCCTTTCCACCCCTTCCCCTGAGAAGATGTCCTTTGATCTCACCATCCAGCATGATCGGCCCTCCCGTTGGATCATTTTCGATCGGGGCGCCCACCAACAGGCTCTTTGCAGCCCCGATCGTTGGTATGTTCAAAAGGACACCAATGTGAGAGGCGATCCCCGCTCCCCGTGGATGAAGGACCCCCTGCCCATCGATAAGGTACACCGATCCGTCCCTACGTTCGATCAAGGGGCGGATCGGGGGTATCTCCCGGAAAGATAGATATGTCGGTATATATGGAAAGGTCACTTTGCTGCTGAGCGTTCGTTCCTCGACCACCTCCCCGCTCACGGCATCGAGGACAACCATGGCCGCGAATGCATTATCGTCTTCATAAGATACATCAAGACCTATTACGTTCTTTAATTCTCCAAAATCGTCCTCGGACGATACCCTCTTCTTGACCATATCCTGGCACTCCCCCAGTTCTTTCAGGACCGGTTCGATCCTAAAATCCTTGAAACGAACATCATCGAACGCCTTTACCTTGCCATCGATGACCTCGACACCTTCGCTCCTTAGAAGGTCTACCTTGGTCTCATGGCCATGTCGGATCCCTCCATACCATCCGATCTCCCCTGTGGAGTATACGATACGATGGCATGGTACGACCACAGGTGTTGGATTGGTCGAAAGTATCTCGCCCACGGCCCTTGCAGCGACAGGATCACCGAGTGCCCTGGCAATATCTCCGTAGGTCGAGACCATGCCCTTAGGCACCTGTGAGGTGGCCTCGAACACCAGTCCTCTTAGATCAGGTATCTCACCTCGCATGCAGAGGGGGTCCATCCCTTCACATGGCGTCCGGTCCATTTTTACTTTAGATGACGTCATTTATCTTTTCCTGAGGCTCCTAAGTGCTCATGCGATAAATGTATGACGTCGTACCATTCGAATAAGGTTCAATAAAAAGTTCGGAGGGAGCTCTGGGGAACGTCCGATCAGCGATAACGGATCTCAACCAATCTGAGCCCTTCCTTCGTCTCAAAATAATGTTCCTCATTACTATCTAGAAGCAATATGTCCCCTGGCCTTATCTCGATGGTCTTGACCGTATTGGTAACGGTTCCAGAGCCTGAAATGATATAGTTGATCTGCTTCAGGTCGTGGTGGTGTGGTTTCATCGGGCACAGGGAGTTCGGTTCGAAATATCTTAGACCGAACAAGAAACCATCTTTATCGATAAGATCAGAAGATTAGGACGTGTCCTCTTTGCCCCTCTGAGAGAACACCATTGAGCTCTGTCTCCTTGACGAGATTCACTTCTTTACCCCGTATTTGTTATGATGCACCAGTTCTTCGATGCTCTTCCTGTTGCGTGCCTCAGGGCTCTCATCAGGGTATCCCAGGGTCATACATATGCAGACGCTGCGGTTCGGGGGTACCCCAAGTAGTGCACCTACCTTCTCCTTATCGTATGCACCGATCCAACATGTGCCAAGTCCATTATCGTGGGCTGCAAGGGTTATATGGTCCATCATGATCGTGGCGTCCACCTTTGACCACTTCTGTTCAGGGTCCTCCACTGCGGCTAAGAAAACAGGGCACTCTTCAACGAACTTCTGGTTCTTGCAGATCGGTACGAGGTCGGCCTTTATCTTCGGGTCATTGACCAGAACGAGCTCCCATGATTGTTTTCCTGCGGCCGATGGTGCCAATCTGGCCGCTTCGAGAACATCTTTTAGGACGTTCTCTGGATCTCTTTCCTTTTGTATTTCCTAATGCTCCTCCGGTTCTTGATCGCGGTAGTAACTTCCAACTTGATCCCTCACCTTTTATGTTTCTATCTACATCCTAATGAGCTTGATCAAGAAAAGGATTTCGATTCCTTGAGCCGCTGGATCCCGTGAAGATCCTCACGTCCTAGCTCAATTGCATTGCTTTCGGGGGGGCTCATCCTTTTCTTCTTCGCCCCTGACCCGATCATGAGATGATTTCCACGCATAAAGGGCAGGATAAGTTCGATGATGTCCTGATCTTTTTAACTATTGCGAGCGAGAGGTCCCCCCTCTGAAAGCTGGGGGATGAGAGCGAGAAAGTGTGATAACTCGTCGTAAGGGAACGAGCGGATAGGCACTTTTCCTCACCCCACCGAAAGACGTTCATATGCAAGATCGCTCGGAACGTAAGATGAAACGGTGCTGGGCCACATGTTCCGTCCCTATCCGAGCAAAGAGAACGAACGTACGATCGGAACGACCAGATCCCAAGCTTGTGGATAGCCGACCGCTACAGCCGTCAATGAACGGTCTGCGAGCCGACCGGACGGAGCAAGAAGCTCCGCCCGCAAGGGCGGGGTAGTTCACAACACATCGGGACCGCCCAAGATCAGAACGGGTAGATCTTCCATGCGGTGAACAGGACGATCAAGCAGAACGCCACCATGGATAGGAACAAAAGGAACGTCCCGATCCGATCATCTCGGTCCTTCTTTTTCATCGAGCTCGTTCCTCCTCCGGTCCTATTACTCGGTCTCAAAATAGATCACGCTTAATTCTCATGATCTTCCAGATATTATAAAAGGTATCAGCCTGACGAACGCAGCGGGCGAGGATACGTCATGCAAGCCGATCAGATCGAACAAGAAGCTCCCCGCCAGGGCGGGGTAGTTCATTCGGGGCGGTCCAGGTCGAACCAAGAGATCGATCTGACCAGATCTAGGTTCCTTATGATCGAGCGCACGCTCAGAGCAGAGGCGTACTGTTCAGCGAGAAGCTTGGCCTCTCGCTTAGGAAGACCGCTCTGAACGAGAGCGTTATAGAACCTTACCTTTGCTTTATTGGCCTTCCTTCTCATCCTGAGATACTCCTTCCCCAAACGTAGAGCGAGGGGTGGAGATCTCGCCAGTATCAACAGTACCGCCGAACGGTCCTTGCTCCTCGTTATGTCCTCGTTCATTCCGTTCCTTCATCCCGCTCATCGTACCGATTGCGTCTCTCTCGGTCGCCCATCCTGTGCATGTTGTCACCGAATCCGCGGAACGCTTTTCCGAGGTTGATGTTGGACATATACTCCTGTGTCAACTGGAACGCTTGTTCGTTGCTCATTCCTGCGTCTTTTAGCGCTTTGTAGAAGTTGCCCACCGCCTTCCCGAAGTCCTCGCTCTCCTTAACACCATAAATGATCTTGGTCAGTTTCTCGAGAAGGCCTGGAACCTCTTCTCCCAATACCTTGAATATCCCTCTTAGTTCTTCTTCGGTCGGCATTCGATGGCTGTGTTCTTCGTTCATCTTTTCAAACTCCTTTCAACAGGTTTGATATTTAGCATATACTATTGTGGTCACGTTATTTGGTCAGACCGAGCACTTGTGACCATCTTTTGATCATGTCGTCCGATACGACATATGTTTTGACCTTCTTGTCCTGTACCTCGGTAATGATCTTAAGCTCCATCAAACTCCCCAACTTGCTCCTCACTATACGGCGGGAAGAGCTTCCCAGTCTTACCCTAAGCTCTTCGGCCAATTGAGAGATGTTCAGGTTCGGATGGTCCAACAATATCTTCACGATCTCCCTCGATATCGGGTCCTTGACCTGAGGGAGGATCGTCTCGATAGATATCACTCCATATCTATCATAGATGTCGAGAAGTCGGAAATATCTACCAACTATGTCCTGTACCTGACCCAGACGATCCACGAGTTCGGAATAAGGTCGGGTGATCTTCGGATCGAGACCTCCAGCTCTGCGATCCTCTCCGAAAGTTCCTCTATTTTTTTGTCCTTTTCGGTCTCAGGCAACGGATAGAAATTGGGAATACAGATAATAAATGATTAGTAGTCGTTCCCGTGAAAAATATCAAAGGCGGGGTCTTCGGTTTTTTGTAAGATCGACCCAAGCGCCATGCCATGAGACATGTCCGCACATGTGGACGGGATAAGGCAAGATCGATGAGATATGCAATCGAACTAACGCCTGGCCGAGGGATATATCGACCATCGGACGGGCCGATCAGAGTTGGAGGCACGATAATGTCACTATCTCATGTCCGGGGGTATCATGTTCGGGATACCTTCGGAGAATCGGATAAACAGTGTTACATTTCGAGCATTTGAGACAACCTCTCCAGATCCCTGAACGGTCCTCTTCGTCCGCCACTATGATCAACGGGGTGGACATACAAACTGGGCACGCTAAAAGTGTCAACAGCTCACGTTTCATCCTTTAAGGGAACGCTTGATCGATATATCCCAGTATCGAAGATGGACCGACAATGGGCAGGCATCGATCATAGGGTCTACCAGATCATGCCATCTCCCTTTAGCTGACGTCGATCACTGCACTTCCTGTTATCGTTCAAAGATCAAGGCCGAATTTCATGGGGTGGCCCTTTGGGTCCAAGGACATGTCCGAGGCACTAAGGTATCGATCCTGTCCATCGCCAGGCCTAACATGATCAAAGGAATGTGCGACATGGCCCGATCCACCCGTCGGTGGTATTTCTGTGAAATTAAAGATAAAAATGAAAATATGGTCCGAGAAGTTCGGAAAGGAGGCTCCCGCTCGATGACGGGAACGATTATTTCTCATCATCCTTCTTATCCGATTGTTCAGAACCTTCTTCATCCTCTTTATCTAGGTCCTCATCATCGACCTCTATATCGAGGCAGTCGCATTCTTCGTCCTCGCACTCACCGTTAGGTTCCAGGAAATCTACCAAGAAATTGTTCATTTCTTCCAGGATCTGGATGGCCTTTTTCGCCTCACCATTGTTGATCAGTTCGATAGCTGTCTCAAGATCTTCCTGCATCGCTTGTAGGTCCTCATCGAGAGAGTCCAGAATCGCATAGAGGTCGTCCATATTACTACCGAGATGTCATATCATATGCTAGGTAAAGAGGGTTTCGGAGGATGTCAGCTGTCCCGGCTGCCTTATCGAGCGACGTATTGGGCGTTCCAAGGGAACAGTAAAATATATCACATGTCATCATCCACGACCGTCCAGGTCAGGAAGAGCTTGGCTTGCGAAGTTGGTCATGTTATGCGGACGATATCGGACGGCGGTCAGGATAAGCCATCGTTGCCTGGCGTTCTTCCTGAGGCGGATATCATTTCGTTCATCAAGGTGGAATAGATGGTTTATTGGGACCCCAAGATGGAGACGATGCCACCAGAGGAGCTCAAGGCCCTCCAATATAAACTCCTGAAGACGTTGGTCTACAGGCTTTACAATTTTTCGGATTTCTATCATGCCAAGATGAGGGGTTCGAATGTTCATCCGGATGACATTTGCTCCCTTGAGGATATATCGAAATTACCTTTCATGTCAAAAAAGGACCTGAGAGATTCATACCCAGACAAAATGCTCTCGGCGCCAAAACGTGATATTATCAGATATCACGCATCGTCAGGTACGACCGGGAAACCGACCATCGTTGCGTACACCAGACGAGATATCGATAATTGGTCGACATCCCTTGCCAGATCTCTTACTTCGATCGGTCTGGGACCGGATGATGTCATTCAGGTGAGCAATACCTATGGCCTTTTCACCGGAGGCCTCGGATTTCACTATGCCGTTGAGAAGATCGGTGCTGCTGTTGTGCCGACAAGCACAGGGAACACAGAACGCCAGATCGAACTTGCACAGGACCTTGGAGTGACGGCGATCGCGGCCACCCCTTCATACCTATTGCATATGGGCGAGACCGCCGAGCGGATGGGTGTCAGCATAAAGAACGATACCGGTCTGAGGGTAGGTCTTCTGGGGGCCGAACCGTGGTCGATCAAGATGAGGGAAAGGATCGAGGATTGGTTGGGCGTCAAAGGCTACAATTGTTATGGTACCAGCGAGCTATCTGGGCCGCTTTTCACCGAATGTCATGTGAGGGACGGTATCCACATATGGGGGGACATGGCGTTCATCGAGACCATCGACCCGAAGACCGGGGAGCAGGTCGCACCAGGTGAAAGGGGGGAACTAGTGGTCACGATGCTCCAGAAAGAGGCCATCCCTGTAGTGAGGTTCAGGATCGGGGATGTCACAGAGATCATGGAGGAACCTTGCTCATGTGGAAGGACCCATCCCAGGATCAGGAGGATCTATGGAAGGGTCGACGACATGCTAATAGTTCGCGGCATCAATGTTTTCCCATCGCAGGTGGAGCATACATTGTTGACCATACCCGAAGTAGGCGAACAGTTCCAGATCGTGGTCGAACGACGGGGCGAGCTGGACAGTATGATGGTGCGGGTAGAGCTGAAGCCAGAGGCGTTCACCGATAATATCGTCAAGCTCATGGATCTCAGGGAGAGAATATCCCACAAATTACGGAACTCTCTGAACGTCGGCGTAACGGTGGAGCTTGTGGAACCCGGTACTCTCCCACGAACAGAGGGCAAGGCCAAGCGGGTGGTGGACAAGAGGGAGATATGATGTACGAGAACTATCGAGTGAAACAACTTTCTGTTTTCTCAGAGAACAAGCCAGGAAGGCTGGCCACTGTCGCGAAGGCGATGATGGAAGAAGATGTGAACATATACGCCTTCAGCATAGCTGAAGGAGCAGGTTATGGGGTTATAAGGATGCTAGTGGACAGCCCTGAAAAAGCATACAATAGGCTCATATCTCTTGGCTTCACCGTCCGTTACACCGATGTTCTCGCGGTAGAGATGTTGGACCGGCCTGGGGGGCTATATGACGCGATCAAGGATCCTTGGCGATGCAGGTGTGAACATCGAGTATTCGTACGCATATAGTGGGAAGAGATGCGCTGTCCTTATAATGAAGGTCGAATCGTTCGAAGAGGCAGCAAAAAGGGTCCTGGAATCGGGAGGGACCCTGTTGGAGAGCACTCAATTCTGTTAGGTCCGCGTGCTGGAACCGACCGCTCGATCATTCTATTGGCATCGGTGATATCGACCGATGCTGGTCGTGACGAACCATGAAAGTATGGTCGATGTTATCTCGCGGCCTTGAACATCACCTTATATTTTGGTCCAGGTCATAGCGAACATATAATATCGATCGACTCAAGAACAAACATTAGGTGAGAAAGTGGACTTCCTGGTTTTGATGAAGTTACGGGAGGAAGGTTTTGGCGGGACCGAGGGAGAAAAAATAACGATATTAGAGAACATGATCATACCAAGCATACGTTTATTGGAGGATATGAGGAAGGACAATGCTCTCTCTGGTGGGTTCTTTGAAGGTCAGCGTTCCGCGGCCTTGATCTTAAATGCAGGGTCGGACGAAGAGGTCGACTCGATCTTATCATCTTTGCCCTGTTCTAGCGTTTTTGAGGTCGAGACCATACCGCTCGAGTCTTTCAAGGAGGCCTTGAAGCGCGACGAGAACGTGCTCAAAGGAATAAAGGCCGCCAGTAGCTGATACCGAACGGGTCTGCCCAAAACATCTCATCGGCATGTTCCTGACCGATCAAGTCAGATGAACGATCCGATCATCCTTAGGATCGTCAGGCCCTTGGATCGGACGGATGTCGACCGACCTGAAAATGCTCCAAAAGGAACCATCCGTTCCTCCAGGACCGGAAGGAATCCGAGCAGTGATCGTACCATAAGGGGAAGGGCGTTAGCTCGATCATGGTGAGCCGCTCCCTGTTCGGGGGAGCACGCATCGGCGCACATCGTAACGGGCCAAGAGATCCGGTCGGGTAGGACGAAAAGCTTTCCTTGCAGGCATGGGCGTTCCGATGTCCGTCCTGATCGGGCGGCGCTCTGGACATCAGCGGAAGATTTATATTCCCTACTTTTTAATACCGCCAACCAACATGCTGTTGAATGCCATGCTCATCGAACCGGATTTTTTTCATCCGGTCCTGTCCATCTCAGGGGATATGCTGGACAAAATGAACATGGCCTGCGGTATGACAATAGGCCGAACTCCGAAATGCGGATCTGGAAGTGGATGCGGAGGACCCGAACAGATGTCCTCCTCCTTCCCAGTACCGTTCTGAACGGCGGTCGGCGAGATTTGGGGGATGTCTGTGACTCACACTTTGTTCACCGTAGGTCCGGTCGAGGTCCGGAAAGAAGTGCTAGAAGCAATGACGAAGCCGATGATCACTCATCGGAGCAAGGAATATGAGAGGCTCCAACAGTCCGTCGTCGAAAAGCTGCACAAGACACTTGCTACAGATATGAACATCCTTCTTTCACCAGCATCTGCATCTGGTCTTCTTGAAGCATGTGCCAGAAGTGGCGTGAGGAGCAAGATGGCAGGGATATCGAACGGTTCGTTCGGCGATCGATGGCAGGGGATCGGTTCTGAGAACGGCAAGGAAGTCAAGAAGATAAACGTGGCATGGGGCAAGGCGGTGAAGCCGAAGGACAGTCGAAGGAAAGATCGATGATGATACAGAGGCAGTGACGCTGGTCGCAAACGAAAGCTCCACGGGGGTTCTCAATCCTATAAATGAGATATTTAGCGAGATAAGAAGGGACAGGGACCCATTGCTTTTCGTTGATGGTGTCACCGCCGTTTATGGTACGGACCTTCATATCAAGGACCTGGACATAGATGCTTTGGTCTTCGGTACCCAGAAAGCACTGGCATTACCTCCAGGACTAGCGATAATCTGTGCAAGCGATCGATTTCTGGAGAAGGCCAAGGAGGTACCCAACAGAGGTTATTATTTCGACCTCATAGAGATGAAGAAGATGGCGGACAAGAACTATTCGCTGACCACCCCCCCGGTCTCGCTGATCTATGCGTTGGACTTCCAATTGGACCGCATACTCAAAGAAGGGGTCTCGAACCGCTACCAGAGGCACAAGGATATGGCCGAGCAGGTGAGGCAATGGGGAAGGAAGCGCTTCGGTCTGTTCCCGGAAGCAGGTTATCTATCTGACACGATAAGCGTCATCAATAGGGGTGACCTTGATTTCAATGTCTTCAACAAGGCCCTCAAGGATAGAGGTTATGAAATATCCAATGGTTATGGGCAGATAAAGGAAACGAGCTTCCGGATCGGTCACATGGGAGACCTTACCGTCGCGGAGATCAAAGACCTTATCAAGAACATGGATGAGATATTGGAGGCGAAACAATGATCAAATTGCTGGTCACGGACGAGCTCTCACAAGAGGGCCTAGAGATGCTTAGGCGAGGCGCTGATATCCAAGTAGATGTCAAGCCGAACATATCCCAGGAGGACCTTATGAAGATCATCGGGGAGTATGACGCCCTCATCATCAGGAGCGGAACCAAGGTGACCGCCGAGGTCATCAAGGCAGGGAAGAACCTCAAGGTCGTGGGCAGAGCAGGCGTTGGGGTAGATAATGTCGATGTGACAGCTGCGACCAGAAGAGGCGTTCTTGTTATGAACACCCCGTCCGCCAATATCATATCTGCGGCCGAACACACGATGGCCATGATGTTGACCTTGGCTAGGAACATCGTACCAGCAGATGCCTCATTGAAGGCCGGACAATGGAAAAGGAGCAAGTTCACTGGCATCGAACTTAATGGAAAGACGCTAGGGATAGTTGGTATCGGGAGGGTAGGAGGGGAGGTCGCGAAGCGGGCAAGATCGTTCCAGATGAAACTTGTGGGCTATGATCCGTACATACCGCCTGAGGTAGCCGTCAAGCTCGGGGTGCGCATGCTTCCACTTGATCAAGTATTAGAGCAAGCGGACATAGTTACGATCCATGCCGCCCTTACCCCCGGAACTCATCATTTGATCAACAAGGACCTTCTTGGAAAGATGAAACCCAGTGCCATGATAGTCAATGTTGCCCGTGGAGAGCTCATTGATGAAGAAGCGCTATACGAGGCGCTCAAGGACAAAAAGATCGCCGGGGCAGCACTGGATGTGTTCGAGAAGGAACCTCCGACCGGTTCAAAGCTACTGACCTTAGAGAACGCGGTCCTGACGCCCCATCTTGGGGCTTCGACCAAGGAAGCTCAGGAGAAGGTATCGGTCGAGATGGCAGAGCACGTGAAGATGTTCCTTGTGGACAAAAGGATCACCAACGCGGTGAACGCTCCGGTCAGGGCCATGGACCCAAAGACCGTGCCGTTCATCTCCGTCGCAGAAAGACTGGGGGCGTTCGCGGTTCAATTGACGGACGCCCCGGTGGTCAAGATCCAGGTCACCTACTATGGAGAGCTGGCCAGCGTCGACACGAAAATGTTGACCGTCTCAGCCATGATGGGGGTACTTTCTAATCTTACCGGAGAAAGGCCGAACATAATCAATGCTGAGACGATAGCTAAGGAAAAAGGCATCCAGATCGTGGAATCGAAGGTCGAGGAATCTCAGCGTTATGTCAACATGATATCCGTCTCATTGCACTCGGACTCGACCAAGAGGGAAGTTCGCGGAACTGCTTTCCCGGGGGCAGAGCCGAGATTGCTGGGGATCGACGAGTTCGACCTTGATATGCCCTTGGACGGAGATTTCATCATGAGCATCCATACTGATGTTCCAGGTATCATCGGCCGGATGGGAACCATGTTGGGTTCCAAGGGCGTCAACATCGCTCGTATGGGCCTGGGAAGATGTGAGAAGGGAGGAAAGGCCCTAATGCTCATATCGGTAGATAACCAGGTGACCGAAGCAACGATCAAGGACCTGAGAGCGGTGAAGGATTTCCGAGAGGTCCGCTCCATAGAGCTAAGTCAGATCGGGAACCGCGAATATCTTCAGATCTGATATACATGGCGGTATCCCCGCCTAGATCTTTTCCATAACGCTTTGGACCTTTTTTTCCATCTCATCACTGGCCCCCCCTCTATCATCGATCCATATGCGGGTCAAGACACGGTGGGCCATAGTTCTCACTTTTTTATGACATTGAGAGATCACATCCATGACCTCATCATAGTCACCTTCGATGATCGTTCCCGTGGCGGTCAGTTGATGTTTAAGCCCGCTCTGCTCCACCAATCTGTATGCTTCCGCAACATAATCGCTGAGACTTTCCCCGGAGCCGATGGGTACGATGCTGAACTCTGCGATCATAAGCTATTACCTTATTTGATAATGATGTCTCACTCCTTGATATATATCTTGGGCAAATAGTTTGGTAACATGTCAAGAACATGTTGTTCTTTGCCTAAAAATTCCACGATAATAAAATCGTGCCTTAAAATGGATATATAAGTTGATCTCAATAGATCGAACATATTAAAAAGTTACGAATAAAAATCCGGGCTCAGAGGGGAACAAATGACGAACGAAGGGACACCGACCGAGGACAGGACCTTAACGCTGGATGAGCTTACCAACGCCATAAGGAATGGCATTGATAAAGAGGGAATGCCGGAGGAACAGGCAAAGGCGATGGCTCAACACATCCTGAACTTCTTTGGATATAGCGAGAGGATAATCGACAACATCTTGGAACCAGAGGACCGGGATGCGTTCTATATGCTAGAGGATACAGGTATATTGACGACCGAGAGGGAAGAGACCACGTTATACGATGGCAGAGAGTGGAGGATCCATTACTGGTTGTTCAGAAAGGAACGGATACTCGAACTCATAGACGACAAGGTCTCTACGATCGAGGACTCGGGAGCCTCGAATACAGTATATGACTCGCTCGGGGAAGATATCTGGCAAAGACCTCAGAACTAACCCCTTAAACATCTTCATTATTTTCATCCGACCGACCGAAATCCTATTCTACATAATCAGATTGTTTCGTGGCAATGGATCTTTTCCCTTATTCTCCAAGACCGTTCCAGGAGGAGATAGTCAGTTCGATCTCCTCGAGCGTTAGCTCCTCAGGTCACATGGTCATGGAGAGCGGAACCGGAACCGGTAAGACCATTTGTTCTTTGGTCGGTTGTCTCGAGGCCGCGTTGGAAAAAGGGAAAAAGGTCATTTATTTGACCCGGACAAACTCGCAACAACGCCAGGTCATCCTGGAACTAAGAAAGATCAATGAGAAAAAGGACATCTTCGGTTGCGGGATCCAGGGAAGGCAGGGGACCTGTCCTCTGATCAAAAGGGACCCCGAGCTGGCCCATGGAACACCCGAAGAGCTCTCAAGGCTATGCGGGGAAAAGAAGAAGAGGACCACGGACGGGAAAGAGGGTGGGTGCCGTTTTTATCAGGCCACCATCTCAACGGAGTTCTCCAGCATAGAGGAACACTGCCGCAAGGAGCTTCCAACGGTGGAAGAGTTCGTGGATTATTGTGATAAAAGGGGTCTTTGCCCATATGAGCTCATCAAAGATATGCTCCCAGATGTGACCATCGTTACGGCACCATATGCCTTTTTCTTCATACCGTTCATCCGGAACAACCTATTGGATTGGCTGAACGTTCCAATAAAGGATGTCGTGATCATTGTGGACGAAGCTCACAATCTCCCCGACTATGCAAGGGAGATAAAGACAGTTCAGATGTCAAAAAGAATGCTTGAGCTAGTGGTAAAAGAGGTCGATGAGTACGGTGACCCTGAGGTCATGAAAGGCGGAAGCATAATGGACATGACCTATGTTCTTAGAAACCTATTGGACAAAGCGGTCAAGGAATATGTCATCGAGGATGACGGTCTGATACCTCCAGATTTCTTACAGGAGGGTCTGATGGAAAAGTTCACAACAACATCCGCGGCTCTTACCTCAGCGGCCAGGTCCATGATGGCGCATGGAGAGAGCATACGCGGGTCGAAACGAAAGCAGGGAAAGCTACCAAGATCGTACATCCATTCCCTCGGTGCGTTCCTTCAGTTCTGGATGGACATGGACGAGGAACATTATGTTAAACTGGTGACGGCAGGGGATAACCCTGCCTTGGAAGCATATTGTCTGGACCCTTCCCTTGCCACCTATCCGCTCCTGGACGCCTATGCGACACTTCACATGTCCGGAACTCTGGTTCCTCTCAACGAATACAGGGCATCCATCGGCATGCCCCAAGACTCCAAGGCAATGGTGTTCCCTTCTCCGTTCCCAAAAGAGAACAGACAGGTCCTGTTCGTTGATGATGTTACGACAAAGTATGAAGAGATGATCAAGGACGAGGAAATGGTTCGAAGGATGGAGGATCATACCTCATCTCTTTGCAATGCACTAGACCGGAACACTGTCGTCTTCTTTCCCTCATATAATCTGATGGACCGTTTCCTAGATGATGGCATATTGAACCGCATACACAAGAGCTCTTACATCGAGCGAAGAAAGATGACACAGTCTGACCTGATGGATGTCGTCACACAGTTCAAGATCTTTGAGAAAGGTGGGTCGGTGCTCTTCGCCGTTATGGGCGGACGGATCAGTGAAGGGATAGATTTCCCGGATCGTGAGCTTGAGGTCGCTATCATCGCAGGTATACCTTATCCCAAACCGACCGCGAAACAACGAGCTCTTTTGCATTATTATGAGGTGAAGTTCGGGAAAGGTTGGGAGTATACCGTCAAGGCGCCGGTCACCAGGAAACTATTGCAGGCCATCGGACGGTTGATCAGGACCGAGACCGACATCGGCGTATCGGTGATCCTTGATAGGAGGGCAAGCCAGTTCTCGGACCGTTTGGATATTACATGCACCGAGACATGCGTGAACGATACCCTGAGGTTCTTTAAAAATAGGACGGGATGACCCAGGACCGGACCATTATAGAGGACGCTCTCTGGTCCACCATCCATCTCCCAGTACTTGTTGCAAACCCTCATTTATTGGTTAGGCTATCGCCGCTCGATGAACGTGTTGCTGGTTGCCATAAGCGGTCTTTGGCTAATGATACCAGCCCTGGTGCCCAACTCCGCGGCGGTACTGTTCGGAGGCGGAACGCCGATCGATTTCAACCGCACCTGGAAAGGTAAAAGGGTATTGGGTGATGGAAAGACCTGGCGTGGGTTGATAGGAGGTATCGCTACTGGAACATGTATCGGTTTCCTTTTGCTTGCCATATCCTACCCGTTCGATAGCACGAACTTTTGGGGATACGGCCCGCTCTACTCGAACATTGCGATCGTTTTTCTGCTGGCGACAGGCTCCCTGCTCGGGGATATGGGAGGAGCGTTCATAAAACGAAGACTGGGAATGGAACGAGGTCAGAAAGCACCCGTGCTAGATCAATATGATTTCATCATCGGGGCGATCGCATTGGTGGTCATCTTCTTTCCGAACTGGTTCATATCGTCCTATATATCGGGCGAGAGCCTGATCGCCCTGATCACGCTCTTAATATTCGTCCCATTGCTCCATAGGTCTGTCAATATCATAGGATTCAAGATGGGTAAAAAAAAGGAACCCTGGTGAGCTTATGAACACAAGGATCAAGGAAGCTTTGCTGCGCTGTAATGCATTGGCATATGGAGACTTCACTCTAGCCTCAGGAAAAAAGAGCCCGTACTATATCGATATAAAGAAGGCAAGCACCGACCCCTCGGTGCTCGAGGAGCTGGCCGACGAAATGGCGAGGCAGTTGGAGAGGGGGGACATAGTGTTCGATAAAATAGCAGGCGTTGTACTGGGATCGATACCTATTGCGGTCGCCCTCTCATTAAGGACCAAGGTCCCGTACATCATGGTCAGGAAAGAGAAAAAGGACCACGGGACCCAAAAGATGATAGAAGGAACACTAGATCCGGGTGACCTGGTCCTGATGGTCGAGGATGTGATCACATCTGCAGGATCGGTCTGTGAAGCGATCGAGATCGTGCGTGGGGCTGGAGGTTTCGTGTGCGATGTGTTCTGCGTTGTCGATCGCCAGGAAGGGAGGGGAAGATCGATTGAAGGGGATGAGCGTACATCTTACATCGCTCGTGACCGCCGAACAGTTGCTGAGAAAATGACCCAGATCAAGGACTGCAAGGCCTGTGGCCTATGCGATGGGAGGACGAATGTCGTTTGCCCGGAGGGGGACCCCTCTTCCCCGATCGCGTTCGTAGGCGAGGCCCCCGGAGAGAGAGAGGATAAAGAAGGCCGGCCCTTCGTCGGCAGGTCAGGAAAACTCCTGACAAGATTATTGGATGAGGGGGGCCTTCCGCGTAGCAAGATATTTATTACAAATACGGTGAAATGTCGGCCACCCGAGAACAGGGCTCCCCGAAAAAAAGGAGATGGAAGCTTGTCTTCCCTATTTAGAGAAAGAACTTGAGAACAAAAGGCTCATAGTCACGCTGGGAAGGTCGGCCGCTATGGACCTTTTGAAGAGGGAAGTGAACCTGGGCAAGGAGGTCAACATTATTACGAAGATCAAGGTCCTGGGAAGAGAGCATGACCTCCTCATGGCATACCATCCAGCTGCAAGTTTCTATAATCCAATGGTAAAAGATAGCCTGAGGGAGACCATCAGGATCGCAAGGACTTATCTCTAGGGCCTCGAAACCTCTTTGTCCAAAGGAACTTGAAGTTCTTCCAACCGTCGTGCCAGGAGGACAACTTTACCTCACCCACCCGCTTTCGGTACTGGATCATTACCTCCTTCGACCTGAGCTTTCGGAACGCCTCGATCTTTATTTCTTCAGAGAACGGCATTCCGTCAGCTGTCAGACGGACCTTTTTCAGCGATTCACGTCCTGAACACCCACATACCGCTTTGTGAGTCCCTGATGATCCGCCCGAAGAGCAGCCTTGTAGTGAACGATAGACCAAGATTACCTATCTTGTGCATTTGGCTCATCGCGCCCTGCTTCCATATGTCCGAATCGATCCGTCGTTATGAACTCTAGGTTCTCATCATCCAGCTGCTTCATGAGAGGAATGATCATGTCCGCCGGATATGTGCAGTCACCGTCCAAGGTGGCGATCACCTCGCCCTTGGCCATTTCGAACCCGGTCTTATAGGCCCGACCATAACCTTTTCTTGGCTCTTCTACGACCTGGGCACTTTTGGAACTAGCTATCTCCCTGGTACGGTCCTTTGACATCCCATCGACTATCATGACCTCATATGTCATCCCGCTACTACCGAGCGCGGCGTGGATCTCATCAAGGACCTCACCTATACACTCTTCCTCGTTCAATGTTGGAATGATGACCGTTAGCCTCAACTTGAAAGACCCGAGGGATAAAAGAGGGAGGACATTATAAAGAGTGTCGCCGGAGAACCTATTTTCTATAGTGCAGGATGAACTCGACAAGCCTTCGTGACGGAAGAGCCTTTCTCGATAGGCGATCCGCACCGTCAAGATGTCTTCGGGTACCATGACCTATTATGGGCGGTCGTGCGCGAGTTCTCCCTGCATGAGGATCTGAAAGCCCAAGGAACATCAACGCCTTCTCCAGCGGGTCGGTGGCGGGCCCTCTCTGAGCGGGCCGAAAACAGAGGGCGTTGATACCAAAGACCGTGAGCCCATGAACTCGTTCATGAGTGGCCGATGGAGCTCATGTGCGTGACCTCTTTCACTTCAATAGAACCATCCGAACCATCCTTGGTACTTCCCTGTCACCGGATGATAGAGGTGATCGAAACGTTCATCGAAATGTTACGAGGTTCAATCCCAGGGGTCCTCATAGTAGTTCAAAGTTCCGACCTCGTTCTCGTCCATCGTTCTTGAACCATCCCTCAGCTCATGGAGTCTCACCGCCCTTTCCTTGATGAGGACGTTCGTGTATTTTCTGTGACAGGATGGACATAATGTCTTCAGGTTACCAGGATGGTCCGAGCCCCCCTTCGACCTTGGCAAAATATGGTGCACTTCCAAGGACTCCCATTTGTATCCGCCCCTCCCGTGTCTTAGCTCGATGTCATGGACCTTACGTCTTTTCGCCCCGAAGACCACACCGCAATCCTGGCAACTGAAACGGTCCCGTCTCAGAACGGCCAGCTTGACCCGCTGCCAGACCAACCTGCGGATAAGTGGGGGGGTTGTCACATCATAAGGCATCCTGGAAGTTCCTTCAGGGTAGAACCTGCGACCTTTCGGTAGCTCATTGCGCATCTGTTTCAGAACAAGCTTGGTCGAGCTCCAGGCCTCACAGAGCATCTGCGAGTTCGAACCTTCTCTGTGACCATGACCACAATGATCACAGGGTATTATCTTGCCTCTCCCGTTATTGGAGGGCCATTGCCGGAATGGGCAGACCTTGGTCAATCCGTTGGAGCACATGATCGGTATGGATCCAGAGCCCATTTGATAGACGAAGGACCTTTCCCCGTCCTCCTCAACAATGTGATTCGTTCTCAGCCAGCAACGGCTTTCTCTGTCAGCTAACAACCTATAGATGCAGGGCAACATCCGACGAACGGAGGATGGCCGACCCACAACATAATCTTCACCATTCACGCCCCCGCGAACAATTTCATGGGCTTTCTTGTTCCGCGACCAATAATTTCCTCCTAGCGAAGTAGAACAGTAGCATATACGATCCCCTGTGAAAGTTCCAACGGAGGACGGTTGTCGGTCGTGGCCAGATCGGGAAAGGCGCCCGTCGGTCCAGATCACAAGTCCCAAAGGGTCACCCATCGACCTCTCAGATCTCGGAGAGGAACGGTCGACCTTCGAGAATGCAAGGAACGACGGTGAACCTTAGGAAAGATCTTTCATGCCGGATCTCGCGGTCATTTTCCAATGCCCAACGACTTGTCCGTCCTCCTGATCGATTTCATCGCATCTGGCTCAAGTTTCATCATGGAACGGATGCAATCGACCACCTCTGGAACAACATCACTTTCCTGGTGGACCGCTTGATAATAGTACAGCGTGTTACCGACGACCTTGACCCCGTCTTGCCATATTACTATCTCCATGAAGTCGCCCCTTGGACGACCAAGATCCCTTGCCAGCTCCATTATCTGTGCTGATGATCTTATCCCATGTTTTCCGCTCACGAACTTGACCCTCGGGACGTTGTCCCACACAGAGAGAACATCCTGGTCCGTTGCTTTCTTCTTCAGGTCCGCTGCGATGCAATGAACGTGCATCAGAGTGGTTGGGGACTTGACCGCCATTGTGGTTATGTTCAGCCAAGGCATGATGGTCTGAACGTCAGGACCATGATGGGTCGGGAGCTTTAGTACAGGCTCCAGGGTATTAAGGCCCGAGCCTTTGGGGTCCGCAGGGTCCGATGACCTCCTTACCAGTGATGCGACAACCCTCTCTATCCCAAAGACGCGGTCGATCGGATACAATGTTCTTACAAGACCTGTCGTATTGCACGATACCACCCTGGAATATTGGGCCCCCCAGGCCTCATTATAGTTCGCAAAAGCGTTGAAAGATATTCCGGCCAGTCCGTGGTCCTCACCGCCGTGGAAGATCGCTTTGACCCCGGCCTTATCATATATCGCCTTGTTCTCTTCCCCCACACCTTCTGGGGTCGCATCCACTACTATGTCCACCTTGTTAACGAGATCCTCCAGGCATCCCTCGACCTTTATACCATCTTTTTCGAAAGATGCCATCTTGTCAGCGGATGCTGCGTAGAGGGGAAACCCGTTCATGCTCGCCATCCTTGCCTCGAAGGAAGGTCTGGTCTTGGTGACCCCCACGACCTCCATGTCATCCTGTTGTGTGCATGCCCAAGCGCACCTTTTTCCGATCGTCCCATAACCATTGATCGCAACCTTGACCTTCATAATTTGACCTGTCCATTTAATCAAATGCAATTTATTCATTATTTGTCTTCCGGTCATGTCATTATCGATGGTCGAGCTCCCGATCGATCATTATGATAACAAAAGAACACTTTTGGAGAAAAGGCGATCGAAGGTATGAAAGGGGCGTGAGCATCCATCGATCTGACCATGCCTCACGATATCGTTCTCGCCGGCCCGAGCACCATAGCTCATCGCACGGTCGCTCCCACTCTCCACTGGGGCAGGGACCTCTTGCTCGCTAATGTTAAATACTTTGCCCAATATTCAGGGAACGATGTCAAAATACGCCACTCAGCCCATAGTTTTCAATGGATTGGGCGTAGTGGTAGTTTTGATTAGGTAGAGGCATCCAGATTTTTGGATAGCCTCGATCATCGTGAAGGTGGTAACTAGTGAAAGGTTCCAAAGCGATTCTCACACTGCTCGAACAACAAGGTGTCGAGGTTATGTTCGGTCTACCGGGAGGTACGACATTACCCCTGTACAACGACATGCTCACCTCCAAGATACGCCATGTTCTGGTCCGCCATGAACAATGTGCGGCCCATATGGCAGATGGATACGCGAGAGCGACCGGAAGGCTGGGGGTCTGCACATCGACCTCTGGACCAGGGTCCACGAACCTTGTTACGGGAGTTGCCACTGCTTATACCGATTCCTCACCGATGCTCGTTCTGACCGGGCAGGTCTCCACGGCCTCTCTGGGCAACCAGGCGTTCCAGGAAGCGGACTCGTTCAGTTTGATGATGCCGATCACCAAGCATAATTTCAGGGTCCTAGATCCGAAGGACATTCCGGAGGCCGTTAAGAGGGGTGTGTCGATCGCCATGAGCGGTCGGTTCGGCCCGGTTCACATAGATCTTCCGACCGATGTCCTCAAAGCGGAGGTGCCAGAGGCGGCAATGAAGAAAGAATATCCTTCCCCACCTCCCCTGGAGGACCTATCGGGGCTTGGTGATGCGGTCAAAATACTCAAAGCATCAGAACGCCCGCTCTTGTTGGTCGGTGGTGGAGCTATATGGTCGAACGCCGGACCTGAGGTGGCACGCCTGGCCGAGATGCTCATGGCCCCTGTGGCCACTACGATCATGGGGAAGGGGATAATCCCTGAGGAGCATCCGTTGGCCCTTGGCATAATCGGGATGCATGGCAGAGAGGTGGCCAGAAGGGCCTACATCGAGGCCGATGCGATCCTCGCCGTCGGGACAAGGTTCTCTGACCGCAGTGCACAAAATCCATCAGAGCTATCCCTTTCCACCAAGATCATTCAGATAGATATCGATCCTGGTGAGGCCGGGAAGAGCCCCAGGACCCAGGTCAGGATGGTGGGTGACGCCAAGAAGGCGCTATCATACATAATCAAAGGACTCAATATGCAGAAGGGCGAGAGCGCCTGGACCGTCCGGATGAGGGCGCTTCTGGAACAATGCTCATGTGAAACGAACATTGAAAGTTCCCCGGTCCTGCCGCAGAAGGTCATCTATGAGCTTAACCATGGGTTGCCCCACGATGCTATAATAACGACGGAAGTGGGCCAGAACCAGATGTGGGCGGCACATCTGTTCAAGGCCAGATACCCAAGGCAGTTCATCACTTCTGGAGGGTTTGGAACGATGGGGTTCGGGTTCCCGGCCTCCATAGGCGCGAAGTGTGCCTTCCCTGACCGAAAGGTCGTTGACATAGCTGGTGATGGGAGCATCCAGATGGTCTTCCATGAGTTCGCCACGGCCGTGTCGGAGGACCTGCCGGTCATCGTCTGTGTCTTCAACAATGGTTGGTTAGGCATGGTCAGGCAATGGCAGAAATTGTTCAATGAGAAGCGTTACAGTGGTACTCAATTGAGGAACAATCCGGACTTTGTCAAGCTCGCACAGGCCTATGGTGCGGATGGGGTCAAGGTCGACAGGTCCTCGGAGCTCAAGGAGGCGATCGAGAGGAGCATCCGTTCCGAGGTGCCGTTCATAATAGATATCAGTATCGATCCAGAGGAAGATGTCCTTCCCATGATACCACCAGGAGGGAACGCTTCCTCTATCATAAGGGGTAGGTGCAAATGGAAGTGATCAAGGTAGTTGGAAAGGATTCACAGGGCCTTTTTCAAAGGATCCTCGTGGAACTAGGTAGAAGAAAGATAGTAGTCGAGAAGACCTTTATGGCAAGGTCTGATGACCTTCAGACCGTCATTATCGAGGCTAACACTGGGAACATGAACGGAAGATTACTGCACGCGCTGATGGCCTTACAGGACGTCAACACCGCAGAATACGCTCATGGAGGACTTCCTCTGTTTCTGGGAGTCGTCCCCAGGAAAAAGCTCGGACTACCTCATAGCATGCGGGACCACCGATAAGGATGCGAACGAGGTCAAAAAGGCGGCCGAACATTGTTTATACAAAGATCAAGGTAAAGACGCAAAACAATGAGCTGGTGTACATATGGTAAAGCTCTATCATGATCAAGATGCTGACCTTAAGGTATTGAAGGGGAAGAAAATAGCCGTCATCGGTTATGGTAACCAGGGAAGGGCGCAAGCGCTCTGCCTTCATGATTCTGGACTTGACATCGTCGTGGGAGCTAGAAAGGGCGGAGAGTCATGGGAAACGGTCATGAGCGATGGGCTCAAGGTGGCGGAGATCCCGGCGGCCGTGAAAGGCGCAGATATCGTTATGATATTATTACCTGATGAGGTCCAGCCAAGGGTTTATACCGAACAGATAGCTCCCAATCTCAAATCCGGCGCAGCTCTGGAGTTCGCCCATGGGTTCGCTATAACCTTTAAGCTGATATCCCCACCACAGAAGGCAGATGTGATCATGGTCGCACCAAAGTCCCCCGGGAGAATGGTCCGAAAGACCTTCGAGGAAGGGTTTGGAGTACCATCGCTGATCGCAGTGGAACAGGATGCTTCCGGAAAGGCGAAGCAGATCGCTTTGGCCCTAGCAAAGGGATTGGGGTCAACGAAGGCAGGGGTGCTCGAGACAACTTTCAGAGAGGAAGCGACAGTCGGACCTATTTGGAGA
Source organism: Methanomassiliicoccaceae archaeon (assembly GCA_963741025.1). Classification (GTDB taxonomy): domain Archaea; phylum Thermoplasmatota; class Thermoplasmata; order Methanomassiliicoccales; family Methanomassiliicoccaceae; genus CAVUGW01. Next base: position 73,607 of record CAVUGW010000013.1, read on the forward strand.
ACAGGTCGTTCTTTGCGGTGGAGTTACTGCGCTCATAGAGGCCGGGTTCGAGACCCTTGTAAAGAACGGTTACAAGCCCGAGATAGCCTACTTCGAGACGTTGCATGAGGTGAAGCTTATCGTCGACCTGATCTACGCAGGCGGTATGATGCACATGTGGGATTCAGTATCCAACACGGCCGAGTACGGCGGGCTCACAAGGCGAGATTCCATTATCAATGAGGATTCAAAAAAGGCGATGCAAAAGATCCTGGACGACATCAACTCTGGAAAGTTCGCAAAAGAATGGACCGATGAGTGGAAGGTCGACCTGAAGAACATGAAGAGGCTGGAGACCGAGGAGGCCGAGAAGCAGGTAGAGCAGGTCGGAAAGGAGATCCGGGCCCTTTTTGAGAAGAAAGCGTGATCCTTTCTGGTCTTGGAGGGGATCCCCTCCTTTTTTAGACCCCCCAACACGCGATGATGGCATGAGAGCAGAGAAAAAACTAACTAGGCTCTTCCCTTATTTGTCTGAGAGAACATGGTCAAGCGACTGCGTTTGATGATGGGCCCAGAGGATTATGAGATAGAGCTGAACGGATCCGGATCTAGCAAATGCGATCTGGTCTGCGGCACCTTTCAGTTCCACGACTAACATCTGGGGGGAGGAGATCTATTTTGAGGTACCCGTCAAGGGTTCATTGGAGAACGGAAAGAAAGTATTGGGGATTGGGGAGGTAGCATATTGGCCAGAAGGAAAGGCCGTGTGCCTTTTCTTTGGGCCTACCCCGGTGAGCAAGGGAAAGGAACCTGAGGCCATAACACCAGTGACCCCCATCGGAAAGGTTATCGGCGACCCAAGGCGATTAGGCCTGGTCGGGGACCGGATGAAGGTCTCGGTCACGAGCATCTGAGGTCAGCGATATGGTGGATCCCATGTCCATATTGGTCACTGATATCGATCTGATATCGAAGAAGAGAAGGCCTGGTGAACTGCAGGTCGGTGATTTTTTACTATATTCGGTCTCCGGCAGCATGAAAGGTAAAGAGATACGCGGGGGAGTGATGGTCAAGTTCATCAAGGTCTCCGGCGACCATTTCACAGTTAAGGTTGCACCGAAAAAGGTCCCTTCCATGAGGGAAGCGACGCTCGAGTTCCCATACAATGGAAAGGACCTAGCCGACCTGGGTGGTATCATCGCCGGGTGGTCGGTCCTTCACCAAGGTTCGTATGTCGGTAGCGAGTCGATGGCGACACCGTTCGGGGAGATCGTTCTGGAACATTACATAAAGATCGATGAGGTGGATACTGGAACTCTCAAGGTCGATCAGTTCGTAGAACCGGACCACAACCTTCCGTTCGGGTCGATGTTCAGCGGCCAGAGCGGTGAGGTGACCTTCGGCCTATCCAGGACCAATATCGATTGGATCACGGGCAGGTCGAAATGATGGGATAGGTCGCTCCTGGCTCTCCGGAAATACCCGCTATCTGTTCAGACCACCCGTAGGTCTTTGGAGGCATGGGTGAGCATCTCATAACCATCCTTTGTGATCCTAACATCATCTTCTATCCTGACGCCCCCTTCGCTGGGCACATACACGCCTGGTTCCACGGTCAATACCATGTTCTCCTGCAGGACCAGATCGGTACCCGGGGCCATTCTGCCCCCATCGTGCACCGAGAGACCAAGGCCATGCCCCAATGAATGTATCATCCTTCCCTTGAACTCTGAGGAATCGATATGTCCCCTAGCGGCAGCATCAATATCCGATTCCTTGACGCCAGCATGGATGCCGTTCAGGGCCAAGCGTTGGGCTTCGAGGACCACTTCGTACATCCTTTTTTGTCTCGTGCTTGCTTCCCCAAAAAAGAACGTTCTGGTCATGTCCGAGCAATATCTTCCATATCGACAACCAAAATCGAACAGGGCCGCTTGACCAGGCGAAAGTGGAGCGTTCCCCGGAGAATAATGTGGTTCGGCCGTGGAAGGACCGAACGCTGCTATCGTTTCGAACGATACGGAGCTAGCACCCAGTTTCTGCATTCGGTAACCTATCTCCGCTGCAGCTTCGAACTCCTTGATCCCTCGATATAGCATATCTGGAATTTGATCCCCCACCCTGGAGGCGATACGGCACGCCTCTTTGATGGCTTCGATCTCTCTTTCGTCCTTTATCGTTCTTGCGGCACTTACGGCTTCCCCAACATCGACCAGGGAGAGATGGGGTAAAGAGGTCTCCAATCGTTTTAGATCGTTGTAGATCATACCAGGACCATTGAACCCTAGCTTCTTGACAGTTCTTGAGAAGGTCTTTCAAGATCTTGTTCTTCTCCGCTCCGGTATTGAACGCGATCACCTCCGCGTCCGTCCTCCGGGCGCTGGTCTCTTCCAATCTAGAGCTGATGATCTGCACGGCCCCATCCGGCCAAACGATCGCTGGGCACTGCTCGAACAGACCGGACGTTGCCCCTGTCGTGTAAAAGAAGGCCGCGTCCGAGCACGGTTCCTCAGCGTTGATAAGTATTATCGCGTCCACATCCTCTTTTAGGTGTGAGTATATTCGAAGACCTCTCTCTTTCATAGATCTCTCCCCCCGTTAGCATCGGCCATCACCATATACTTAACTTATAGAACTGTCACCATCGGAACGCTGGGGATGAGATCGAGCATACTGCTAGCGATGATGCCGAGGGCCGAAAGAAGATCAACGCGTAGCTGGGACAAGCCCATGAATTTATTCGTCGGTGACTGAAATGAAGAGCACATACTACTAGTTCGGTGGATCATCCGAGTCTCCGCCCGCAAGGGGGAAACGCTCATTCCAATAGGGGTTTCATCGAGAAAGATAGGGATTATTTTTATAGGAAAAAATATGGATAGGGGGCTGGAGTAGAAACTATGTCAACACTAGAAGAGTCGGTCATGGAGATCGATGACGCTATCAATGATATGCTGGACAAGGTATCGACCGCTCTCGATCTGCTTGAGAAGAAAGAAGTGGATGAAGCTATGAGCATCCTCGCCGAATGTGAAGAGAACATGCTGGACTATCTTGGATACGAGGTGTGCGAGTGCGAAGAGGAAGGAGAGGAAGAAGCGGAGAACGCGGAGATCACTGAAGAAAAAAAGCCCGCAAAAACAAAGGCACCCAGCAAAAAAAGCAAGCCAAGCGTTAAGACCGCAAAAAAGAAGTAAGAGCTAAAAGTGGGAACATCCCGGACAGGACAGTTCCTTGGCTCAAACCCCTATCCAAACATTTCCCAATATTCTTCGTATCGCAGCTACCGCCGATAAAGCCGCTAGATAGCTGGTCGACGGCGTTTTCGGTGATGGGACGTTTTGCGTTTCTGCCCTTAGCTCACCGAACTCACCTTTTACGATCAAAGTGTGGGAGTTCCTTTCTGCTGAAGGGTCGCATATGATCGTGACCTTGGTCCTATCAAAACCAACACCCAATATGCTAAGAGTGGCCGCTACGTTCAGGTTCTTTAGGAAATAGCGCTGAAGCCTCCCTTGCGTCCCCCTCATAGACCACGGTCGGTTCCGTCAGCGCATCGACGTTGATGTTCGCTTTGATCAGGCCAGGTGCACCTTTCAATCCTTTTGGACCCTTCCTGGTGATAAGGTGTACCTCATCGATCCGGCCAGCGGAGGCCGAATGCAGGCCATCCGTTCCGCAGATCGCCCCGGAAGGAACATAGATACGGCTTCTATGCTTTTTGGCCAGGGTAAAGCATCTTTCTCTGAACTCGTCATCAGCGAAGACACCGACGCTCATCACCATGACGTCCACCCCGTTCTCCAATATGAAAGGGACGAAATAGCGTGCAGCTTCCTGGCTGGCCGCCTCGACCACAAGGTCTGTCTCTGCTAGTTTTTCTGATAGTGTTGTCAGGTCGTTATCCAAGTATTCTGCTTTTTCCAGGGACCTGGCCAGGTGGACGGCACATTCCTTGCTTTTGTCAGTGACATATAGAACGTCCACTTCCGGCATATCATGAACTGCCTTGGCCAAGGTGCTTCCGATGGACCCACAGCCAACGATCAGTATGTGCATGGCAACTCAACTAAAAGGTTACAAAGGTTTATATTTTGCGAGCGGAAAGCTCAGGCGAAAACCGGGAGCGAGGTGCTCGGACCCAAAGCCCACACGGCACATGGAGAGCGTTGTTCCTTGAAAGAGGGTGGACCTGATGCGGATCGGCCCAAAGACCAGCGGGTCAATGGATCATAATGCTCTGTTCGCAAATGCGCTCCTGTCACACATTTGAAATTTCGACCTTTCTCCAGACCGCCCGAACTAGCTTCTTGAGCAGATGGTGCATATCGGTCCCTCCTCTTGCATCCACGTCCCAGAACGTTTATAGAGCATGCCCTCGATCCGTCGAACGATGAGATACCAGCGTTTAGAACATACTGCCGACCTAATGATAAAGGCGTACGGATCATCGGTCGAGGAATGCTTCGAGAACGCTGCTTACGCAATGATGGACCAGATATTGGACATCGAAAAGGTGGACGCGAAGGAGGATAGGCGTATAGAGGTAGATGGTGATACCCTTGATGACCTGCTCTATAATTTCCTCTCGGAGGTTTTATTCATCTTTGATGCCGAGCACATGGTCCTAAGGGAGTTTCGGGTGAGATTGTTTCCAGGAAGGCTCATCTGCACTTCTAGGGGAGAGAGGTTCGATCGGGGGAGGCACGAACCTAAACAGGAGATCAAGGCCGTCACATATCACATGCTCAAAGTGGACGAGGTCGAACCCTCGATCACGGTCATCTTTGACGTCTGAGATGTCCAGAACGACCATTGGGAACTATGGATGACCCCTTTTCTTCCCACCCATTGATGATGCGAAGGTGGGGGATGGCCTAGGTCGTCCTCAGGGACCAAACCTTTTTAGCTCGCTCTCCTTTTAGAGTGACCATGGATATGGTCGGTGTCGGGTCGCTCTATGTAGATCTGATATATGAGGTACCAAGCCTCAAGATAGATGGCATGGAGTACGAGGCTGGGACCGAAACGATCGTGGATGAAAGAAGTTTTGATCAGGTCGTTCATGCCCTGCAGGTCAACGGTATACTAAGAGGGAGGACCGCTGGGGGCTCCGCGGCGAACGTCGCTCATGCTCTATACGGATTCGGTTTCTCGACGGGTTTGCTAGGCGTCGTTGGAAAGGACAATGACGCCTCTTTCTTCATGGAGGAGGAAAAAGATGTTGATACCAGTATGTTGAAGAAGTATGAGCATACTGGGAAACGCATCTCATTGATCTCCGACCAAGGTCACTCCTCCATCATCGTGCCTGCGTCGAATGATATGTTCTCATTCACGGAGGATGATATCGATCAAATTAACGAGGCGACCACAGTCCACCTTGGCCCCTTCGCCGGTGATAACGCTCTGGCCTCCCAAAAGAGATTGGTAGATCGATTGGAAGAGGGATGTTTCCATCACCCTTGGTCTCGGTGATATGTATGCCAGAAGGGGAACGGACCAAATCGAAGACCTCATTTCCAGATCGTCCATACTATTCGGGAACGAGCGTGACATCAACATGTTGACGGGGAAGGGCCTAAAGGACGGATGTCGCTCCCTTCTCGAGATGGGGCCCACGATGATCGCATGTATTTTGGGCGATCAAGGTTCCCTGATCATGACACGAAGGAACGAGATCAACATACCATCGAAGAGAACGAAGCCGATCGATAGAACAAGTGCGGAAGATGTATTCTGCTCGGCCTTCATAGCGGGTATGCTGGCCGAGGCACCTTTGGAGATGTGTGGGGAAATGGCGACGGCCGCTGCCGCTCTGAGCGTCACATCGTTCGGTAGGGCGGGATATCCGGACGAACGGTTCCTAAGACGGTACCTGAAAAGGTTAGGATGAGATCACAATGCCAGGACATCGCTTCGAAAATGTGGACAATGAACCATGGGACCTAATATATATATCCAAGCACGACAGGGAGGTCCCGTATTGTCAGATGCCATCTGCCCATGCCTGTCATGATAGAAAAGTACAGATAAATGATGTGGGCGTTCACCAAGGCATATCGGGGACCATAGAGCGGATATGCTTGTGCACCACGTTCGAACTGACCAGACGCCAAGGGGGGATATGATTGGACTTTGATGGCCTAGAGGACACGCTTTCTGGCGGGTGGAGACAGTTCATAAGTGCTAGTGAAGGACCTATCATCAAGAACGACAATGCGTACGAACTATGTGCCGGCTTCATAGAGGGCGGTTCTAGCTTTTTCAATACGATCAGCAGGTACGATGACGTTCTGGCCGATGTTCTCCAACGGCCCAACTATAAGGCGGGAGATGCACTGAAGCTCGTGCTACCGTTCTTAAAAGCATATGGTGTGACGGACTCCGCTATGGTCGAGTTCTCACGCAAGAACATCATCACGGTTTCTGGCGCAAGGAAGACGATGCGCTTCGTTCAAGAGTTCATGTCACCCTTTATCGTAAGCACAAGTTACGAGCATTTCGTTACAGCGGTGTGCGATGCCATAGGGTTCCCCATGGATAACACATATTGTACCGCACTGGAGATGGACTCCATCCGAATGGACCAATGGGAAGGGGACACATTGAAACAATTGGCCAAGGAGATCTCATCGATGCCATCCATAACGATCCCCGCCGGAGCAAGGACGCTGGAAGAATTTGCGGCGGTCGAATCGAGAATCCATCCGCCGTTTGGATGAGATATTCTGGGAGGAGATGACCGACTTCGCTACATACCAGTTCATCCTTGAGGTTAACCCCATCGGCGGGGAGGAAAAGGCATCCTCGGTCCTGGACATACGAAGACGTACGGGGATAGGGCTAGAGGATACGATGTACGTGGGGGACAGCATAACGGACATGCAAGCGTTCCAATTGGTAAAGGAAGGGGGTGGGCTAACGATATCCTTTAACGGCAACGAATATGCCCTGAGGGAGGCCGACTATGCCGTGATCACCGACAATACGGTGGTAACATCCGTTCTGGCTGAGACATTTCATAAGGCCGGATTGGAAGGCATCAACAGTCTTATAGACAACTGGACGCTCGATGGGCTTAAAACCTCTGGACTTGCGAACGAGTATTTGGCCAGGGAGTTCGAACGGGTATTCCCCGATCATATGCCATTGCTATCAAAGGTCACACCGAACAATATCAAGACGCTTACTCAACAGAGCGTCGCCTTCAGAAAACAGATCAGGGGCGAGGAGATAGGTACCTTAGGCTGACCATGTGGTCGGCATCAAAGGTCAGGGTCGATCCACACAGATCATTATTATCTGGGGGATCACCGGGGCATCTCAATAGATCTTGATAAGGCCGAGCTGTTCCCTTATCCTGTTGATATCGAGCATTTCATCGTTGGTCAACAACGCGAACCCGACCGTTTCCTCAATGATCTCGACCATTATCGTAAGTTCGGGCCGTTCAAGGTCGACCTTTCCTTTATCTATTTGATCGGCAAGGAGGATGATAAGTTCATGGGTCGAACCTTTCCAATGCCTTTTCTGAAGCTCCATCTTCCAGCGCTCGTCCTCTCCGATCCTTGACGCCAACTCTTTCATGGTTTGGACCATGTCCTTCTCGTTGGCCTTGACCCATTTCTCTATCGGTACATATCTATGGGTGTACTTGAAAAGTTCAGGATATTTCAGAGCCAAACCTTTCAGTAGCATTACGGTCTCCTTAGGGTCGTCCCCTACCCTTACAAGTAACACCCCTTGGGCGCTCGATCCGACCATATCCTCCAGGACCTTCCCGATATTGGAGAGCCGTTCAGCTATCTCTGTTTCCGCCCTTCCCCTCTCGTTCTCATGGAACGTGACAAGCATGTTGTAGTCTGGTGACATGATCGTTCGATCATGAAATACGGAACATAACGATAATTAATTTTTGTGAATGACGGGTTCCCATGTTCGAAGGGGAAGCAATGGAGCTTACGGTGGCGAACGATGACGCGGTGGACATAGATCGACGGGAGGACGGACCCCATCTGGATCATTGACCAGGAACACCTCTTCAACCCTGGTGTTGTATTACTTCCTGTGGGACCTTTGATGGTTGAGCCTCAGCTGATCGAAAAGATGGTGGCGCTGATAGAGAAAGAGGCGGTCAGGATACGCACCGAGATGAAAATGGCCCAGCATTGATGGACATGATCATGGACCTCATACGGACCTACGCTGACCGGTGTCACCACGGAAAAGAAGAGGAGATACTTTTCAAAACACTTAACGCAAAGGACCTGAGCTAGGGGGACCGCAAGATGATGGAGCGTTTGATCGTCGAGCACAGGATATCGAGACAAACGATGAAGAACCTGCTGTCTTGCATCAAGCGATATTGGGCGTGTGTTATGGGGGGTCACCCTCCTCAACGTTCTGGATGGGCCGGTCATGATCAGAGGATAACGATGTTATTGTTATCGATCGCCACTCGATCGTTCCCGACCCTGTTCGCACCCATGCTCTTTTCCTCGGCGCACCTTTTTTTCAGGTCGTTCAGGTCCTCGGACGAGAAGTTAACGATCCCCTTTGCGAAAGTACCGATCCGGACGATCTCTCCCGCTTCGAACGCTCCCTCTATATCGATGATGCCGCAAGGAAGGAGGCTCCCCCCTTTTCTTAGCGCCGTTTCGGCCCCTTCGTCAACCGATATCTTTCCTCTGGGACAAGCGAACAACATCCATCTTTCTTTGTTCGTATAAATGGACCTGCCTGTGAACAGAGTTCCGATATCTTCGCCGGTAACGACCTTGACTATGATATTCTCCAGACGGCCGTTAGCGATCACCATGTTACAACCCGATTGCATCGCTATCTTGGCCGCATTTATCTTCGTCCTCATACCGCCGGTCGACCTTTCGTTCTTGCGGGAGCCAGCCATCTTCTCTATGTCCTTTGTGATCTCGTCGACCGTGCAGATCAGTCTTAGCATCGGGATCTGATTCAGGGTTACGATCATATAGACCTTCGACATCGGTCAAAAGGATCAGTAGGTCCGCATCCATCTTGCTGGCGACCAATGCGGATAACTTGTCATTGTCCCCGAACACTTCTTCTATCTCATCGGTGGATATGACATCGTTCTCATTGATTATTGGAACCACACCCAATCTGAACATCTCATCGATGGCCTTTCTCAGGTTAAGATATCTTACACGATCTGAGAAAGCACCGTATGTCAATAGGACCTGGCCGACAGTTCTTTCCATATCTCTTGAACGCATCCCTATAGGCCATCATCAATATGCCCTGGCCCACTGCGGCGCACGCTTGTTTCATCGCAACGTCCTTGTTCTTACCCTCTAGGTTCAGCTCCGAGGACCCTGAGCCAATGGCACCGGACGTCACGATTATGGTCTGAACCCCCTTCTTGTCCAGCTCGATCACTTGGCGGGCCATGTCCATTATGTATGCCTGGTCGATCGCTCCGTCCCCACCACATATGGTGTTCGTTCCGATCTTTACGACCACTCTCTTCGGGTTAAGGTCTCTCATAATAACTTCCTGTGAGTGAACTTCCTCGCTTCCTTTCCGGCATAATCTGAAACGATCTGACCATGGCCATATAGTTTGTATTTATAGATCACTAGGCCCTCGAGTCCCACCGGTCCTCTGGCATGGGTCTTATTCGTGCTAATTCCGACCTCCGCGCCCAGTCCGTATCGATATCCGTCCGAGAACCTCGTTGAACAGTTCCACATGACGGAAGATGAATCGACCGACCCCATGAACTTGTTGGCGGCCTCCTCGTTCCTAGTGATTATAGCATCTGTATGATGGGAACCATATTTGTTGATATGAGCAATGGCCTCGTCCAAGGAATCGACTATCCGAATGGAAAGTATGAGGTCATTGTACTCAGTGTACCAATCCTCCTCGGTGGCAGGGCTCGAATCGATGATCGAACAAGTCCTCTGGTCACCTCGTAGCTCCACAGTTCAGGCCCCGATATTCCGCGGCCATCTTTGGTAAGAACGAGAACGCGATGTCCTTGTGGACCAGCAAAGTCTCCATCGCGTTGCAAACAGCGGGATACTGGCACTTTGCATCGCGGTCGACCCGCACCGCGATATCAAGGTCCGCGTCCTTATCGACATATGTATGACAAATGCCAGCCGCATGCCCAAGGACCGGGATGCGGGTCGAGTCCTTTAATCGAACGTACAAGTTCGTTCGATCCTCGAGGAATGATAAGGTCCACAAGGTCGTCGAGCTCCAACAATCTTCTGAACTCCTCTCGTGTCGATAACAATTGGACAGAGCACTCGAACCTCTTGTCCACTGAAACAATGGCATCATCGATGATCTCGGCAAGTACCTCGTTCGTCTCCTTGGCCTCGGACCCGCCTTTGAGCAGGACCGTGTTCCCGGACCTTAAGCAGAGCGCTGAGATCTGGACCAGAGCATCCGGTCTGGATTCGAATACTACCCCTATCACCCCTATCGGGCAGCTGACCTTTTCAAGGATGAGGCCGGTATCAAGTTCGATCTTTGAAAGGAGCTTGCCGATCACATCCTCCTGGGTCATGATAGATCTTATCGAAAGAACGGATTCTTCGATCTTATGCTCGTCGTAAAGCAGACGTTTGACAAGAGGTATTGCAAGGCCGGTCTCGGTCGCGTTCTTGAGGTCTATCGCGTTGGCAGCTATGATAGCATCCTTTCTTGCGACGAGACCATCTGCGATCGAGGATAATGCCTTGTTCCTCAGCTCCAATGGAATGCTGGGAAGTTGGTATGACGCTTTTTTGCTCCTCTCTGCGGCCTCTCGTATACCATCCATGATGAAACGATAGATTTCTGAGGACACCATAAGTCTTTCGCCCGTGATCATTGCTCAGCTCATGCACTTCCAACGACCAGTGACCGGATGCTCCTTAATCAATCCGCTATTCCGATAGGTAAAACACTATGAACTCGCGCTAACAATAACGATCAGGAGGTCTAAAGATATGTTACTGTTCAAATTAATGACCTTGATGGTGTTACTGGCTGTCGTGGGAACCATCATGGCCGCAACGGGAAAGATGTTCAAAAAGATGATGCGACACATGCACATGTCACACCAGTGAACTCTTCGCGCGGTGATCACCCTAGTACCCTCATAAGTGGGAGCGGTCCTTTGATCTTTGGAATAGGGTGAAGAGGGCCGCATCGGACGGGTCCGACAAGCGCAAGCGGGAAAGCTTCGCTCGCTCGGGGATCTTGTGCATATTGCTCACCACAACGGGGCCCCGCAGAACTGGCATTTTTGGGTCCCTTCCGAGTTCTGACCACCGCAATACTCGCACTTATATCGTTCCATGACCTGAGCTTTTCTCTCCGTTGCTCTCTTCTTGTAACGAGAAACGATGGAATATCTGATCGTCAATAGGACCGTTCCGGCCAAAAATAGGATTATCGTAACCGGCCAAAACGCGGGAACCCCCAAGACCGCTGGTAACAAGAAACCGAACGAAAAGAACAGGAGCATTCCTGCGAGACCTATGAGCAATGTTGATCGAAGCTCGATCGAGCTTTTCTCCGGGTCTGCGCTTACCGGACCGTGCCCGTCGTTGTGGGGCATGACCTTCTCCTTTGAACGAACGGGGTGCTCTTTCTCTACCAGAGCCGCTCCGCACAAGGCACAGAACCTAGATCTGTCCGATACCTCGATACTACAGGAGGGACATCTTTTCATTTATGATCTAACGATGACATCGTTTCTTGGATTTGGATGTTCTCATCTGACGTACGCTCCCTTGGATCACGGTTGAATGGCGGATGATCGAAATCGGGACGGACAAGCGATGACCCGACCTTTGGACCATATGGAAGCGTTCTCGACCCTTGTTCATAGGACATGGTGAACCTCGATGCTTTTCATTAGGAACGATTATGAGATGAACGATAGATTCCTGTTCATGGAAAAGAACCCTTATGATATATTTGTCAGAGAGTGCCCGGAGCTAGCCTCTAGTTTTGACAGTTTGGTAGAGGTCCAGCGCTCGATGAAGGGATTGGACGGAAAGACAAAGCAGCTGATCAACATAGCACTTCAGACCGCTCAACGTAATAAAAGGGGGATAAGATTCCATGCGGCCATGGCCAAGGGACAGGGTGCCACAAGAGATGAGGTGATCGGGGCGGTCGTGATGAACCTGCACATATCCGGTCTAGCTTCAGTACTCGATGGACTTCCTGAGGCCATTGAAGGATATGACTCCTAACGCGCCCACTTTTTCTCACTTATTTTACACAGCATTTTCCGCCGACGTTCTTTATCATGCATAGATGAGGCGCTAACATGAGATCGGATAAAAACATGGTAACTTTCTTTAGAGCCGTCGAAGAACATAAAAAAATGTAATGGAAGTGGTTTGATGTTCGAAGACCTGTTCCTCGTTTAGAGGCCGTAGTTCTTCGGGTTGAACGCCGGGACGTCCTTGTATTCCTTGAGCGCCCATTCCATGAACTTGTCCGCATCGTCTGGGAGGGACTTTAGGTCAGTGATGACCCTGTTCAGGGTGTCCTTTTCCTGCTTGCTCAGTTTGAGCTTGTTCTTCAGGTTGGACTCTTGGATGAGCTCTGCGGCCTTTGTACCGGCAGCCTTTGCCCTCAGGTAGTAGTCGTTGCCGTTCGCAACGATGGCCTCTCCGATCCTGTACGCATTGTCGTATGCCAGGCAGAATGCCTCTGGGCACCTGAACCTGTCGGAAGCGACATAGAGGTCCCTCAGGATCTTGTCCTGCTTCAGCTGCTTTGCAGCGTTCATCAGGGCGGCCTCGTATCCGATGACACCGAGCCAGCACTGGACAGACGTTCCACCGAACTCAGGGTGGTATTCGACAGATTCATTGGACCACAGGTCAGCGGTCTGAGCGATGAGGTTACCCATCAGATCAGCGTGGGCGTCCTGAGCTCCCTTACCCTCTTGGGCAGATGGGCGGCCAGATATGGCCTTCAGGATTGGTCCCTCGTATCCGCAGTCCTTGTCCGGACCGGTCGCACCGCACTCTATGGCAACAAGCGTCCTTGCGGAAGCAATGCACCTGGTCACAGCAGAGAATGTCCTTGGGATATCCTTGTCCAGGTATCCACCTGCCATGAACATCGAGGTGTTCGCACCGGCACAGTTCGTGTCTCCACCAGCGATGACCTTGTTCTTCTTGGCGATATCCACGATCTGGGGCCAGACCCATTCCATATCCAAGCTGCCTAGGCAGCCGATAGCGAACAGCCAGCCCTTAATGTCCTGCCTAACAACGCAGTAGTCAGCGACCTCCTTTCCACCGACGGTTTCAATGGAAAGGACATCTGCTCCGTTCTCAGCTGCGATGTTGAAGCATTCTATCATCTTCTCTGGGTAATCGTGGACTTTGTCGGTCCCGAACCTGAGTCCCTCTTCTGGAAGTCTTGGGTCAGCGATCGTGTGCCTGATGGCGGTCTTTATTCCAAACTCATCGTGGAACTTCTGCATCATCGCCTTCTGGCCTTCGACCACGGGCAGTTCGAACTTCTTTGGCTCGTTGACCATCTGGAATATGTGCTCGTTCTCGAGCTGGACGGCGGGGAACCCTAGGGTGACCGCTCTCTCCATGATATCCTTCGTTATGTAGTCAACGTACTCCCTTCTCAGGGTCTCCGGGTTCTTCTCGGCACCTGGCCTAGGAGCAAAGTTGATTTCCGGTACGACACTTCCGCCACCGACGGTCATACCTAGACCGTAGGATTGTGGGTATTTCGCTTCACCGAAAACCAGTTCGTCTGCAGCTTTATATTCCATCTTTGTAAATTTCTTTGTGGCCATTTTAGACACCCCCGCTTATACCTTCCCCTCGTGGATAGCATCCCAGTTGTCCCTGATCTTCCTCCAGTCCCAGCCTTCAACTGCCTTGTGCATGAGGGCCGGTCCCTGCATTGCCTTCGAGGCATAGATGCCTAGTGGGTAGGATTCAACATATGACCTGTTGACCGCTCCCCCACCGCAGATGAACGGAATCTCCATTCCCTGTTCTTCCAGTCTCTCCGCTATCTTTGGGAACGCGGACATGGTCGTGGTCATCAGAGCGGTTCCAGTGACTATGTTCGGCTTGTTCTCCATCACCGATTTTACAACGGTGTCAACGGGCACATCTCTGCCAAGGTCTATGACTGCATAGCCATTCGACTTGAGCAATACGGCGGCGATGTTCTTACCTATGTCGTGGGGGTCACCCTCAGCGGCGTGCATGACAGCCTTTCCCTTGCTCTTCATTCCGCCCTTTAAGTTCTTCTCCGCGACCTTTACGCCCTTGGTCATGGCATCAGACGCGACCATGACGTGCGGTAGGTAGTAGATACCCCTTCCGTACAGCTCGGACACAACATCCATTCCCTTAAGGAGTCCCTTCTCGATTACGTCCTCGGGCTTAATCGACTTGAGGGCCTCGGTGACGTCAGCCTCGATGTTCTTGTATTTCAAGAACACGACGTCCTCCGCGACCTTCTTGAGGGCCGGGTCCTTAGGCAGAATTTTTGCTGCGATGTCTTCAGGCTTTTCCTTGGCTTCTACGACGATATCGTAGCGAGTCAGTATCTTATCAGAGCTTACGCCATCAAAATCTAGCATTTGCTCGCACCTCTTTTCATTCTCCTCTAGGGCGGTTTCCCGCCCCTGTTCTCTAAAAGTAACGCGGAGAATATATTAAGGTATTCCATGGATGAAGTACTATTATATGAAATGTTAAAGATAATAATGTAAGGGCCATCGATATTTTCCTGATATCAGATAATAATATTACGTCACCGTCCAGTTAAAATTTTTTTTTGCCGTGTTGACGACGGTCGATGAGTTTTAGCGACCGAACATAAATATTATCTTTATCGATTTTTATGTCCAAAGCATATCATTTTTCGACCTTATCTGTTAGAGATCGAGCTCATGCTCCCATTATTTTCATGTACAATTATTCATTTACTACTAATAATATTAGAGCCTCTTCGTTTTTCGTATATTTTACGACCGGCATCATAAAAGCCGTTCCCGAACCGATCCCACTATTGGTAGGATAGAACGACCGATGATCATAGAGCTGCCTTAAGACCACTGATCACATCCCTGACAGATCTTATGAACGGATGCTTCGTTCGAACGGGTGTTTCCATTTCGTTCAGACGTTCGATGCGGAAATAGATCGGAGGATGTGGGTCCCACCTGAGCCAGGATAATAACCTTCTGGAACGTGCCCGTTCATATCTCAGTCGTTGATATCCGATCTTCACCAATGCCTCTGCCAGAATCTTCGGCTGCCCGATGTTCATGGCCGATAGTAGGTCTGCCCTCGCTTCAAAGAACTTTGCGATGAAGAATATCAGGCCGAAAACTATGATAAGATAGATCAACGGCATGAAGAGGAAGATAGGCAGCAAGATCGTCACTCTCAGTAGGAACTCGACGGACATCAGACCGAACAAGATCAAAGGATCGCGACCCTTGAGGTGGCCTATCTCATGACCAACAACGCTAAGCACCTCATCATCATTGAGGTCGATCAATAATCCTCCCGTGATCAAGACCACACCATGTTTGGGACTCGGACCTGTGGCAGCGGCATTAGGGAGCATACTGTTGGATATTACCACCTTCGGCATTGGCAGATCATAAGCACTGGTGGCCTTTCTTACGATCTCATGCACGTTCACGACCTTTGATGATATACTGTCAGGTGAGCAAACGATGCCCCTCTTGAAAAGAACCTCCTTTATCAGGTCACATGTCGGCTCTTTTCCAATAGCATAGCTCTTCTCATATATCTCGGCCTTAGCTTCTACCAATGTCCCGGCCCTCATTCTGGACCTGATCTCCGCGGCCTCTTCGTCGCTCAGACGGTATCGAAGGATGAGAACCTTTTGGTTCTCTTCCGTTATCCGCCATTTTCCCATTCTAAGATAGATCCGGTCGGCAAACATGACCAGTAGAAGTTGGAACAAAAGGACGACAACAACGGCCCAGAGGCCAACGAACAGAAATAGAAAAATGTTGAAAGCGAACAAGAGCACATATATCAATAGAAGAGCGCTCGAGAAAAGTCTCTCGATGACCCTCTTTCCCAGAGTGGGCATTTCCTCCGGAACTATCTTCTCCCCCATTACCCAAACGAAATGTAGGGTAGAACCCTTGATGGATGAATGTATGATCCGGATGGCCGATATAAGATCGTCCTTTACCCTTTCGATCTGCTCATCATCGACATAGGTTTCAGGGATGATATCGACATCGAGCCCTTGACCGGCCGTGAGGCCTATCATCATGACCCTTTTGCCCTGGTCACGGAGGGCGAAGGAAAGCACCATCTTATTATCTTTAACAGTATGGACAATATCCTCAAATCGTTTGGGCTCGGTCCGAAGATAGAACTGGTCGAACTGTCTCAGTAGTTCGCCAGAGTATTCCTTTGGCAGGTCGATATCTATCTTGAACGATAGCTCCAGGAACTTCCCCCGGGTCGCTATTCTAGAAGGGTCTAGAAATCATTATCGTAATATGTGGATCGACATCACGATCGTTCTGTACCCCTCGGAAAAAGTGAGCCGTGCCCGTTCGGTGATCGACGATGGCCCGATGGGACCAAAACGATCCTCTCTATCGGCTGCCGTAGATCCACCGGCAAAAAATCTCATTACGAGTACTGTCCGACCCATTCCGCTATCCCTAAGCATCACATGGCGTTAGTACAAAGCAATAGCTCTTGCCTCAGTGGGGCATTGAATGGAACAAGCCGACTGGTCAATGAAGAACGTTCATTGCTTGAGGACCATCGGTTCTCCACAACATTCGAAGGAGCATGGTTCTTGGCATCCACAGGATGGAGATGTGGTCTCACATTCCTTACATTCTTGAACTACCTTTAGCTCGATGCCACATTCCTTGCAAGCGTACACTTGGTCCATCTTCATCTCGGCGCAGTTGGGCATTTGAAGACCTCGATAGATCACATGGATCCTCTGGCATTATAAAGGTTCTGGAAGCCTTTCGGGATGCCATGGACAGGGGAAGGCCAGGTCTATCGGAAAGGTCATCTCGGGCGATCGCCATCCATGCCATATCATCATGCCTTCAAGGGCCGTTGATCACTATCCAGTAAATAGGTATTAGGACCCGGTCCAGGACTAAATAAGCAAATGGTTTAAAACTGGGGGTCCCGGCCCGTCTTGTTCTTGGATGGTCGACTTCGGCATTTTTTTGCTCGCCTTCGAGAAGGGATGGCGTGGGGATGTCCATCGCCAAATGGTCCCCCACACCATCGGATGAGAGAGGGAAGGGCAGATATGCCAGGGGCCGTCCGTCACTTGATCGTGAGATCATGTCGGCAGGTCGATGGATGGCGGTATTTTCGATCTTGGGGGCGGGTCGCACGTCTGATTCCGGAGCGATGTATTATATAACGTCCTTTCACAAATGATAGAATGTTTTAACTACGCGAGCGAGCGGCCCCTCTGCGCCGACGAGCATGAGAAGGACGATCTGATAAAGATCGCTCAGCATCATATAACATTTTGATGACAGTAAACCTCTATCTACCTTTGTGAGAACGCGGTCGGATGGAGCAAAACCGTTCATGTCTAGCGGGAGGTACGGTGTTCATCCATCGGGATCGCTTATCAATATGAATGACGATCATCGATCGGCTGTGATAGAGATATGGTCCTAGAGAGATGTCAGTGGTGCGGAGCGGAACTTGAAACGGTAGGATCGCCGGCAAATGATCTGGTCGAATCATCGCCCAGCTGCTGGTCAACTTTCAATGCTCTGACGAGCAGGGTGAACTCAGAGTTCGGATACCGGTCGGGGCTGGTCAGGCTGATAAACGATTCATATTGTGCCCAGCACCCTGGAAAGGAAAGCAGAGCGTCATCGAACTCGGTGGCCATTCATACGATAGGTCTGATCCTGGTCCTGGAGCTGGGATATAATGGAAGGGTAGCGACAAAAAGGATGGAAGGGATACTAAGGGGTAGGAAGGATCATTTCACATGGTTGGAGCCACCCTCGTTCGATGGTTGTCTAAACCTGACACATATGTTGGGGACCAAAGATCTGATAGAGACCGAGTCAAGGGCCGAAGAATGGGGACGTGCGGTGCTCAAGGCATGGAGGGATCGGCATGGGGACCGTATCGACGCTCTTCTGTGACCAACATTGGCAGCTGGCCCGCTGATCGGGGCTCACCGAAACTACACCTGGACGATATTCATGGATCAACATACTGGTCACCCACCGAGAGGCCTTGTTATCCGGTAGAGCGATGGAAAGATCTATAGCTTTTTCATCAGATCGAGCATGGCCCATGTATGCCAGATCGACCGAACATGACCTCTTGGGATATGTTCGACCGACAGAAGGATATTATCCCTCGATCACATTAAAGGGGAAAGCGTATTTGTCATAGAGGGAAGGAATTGAAGAAGATAGGTTGGTTCACCACGGCGAGAGGTCCAGGTTCGCTCAATCTCTTCAAGACCATCATGGATAATATCGAGAACGGTGAATTAAGGGCAGAGATATCGTTCCTTTTTATCAATAGGGATGTGAAAGGGAACGAATACAGGTCGAAGATCATTAATATGGCCGAGGAAAAGGCCATTCCGGTCATAATCCTCCCATCCGACACCTTCTTGCCAGAACTGAAGAGGGAGAACATCGAAGATTGGAGGGACGCCTTTGGTCAGGAGATGAGAAAAAGGATCTCGAAATACGAGATGGACTTCGGCGTGCTCGCCGGTTACATGTTGATACTTGACCCAGAGACCTGTAGGAAGAACGTGATGATCAATTTGCATCCGGCACTTCCAGATAGTTATAAGGGAACATGGGAGGAGATCGTCCAAAAGGTCGTCGACAATGATGACGATCGCTACGGGGCCATGGTACACATATGTACACCAGAACTGGACCGTGGCGATGTATTGTCCTACGACTCCTTTGATGTCAGATCGCTGAGCGATCCGTCCATCTCCAAGCAGGAGCTTGTGGAGCGAATAAGGGCAAAGGAGCTAAAAAGGGAAGCACCTCTTCTGATCGAGACGATAAAGATGATAGTCAACGGGGAGATAGTTCTCAAAGGGCCGAAGGTCAAAGATAGGCCGGAGGATGCAGAACGACCATACAGGTCCTTGGCCGAAAGGATCGACAAGATCGTCGAGGTCGATAAGAACTGATCGGCCGGACCTGTTGTGATGACCTCATCTGCTTCTACCCTGACATAGCTCAGTGGACATACTTGCCAAACCACTCTTTGAGCTGGTCCACCGTTGGACCGAACCACCTTATGACGTCGTTCTTGGCCTGGTCCATCCAATGGGAAAATGTCGCCCATTGATGAGGATACATCGCCGAGATAAGATATGCTATAACGATACCTGCGAAGATCAACAAGATCGAACCTATCGCCCCACCGTTCCTGTCCCCTCTGACCGACCTCATCATCTCATCACACGTTTCCCGGATCTTGGACGTTCGACGTGATCGACATCTAAATAACTATTGCGAGCGAGAGATCCTCTGCGAGATATTGGTGGGGGCGAGAGGAGCAAGTGGGGATCATGGCAGAGATCCAAGGCTAGAACGACCGGTGTTGATGTGTTGCACAATAGACCTCCATGGCCGTCGGCGCGGGATCGGCAGGCCCGCCGAAGTTGGAGGCAATGACCCCCGAGAGCGGAACGGTTCAAGGTCTAACGATCTTTGAACGGGCCGGAAATCGAGAACGAGCATAATTGAACAGGGGTATGTCCATTGACATCCTCTCAACATCAATCACCAGTGGTTCGATATGCCCGTACCTTTTCGTTATCGAATCCACCAGGTCGGGTTCAGTGATCTCGGCAAGGACCATGATCCCTCCGTCCTCCCTTTCCTCCACCTTTTTTACGAACCCGACCAGATCGCCCGAATCTCCCCAGGGGGCAAAAATGATCGGATAGAAGCTTTGATGCGAACTCCTTTGGCTCCGATGCGTTCTTTGGTAACAGGAACTTGACGATCATCCTAGACCTTCTAGATAATTGAGTGATATTATATCTAATTGAGCAGGTAGCGGTTTTGCGCCAATGGGCGAGAGGAACGAAGATCTGCTGGGACCTGGCTAACGGTATTAGATGGGGGGCGGACCTCGAATCATGTCCATGAACCATCTCATGTTGTGCCGCCGGACCGAAGGGACCACTGTCATAATCGATGCACCATCTCAAGAGGTGAGCACCTGTATCTGGTAACCATCCAATTGTGGTGGGTACTGTCCTATGAGCCAGCCCGGTGAGGTGGTCTCACAATAAAGGTAATCACTGTTCTGATAGACCACATACTCGCCCCCAATATTGCCTGTCGCTAATATCCCGGCGGCCATGTGCCCGATGCTAACTCCCGTCTTGGTAAGTTCCAGGAGGACCATTCTCACATTTACGTCCGGAGATTCCATCAAAGAAACGAAAAGCGTTGAGTGGTCCTTGCAATCTCCGATGCGATCGACCAAGGTCTCCACAGGATATCTGGGATAGTTGTCCGTTCCTGTAGTGTTCTGGTCCGTTCCATAGGGAACGTTCTGGACGAAGGTTAGTATGAACTGTGGAACGTCAAGACTGTAGTTCGTCGCGTCATCTTTGAGATCCATCGCCAACAGGTCTATTATGGGATCGTCCTGAGTGACGTACGAAGCATAATCATAGGTTCTGGGACGGTCAGAATAATTGTAATAGGACGAAGCGGGGACAGTGATGTTCACGGCCCATTCCCTATTCGAGTATGCCCACGAATATGAGAGGGTAACATTTCCAGCATAGAACTTAACCGTCTGATCGCTTCCATTGGTTCCAGGGCCATCAAGGGCCAAGCCGCTTAGGTTCAATACGGTCATCACAAGGATGATCGCGATGGCTACGGAAGCGATCATGACCGCGATCATCGGGGCTCGAGATATCCTCCTTTGGGAGGGAAGATCATATGGTCCATATTGGACCGATCGAGGATCGGCCCCAGATGTTGGAAATGGTAGCTGTGCCCCGCAACCCGTACAATAATTTGCGGAATCATTGTTCATCGTCCCGCATTTTGGGCAATACATTCGATGACATTATGATCGAAGGGTTATATGCTACTACCTATTATAGTACCATTGTCAGGATCATCGATCAATGGCCCTCCAGCGAAGACATGAAAAGGTCCCTCATGGGATCTTCGCCTTATCTTCAAGCGCCTCTAGCTAGACAATATGAGTATCAGTATCAAGAAGGCTATCTGAAGGAGGACGATCGCGATGGCCATCTTGTATATCCGCTCCATCTTTTGAGCGATCACCGACGGTGTTGCAGATGATGGCGCATATCGCTGATAGGTCTGATCATTGTTGTTCATCTGAGCCTGTTGACCCTGAGAGGAGGTCGAGGCCATGAACGTCTTTCCACAATTCTGGCATACATTGGCATCCTCTGATACCTGGGTACCACAATTCCAACAAATCGGCAATCGGTCGCCTCCGGTTTATGTTACCGGTTTGGGTGGGTATTCGTGACCAGCTATTTTTACGTTGCTCCGGGTGATCATATTCGCAGAGTAACTGGGAGTGGACCGCTCGATCCTATGGTATATGCCGGTCGGTCGACATATCGCGCTGACCCTTGATGCTTCTACTCACCTGAGGAACATCCTCCTATCGTTCCTTGGGATCCGCCTCATCCATTCTGGATATTCCGGTCGAAGTTCGCTCATTTCGTCCAGCCTCTTTATGTCGTCGGCATCCAAACGAAATGAGGACGCCTTAAGGTCCTCGGTCAATTGTTCCGACCTTTTTGCTCCGATGATCACGCTCGTGGTATGCTCCTTTGCCAAGAGCCATGCCAGGGCCACCGTGGACACTGAAACATCATGGACTTCTCCCATTTCGCGCATGACATCTATGATCGGATACGTCCTTTCTTTATCCACCGGAGGAAAGTCGAAGGTACTTCTCCTAGAATCTTCTGGACCCTGCTCGCCTTTCTTGAACTTACCGCTCAAAAATCCCCCCGCCAATGGGCTCCAGACCAAAAGCCCAAGGTGCTGGTCCTTTAACATCGGGGTGATCTCGCGTTCGATGTCGCGCCCTGCTAGGCTATAGTACGCCTGGACGCTCTCGAACCTTGCCATACCATGACCTTCCGCGAAACAATTGGCCTTCACTATCTCCCAAGCGTTCAGATTGCTGCAGCCTATATATCGTACCTGACCGCTTCGGACGACATCGTTCAGTGCTCCCATGGTCTCTTCGATGGGGGTCGTCGTATCATGGGCATGTATCTGATATAGGTCGATATAGTCCGTCTGGAGACGTTCCAGGCTCTCCCTGACCTGGCTAAGGATGTGCTTACGTCCTAGGCCGGAATCGTTCGGACCCGGGCCCATAGGACCGAATACCTTTGTGGCTATTACAACGCTCTCCCTTCGTATCCCAAGGTCCCTCAGCCCTTGCCCCAGGATCTTTTCTGAATCTCCGGAGGAGTAAACGTTGGCCGTATCTATCAGGTTCACTCCGGCATCAAGGGCCATCGCAATCATTTCATTTGCCTGGGCTTGCTTCTGTTCCCCTATGGATGACCATACACCACCGCCGCCGAAGGTCATCGTTCCAAGTGATAGCTCGGAGACCAACAGGCCTGTTCGACCCAATCTTTTATACTTCATTATTTCTCACCGATCATCTTCTGTCCACAGGACCAGGTCCTATGATCCTCGGAGCCCTAAGTACAAATAGATTCCCCGACCGAGCGGGCGGTGATGTGAAAAGGGAGATCTGATCTATCGATTCGATATTAGGAAAGATCGCTCGGTCACAAGAAAAGAGCGGCTTGTCGGCGATCTATGTAAGGGGATCGTCCGAACCGATGGCATGGGTGATCTTGGTCCCGATGAACTACGTTCGATGGAGGAACAGAAAATGAGAGCAATTATGTGATCTGGGCATCACGATCACCCTTGATGGGACATTGATCATTTTGCTACACGTCTTTCCGATTCGGACCTGATCGATCCGACCCAGCTGGACAGGGTCTCCTCCAGTTGTGTCTGGAGCATCTTTCTGAAGACCTTTGCCAGTATTCCGTCCCAGGACTCTTCCGTTCTTAGCAATGTCCTGCTCCCTCTCGGCGAAAGCTTCCAGACATGGACAGCATTGATCGACATAAGGCGACCTGTCCAAATCAGCTGGTTCGGAGGGTCGACCTCCTGTATGGTCGCTTTCACCTTTACCCCTCCCCAGGTCCATTTAACGACAGAGCCTTTTTCGACCTTCATGTCACCCCTGACCTTCTTTATCTCAGGGTTCCATTTTGGCCAATCTTGAAAGTCGGTCAGAACTTGCCAGACGATGTCGGGGGAAGACTCGATAAGAACCTCGGCGGCAGCGAACTGGGTAGCCTTCGGATCGGCGATCATGGGAACAGGACTCCTTCGACCGGGAAGTAGACCCAAGTCCATATATCTACTTGATGGGCACCTACTTTTCAGAGAGGGCCGGTCGAGGGCCGATGACCGCTTTGCGTTCGAAGGTAGGCCGACCTGAGTATCCGTCATCTGCCTTCTTGACCCCTAGCTTTTTCCTAATGCGAGAGGTGACCACCCAGCGAACACTGTGAACCAGAATAGCGTAAGCGGTCTCGAAGATGTCACGATGAAGATGGCCGACGATGGGAGGGAAGGCCCATATGCGCCTCAACGAACGCTGATAACGTAGAAGGATACCTCAAGATGCCCCGTTCCACGGATCAGGACGGTCTACCTTTCTGATCTGCACTGCAGGATCATCCCCACACAAAACGATATGTTGCTCGTCCATCATTGAGGGGTCGTGCAAAGGGGACCTATCGCCGAGTTGAGAAATGTATCGATATCCCGGGGAAGATCGATCCTGGTAAGGAACATCGATATCACTATCCACGAAGGGGAAAAGGTGGCCATTTTCGGTCCTAACGGGGCGGGAAAGTCCTCATTGATAAAGGCCTTGACGGGGGATCTAAGGTGTGATACCTCTGTAGATGGTGCTTATCTTCGGATCATGGGCGAGGACCTCTGGAACATCTTTGATGTGCGAAGGGCGTTCGGGATAGTTACAAGCGATCTGCAGATGGAGTTCTGCAGGGATATGGATGCCGTTGAGGCAGTGCTCTCCGGGTTCTTTGGATCTATCGGGACGAACAGATCGCAAGAGCTCACCCAGGTGATGGAGGACAAGGCGAAGCGGTCATTGGCATCGGTCGGCTCAGAACACCTGGCCGCCAGGAAGATGCATACATTATCTACCGGGGAGGTCCGAAGGGTGCTGATGGCCAGAGCATTGGTGAACGATCCAAAAGCGCTAATCTTGGACGAGCCGATGAATGCACTGGATCTGACGGGAAAGCATCTGGTAAGGGAAGCCTTGATCCGCCTGGCCAATTCTGGAAAAGGGATGATCTTGGTGACCCATGACCCATCGGACCTTATTCCAGAGATCGAGAGGGTGATTCTGATGCAGAACGGTCAGATATTCAAGGATGGCGACATCAGGGTCATGAGCGAAGAGAACCTTTCGGCCCTGTTCAAGGTCAAGGTCCATCTTTCATCGATCGATGGCCGCTACTTTGCCTGGTCTTGATAATGTCATCGCCTTTCTGGTCGCTCATGCAATGGTGCCTTTTGGGATCCGACGCAATACTTATCGTATCGTGGTTCAAAGCATTTCTGGGTGTCGTCCGATAAGGTCATCGGTCATTTTAGGGGAATGCAAATGGAGCAGAGCGTTCAGATACACTCGGTACAAGATATTATGCAGGATTTTGCCCGGTCCACAGGTCTCGACCCTCCAACAGGGAGGCCTAGGAGATATCTGTGGACCGACGCATTCGCGGTCTGTAACTTTCTGGAGATGTTCAGGAGGACCGAAGATAAGGTGTTCCTTGATCTGGCCACTCGTCTGGTGGACCAGGTCCATCATGTACTTGGCACATATAGAGAGGGAGATGAGCGCTCCGGGTGGATCAGTGGGTTAGAAGGGAAGGAGGCAGAGGAGCATCCCACGATCGGAGGTCTCCGGATAGGCAAGGACCTCGATGAACGCGGTCCGAACGAGCGGTACGATGAGGACCTCGAATGGGATAGGGACGGTCAATACTATCATTACCTCACCAAATGGATGCATGCCCTGACGCTCACCCATAGGTCGACCATGGACAGGAGGTACCTTAGGTGGGGGCTCGAGCTCGCACGAGCATCCTACTCGGCTTTCTCGCGCTCCCTTGGACCGGGTGAGAAGAGCGGATTGTACTGGAAGATGAGCATCGACCTATCACGTCCTTTGGTGATGTCGATGGGTCAGCACGATGCGCTCGATGGCCTTCTCACATATGGTGAACTGATGGCGGCCAACGATGATCTCGATGACCCGATCGATATAGACCTAAGGGATGAGATATCAGAGCTTTTGGAGATGTACAACCGGGGAGACCTGGTCACCAGCGACCCACTGGGGATCGGCGGTCTTCTCTTCGATGCTTCAAGGGCCATCAGGTTGATCGATCATGGATACGATTACGAACCGATACTAGAGAGGACGATCGACTCGGCACTTTCAGGGATCGGGATATTGGCAGATGAGACCTCACTGGAATTGCCGGCCCAGCTCCGACTGCCGTTCAGAGAGCTTGGCCTGGCGATCGGTCTTGATGGGGTCGAGGACCTTATGGACAGGATAAGCAGGAGCAGTGCTCTCTCCAGAAGGAAGAAGAACATTGTTTGGCAAGCAGGTTCATTGATATTGTTCGTTCCGCTTTCCAAGACGATCAAGGACTTCTGGAACTTGGAAAGCAACAGGGCATCGGCCACATGGATGGATCACAAGGGGATCAACATGGTCATGCAGGCGACCAGCATGTTACCCGAAGGTTTTCTGAGGATTTGACCCAACTGTGCTATCTACGTTCGATGTTGGGACCAAGGAAAGATATGTTCATGCCTCTTTCTTCAATATCTTCAATAATATTTCCTTATCCTCCTGATTGATCCCTTTGAGAACGAAGAGCAGTGCAAAATAGATCGCTGCGCCGAGACCAAGTGAGATGAAAAGGTTCAACCCAGGAAGAAGAAGGAGTACCAGTCCCATTCCAGCGGCGGCCATGCCAGGTCTCACCATTATATCCACCAGGTCGACCCTGAAAACGTACTTTGTGAGAAAATAAAACGTTACGGCGGTAAGGATAAAATAACCGATGGTGAAGGCCATTGCCGCCCCTTCCTGCTGGAAAAATGGTATGAACACGAAACAGAGCACAACGTTCAATATCGCCCCGATCCCGTTTGCCACGGTTATGAGCCTTATCAATTTTGCGGATGCCAGTATGCTCCCCATCCCAGAATCGAAAAAGCTGATGGCAATGGCCGGTGCGAGTATCGTGAACACCGCGACGGCCGGCGAATACTCGGACCCATAGAAGAACAATACGATCTTTCCCGCCATGATCATCCCACCCACCGCCAGTGGAAGCCCCAACGCGAACATGTACTTCATCACCTTTTGTTGTGTGAGCTGGGTCATTTCCTTGGACGATTGGTACATCCTAGATATGACGGGAAGCAATGCTACGATCAGGACGGTGGGAAGGGCCACAAGAGCGGTCACCATGTTGAAAGGAAGGTTGTACATAGCGACCGATGTAAGAGCTTTGTTGGCGCTCCCCCCCATCCATACTACGATAAGTTGAACAAGGACGGCATTTATCGAATACAGTGAATTGATAGCTAGGTCCGAAATTCCATAGGGCACGGCCCGCTTCATCTGCTGACCTATCTCCTGCATATCCGGTCTCCCGGTCGGTAAGACCACATACTTCGAGCACACCAGGTATGCCAAGATAAACTGAAGTATGGCTCCAAAAAGGACGACCAGGACCACCGCCTCTAGACCGAACCCCAGTAAGAGAAGTGCTATGGCAATACCCACTGTGAACGCCCTTTCTGCTATGGCCGTCCAGAGCACATAATGCATCATCTCGAACGTGGTATAAACGGCGGTGAACGTTTTGTACATCCAGTTGAACGCCGTTGCGAGAGCGATAATGATTATTGCAAAGGTCACATCCCCAGGGAGGTTGAGGGCCAACGCGACCACGAACGTCACAAGGATGGAGACCACGCAAACGATCGCCCGAAGCACCAGGCTATTGGTCAAATATCCAGAGGCGATCTGCTTATTGGGGGCGACCTCGACGACCATCTGTAAACCAAGATTAAAATCCGCAATGATAAAGATCAGAGTTGAGAGGGAGAACGCCAGTGTATATGTACCATAATTTTGGCTTCCTAGATATCTTGCTAGGAATATGGAAAGGACGAACGTAGATAGTTGGGCCACTATCTGAACGGTACCCATGGCCAAAGCGTTCTTGGTTACATTACGGACCAGTCCCATATGGGCCTCCATTTGGGCATCTTTCGCGGGTTCCCGATACAGGTTCCGCGAACGGTATGTCCCGGACGATCTGCGTTCATCATGCCTGCCTATTTCCGAGAAGGCCCTCTGGAAAAGTATATCGCTCTTCCCAGAGGGTTGGATCTTTTTCCTTTGCTATCAGTTGAACTTGGACCACCCCTTTCGTGAAGATCCGGTGGCCCGGACCTTTGGAAACGGATCTCATCCCGGTCCCTGTTAGGGGATGTCCGTCCCCAAGGAACCGATCTAGATCGCAGAAGCTTTGGGGTTCAAACATAGAACCCCGATCCTGTTTTGAAATGGATCCTCGGTCCACGGACCGTGACGAACATGTCATCAAGATTCGTGAGATCATTTGTCCGTCCCTCCATAAAAGTTCTTTTGTGGTGTATGGCTCGGGAAGGGATCTTGGACCAGGGTGGCATCTTTATGATACAAAAGGGTATCCTTTGTAGGACAGATCAGGCTTATTGTAACATCGAAACCTGAGCATGGTCCTCTCAAGGCAGCTTACTCTCCATCTACAGAATCAATTTGACCTTGCATTATAAAGAGTGTCGCTGGAAAACCATCTTTTCAAAGGTGAGATGAACGGCGACAATATCCTTTTTATGTTCGTTCACCTTCTCATATCTAAAGGAAGATCTTCGACGCCTCGAAAGAGGTAAGGCGCTTAGAAGGGAGAAGGACGGTCGAAGTTCGGGAGCGATCTTCCAATGTCGCTCGAGGGGGCACGAGGTCGGTGACGACCTGGGCGAAATGCGTTGGGTCCCTCCTCTCGGAGCAGGTCGCCGGGTGTCCCCTTCGGTCCCGCGGGCCGATGTCAGCCGACCGAAAGTAGCGGACGATGATGCCGAAGGTCGAAAGGCGACCTGGGCCGGTCTGGTTACAAGCCCACGAATTTGCTCGTGGGCAGCTTACACTGCTAAAAATACCTGAACTGAGAGGGGAGCATGTCTAGCAAGGTTTATTTCGTTGATCTAAGGGCCAGGACTCACGAATCTAACAAGATGAGCAAGATAAGGACCCTGTTCGATAGCGCCGGTTTTGGAGAGATCGTTAACGAAGGGGACCTGACGGCGATAAAGCTCCATTTTGGTGAGCGAGGTAACGATGGCTACCTCAACCCGGTCCTTGTCCGTCAGGTCGTGGATAAGGTCAGGGAAAGAGGAGGAAAACCTTTCCTGACCGACACCAACACATTATACACTGGAAGTCGACATAATGCCGTCGATCATATCATAACGGCACTTGAGCACGGTTTTGATTATACTGTTACACAGGCACCTTTGATAATCTCCGATGGCCTCCGCAGCGATAATTCTGTTGAGGTCAGGATCGATCGTAAGCGGCTGGAGAAAGTGATCCTGGCCAGGGACATAGCGACCGCCGACTCCCTGATAGCTCTGTCCCACTTTAAAGGACATGAGATGACGGGTTTCGGAGGGGCCATCAAGAACATAGCTATGGGAGGGGCGCCCGCTATCGGGAAAAAGGAACAACATGCTTGTAGAATGACCGTGGATCAGGACAAGTGCATAGGTTGCGGAAAATGTTACGACGTTTGTCCCGGAGGGGCGGTCGTGATGGAAGAGAACAAGGCGAAAATTCTCATCGAAAGATGCATTGGATGTGGGGAGTGTCTCACGGTATGTACCGAGAACGCCGCCGGGATCGATTGGGCCACAGAACTAAGGCCGATGGTCGAGAGGATGACCGAATATGCTTACGGGGTCGCTCAATGCCACAAAGACCATATCGGCTACATGAACTTCCTATTGAACGTTACCCCTGATTGCGATTGTACGCCATGGAGCGATGCGAACATTGTACCGAACATCGGCATCTTGGCATCGAAGGACCCGGTGGCCATTGACCAGGCAAGCTATGATCTGGTGAACCAACAGCTTGGAGTTCAAGGGACCAAACTTGAAGATAACTTTGAGCCGGGCGAGGACAAGTTCACCGGTGTTTGGAAACATACGGACCCTACCATGCAGCTCCGATACGGTATGGAGATAGGTCTAGGGGACCGAGAGTACGATCTCATCCATCTTTGATCAAGCTCGCCATGAGATGCTGTGGGACCAGGTCATAATATGATCATACATGCGCTAGGCACGAACCCCCACTGTACAAGGGCCAGGCATAGGCATCGGGAATGGACTTTCAATCGATCGTCGAGGTCCTTTTCCTTTCATTGGCCCCGTTCATACAAACGATCTCCCATAATGTCCCCCTCTCTATCGCAAGTGCGGCCTGGTTAGCGAACGAGACTATCAGCCGTTCTCTCTCCGTCGAGTCCAGTACCTCTGGGTCCTTCGGTTTGATCCCCATCACGCCGATCACGCCGTTCGAGGTCCTGAGAGGATAGTATCTTAGGGAGGCCGTCGACAGTGTATCCGTTCCAAGACCGGCTATGACATCATTATTGAATGTCCAGTTCGCGGCGGTGAACTCTTTTTCATCGAACTTGAGCCCCTTGCTGAAATAGGCTAATTTGAGGACCCCGTCCTTCGGCAGAAGAAAAACGGTCCAGCTACTGGTCGAAGTGGCTATGTGATCGCTTACTATCGCCAAGATATTATCCACTTCGTTCGTGGCTGCAAGATCCATGCTCAGGGCATATAATGTGGCCGTATGGTCCTCCCGACTTTGGGCGGCCAGGGCATACTCCTGAGCCCTGGCGACCAGCAAACTGATGACCACCCCTACGAAAAGGAAGGCCAGGAAAGTTATCACATACTCGGAGTCAGTGATCTGGAAGGTGAACTGTGGGAGGGACGAAAAGAAAATCGAACGAAAATATGCTTATCGTTGAAGTAAATATGGCCGGCCAGAGGCCCCAGGATATCGCAGATACCACCACCCCTGCCAGATAGAACATCACCAGGTTCGTGCTGGAGATGAAGGGTTTTATAAGGAACCCCAGGAGCGATATCGATAGGACCAGGAACATGCTGTACCAATATGCGTGAGGGGCCGAACGGAACTTCTGCCTTTGGAACGCGGACCGCGTTCTGGTCATTGTTTCCTGGCTCGTCGGTTCGGTTATTACGATAAGATCGATGGCCCCTCCAGAACGGACGATCTGGTCAGCGACCGAGCCGAAGATCATCTCCTGCCAAGCGGTGCGAAGGGGTCTACCGACGATGATCCTTGTGATATTATTGTTCCTAGCGAACCTGACCACCCCTTCCGATATTGATATACCGAAAGTGGTGCTCGCCCTGGCCCCGAGCGAAGCGGCCATATCAAGGCCCCTGGTCGCTTCCTGTCTTGCCTTCTTGGACAATCTGTTGCTCGCCGCGGTATCGACGTAAAGCGCGAACCAATCGGCCTTCAGCTCGGTGGCCAGTCTCCTTCCGGTTCGTATCAGTCTTTCGTTCAGCGTCCGGTTATTTCCGATGCAGACGAGCAACCTTTCCCCGACTGGCCATGGCCCAGGGATGGACCTTTCATGCATATACTCCAACATCTGCTCGTCAACATGTTCTGCGGCGCGGCGAAATGTCATCTCCCTGAGCGCTATGAGATTGCCGACGTTGAAGAAGTTCCCCATGGCCAGCTCCACATGCTCTGGCAAATATACCTTGCCTTCTTTGAATCGCTGGATGAGTTCCTCGGGTGGGAGATCTACGATCTTGATCTCGTTCGCTTCGTCCAAGAAGACTGTCCGGAAGTGTTTCCTTTACTTTGATCCCGGTAACCTGGGCCACGCTATCGTTCATGCTCTCCAGATGCTGGATATTAAGCGTCGTATAGACATCGATCCCAGCATCCAGCAGTTCCCTTACGTCCATGTATCTCTTGTTATGTCTCGAACCGGGAGCGTTCGTGTGGGCAAGCTCATCGACAAGTACGAGTTGGGGATGATCTTTCAAAACCGCATCGATGTCCATTTCGTCGATCTCGACCCCCCGATAATGCAAGATCTTATGAGGGATGGTCTTCAGACCCTCGAGTAAGATCCTCGGTCTCTTTCCTGCCATGGGAGGCGACGTAGCCCACGACCACGTTGATACCTTGGGCCTTCTTTCTGTGTGCCTCTTCCAGCATGGAATAGGTCTTTCCAACACCCGCAGCATAACCTAAGAAGATGCTTGATCTTCCCTTTTGAACTGCGGATCGCCTCGCGTTCCACTCTTTCAAGGAGGTCATCTGGGTCAGGCCTTCCGTCATCGTTCTCCACCAATCCATGATCACCTGAACAGCAGGTACTCGACGATCGGTCCCAATGCCAGGGCAAGGAAATAGCTCAAAGCACCGACCAGCACCACGACCCCGATCAACCAGGATATGAACAGAGGCGTATGCGTTGGAAGTGTCGATGGGCTTGGAGGTACTACCTTCTTTTCGGCCAATGCCCCTGCCAATGCCAACGTCAATATTATTATGGCGAACCTGCCTATTAACATAGCTATAGCTAGTGTTATATTAAAGAAGAGGGTGTTCGCCGAAAGACCCGCGAACGCACTGCCATTATTGTTGGCCGTAGAGGTGTACGCATAAAGTATCTCAGTGAACCCATGTGGTCCCGAATTCAGAACGGCGTTCCTCCCATCTGGTATCATCACGGCTATCGCGGTGAAGATCAGGACGGTAACTATCGGTATCAGGATGATGATCGTGCACATCTTCATCTCATACGGCCCTATCTTTTTACCCAGATAATCGGGTATTTTACCTATCATCAGACCGGCGACGAAAACGGCGATCAATACAAAGACCAACATCCCGTATATTCCTGAACCGACCCCTCCTGGGGCAACCTCTCCGAACTGAATGAGGATAAGGGGGCAAAACCCTCCTAAAGGCGTATATGAATCTAACATCGAGTCGACCGCACCACAAGAGGTGCCAGTGGCCGAAACTGTCGAAAAGACATGAGGGGGTAATCCCAAATCTGACCTCTTTACCCTCCATGTTCCCCCCGGGTTGGATGTTGGTGGCTATCTGTGACGCTCCAAGATCTGTAAGAGCAGGATTTCCCGTCTGCTCTGACCAGACCGCGATTCCGAGGAACACAGAAAATATCAAGACCATCGCGATCAGGATAGCGATCCCTTGTCTCCTGTCCTTGATCATTCTTCCATATGTAAAGCACAGGCCTATCGGGATGACCAACATTGCTAGTGTTTCTAGCATATTCGTCAGAGGCGTAGGGTTCTCGAACGGATGCGCTGAGTTGGTGTTAAAGAAACCACCACCGTTCGTGCCGAGCATCTTGATCGCCTCTTGTGAGGCCACGGGCCCGACTGGTATGATCTGGGTGGTTATGATGTTCCCGTTGGAATCGACCACTGGTTGAAGTAGATGAGCATAAATTGGACCGTTCAATGTCTGGACGGAACCTTGTGATACCAGGATGATCGCAAGGATGAACGCCAAGGGTAGAAGGATGATCGTTGCGCGGCTCATGTCGACCCAAAAGTTCCCGAGGTCCTTGGCACTCTTTCTGTGGATACCACGGATCAGCGCCATGACCACCGCAATACCGGTCGCCGCAGAAAGGAAGTTATGGACCGTTAGACCGGCCATTTGCACGAAATAGCTCATGGTCGTCTCACCGGCATAGTTTTGCCAGTTCGTGTTGGTCACGAAGCTTACGGCCGTATTGAACGCCAGGTCCGGGGAGACCGGTCCGAGGTGCTGTGGATTCAATGGAAGGTAGTTTTGGAACATGATTATGAGCGTAAGTGACAATATCCCAAGCACGCTAAAGAGCAACAAAGCAATAGCATAGGTCTTCCAGTCCATGGCTTGGGTATCGATCTTGGTCCAGCGAAATAGACGTGATTCGATCTTACCAAGTGTCTTGGATGTCTTCGTTTCGATCTCGTCATCATATGCATCTGCGAAAAGCTTCCCTGCTAAGTACGCAAGGATAAGCAGGGCTACCGCGAAAATGATCAAATAACCCCAGTCCGTATCTCGAAGACCCAGTATCGTACCATCCCCACCCGAACTAGGGGTTTGGGCGACCGTGCCATTGGATCCATTCCCACCAGACGATACCAGATTGGACAAGGCAAGATTGAGCTGGAGGACAGTTCACCGTCTCCTCTCCGAGCACTCCAAACTGACGTCCCTGGGTATTGTTATCGATCAATGAAAGGACCACGCTTTGGCTGAGGTTATTGTCCCTCGCCACCCTTGGGAGCTGATAAAGGGCGCTTGCCACGCTGATGTCCGGGTCCAAGCCGCTTCCTGACGATGTAACAAGATCTACCGGGATCGGTGCGGTGTTGTTAGGGTCCACCTCGTGCAGTGCATCGATCCTGGCCTGGACCTCCGCCACGAGCATTGGGCTGTTCGGTCCATAGTTCGACCCGCTGGACAAGCTCGCATTATATGGATATTCTGGAGTTGCTGACAGTCTGCCCCAGAAATAGCTTGGGTCACTGAACGGCTGCCCTATTAGCTCAGAACCGACAACCGTACCGTTCTCAGTTATCTGGCTCCCATTGGCCTGATGAGAAAATCCGACCTGGGCCACGCCAGTAACGGCCAATGGATATACTATCCCGCAAATGAACGTGAACACCAATAGAAGTATGATCGCAGGAATCGCCTGCTTCTTCATGGTATTCAGCAACGACTTCGACCGCTCTAACAAGTGAATGAACCCCCTCTGGATGTGATCGGCGCTGAGATCGTCATGGCCCCCCAACCCCCAGCAAAGAAAGGAGGATGTCTATGAGCTTGATACCTATGAAGGGGACGATCAATCCTCCGACACCATATATCAGCAGGTTATTACGCAGCGCTTCGCCGGCGTTCAATGGTTTGTATTTCACACCCCGAAGTGCCAGAGGTATCAAAAGAATGATGATTATAGCATTGAATATGACCGCGGATAACACTGGATTGTGAAGGCCCATAAAATTAAGCGCGCCCAATGCAGGATAGGTCGCCGCGAAAGCGGCTGGAATGATAGCAAAATATTTAGCGACATCATTGGTGATGCTAAATGTCGTAAGCGCCCCTCTCGTCATCAAGAGCTGTTTTCCCGTCTCGACGATCTCGATCAATTTGGTCGGGTCGCTGTCGAGATCTATCATGTTCGCTGCCTCTCTGGCCGGCTGTGTTCCGGAGTTCATCGCCACGGCCACATCCGCTTGAGCGAGAGCTGGAGCGTCATTCGTCCCATCGCCCGTCATGGCGACAAGACGTCCTTCAGCTTGATATTGCCTGATGAGTCTGAGCTTGTTCTCGGGCGTTGCCTCGGCCAGATAGTCATCGACGCCTGCTTCTGCTGCGATCGCAGCGGCCGTCAATTTGTTGTCGCCGGTGACCATGACCGTCTTGATCCCCATGCGTCTCAATTGGGCGAATCGCTCTTTCATCCCCGGCTTGATCACGTCCTTGAGATGGATAACCCCGACGGCCTGGTCGTTCTGAGCTATCAACAGGGGGGTCCCTCCCGAACGGGCGATGCGGTCCACTTCCGATCGAAGCTCTGGTGGACAGGGATTTCCCGCGGCCGCGACATATTTTTCGATGGCGTCAGGGGCTCCCTTCCTTATCACTTGGTCCTTGAGGTCAACGCCGCTCATTCGCGTCTGGGCCGAGAAAGGGATGAACTGAACGACAGATATCGCTCCTTCCGGTCGAGAGCTCTGTTCTACCACACCATGCTTCTCGATGGCCAACGATACTATGCTCTTTCCCTCGGGCGTGTCATCTGAGAGTGATGCAAGATATGCCCATTCCGCGACCTCTTCCACGGACCTTCCTTTGCTCGGGATTATTTCCACCGCTCTGCGGTTCCCGAAGGTGATCGTTCCGGTCTTGTCGAGGAGGAGAACATCACAGTCCCCCGCCGCCTCTATAGCCTGGCCAGAGAATGCGATGACGTTCTTTCTTATCAAACGGTCCATGCCTGCTATGCCTATCGCGCTCAATAGCCCCGCGATGGTCGTAGGGGCCAAACAGACCAATAGAGCGATCAAGACCGTTAAGGTCACCGGACTTCCATGTCCTTCCACATATACGCTGTAGATAGAGAATGGCAACAGGGTCGCACAGACAACTATGAAGATCACGGTCAGGCCGAGAAGCAATGTGGATAGCGCGATCTCGTTCGGCGTCCTTTGCCTCTTCGCCCCCTCTATCAAAGAGATCATCTTGTCGATGAACCCTTCTCCAGGCTCGGACGAGGTTCTAACGATCAACCAGTCCGACAGGACCCTCGTTCCGCCCGTCACTGCGCTCCTATCACCACCTGACTCACGGATGACCGGCGCGCTCTCGCCCGTGATGGCGCTCTCATCGACGGAAGCTACACCCTCTACTATCTCACCATCGACGGGTACCAGCTCCCCCGCTTGGACGATATAGAGATCCCCTTTATGCAGGTCGGTCGAAGAACATTTAGCGTAATCGGTCGGTAACGGTCTGACCCCTTTAACGATCATGTAATCGGACCGGATCTTGTTCGCCTCGGTCACCTTTTTCATTCTCTTAAGCGCATCGGCCTGCGCTTTCCCTCTGCCCTCTGCCAGTGACTCCGAGTAATTGGCGAAAATTACGGTAAACCATAACCATACCGAGATGAGTCCGATGAAAATAACCGATGCCTCGCCTTTCCAGAACAGGGCCTGAAAGAACAATAATGTCGTTATGGCACTGCCGACCTCTACCACGAACATTACCGGGTTCTTGATCGTTTTCCTAGGATCTAATTTTAGGAAAGATTGTTCGATCGCCCATCGCCGGATATGCTTTTTCTCAGCTTCATCGGCCTCATGTTCATGCCGTGCGGTCTTGCTCTTGGAAGCTTGCCCATCGCCCCCACCTATGGGCTCTTTCGAGTCTGTTGGCGAAATGCTCATTTATCTGCCCTTCTGCTTTCCTGTTCATCTATCATCGATAAGATTGATCAAATAGCTAAATTATCCCCTAAATAATCGGCATATGTCCAATCATATTCCGATATCGATAATACCCCCGTATATATTATGATTATTGCTATGAATTGTCCACAATATATTTTAACTTCTTGCATGCGGGAGGTCCCCCTGCGAAAGCTGGGGGATGAGAGCGAGCAATAGGAGGACCATGCCATAACGAACGAGCGGATGTGCACTTTCGCTCTACCCGCCGAAAGACGTTCATATGCAAGATCGCTCAGGACATGTGGTGAAACGGTGCTGGGCCACATGTTCCGTCCCTATCCGAACAAAGAGAACGAACGTAGGATCGGAACGACCGTAACCTAAGCTTGTGGACGGTGGACCACTTCGTGCATCCTCGGATGCGACGCGAGCCGACCGGATGAAGCAAGAAGTTCCACCCGAAAGGGCGAGATAGCTCACAATGTCATATTCCGTTGGTTCAACTCTTGATGACCTCACGGTGGTCCAAATTCCTAAGGTAGCTTTTTCTTGACGTTGGCGTACGATCTTGGTAAGGTCGCAAGAGATCGAACTATCAAGCCCTCATTTTGACCTTGTTACGACAAAAAGAGTTGATGTCGCCTTTGCGATGACCTTACCTTGTTCGTTCACCACTTCACAATCGGCAAAGATTATCTGTTTTCCTGGATGGACGACCTTACCTACAGCTTTGATCTTCTCTAGTCTTGCCGGTCGGATATAGTTTATGTTCAGTTCTATGGTCGTGGCGGACCGTCCCTCGTCCATAAGCGTTCCTGCCGCCATACCCATGGCGGCGTCGGCGATCGTCGCGATCATTCCACCTTGTACCGCGCCTATGGAGTTGATCATTTTTTCGGTGCATTCCATCTCCAGTTCGGCCAATCCCTCCTCGACCCTTATCAGATCGAAACCGACTTACTGAGATATTGGTGGACCTTGGACCTTTCCCTCGATCATCATCCGATAATGGTCGATCAGTCTCATGATGGACCTTCATCGATGTCGCATATATCAAGACCTTGGTCATAGATCGATCTCGAGCACAGTAAGCTAGCTCGATCGCGTTCGGAAATTTGTCCCTCCATATCGATTGCCGATTGTTATTATCGTCAGTGATAATCGGCACCAAACCACTAACTACCCTCCACCCTTGCTTGATCCCGTTTCAATGAGGGATGCACTATGAAAAAGATAGTACCTAAGATAGCTGCAGTGCTGTTTGCGTTCGCATTGCTCCTACCCGGAGTGATCCTCATTGGGGACCTGTCGACAGCGTCGGCATCGTCGACCGTACCTACATATGGTGCGGTCACGGTATCAGGCCCCAATATATTGGTCAATGGTCAACCAGGGGAAAAGTTCAACGGCGTCGTCGATACGACGGCGTTGGCGTACGCCGTCATGGCGTACATCGACGGCGAGACACAGTACGCCGGTAAGACATCGGTCTTCGACGGTCCGGACACATCGAACCTCGGCACCATATCACAGAACAGCAACGCGACCGTGTTCTGGGACCAGTACTTCGCTCTCATGCAGTACTACGGTTACAACCTCGTACGCATCGGCTGCGCCGATGCCTGGGGCTCCCAGATACAGTACCAGGCCTGGACACAGGACCATGCACAGTTCGTCTCACTGCTCGACACGATGTTGGCAGCGGCACAGGCGCATCAGTGCTACGTCGTCCTCGTTCTGGCCGGATCTCAAGCGTATCCAGCGTACCAGTTCGGTGGCAGCGGGTCGGTGTTCGTTCCCGGCTCTTCGGCGTACGAGAACTATATCACGTATGCTCGCGGCCTGATGTCCGACCTATCTGGTCAAGTGGCGTTGGCATGGTACGACATGTTCAACGAACCGGACTGCGACAACGACTACACGAACTTCTGGAGCACCAACGGCGGATCGACCGCGTTCCACACCTGGGCTTGTGACGTCGCCGCGGACACGGCCGGCGCATCGGACCATCCACGAACGATGGGGACCGCAGCTCTTGGCCTCATGTTCTCGTGGAACAAGGCCGACTTCGACCTGGCGACCGGAACGGTGCCGTTCGAGATCGCAGAGGTGCACTACTACGGTTCGAACAGCGATCCATCGAACTTCGCCATGCCTCAGCAATGGGCGGCGGAGGACAACAAACCGTTGTTCTGGGGAGAACTTGGTTACAACGCCGTATATCCGATCACCCGCTACATGTTCGCTGAGAATTCCATATGGTCCAACGGCGGACAGGCGATAACTTCGATGGTCCTCACCGGCACGGCGAACTATCCGTACACCGGAGGAGCGCTGCCGACGACACCGATAACGACGCCGAGCGCTCACACGAGCGGGGCATCGAGCACTTCGACCAGCGTAGTTTCCACATCGACAGGGAACAGCAGTTCGACGAACGCTTCCAACGGGGTATCGAGCGGGAACGAAAGCACTCCAGCAGTGGGGTACATAGGTGGAAGTTCATCGGTGATAATCCTCGCCGTGACGCTTCTTATGTGCGTGACCGTGTTATCTTTGCTCGGTTCGGACATCCTAAGAAGACGTCGCTGAAGGATGGCCCCAATATACAAACCCCAACCATCTTTTTTTTAGTATAATCTAGGGACACTTTTGGACAGGGGCGGTAGATCGGGCAAATCGTCACCGATGGGGTGATGTTGATGCATCGAATGGATCGATCTTCAATATAGCCAATGCAGCGGTCGCGCGAAACTCGAGTTCATGTAGGCAACTCGCATTGGTTACCTTTGTATCTCAATATCAGGCTTATCACGGCTAGGTTGAGGGCAAGGGAAACCGCGTTCCAAAATATGATGGGCATGTTGTCAAGTATCACACCGTAGATCGCCCACAACAGCATCCCGAAGCTAAGAAGGACAGGCATAAAAAGCGAAACATCGCCCATTCTCTTGGTCCTTACCCCCTTGATCAACTGAGGGATAAAGCCAACGGTGGTCAAGAACCCCGCGGTAAGGCCAACAGCGATCCAATCGTCCATGGGAGTACAATCTTTCCCTTGGTAATTACGCTTTCGACGGGGACCACGCTCGACAATAAAATGCCGAGGCATATTTTTACAGGACGGTTCTTGTCCTATCTCTTTTTCACATAAATCCGGTCATGATCGTCGGTACCAGGTCCAATGATACCTTGCATAGAGTACCTGGTAACTGTGAACGGTCGTTGTGGGAATATGATCATCTGCTAGGAACCAGTATGAATATGTTCGTATAACCTCTCCCGATTTTTGTACAACGCCCTGAAAAGATCTTGATGATCGAGTTCAGCATTACAAGAAAAAGAGATCAAAAGATTTGAAAGGTGTTTTTCCCGCTTCAGTCCCTTTGGGCTATCTTCAACTGATTGAACTGATAGACCTTTGCAGGGCAAACCTGTTCGCAGTTCTTACATGCGGTCCCCAGGCAGAACTCGGTGGCGATCTTGACCCCGAACTTTCCTGATCCTTCGTCAGAGATCGTCAATGCGTTCTCAGGGCATTGTTTCTCACAGGTCTTACAGCCAGTACAACCTTTGAATCCCCCGACAAGATAAACTCCAACGTGTTCTAGGACCCTCAGACCGTCCGCCCCTATGACCGGAATATCACTGTTGACGATCCTTAGGGTCTCCTTTGGTCTCACGATCGCTGGGAGCGGGCGGTGACCCGACGCCTCGCTCATCATGTTGTACATATCGATGTTCATGCCTTCGGTCCAGAACGCAAGTTCGTTCACATATAACTGTTCGAACGTCTTGGAGAACGCGAACATGATATGTTTCGAAGCGATCGAGTTAGCGACGCTTTGCATCATGTCCAAAGTTTCATCCTTGGTCACTAGGTCATAGGCCATCATCAGTGACGTGTTACCTACTTGAACGGTCTTTTCCACGACCCTAGGAATGAGCCCGACCGTCTGTGCCTTTATTGGATCAACGTATGTTCCAGATGCGCCCGCCAGGTACATTGTCTTGATCTCTGCGTCATCTATGCCCACTTCTTCGATCAAGGTCTTGTGGCCAGCGCGAATCGCGCCCATGGCCTTTCCTGCTTCCTGCAGGTCCTCATTATTGAAAACGATGCCATCCTGGAGATGGATCGCGTCCTCGAAGGATTCGATCTTCGGAAGCTTGATCAATCCAGTATCCAGTCCCATCGCTACCGCGGCCACGACGCCCGTTCCGGTGATACCTCTTGCCTTTACATATCCATCTAGATTCTGCCCATGTCCGCTCCTTGGGTCCACCCTTGAACTTAGCTGTGGACGCAGGTTGGTGTTCAGAACATAATTCTCCCACATGCCATCAGGGCCTAGGTTGATATCGGATATTGCGTAAGGGGCCGCAAGCATCCCATGCGTTATGGCCTGGCCTTCCATAGCCGGTCCAGCGGCTGCAGATCCGGTATAGAGCTCACCTTCGTGGAACAGACCCATTTCCGCGTTCGTACCGTAGTCAGTGACCATGCAGGTCTCCTTTTTGCTCAAAAGGTCAGACTTGATGATCATCGCAAGGGCGTCCGCACCTATCTCATGGCGTATCGAGGGTGGGATTATGATGGAAGCCTCGGACCTGATGGACCTCAATCCGATATCCCCTGCCGTTATCACCTTCGCTTTACGGTTTGGGATCTGAACGTTCATGCGGAGCAGAGCATTCTGCCCCGCGAAGGCCAGGTCCCTGACCTCGATGTTCTCGAACATCGATACCTGGGCAGGGTTCCCACAAACAGCTAGTCTTTCGATCTTGGAATTATCTATACCGTATGATTCTATGAGCTTGTCGACCGTGTCGGTGATGATCCTATGTCCAACATCCGCACCGTTCTCCAGCCAGAAGTGTAAATGGTCCATAATGTTCGCACCTGGGAGCGGGTGCCTCATCGTGATCGCAGTGGAAACTATCTGACCGTTCTTCGACAGATCTACAAGATGGGTCCGATACCCACTCGTTCCTACGTCCAACGCTATGCCATAGCTCATGATACTCGACCTCTTCGCTCATCAATGGTTTGGTTCATCGAAATACTAATGATCCAATAATATGGTCTGTGAATACCTTCTTTCATTAAACTATTTTCCGAAGATGCTCATCGGTGATAGCGAGCGATCTTGTAGGTCGTCCTGGATCATTATGTTGTGATATGACCGATGGATCTGAGCCGGACGATCGGTCTTGCAGGCCCTAGGGCCCATGTTCCGGCTCTTTTATTCTGATGGCCGTATGAACGACCTCAGGCCTTGCCCATTATGGACCTTTTTATGTCATGGGCTTGGAGCATATGATATGACAGATTATAGGAAAGGTCCTCGGACGCATGACCGAAGATGGTCTCACCGCAGACCGGACATCGAACGGACTCCATCATGTCCTCGCCAGGTGCCGGCCTATCGTCTTCGTTCTCATGTCCTTCCGTGATCATGCGATCATCATAGGTCAGTCCGGCCCTATCTCCGCTCACCGTCGGCTTGCATTCTGGTCCCCAGGACGGTCGATCTCGTCCCTCGAACTTGCAAAGGTTCGTGATGTCATGGACATCAAGCATGTGTGCTTGGAGCCTCATGCTCAGGTCGTTCTCCCCTGTTCCCTTGACCAGCTCGTTACAAATGGGGCATGTTACCATGACCAAACTCTCATCCTCCTCCATTCATACGTCAACTGCCAGTATATGGATGGATATGGTGTATCGGACCGCTCTACAAAGCCCGTGCCGTGATAATGCTGTTAGGTACTTTCATCAAGAATCGGGAAAGGCCGATATCGAACATGCTCTCACCTTCCAGATCAAGTCTCGTCACCACATCTCTCATCGATGCAAGCTCACGATAACTTAATCCGTACCGTCCCTTCAGGTCCTCGGACCTTATCTCCATCGGAGGGGAGTCGTTCCAACCCAGGACCTCCCAGCCAGATGCTTTCATCATGGATTCGACGAGTGAGCGCGTCGGGTACCAGTCACCCGTGCCCATCAATGACTGCAAGGTGTTCATGCAATCCTTGGCCTCCTCTGAATCAAAGCACGAGACCTGCATGACAATGGCCTCTCCGGGCCGCATGAGCCTTCGCATCTTCGATATGAACGGTCTTTGATTGTCCATCCCGAGGGTCTGCAGAGGGGACCTATTGATCATCATAAGTCTTTGCCCCTCCTCCACAAGCTTCTCTCTTTTAATCTCCGCCCCGTGACTTGATGACGAAAAAGGGCCCGTTCCTTGAGAGATGTTCCCGTTCTCATAGGATAGGTCCAGGTTCATGAAGCGGACCTTCCTCCAGGCGTCACGCTCCGCGAGCTGGGAAATTATGGACCCAGAACCCCCGCCTATATCGACCAACACGTCGGGCCGTTGTGAGACCATGATATCGATGATCGCCCTGATAAATGGCCTGGAAACATTTCGATCCGAAAAATAGTCGATGTGATCATCGTACCAACGGTCCCCGTCCGAATTCTCCGTGCGATCGAAGGGCCTGCTAGATCTAGCTCCGTGAGGTTCCTAGCTACCAAATCATCAGCCTCCTGTGATCAGGACGAAAATGTTCCTCTCAATAGAACCGGTGATATGCATTCCAACTCCTTGCTCTTATAATATGCTCAAGTCGCTCATTATCGGACCGAACGGGGCACTTGCATCGACCCAGCGAACTGGTGCTATCCGGTAAGCTTACCAAGCTCTCCTCGCCAAACTATTTTCCTACAGTGCAATCTCAGACATGGCCTCCACGACGGACGGGGTAATGAAAAAATAGAGAAAAGGGCGTGGTAGTGATATCACTAGCACGGTCGATACCATGATCAAGTTTTATTTCATTTGTTTAAGTTTTTGATCATGCTCATCCACCATCTTTTGTGCCTCTTCCGGGGTGTCCGCTGTGAACTCCTTACCATCTATGGGGGATCTCAAGGTGGTCTTTCCGGTCATGGTCCCCTTCATCTTGCTTACCCCAACGGCCGCTCCAGCCGCCCCAACACCTCCGGCGACAGTTGCACCAGCTCCTTTGACCGAGGACATTCCGGGGACGTTCGATTCGGTCTTTCCAGTGGCCGAGCTTGAGCTCGTCTCCATAGTTGGGGACGTAACACCTGCTGAGGACATCCCTGCCATTCCCGAGCTAGGCATGGACGCGGTCGTTCCCATGCCCATCCCAGGCATCAGGACCGAATCTATCGAATGGATGATCCCGTTCCTGCATTCCATGTCCGCCTGGATAACGGATGCATTATTAACTTTAAACCCGTCGCACGTGTCCAGGACCAGTTCGCTCCCCTCCATCGTCCTCAAGCGATGGGATTTAAAGCTGTCCTTGGCCATCACTTTTCCAGATACAACATGATACTTCAGTATTGCGGTCAATTTTGCCTTGTCCTTTAATAATCCATCCACTGTTCCGGGAGGCAATTTCCGAAAAGCTTCGTCCGTTGGAGCGAACATCGTAAATGGTCCCGGGCCATCCAATGCATCATCGAGGCCAGCGGCCTTTATTGCCGTCACAAGCGTGGTGAAATTTCCAGCCGCACCTGCGGCCTCTACGATCTTTCTTTCTCTATGGAACATTCTCATATTGTGCCCTGGCCTAATCTCTGCGACCTACTCATATTATAACATTATCTGATCAGATAACGGACGGGCTCCGTTGTTCATCTTCATCAGATCAGGGACCAAGTTCGTTGAGAGCTCATTTCGACGCAATAAGGTCGACCATACTATGTCGCCAACCGCAGGATTAAAGAACGGACCGACCGGACATCAGTATGGGCCGGTCTTAGATCCTCTGAAGGAAGATCGGCCATCGAACGCCCAGGGAAGGTCAGATGATGGTATGTCCATCCTACCTATATCGATGAGGTCAACATCCGATGGTCCAAGCAGCGCATTTGTCCTGAGGAACGGCAGCGCATAGCGGGGCCTATGGGAAGTACAGCGGGTACCGAAGGACCATTCCATGGGGTCGAAATGGTAAAGGCCAAAGTTTAAGAACGTTGCCCTGGTGGATAACCCTATTGAGTTAGATGCGGACCGATAAGGACATCAGGCCAAAGCCCATCGCCTTTAAGATTCCCGAACCTCTAGCACTTGCAAGTGAGGGATATCATTGCGTCGATATGCATTTCCATACGAACCATTCTGATTCGCCGACCACGGTCAGATCGGCGGTGAAGAGGGCAGAACGCCACGGTATAGGGTTGGCGATAACGGACCATAATCAAGTGAGCGGGTGTGTGGAGGCGGCGTCGATGATGCCCCGGACAGTTGCTCATACCAGGTATTGAGATCAGCGCGTCCGACGGTCCACATGTGTTGCTATATTTTTTCTCGGTCGAGGACATGGTCTCGTACTATGTACGGTATATCAAGGACAAAAAAAGGAAAAGCCCGTCGTTGGCGACCACATTGTCGACCGAGGCGATACTCGATTCAACCGAGGGTTATCCTTGCGTTAAGGTCGCAGCTCATCCATATGGTTACCTGGTCTTTAACAAAGGCCTTATGAAATGTATAGAGGGGCGATGGGTCAAGGGTGACCTCAAAGAACGTTTCGATGGCCTGGAGGTCATATGTGGGGGCATGAGCCATGGCCTCAATGTCAAGGCCGCTGAGGTCGCCATGGGGACCCG
Organism: Methanomassiliicoccaceae archaeon; assembly: GCA_963741025.1. GTDB lineage: Archaea > Thermoplasmatota > Thermoplasmata > Methanomassiliicoccales > Methanomassiliicoccaceae > CAVUGW01. Next base: position 118,561 of record CAVUGW010000013.1, read on the forward strand.
AGATGGCATTCACTGGAGGTACCGATGGGCACCTCCTGCGGGACCTGGGCGGGGTCCTGACATGCGCACGTTCAGAGGATGTTGACGGCTTTCTCACGTCCATTTTGCAAAGGACCAACCGTGTTGTTGGTTTGGAGAAGAACATCGTAGAAAAATGCGCCATGGGAACGGTGGTCGCCTGCAAGTATATCAGATATCTCCCCCCTTCTCTCCGGATCCACTATGAGCAGAACGCCCCCCGGGTCACCAGGTTCATACGGGAAGTGACAGAAAGATAAATAGCGATGCGATACCGCATCGGCCCTCAACAGTTCCCGTCAGCGAGACCTGGTTTGGGAAAGTTCCTATGTGGAGACCCACTTATGACGGTTGGACCCTCTGGACAAGTGGCCCATTTGGTGAAGCACCTACGACGGTCGGGTTCTCTGGATAGGAGGTCCATTCGGTGAACGACCCTTCATATATCCTCACGCTGGGATAACCAAGATAATATTTGAAAAGGAGCAGCTCGTTCGTCGCTTCCCTTCCTGTACCACATGAGCAGATTATGTCCCTATCCTTGGTGGCCCCAACTTTTTCGACCGCTTCTATCATCTCTTCGTCCGGTCTCAACTTCCGTGTGTTATCTTTTGTCATCAAAGATGCCCATGGAAGGCTGATGGCCCCCGGAATATGCCCAGGTTTTATCCATGGTCCCTGCCCTTCATAGATCGCTGATGGTCTGGCATCAAGCAGAACGACGTTATCTTCATCCTTGACCCTCTTGAACTCATCATAGTGTATGAACAGGTCCGATCTAACACTGGCCCGATAGTCTGAACTTTCGGTCTTGGGAAACTCTTTGGTCACCCGTCGTCCCCCTGCCTTCCACTCCTCAAGTCCCCCGTCCAAGACCATGATGTTCTCATGTCCGAAACGTGCTAGACCATAGGCCATCATCGTCTGCTCCAGCCCATCGCCCCATTTCTTGAAAAGACCTTGTCCGGTATACACGACGACGCCCCTGTCTGGCCTGATACCCACTTGGCGGAGATAACGCTCTACCGCATCTGGGGGCATGAAGGTACCACACAAGCCTCCCTCCGAACATCTTAGGAACTCCTCGTTCAGATAGATCGCTCCTGGGATGTGTTCAAGGATGTAATCATGGATATTGGGTTGAGCATCTAGTAATGTGATGTTCTCCTGAAGATGGTCCTCCAACCATTCAGCTGTTACCCACTTGACGCTCCCCTTGCCGCTGGGGTATGGATAGCTTTTTGCCATATTTTGACCTCGCACGTTCCAGGACAATCCAAGATAGAAATACCTTTACACTCCCCATCTTCGGTTCGTTCGCCGTGATCAGGATGATCGTCCAGGTATCATTTCCGTTTTGGAGGGTGGGAACGGTCTCGGACCTGGCCGGGGGGGGGGAAAGTTCTCGCACATGGACGATCGCTGGCAATCATGCATGAAGGGGGGTCGCTCTAGCTCATTGAACCGTTGGACCGGATGGACACCAACGACGAGTGACCGGGCGAAATAGAAGTTTCGTGGGATGACAATGCCTGGAGGAAGGCAAAAATAGACCCAATGGTCTCCTATCTACGAACAGAACTATGGAGCTGGAAGGATGGCCATCAGGAAGATCATCGAGATAAACGAAGGAGCCTGCACCGGATGCGGACGCTGTGTTTCAGCATGTGCGGAGGGGGCCATCGAACTGCAAGGTGGGAAGGCGAAAGTGGTGCGCGATGTTTTCTGCGATGGTTTCGGCGCTTGCCTGGGGGAATGCCCTACCGGTGCACTAAAGATGATCGAAAGAGAGGCAGAGCCGTTCGATGAGGGGGCGGCAAAGAAGAACGTCGAAAGAAGAAAGGATGAGGTCCCCGATCGAACAGTTCCTCAAATGGCCATTGTTCCCGGGAATGACGAACGGATGACCTCCGGGCCACAGGACCAAAAGCTTAGGAACTGGCCCATACAGTTGCGCTTGCAATCTCCGCATGCACCCTATTTTAAGGGTGCCCATCTTCTACTGGCCGCGGATTGCACCGCCTTCGCCATTTCCCAGGCGAACGATGACCTGTTCAAGGACAAGGTCTTGATAATAGGGTGCCCAAAGCTGGATGATACGAAGGGCTACATCGAGAAGTTGGCCGAGTATCCTCAAGGACAATGACATAAAGGGCATCTCCATCCTTCATATGGAGGTTCCATGTTGTGGGCAGCTCAAAGGATTGGTGCGAAAGGCATTGACAAGCTCTGGTAAGGACATACCGATCGTGAGCATGACAGTAAGGAGGAACGGCGAGATAATGCAGGACATCTGATGAACGTGCCTGGCCAGGAGGGTATGCCACCCTCCATGAATGGGCGAGGTTGTAGTTAGGGACGAGCGGCCGGTTGACGGTCCATCTATCGAAGAGATCGTAGAAAAGTTCATTTATCTTTAGAATATGGGTCGAAATAACAGGTGATGAGGCTCACCTTCAACCGCCCTATGTCAGGGCTGATAGCTTCTACCCTAGGACATGGTTGGCGGGAAGTGGGCGAACGATAGACTCAGCAATACTTCTATTGATCCTGTTCATCGCGTTGGCCGCATCTCTGATATCGATCAAGCTTGGCATATCCGTTGCCATAATCGAGATATTGTTGGGGGTGGTCCTGGGTAACTTTTTCAGCATCAAGAGCGGTAATTATGAATGGTTGGCCTTCCTAGCAGGGCTGGGAAGCATCGTCCTCACGTTCCTGGCGGGGGCAGAGATAGCAGTCGAGGTGCTAAAGAGGAACTGGAAGACCAACCTGATCATCGGGGTCCTTTCCTTTGCTGTACCCTTCGCTCTCACTTTTCTCATCTCTCATCTCGTGATCGGTTGGACATGGACCTCATCTCTGATGGCCGGGGTGGTGTTATCAGACACTTCCGTGGCGGTGGTATACGTAGTGCTCGTAGAAACGGGAGCATGCCGGACGAACACCGGGAGCATCATCCTGTCCTCGTGTTTTATCACCAATCTTTCCACGGCCATCGCTCTAAGCGTTCTGTTCACGACCCCCAACTGGTATCTTTTGGTCCTGCTGATAGCCATAGTTCTGAGCATCTTTGTTGTTCCAAAGGTCCTCAGATACATGCTCACGGTCCTCGAGGGACGGACCGGACAGCCCGAGGTCAAGTTGACATTGTTCTTGATCGTTGCGTTGGCGGCGATAGCGGACGCCGCAGGAGTGGTGGCCGTATTACCCGCATACATATTGGGCATCGCCGTTTCTTCTGTCCTGGCGACCAAGAAAGATGCACTGTTGAAAACGAGAGTTCTCGCCCTGGCCTTTCTGACCCCATTTTTCCATATAAATGCTGGACTGAACGTTTCTCTTGCTGCCGTCGCCACAGGATCTCTAATAATCATCCTATTGTTCGGAGGGAAGTTGTTCGCGAAGTTCATCGGGGTTTTTCCGACGGCTCACCGATTTGTCAAGAAGGACACTGCATACATAACATTACTTATGAGCACTGGATTGACCTTCGGAATAATCTCTGCACAGTATGGAATAACGAACGGGCTTATCGATACCCAACAGTTCTCCATATTGGTGACGGTCGTGATCATGACCGCAATAGTTCCGACCATCGTGGCGCAAAGGTGGTACGATCCCTCAAAGATGGAGCCTAAAGTTGAGTAGGTCCACGGGATCGTCGGAACAACATGAGAACGCGTTTAGAAGAAAGATCGTTGTTAAGGACAGGCAGGGGAACGACCTGCCTGATCGGGTTCAATCGCTCTCCCCACCTTCCTCTAGATCCCGTTTCTTTCTTTTCACGCTATGGACATTCTCCTCGTCCACCGCCGTTAGAACGATCGAGAACTTTTGTGGCTCCCCATCATATTCTATCACTGGAACCTCCACTGTCCTCTGTAGCTTCAATATGAAATCCCTTAGGAACTCCAGATCATCGATCTTAGTTCGGGACGGCAATTGAACAAAGAAACAATGGATCTCGGCCATGGGATCGAACCGATAGTCGATGTCCGCCTCCGACATCAGCGTCCGGAACCTTTCAGATCCCTTTTTCTTTTGGACAGGTCTAAGAGTTTGCTCTCCCAGACGTCCCCTGCTTTGATCATGACCGTCGGATCGCCAAGAACCTTCCACATCGATCGTAAAAGCGCTATTTGATAGATAAATTTGAGGTCGACGATGGGGGGAGGACATGCGACTAATCTTGGACCCCTCAATCGTGAAGCTTAGCATAATCAAAATCCTCTCTGATCAAGAGGTCCTTGAACGATGAGCATCCCCATGCCCTTTGTTATAAGCCCAGCGTAGACACCGGAGTTATCGATCTGGCCGATACAGACAGCCCCAACGATCCTTCCCGTCCTTAAGAACTATCTTGCAATAGACATCCCTGTCAGGGTCCTTTCTGGTCAAGAACTCGAAACCGGCCGGGTCCCTTGGTCGACATTGGCCTACGCTGATCGCTGGCAATCCAAAGAAATCGGCCGAGTTCATACCGATCCCCCCTAGATACTTGACCCGCTTTCCCGCCATGGCCTGTCCGGCGATCTTCCCCTGATCGATCGCGTTCGGCCAAATAGCATGAACAAAATTACCACCGCTGATCAGGTCCTTAGCTTCGGCCACATCCCCTGCAGCATAGATGTCTGGATCGCTGGTCAGCATCTGGTCGTCCACGATAATGCCATAATCGACATTGATACCGCAACCCTTTGCCAGATCTATGTTCGGTGTGACCCCCTTTGCCATTATGAGGAGATCACAGTCCAAGACCTCGCCTTCCTGTGTCCTGATCCCCTTTACCCTGTCAGACCCTATTATCTCTGTTGCATTCGTGTTGGTCCTTATCTTGATGCCGTTCTTTTCTAGATGCCGTCTTATCATCTCCGCACCTTCACGGTCCATCGTCTGGGACATGACCTGTGGGGAGGATATGACGACCATGACGTCCACACCTCTTGCGTGCAGAGCATCCGCGGCCTTCATTCCTACCAGTCCACCGCCCAAGATGATGGCCCTGTTCCCTGCGGATATCTCCTCGGATATAGCCTTCGCATCAAGGAACGTTCTCAGGACATGTACACCTTTAAGATCATGACCTGGAATGTCATACCTTGCTGCGCTCGCGCCGGTCGCTAGGAGCAGCTTACGATAGCCAAGGACCGAACCATCGGAGAGATTTAACGTTCTTTCCGCAGGAACTATCTTGATCACCTTTGCACCAAAAATGGCCTCCGCGTTCATCTTGGAATAATATCCTCGCGGCCTGAAAAGAAGTTTTTCTGCATCGATATCACCAGCGATAAAGTGTGTAATAAGGCATCTAGAATAAGCTGGCATGATCTCGTCGGAAACGATCGCTAGGCTGCCCTCCTTATCGACCGATCTGATCCCCTCACAGCCGCCGACCCCAGCGGCACTGTTCCCTATGATGATGTAATCGAATCGGTCCATTGGATTTACCCTTCAAGGACCTCTATCGATATGGGTCTGGGGAGCTCTACCCCATCGTTCCATTGAACGTACATGGCACCGGTCTTGCAAGATGCCACACAGGCAGGTGTGGAGCGGTCCGGGCACATGTCGCACTTCACTATCTTTCCGACCTCGATATCCCTTGAGATGGCCCCATATGGACACGCCATGATGCACATCCAACACCCAACACATTTATCCTCATTATGGACGACCGTGCCGTCCTCCGTTTTTTCCAAAGCTCCAGCCATGCATGCCGATACGCATTTGGGTTCCTCGCAATGGCGGCATCTGATCGGTAGGGGGGCCCCTTTGGACCTCTTGCCCCTTGAACCCTTTCCGGTATCCACAGGAAGACCGAACTGGACCTTGATCCGTGGAGGGGTCGAGCGAGCCAGACCATCAACAATGTTCTTAGGAGGGGAATGTGCCTTGGAACATGCTTGCTCACAGGATCTGCATCCCACACATTTTTCCAACCTTATGTTGATGGTCTTCATCCCGGTCGCCCCTAACAATGTCCTGGTCCCTATCTTCTTATTAGCTCTCAAGAAATAATGCATTATATAAAGTTAGGGGAAAAATCAAAATTTCTGTGAGCAAATTTCTCGATTTTCAACAAAATATTACGAAAACAGTTTTTATCTTAATGTTATTCGTATAATTTATACGAAACGCACCAGCTCATCCTGGTCCATCGCAGTGATAGGGGCCATCTGATCCCCCCGTCCGAGGTGACCCAGGGGGGTCAGAACGAAAGTTGGTCCCTTGGACATTTTCGATCCCGCAGGTCATTTATCGTACTCTTTACCCACTGAGAATGCCTTGCTGATAACGGCCCCTATGTGGCAATAGTCCGAGCCAGAAAAGATCATTGGGTCGATCTTACTGTTATCAGGGTTCCCTCCCGTCAGGCAATCTTCGCTCACATGGACGTCCATGACCTCTCCGACATGGAGATTGTGACTGCCAAGTTCGAGCGTGTGACGGAGCTCACATTCCATGTTGATCGGGAACTCTCGAATCAAGGGGGCCGTTCTGACCTTACCATAATATGTGTCGAAGATCTTTGACTTGTCTACCTTACCGCCGGACACGATACCGCAATAATCGGTCTCAGTGGCGTTCTTAGCAGAGGGAAAGTTCAAACTGAAGCTTTTGTTCTCGATTATCCCCTTCTCGGTAAATCTGGACCTATTGATGGCGATCGCCACCATAGGTGGGGACATGCATGCCACGCCCGTCCATGCCACCGTCATGTAGTTCGGCTTTCCTTGAACATTACTTCCCACCAGGACCGCCGGCATGGGCACCATAAAGGGCCTTGGGCCGATTGAGACCTTGTTCATGATGATCACTTATGAACGAAATATCGAGGTCGACAATTATTAACTTATGTGAGAAGGGGTTCCCCCGGTTCCGGGGGGATGATAGCTCCGTGTACCTGCATGAATTGGTGGCATATATGATCCCGCCATTTCAACAATGACGGTCGTATCATGGCCGCTCGCCCGTGATCATCGAAATAGGAGCCTGGGAAGGTGTGTAGAAGATGCATGCTCCGAACTATGGTCCAGCGATCTGAAATTTTGTGAGCCACCCACGAACGAACTGGTTGGCCAGCGTCCAGGCCCGACCCCGATCGGCGTACGGTCTTCGGGCTCATCGCCCGCCGCATTCGGACCGCTGACCGAGGGCCTGCTCGCCTCGGCATGTCCAAGATGAGCGATGTTGCTTGAGACCTTCGGGTCAGCGTCGAGCGTGTACCCGTCCACTACACATTCGAAATGCCCATCCCACCTTCAAATGGGGGTTTTCTAGCGACACTCTATATAAGATCATAGTTAGTATATGACCTGATGACCGATATCGGGAGCGCCCTGATCGGCATGTTCCAACCATTGGGGTTGTTGGGGGGGTCGCTCGGTCTGTTGATACTGCTCTATATTAACGCAGTTGCTTTTCCCACCCTACCTGAAGTGTTCATCGTCATCATATTTTCCACAGGGTATGGTGTCGATCCATTTGTCCTGGCGGCCATAATATTGGCGGTCGCTCTGATCAGCGAGACGGTCGGACTCCTATCCCAGTATTTACTGGTAAAACGTTTTGGTGTTCCTCGGTCCATCGAAAAGATGTTCAAACGATACCAGAACTTTCTTCTGGTGAGGGATGAACGTATCATCTTTGATCAACCGGGCCGCACCGTTGTTGCCTTTCCTCGGAGCGTTCGTAGCTTTGGCGGGATGGGACCTTCGATTATCACTTATGTATCAGGCGTTAGGCGGATTGATAAAATATGGCACCATTTTACTTCTCGGTGGGCTTTTCCTATCGTACACCCAACAAGGAGTGGCCATGTGGGCAACATTGATAGTTGTGGTGGTGATGTTAGCATTATCGTTCCTGGCATCTTTCCAAAGGCAGAGGCGGATAAGCTCGCAAGAGAACCGGCATCTTACCTGACCGCCGTCCGCTCTTAGTTGTTCAGATCATGCGGGACGAGAGCTTTTCGAGCACCGGACACGAACCCCGTCGCCCGATGTGCGGCCGACACTATGTTGATTAATAACTCAATGCCCTTGATATGTATGGTGTAAGTTTGGTATTGGACGGACCTCATGAAAGAAAGGAGATAATCGTTAGCAGGAACGGACCCTATCTTGTCGTGGGAAGGATCCTGTTGGAGAAAGTGCTGATAGTACGGGATGACAAAGGTATCCCAATGAAATGGGATGTAGGCGAAAAATATCCCCTACAGGACACTTACTCTCTTTGTCGTTGTGGGGCTTCCGGGGACAAGCCTTATTGCGATGGTTCTCACCTTAAGACGGATTTCATCGGGGCGGAGACCGCTGCTAAGGAGGAGTACATCAAACTGGCCGTAAGGCTTGAAGGACCTGGAGGTGATCTTACCGACCAGCGGGGACTGTGTGCTCGTCTGCAGTTCTGTCACCGAGCGGGGGGTATCTGGGATCTCGTAGAGGGTACAGGGGACCCGGAGACAATGGACCTCATGGCAGAGATAGCAGGCAATTGTGCCGCTGGTCGTCTTGTGGCCTGGGACAAAGAGGGCAGGGCTTTAGAGCCAGATCATGAACTTTCGATAGGGGTGGTCGAGGACCCTGGAAGGGGTGTAAGTGGTCCTTTATGGGTCAAGGGAGGAGTGCCCATAGAATGTTCCGATGGGAAAAAATATGAGGTCAGGAAAAGGGTCACACTTTGCCGTTGCGGGGGCTCCAGCAACAAACCGTTCTGTGATGGTGCACATGTCGTTATGGGGTTCGACGATGGATCGTCCGAGATATCCATGTCCAGGGCCAAGTCAACTCGCCTCGAAAAGTGATCCCGTCAATCAGTTGAGAGCATGATGTGACCCAATGGTCGAGGGCACCAAACGGAACGTTCTATGTTGGGTAGGTCCAGAACACACATCAAGAACAGGAAGGTTCGGGTGAGGTCTGGTTTTCTCGCCCGAACAGCCCCGCTCATGTCCCAGGTTCTTATCTAGGCCTTTCTGGCCTACGATATTTGGGAGACATAGGATGAACAAAGGACAAGATTCCCCTGATATCAGTGCTGTGAGCAAGCGGATGAGGACGATAGCGATCGAGGAGGCCTACGCTACCCCGAGGTTCATGGATGGGCCAGGAAAGGGTCTGAAAGATCAGGCCGCTGGGCTGGGGTATTCCAAGGTGATCGAACAACTATGTGACCTGGGTGATGGTCGGATCGCCGAAATGGATGCGGCCGGGATCGATGTTCAGGTCCTATCATTGACCTCGCCAGGTACGGAACAGCTCGGTGTCGATGAATCGGTGACAATGGCACATGAGGCCAACGACATCCTGGCCGAGGCCATTCGTGCACATCCAGGACGTTTCGCTGGGTTCGCGGCGCTGCCCTCATCGGCACCCGAACAGGCCGCGAGCGAGCTGGAAAGAGCGGTCAATGAACTAGGGTTCAAAGGAGCCTTGATCAACGGGCACATCAGGGGACGCTATCTCGACGACGAATTTTTCTGGCCGATACTGGAAAGGGCAGAAATGCTCGGGGTCCCCATCTATTTGCACCCGACGCCCCCTCCACAGGCCGTCGTGAGCGCATCCTATCTTGGGAATTATCATCCCCAGGTCGGAGCGCTGCTAGCGACCGGTGCCTGGGGTTGGCACATCGAGACTGGTATCCATGTCATGCGGATCATATTGTCCGGGGCCTTCGACAGATATCCGAAGTTACAATTGATCGTGGGCCATATGGGGGAGGCCCTTCCCTTCATGATGCCTCGGATCGAGGATACGTTCGACCTTGGATGGCCCAAGGGCGTTAAGCGATTGGACCGACAGATCGGAGCCTATCTTCGAGAGAAATGTGAACTATACGTTCAGTGGGTTCAATTATTTACCGAACTTTTTGGACCTGATGTTCCAGGTCGGTGTCGACAGGATCATTTTCTCGGCCGACCATCCATATGGTTCTATGGTCAAAGCACGCAAGTTCTTGGACGACCTCCCCTTATGCCCGGTAGACAAAGAGAAGATAGCCCATGGTAATGCCGAAAAGGTGTTGGGACTCTAGGTCCGCTGATGGCGCAAGGCGCTCGGACACGATAGGGCCGGTGACCTCGCTGACCACCCGATCTTTTTCTAAAGACCCCCACAAAGACGTCGGAGCAAAGAATGATCGGAGGGGGCAAAGGCTTAAAGAAATGTCGCCAGCCATCGCATCTCGGTCGGCCGACCGACATGTGCCTTAGCGGATGCTGTGCAATGGACCAGATCTATCTAGAATAGATGGCAGCGAAAGCGGGGAGGTCCATCGGCAAGTATCTCGACCATGGAAACGATCCGGACCGGGAGGAAAGGTTCTTGAAGATCTCAAGGAAGGCGCTATCGTCCTCTCAGCTGTGGCGGTTCAGATCCTGGGTATTTGTTTCGCGATCTTCGACAGGAATGCGATCGTCCCCCTCTTCCCATACAGTCCAAGGAGCGCTCTCTCGCTACCTCCGATATGCCTCTTATAATCGTCCGTTCCTTCCCCCAGATCGATGGATCTTATGCCTTTGTCCCTGAGATGTTCCATGGTCCATCCGAGGACGATCAGGCCTGGAGAATACTTTGAGAAGCGATCGTCCATCCCGATCCGGTAGGCGACCGCGGTCTCTCCATCGATGAAACCGAACTGTTGAGCCGCGACCTCATCATCGACAAGCAGCTCGCATATGAACCCTTTTCTCTTCGAAATAGAGACATCGAAGATCCCCTTCATAAAATCGGAGTTCCGACGCTCCGAGAAAATACTGCCCCCCCTCTTTTCCCAGCGTTGCATATGATGGTGAGCGTAAGCATCGACCGCTCTGTCAATATCCTCATGCGATAGCGTGCGGAACTTGATATCATGGTCACGATCAAGGTTCCGGACCTTCTGATGGAGCTTGCTTCCAAAGCGGTCCATTATGTCCTCCTGTCCCCCCATATCGACGGTTATGGCGGTATCGTTGGAGATCTCCTGACCTTTCCAGGATGTTCCGATAGACCTGACGAACCTTCTGTTAGATGGGGTGTCCTTCATGTAATGGAACCAAAGCGAGTTCCAATCAAGGTCGTTCATCCTTGCCATAATAGTATCAAGGACATCGTGACGTTCGGGCTCCACAAGCAGACCATATTGGCAGAAACTAAGGCGTGTCGTTCCAGCGTTCTCCCCTATGAACGAGATCGTCCTGACCGGTAACTTATGTAATCTATCGGATAAGAGCATGAACGGTGCTATCCCCACGATATCACCATTGTCATCGACGATCAACAAACGAGGGTCCGAGGTTTTTCTGAAGACCTTGAGCCAGACATTTATTATGTCATATGAGGTGAAGACGGAACCTTGACTGCGATTCCGTAGAGCCTCCCAATCATCCTCAAGGCCCCCCAGCTCTTCGATGCTGGTGACGACCTTACATCGAACCGTTATGCGACCACTCAACCGTTGTGTATGATTATCCTGGGCCGGTATATTTATGGCCTGGTCAAAAATCTGCAAAGATCTGGTGGTCCGACCGAGGAAGGCTCGATCCCCCATTAAAAGAGTGGACCAAGGGCCGAATATCACTTTCATCGGGCCTTCTAGTACGATCGATCCATGACATCATGACCAACCCAGGGTCCGATAGTTGATGACGATCAGGATGATACTGAGTGGCATGAGCATCCCGTCGTCGGCAAGGTCGAGCATGATGATAGACCACACGAAGGGACCGACGACAAGGGGGGGTGGTCAACATATATTATCCTGCGGCCCGCCAGGGATCCAAGACCATCACTGTCATGCAAGGCATGCCGGTAACGTTACCCAAGATCTATCCATCTCTTTCCGTAATGACATTCCTTTCAGGCATCTTTTCGGACTTCTGAGGAGCAGGGTCCTTCTCAGGTCATGAGCCCAGACCTATCCTCATCGTTCTCCGATATTCGGTCGAGGCCATGATCGAGGTCCATGATCCTTTCCGGACAACTTAGAAAACCTGCCATTGTGGTCTTTATGACGGGTCATCGGGCCCAAAATGATTCGATGTCATTTTTATGTTGAACACCATCTCCAGCCTCGATATCCCATGAGGATGAAGGGTCTGCCGGTCAATCTGGATCTGTATAGGTCATCCAAAATATTAACGAACAAACATTTTAATGGATTTAAAATGCCAGACTTCGAAATGGTCCATCTTCCAGAGAGCATGAGGGCCTTCACGGACCTGAGCCCCCTAGGGGAAAAGGAGTTCATTTTGGATGATAATCGCGGGGCGGTCTTTCCCTCACCTTCATTGAGCATGGATGGAACGGATTTTTATCTCTCCGTCAAGGGAGTGGGGTCGACCACGGATCCGTTCTCCCATCAGCTCCTGGGGAGGACCGAAATATGTGGTTTACTGAAAGATACTGGACTAATCGATAAGATCATAAGCTCGCCGGAAACATCCCCACGATACCTGACAGGCGAACTATGGCTGAGGGGGTCCCCATATGGCGGACAGGGGCTGCAACATGCGACCACCTCGATGAGGGTCTCTGAAATGGCCGACCTGACCTCCATCCATGGGTTTCGGGTGGCACCTCTGGTGAAGGTGGTCTTTATACCTGAAAGCATTGAGACCCAGATCAAGAAATTGTATTGGTACAGAAAATTCGAGGGACAGATCGTCCAAGAAACGAGATTGGTCCCTTCCAATGTGAGGATCTATTTTCATTCGGGTAGCACCATCGGTGCGAACGTGGGCTCGGTCTTTGATCTTCTTTGGGATCGATGAGAACGACAAAGCGATGGAGTTTCTTGTCAACTTCGTTAAGAGCGGGATCGCGTTCCTGACCCTTTTCACAAGGTCTTTGAAGATCAACGAGGACGGCACATTCAGCGGCCTCGACTTTTATGATGTCTGGTTGGACAAGGATGCGGTCCTTGCTCCGAACGGTACGATATATTTCGTGGACCTCGAAGGTCTTGAATGGATAACGATGAGCGAGAAGAACGTCAAGGAGAAGATAGACGATCAGATCTACAGATCGCTCTACGAGTTCATGTTCGCATATGAGCAGATAGAGCGTGAACGATCGGCCAGGTTCGGGAACAGAGCCGATAGGAAGATCCAGTTCGAACAGATCCTCAGAGAGGCCCTAAAGGACGATGAGGTGGTGGGCCTAGCACGGGAGGGTGATCGCCTTGAACTGCTCATCGGAAATATTCTTGGGGAGAAAAATATAATTGGAAAATTCCCGATCATGGATGGGTGATCAATTTGAAATGCAAGGATGTAAAAGATATTTTGTCCCAAGTGGCCGGAAGATCGATCGTGACACCAGTTCAACCGGCCCAGATGGACTTCCTATGTACCAAAGGATACCTTGCAGTAATGCCAAAAGAGGAGTATGATCAAACCCTGATCGATGTGGCAAGATTGACCAAGATCAACGAGGATTTCAGCACAGAGAAGAGGGAAGAAGGACAGGAAGAACGATCCTTGGAAAAGGATGAGAAGAAGGTCCATTCGATAATGTTCCATCTTGAGGGAAAAGAGAAGAAGGCGGCCGAGCTCGCAAGCGTTGAAAGCGAAAAGAAACGTGCTCTCCAAGGAAGAGGCCGAGATCTCTGAAACGGAATCAAAGATCAATGAACTCATCCAAAAAAAGTCCCAGATCGACAGGATGATGCCATATGAAGGCAGGTATCTATCGCTCACCGGGCTGGGGGTGGTAACTCTCAACGATCTTAATGTCAGGAACTACAGGTTCTCTGACAGGGATTTCTCAGAGTTCGTCGAGGAGAGCGACGAGACCCACGGGGAATTACGGTCCATAGCAGAAAGGGGCAGCTTTTATGCACATGATCTCCAGATCGATCACCCGGAGATAGAACCATCACAAATTTGGAACGTGTCGATCGGATTAGCTAAGCTTCAGGGCGACCGGGGTCAGACAGTTCAAAGGTTCAATTTTGCATTGGCACTTCTCCAGCATCAGGAATCAACCATGGAGAATAAAATGATGGCAGCGGAGATCATGACCGCTTCTAGGATGGGACCGTCAGGGTCATCGGACAATTCCGATCTCCAAAACATGTACGGGTCCTTTATAGAGCTAGATCGGACGGTCAGGCGAGACGCTAACGTTCCTAAACAGATATCGGCCGGTGTTACCTCCATGGTCTTGTTCAGTAGGAGATATGACGGTACCTATCCGATAGATAGGTTAGTGGAATTCTCCAAGACGACCTCATCATTTGAATCGGCAGCGATATTGTCCGTAACTAATGTTCCTGCGGACCAGCTGTCCGATAAGTTTCGCTCATTCAGGGCCCTGTTCAATGCCTGGGGCTATGACATGTCCGAGGACACCGAGCTTTCCTCGGCCTATCTAGCGATCTCCGATCTAGGACCTGACGATGTCAAGACCAAGCTGAACATATTGATCGATGCCCTAAAGAACCACCTGGAGTATCCGCTGGTCGCTGCGGCCATACTTGCTTCGATCCCGACCCTCGAGGCAAATGAGACCCTCGACCTGATCGAGAAGGCGGCTTCGCTTTTGGGATCTTTCGTAAAGGGCCTGGAACGATCTGAGCTGATCACCCTCTCAGTACTGATGGTCCATGGGATCCGAAACGAGCTGGTAAGGGAACTCGATCCGACCGCTGCGATCACAAGATCACCATCGCAGCTCACATATGTTCCTTCCAGCATTTTCTTCGTCCATTACGTTCCGGTAATGGTGGCCCACTCGTCCTTCTATTCGACATACAGTGGGATCGGAGGGGCTCATCCAGCCCATGTGCACGGACTTGGGGGGTTCATGGGTTGAAGGTGACATCGTTATTCGTTGCTGGGTTTTTACTAGCACTGGCCCTGATACCTGTCGTTGATGTCGCCGGACAATCTCCACACCAAGGTGATTATTTCACTTATCGGGAGGTCGAGTATCTGGTGAACGGAACTGGTGATTATGCGGGATATAGCGAGCATACGGTCGTCACCGGCACGGAAAGAATGAACGGGGTTGATGGGAACGGGGTGGTCTCTGCCACCTACAATAGTTCTTGGACCTGGGACAACAGTACGGGTTCCAAAGAAGCAGGAGGTTCTTCGGGGAATTTCACCTATTCATCGATAACATTTCTCTATCTCAACGGGACCGACAACCAGACAGGATACGACAACCCATACGTCTGGTTCCTCATGAACACTTCCATCCCGACCGGCGGTACCTTTTTCCTACTGAACACAGAGATGACAATCATATCGAAAGATCAGAGTTATTTCCTCATCTCAGAAGGCCGGAACGTTAACTCGATCTTTGTACAAGCGGTCTCCAGCTATGAACGGAACGACGAGTATGGGGTTTTCAATGCTGCTTACACATGGAATGCTTTCTTCGATCCGTCGACCGGGTACATCATCGGATATACCTATACCGAGCATGATAGTGATGGATCCGGGAACGGCTTCGCTTACACCGACGTCCTTTACGTGAACTCGACCAGTTATCATTTGTCGGACGCTACGGTAAGTGGGACGGTCGGGGGAGATCCTGGCTTTGGACCATATCTTGTCTACATTGCCGTGGTGGTCTTGGTCCTGGTCGTGCTAGGGATTATCGTTTATGCACTATCTAGAAGGCCAAGAAGAGCCCTTCCGAAACACCCATCCCAACATGGGCCGTCGAACGAACAATGGCCAGGTCCGCAGCCCAGCATCGATCTAACACCAAAGGAACCACCGGTACAGCAGATCGTCATCAAGGAAACGGTGAAGGTGAAATGTAGCTATTGCGATGCATTGATAGACTCGACCGCTGAGGTGTGTCCTCATTGTGGGGCTCCTAGAACATAGCGTGTTTCGCCGTCGTTCGTTCCATTTTTCCTTTCTGGAACGTTCCTGTAGTATAGATGGAGCTGACCTGATGCCCGCATCTTGCCCTTTATTGCATTTCCAGATGAGGAGCGATTATCGCGAGCGATCTCTGAGAACGCGGAAGAGGCATTGTTCGACCGGAGCCACAAAAGCCGAGCGTTCAAGATGTCCTCTCCTATCCCCATCCTCCTGAACTGTGGTCTGACATAGAGGGAATGCAACCTCCCGACCTCGTTCACGAACGAAAGCCAGCCAACACCGGCGATCTCATCGCCCAGTCTCACGATGAAACATCTGTCCCTGCTCTTCAGCGCGATCCTGGCCCATCTCCTATTTATCCCTGGGTGGGTCGAGATCATGAATTGTTCTACCTCATCGATGTCCGACCCTTTCGCTATGGAGACCTCATGGCTAAAATTATGAACGATCTCGATCTTCCCCAGATCGATCGTATAAATGTCATAGATGTCGTTCTCCCGTTCCGTCCTAAGCTCCGCGAACAGGAAGTTGAACGGTTTTAGCCCATAAAATCCCTCGAACACCTCCACCGATCTTGTGTAGACCGTTCCGACCTTTTCAAAATCGTCGTATATGAATATCCCTGAGATGGCATCATTATCGGCCCTGGATACGTATACCCCACCTCCGACCTCTATGGTCTGTTCCATGAAATATCGAAGGTGGGACGTAAAGAACGAGAGGTCGTCTGGTATTATAAGATCCAGATCCCCGATACCACTCAATTCTGAGATATCAACCTCGCTTGACCCTTTCATATAGATGGACCCCCTTGATCCGATACGACGATAGTGAACTACCCCGCCCTTTAGGGCGGGGCTTCTTGCTTCATCCAGCTGACTTGCGCAACATGCTTTGATGCACATAGTGGTCGGCCGTCCACGAGCGTAAGTTCGGGTCGTTCCGACCGCACCTTCTCTATGCCTCGAGAGAGGATCACAAGCGAAGATGCTCGATCACGAGAGCCCATGTACACACAAGGGCGGTCGTGTGTTCGTTGAGAAAGTGTTTTAGCTTCCATCCTATCGCGGTTGGGACATATCTGACTTGTGTACGCCGGGTCGACCCGAACGAACAGCTTGCCAGCTCTTTCGGCCTTGTAAGCTAGTTTTACGTTAAAGGACGACCAGGCGGCGTCGGATATCGCCCTCGAGAGTCTGCGGTCCTGCATCATGTTCCCCAGCTCTGATCCCTCTGTAACCATGGGATCGCAGTTATCAACGTACTGCTTCGACAACTCGTGCTGTAGATCGTTCCGGTCGATCGCATGCTTTTTCGTAAGTACGAGCGACCTTGATGCGCTGCTTATCCCTGTTCTTGCTTCCTATTCTTCTTCTTGACAGCTCCCTTTGCTCTCTCCTGAGCTTCTTGAGCTGATGCTTCAGATGATATGGGTTCTCTAGCTCGTTGCCGTTCACTATCGACGATATAGTGTTCGAGACCGACGTCGAAGCCGACCGCTCCGTCGATGACAGGTAGTTCGTTCGCGGCATTACCATCATCGACCAGCAGGTATGCGCACCATTTACCGGACCGCATGTGCTTGATGGTGACGCCTTTGATCTTGCCTTCGAACTGGCGATGCGTTCGTATCGGTATGTAACCGATCTTGCTGAGGCGTGGGAAGCCGAATCTCTCGTTCTTCTCGACGATCTTGAACCCTCACCGGTCAAAGGTGAATGTCTTGAAATGGCGCTCGGGTTTGAACCTCAGCTTACCGGTCCCCACCCCAGCGAAAGGGAGAGCGGAAGCACCTGAGGACACAATGATGCTCGTGGCCATCCCTTTTCGCTAGTGATCTATGTAAGGGAAGTGGACAAGGCATGGTCCGAACGATCTCGAATGACGCTTGTGGACACCGGACCAGCATGCTCATCATCGAACGCATCGCCAATCCGTTGCATGCAGCGCGAAGCCCCATCCAAAAGGAGGGTATAGTTCATTATTCCCATCCGCCCATTCTATAGGAGAATGGTAATTCTCGCGAACTCATATATTTTCGAACTGAAACCCGTTGCACCTTATGATTTCGAACGAACGATCCACAAACCAGCGGGGTGGTCCCTGTTCACACCGTTCGAGTTGTTCGAGAACGGAACGATGTGGACGGCAACATATCTCGATTCTACGCTGGCCGGGGTCAAGCTCTCTTCTACGGGGACCGTAGCGAGTCCTAAGATCGCCATTGAGCTTTTCTTACAAGAACGAGCGGGGCCTAAGCAGCTTCGAACGTTGAAAAACGCACTGGTCCACGAGCTTGCAGCGGATGAGGATCTCACTGATTTCTACGAGTTCGCCAAGGATGATAGCATTCTCAGCCATGCGGTAAAGGACCGTTATGGCATGCACGATACCTCCTCTGGCATGGTCTTTCCGCTCGCGGTTCTGGCCATTTCATTACAGATGACCTCTTTCAAGCGGAGCGACGAGATGATGCGTTGTCTCATCTCGAGATATGGAGAGGTCGCCGAGTTCGGGGGAAGAAAGGTGATCGTTTGGCCCCTGCCAGGAAGGATAGCGAAATTAGAGGCCGCTGAGCTGGCAAGGACTTGTAAGTTCGGTTACCGGGCCAAGCTCATAGTGGACCTGGCAAGGAAGATCGACCGAGAGGGGTTCCCAACAATGGACGAGCTGAGCAAGTTAACACCCAAAGAGGCCAAAGACCTCCTCCTGGGACTTCCTGGGATAGGAGATTACTCTGCCGATATGATCAATCCGCACGGCGGATTTCCTATCGATGTATGGTCCGTCGATGTCTTTGGTAAACTCTTCCTCTTTGAGCTGCCTTCGAACAAGAGGGAGGGAGTGAAGATAATAAAGAAGGAGGGTCTGGCCAGATGGGGAAAGTGGTCGTGGATGGCCTTTTTCTACATCGTTCAGGACCTTGAGAACCTCTCGATCGCATTTGGAACTGAGCTTAGATCCGATTTGATCCCAATAGAATAGATATCATCGAACCATTCGGTCCCTATGTTGGCCATTCGGATAGAAGCAATGGTGGGCTCAGCCAAGACCACACATCTCACTAGCCAGACAATGAAAATCGGAATTCAATTATGACGCAATTATACAGGGTCCGCTAGACAAACCCTTAATTTCTTTTTTTGTTGATGAAATTGTTCAGTCGCTGGAATCTCAAATCCGCATTATTGGTCGAGACCAGGGTGAAAAGGGTGCGATTTGCATGCTACTACAGCCAGTAAGCGGGATCTCAGGATCGATCAATGGGAAGATCGGAAACATTTTCTCATCTTTTTTAGATTCATAACCAGCATCCAGTAGTAATAAGATGATCGATCCGAGTAACCATCCGGTCAGAACCTTAATTTGTCAGACGGAATCTAAAGTTTCGCTCATCAAAGCGGTGGAAATGCCGGGATGAACGACCCAAAAACAGCCCAAAGATCGAATTTTTGCAATACCTGGTGTCAGTATAATACCAAACACCTCGATAACAGTATACTTTCGAGCAGAACGGACTCCATTGGAAAGGGGCGAACGGTCCAAATATCCCCCTAGCACGAATGCAGGCTGGTTCGGACTAGCGCGAACCATCGGCCTGCGACAAATAGCAACGGGGCCGTGCGGACTACCCAGGCATCTTGAAACCGCCGATTTTCACTGGCATGACCTCTGCTGGTGTCGTTCCTGTCGGGCCAGATGCATGTGTAGCTCAATGCCTATCGGTTGATCACGCCGCGGACGCGATGAGAGCGATCATGGACTTCGAACTCGTTCGGAGCACCGTTCTTCCTGGATACGTACACATCTTGGGGATTATGGTCTTAACATGGGTGATGGCCTTGTTCCGTTCAGGATGTTGGTCGAGTAGGTCTACCTTCCACCACGTTCGAACTACCAAATGGATAGCCCCATCATCTCTTAGTTCTGTTCACAGATCCAATCAATGAAGCCTCAAAATCGATTATGTTCAGAATCACAATGATGAGATGAACCCGATCGATATCACCGCCCTTCTAATGCATAGAACGTCCCGAGGGCATTTTTAAATAAGGACTGGACCCGAAGGGGATGCTCTATGTTGGATCTAGGTCCTTCGTACGGAGATCGTCCTTTATGGACAAATTCTTATCGTGATTATCGGAATATATGTTATACAAATCACTAATAAATTAGCATAATTGTACGTAAACATCTATAAACACAACGTTTTATTAGATGAATGTGCATTACAGGTGCTGACGGAACAAGGCGCAACACATTGAACGGTTGCCCGCCAAGAACGGATGGAGCCGATCGAAAGGAAGGGTCCTGCGATGAAAAAAATGAGAAAGTTCAGAAGGGGGCGGTATGATGTCCGATGAAGCGAAAGAGGGAAAGGCTGGGAAAAATGATTACAGAAGGACCATCGATTGGAAGCATGGGTTTGCCATAGGGATGGGCATCCCGATATTGGTCCTTCCGTCGATAGGTTATCTTGCCAGTTACGTGTGGGCAGCTGCCATCCTCATATGGGGTCTCTCAGTATGCCAGGCGTTCGTGCAGGACACGGCCTATGGTGAGCTGGCCACCGTTTTCCCGGAGGAATCCGGACTTCCTGGGTATTCTCAACGAGTGTTCGATAATGAAAGCCCCTCCAACTTTTCCTTTGGTAAATTCGTCGGCGGGTTCAGCGCATGGGGATATTGGTTCGCCTGGAATCCCGCCTTGGCGATCTGCGCGATACTGATCGCAAGCTGCATACAAGGGCTCATACCTGAAACTTCCGGCATCAACTCACTAGCTCTTTCATTGATCTGCGGAGGTGTGGTGTTCGGGGGGCTCACCCTGGTAAGTGCAAAAGGCATAGGTAATGGGGCCAGATTGGGTCTTCTTTTGGCGATATTGTCCATCGTGCCGATATCCCTGCTTGCGATAGGACCGATGGTCACCGGTAGCTTCCATCTTTCGAACATCACCGGTGCACTATGGCCAGCAGGATGGTCATGGGGCATTGGTGGCATCCTGACCTTGTTCGGGCTCTTTGCGATCGCCGAATGGAGCACTTGTTTCGAGGGGGTGGTGGTGTTCGGCCCACAATACAAGAATCCCGGTTCGGACGTACCAAAGGCGCTGTTCGGGGCAGGACTGGTGTGTCTCATCTTCTTTGTTCTCGTCCAAGCCTCGACCACCGGAACCCTGGGCATCAGCGGTATCCTTGCTCAACCAATATCTCCCTTCGTACCGATTCGCCCAGATGACGTTCGGAAGCATCGGTGGGGGCATATTGATAATCATGCTCGTAGCGGCCTTGGTGCTTTGCATCCTGTCTTGCTATCTTGTATCTGGAAGTGCGATGCAGGCGATGGCCAAGAGCGGTTACCTACCTGGGTACTTGGCGAAGTTGAACTCCAGGGGCGTACCGGTCCGCGCACTGGTCCTGACAGCGGTGTTCAATATGTTCCTGATATGCTTGGGAACACCGATCGCCATCCTGACCGCATCGGCATTCGGATATGTGTTCGCAAATGCGATCAGCTTAATGGCCTACTACAAAGCAAGGACGGACCCAAAGATGTCAAAACTTCCAAGGCCGTTCAAAGCGCCTAGGGGTTACAAATATGTGGCTCTGGTCATGGCGTTATTCAACGTGCCCCTGTGTTTGATCGGCGTTGCCTATCTCAATTCCTCGGCGAGCGGGCTGGCACCTGTGATCGTTGGCGTGTTCATTCTGCTCGTCTATGTTCCGATATGGATGTACTCCAGATACGCGTTCGGTAGGGCACAAAGGATCCAACACGAGGCCATCATGGGAACGGAGGATATATGAGCTAAAGTCCATCGATCAAGGCGAACAGGCTCCCAGGCGCAAGGGCCAGACTCCTCGGCCCCGGCCCGTATCCTCTCTCAGTCGTCGGACACGAACGACGTGAGCAATGGCGTTCTGGGAGCACCCGCCGTCCTTTGGGTCCCTAGCTCGCGGGGGCCGAAGGCGCCACTGGACGTTCGCTCGTTCATCAGGATCTTAATGCGGGTATCTGTTTGTACTTGGACGATGGGATCGACCGCTCACCTAAAGCGATCTGATAAAGCGATCGGTCGTCAGAACAGGGAGCTCGTTTTCCATGCTCCCGACCCTCATCTCTCCTTGGGCAAATGCTTGTGGACCGGCATCGCGAACTCTGGAAGACCAGTCTACTAGATCCCTGGGCTGAACCCGATCTCTTTTTTCGAACAGCTATCCTTTGCTACCTCACATCCCTCGTTCGGTTATTCGAAATGATCCCCAAGGTCTTGGGGAATGACCGTAAAAGATCGCTCTGACCTGGGATTGGGGCAGGGTTCGTTACGATCGTCCATTTTAGGGATGTTCCGCAAGATACGAAGATAGTATCATCGGACTCATAATATCAGCGGACCAGGGATCTTGGACCTGAAGGCCCGAGGATCTCTGGTCTCACATTTGGCGTAAAGAAATATCCGCCCGATCGATATGGATCGATTCTCATCGTGGATGCAGAAAAGGTTATCTTCGAACGAGCTATATCATATTGCTACTTTCAATAAAGCGATAACCGGTCGGGGGCTTCGAGAACTTAGAGGAGTTCTTTTCAAATTTGGAGTTGGCTTGCTCGAGGACTGTCTGAAGGTCCTTTCAAATTTGGGAGCTAGCTATTGGCCAGCCATCGGTCCCCGACCGGCGAGCCGACCATACCCCCTTCGAGGCAACACTACTTGAGCGGGGAAGATCGAGCTCTATCGTGGGACCAACGATGTCGAATAATAAACTTTTCTTTAGAATCACATCGTTCTTGCGACCGATCATATGACTTCTCTGTTCCATCGATATCTTCTATCCAGATCCACTTCAAGGACGAAGAAGATCGACCTCGAACGGAGCGTTCAAGGGCGGGAAGATGTTCGCTCATGCTCTATCATCTAGAACGCCCCGTTCGAGTCCCGGAGGACGTCCTGGCCTCCGTCCGCTTATCATGTTCTCTTTTGAACCATCATATTTTATGATTCGTGATGGAATCAGAGACCCGTTTGATCGATGGGCGATTTTAGGATCTTAGTTGCCCTGCCCATCTTTCCAGTCGATCGGATGATAAAGATATGAAAAGGATCGTCAAGCTACCATCGACCGTTCATCATTATTCCAATCATACAATTGTCTATTATTTTACTGTATTTTGTCATATTGTCTTTATTACAAAAGATTTATTAGTCAAATGGATATCTACTCATCATTATCACGGACAAATGACTATTAAGAAAGAAATAGTTCGATCGAACTACGAAGGTGGAAATGAAAATGAAAGATCTTGGAGCGATCAAAATCCCAGTACCTATCGGGATCGATAGGTCATCGTTCTCAAGTGAAGATCTTTCCGTCGGTCGTTCTGATCTGCGATCGATAGCGGCCCATCTGGCTCTCGAAGGTGATGAGCAAAACGGGGTCATCCTGGAGCAGGGAATGAAAGATAAATGGGGGACGCGCCGAATTGCACTGCCTAACACATCGAACGGGGGCGCTTTCCTGTGAAGCTCGGCGTGGTCGGCGGTGGCCTTAGAGGTCTAGAGATGGTCTATTTGGCCCGTAAGGCAGGTATCCGAACGATCGTCATCGATAAGGTCGATGGAACGCCCGCATGTTCGCTGGCCGATGAAGTGCACATATGTGACCTCGATACGGAGAAAGAGATCGTAAAGGAACTTCTGTTCGCATGTGATGCTGTCATTCCTGCCATCGAGGACGAGGATGCCTGCGCCATGCTAGAGGCGATGATGCACGGCTCAGGGATACCGTTGATATATGATAGAAGGACGGCCCATATCGGTAGGTCGAAGGTCCTTTCGTTCAAATTGATGCGCTCGCTCGGCATCCCGATACCGACCTCCTACCCAGAATGCGATTTTCCAGCGCTTGTCACCCCCTCGAAAAGGGGTCAGGATCCTGGTTTCACAAGGGTTGACGACCGAAAACAGTTGGAGAAGAAGATAAAGAACGTACATAAGAGCGATACCGGAACGATCGTGCAAGAACTTCTCACAGGCCCTTCCGTCACGATAGATGTTATCGGTAACGCAGATGATTCAAGATCACTGGTCTACACCCATGTTATACGAGATGAGAATTACGAACGAAAGTTCCTTTTTTGTTCACCCGATCTCAACGACACCAACGAAAGCTCGATGCGCGACCATGCTGTGAGGTTGGCCAACGAGCTTCATCTTCATGGGATCGTCAGCTTAGATGCCATCGTGGACAGAGAGGTCACGAAGATCATCGATATGGAACCGATGTTCCCTCTGGGGACCCCATTGATCGATCTTCATTCGAAAGGATTGAACGATCTCGAGATGCTCATACAACTTTATACGACCGGGGATCTGGACCTTCCGATCTTGAGCAGCGGTCGCGCGGTGAGCCTTGAACATATCATCGTCGAGCGAGGAAAACTTAGGTCGGTCCCTGAAAAAAAGATGGCATCCTCGACGGACCTTAGGATCGCCGAAGGGCTCTTCGGTTCCGACGAGATGATCACAGATTTCCAAGAAGGGAAGGACAGGTGGGCCGCCACGGTCATCTGTTGTGGGGATACCTTCGAAGAGGCCAGGTCAAAGAGGATGCGGTGCATGGCCAGTATCGTGCAGGAGGAAGGTCTGAACGCGTTCTTGGACCCAGCTCTCGAGGTGAACGACCCATGATCATCGCAGGATCGGACAATGAAGAACCCGACCGGTCGCTTTCGATTCGGCCAGGGTTGCTGCCTATGACGGGATCATTGCTAGAGAAAAAGGGTCATTATGACCGAGATGACACGGGGGGAACGTGAATGGTAAATGAACAGGAGACGATAGAGAACGAGCAAGAGATCGTGAACGAACACGAGATACTGGAGAAACTGAAGAGGGCGATCGAGACCTGGGACCCGAAGATGGCCCACAGTGCGACCATGGAAGCGCTCGATGCAGGTATGGAACCAAGGGTGATCATCGAGAACGGCCTTGGGAGGGGGATGGTCACAATAAGCGATCAGTTCGACGAGGCCAAAATATACCTGCCTCAGGTCCTGGCCGCATCGAACGCCATGGATGCCGCGTTAAAAGCCCTTGGACCAAGGATGTCAGGGGGCAACATGTTCACCAAAGGTACGGTCGTGCTCGGAACAATTCAAGGGGACATACACGAAATAGGCAAGAACGTCGTCGTTGCGATGCTGCGTGGTTCTGGGTACAACGTGATCGACCTGGGAAGGGACGTTCCGCCTGAGAAGTTCATTGAAGTGGCCAAGGAGAAGGGGGCCAAGCTCATCGGTGCCTCTGCTCTCATGACAACGACCATGATCGGACAAAAGGTCATCATAGAACTGCTGGAGGAGGAGTCTCTGAGGGAAGATATCAAGACCATCTTCGGGGGGGCTCCGGTGACCAAGCAATGGGTTGATAGCTTTGGAGGGGACGCCTACTGTCCTAGCGGGGCGGAGGCCTTGGCCACGGTAGAGAAACTGTTCGAAAAGTAAGGAGGGAAGACAATGACCGCGGTAAGACCGATAAGCGTTTATGAGACCTACAACCGGTCGGTCAAGGGTATTAAGGTCCCGGAGAAGGACTGGGACTACAAGGTGATACCTGAGAACGCTTCCAAGATGAAGGAGAAGTACGGCATCAAGTTCGGGTCGGACATCGTGCCAACGGACAAGGAATTGGTACGAAACCTTTACCTGGCGGGCATGGAGATGCTCGTTATCTCAGGAATGTACAATGCCGATACCGGTAGGGTCATCAGTATAACCGAGGAGGAGGTCAAGGAGGGTATCAAAAGGACCCCGAAAAGGTTGCAGATAGGAGAGCATCGGGATGCCGCGGATCTCTCCCCTCGGAGGGGTAACTCCTCAAAGAAACCGGTCATACAAGGTGGACCGACCGGTGCTCCCGTATCTGAGGATATATTCATCCAGGTGATGCAATCCTATGCCCAGGAATCGACCGTGGACACGTTGGTGAACGGCGTCCTACCGACGATCGAGGGAAACCCGGCCGCCACAGGCACACCATGGGAGATAAGGGCCACGATGGCCGAGCTCCGTGCTGTAAGGGAAGCTTGCGTTCGTGCGGGTCGGCCGTTCCTCGGCATATAGGGACCCGAGACGCCCCTGTCAGCGACAGGGCGTCTCGCCGGGGACCTGTTCGGTTGTCTCAGGACATCGGACAGTCATGAGGTATCGCAGCTGAACGAGCTGAAGATAGACAATGCGGGACTGAACATGATCGCCGGATGGTCCGCGAACGGTGATGTGATCATGGTGGAACAGATGCCGATCTTCGGCGGTTATACGGGCGGGGTGGAGGAAACGGCGATATGTGATGTCGCGACGACACTCTCGCTTCTTTCTCCCTGTTGAGCGGGAACTACCACCTCGATGGTCCGATCCACATTCGATGGGGCATAACGACCTCGCGAGAGACCCTGCAAGTAGCGGCCCATGCCGCCGCGGCGGTCGATGCGAACACCGACCTTCTACTGGCGAACCAGTACTATCCCATCGCCGGTCCGTGCACGGAGATGTGCCTGCTCGAGACGGCGGCACAAGCGATGACCGACACTGCCAGCGGTCGCGAGCTCCTATCAGGCTCGGCATCAGCGAAAGGGGTGGTACAGGACTGCACCACGGGGATGGAAGCGCGCATCATGGGTGAGACGGCGATCGCGACCGCAGGCATGAAGGTGAGAAAGGTCAACGAGATCCTTGAGACACTGGTCAGCAGTTATGAGAAGGGATATGCCAAGGCCCCGAAGGGCAAGAGCTTCCGTGAGTGCTACGATGTACAAAAGATCGTGCCGACATCTGAGTATGTGGGGATCTACGATGAGGCAGTGGCGAAACTGAGGAAGATGGGACTGCCGATCTGAACCACCTCGCTCAAACCTTTTTATTTTTAGGTGGGTCCCCGTAAGCCATTGGAAGATCGCTCGCTCGAACGTATGTGTGAACGGTCAAATGCTCAACAACTTGTCCATGCTGGGATTCAGCACCTGCGGCGAAGAGTATATCGGGTACATCGATCAAACGGCCACCATGCTCCTGTTGAAGTGACCACGGTCGAACCTTTTTCACCTCTTTAACTCGCGTTTCTTCCGTGAACGGTCGACGTTCTGGAATGCAAGTTAAATGGAATAGTATGAAGAAATGGATCGATGTTCATAACTGGGCAACAGAATATGTCAGGAATGTTTTGGCCTTTTTTATTTTGCTTCCCAAGCCACGAACTGGATCCCGCTGACCTCGTAAATGCCTCGGGGATCGAGGCCGGACGTCGGCTCGTCGAGAATGGAACAGATATGGGCGGCATAACAAAATGGCCTAGCCCCTCCCCCATAACTGGAAGCCGCTCCCTCACCTTCGGCATGGCGTTCGTGTGTGCCTACGGACGATACCTGAAACATGCCCTAGCTCGTATGAGCGATGGTACGGTCGAGGAACGAGAACGCAAACTGCACTTCATCGCCTCTATCGTACAAAAGCTGTACGAACAAGGAAATGTAAGCACCTCGAACCCGACCAAGTTCACCGACGACGATGTGATCGAGATCTTCCTGGCGCTGAAGAACCGCGACGGGAAGGGAAAGCCTCCGAAACGGTCGACGCTTAGGAAGCAGATGCAACTGTTGAAGGACAGTATGCCTCGATAGCAAGAACCGCAGGGTCGAGGACATGCTCAGGGACGGTCGGATAAGGATCGGGAGCGATCACGAGGAGCCGTTCTCCCTGTATCCCGACGAGCTGATGACCGTACTGCGAGCGTGCGAACAGGTCGGTGTCTGGAGGGGCGAGGTCTGTCGGTTCGCCACCGCGATGATGACCTTCCTTCGATTGAGGCCTGGAGAGCTCGAGCAGGCGATGTTCAAGGACCTGGACACCAGGAGATGGACGTTCCTTGTCGGTAAGCCCAAGGGCGAGTGACTGTACGGCGAGGTGAAATGGTTACCGATCCCCGGCGTCCTCAGACCGTTCGTCCTTGATTTCATGAAGGCCAGACAGGAGCTGCTCAGCTCCGAAGGGATCGATAGCTCCGAACCTCTCATACCGGCCATCTCGTGCAAGGGCGTGAACTGCTACGCTCAGCGGTCTTTCGGCCGCTTGAAGAAAGAGGTCATGAATCAAGCAGGGATCTCGTTCAAATGGAAGGACCTCCGGCCGACCAACGGGCAGTTGGCGTTGGACCTAGGGGGTTCCTATCGATCAGGTATCACGGTCAATGAGGCACGCGTCAACACGGACAACGGAACGGTACTATTGCCGCGCCAGAGCGGACCCTGCGTTCGCGAAGGTCAATGATGCGTGCAATAACGCGTTTTTGACCAAGCCAGGTATAGACCGGAAAAACGATCGAATTGAATTTCAATAATAATTGTCTGGACAGGAGGATGAGTGGGCTCAGCCGGATTCGAACCGGCGATCTCCTCCGTGTCAGGGAGACGTCATAGCCACTAGACCATGAGCCCTTGTGGGTTCCTCCATATACCCTCCTAATCTATATCCTTTTCGTTGGCCGCCAGAAGCTTGGATCACTGAAACCTGATATCGTCTTGCAGGTTCCATTCTTCCGACGGTTCCATGCGTATGATGTCCGCGATATGTTCCTCCCCTTGGAGGCGGGGCTCGACGAAAGAACCCCCTGCTATCACGAGCGTGAAGCCGATGGAGAACATTATCACGCCAAGGATGATCATTAGGACGCTCAATAGCCAGTGGGTTACACCATCTCTGGATAAGGTGACCCAACCGTTACCTGGGATCAAAATATAGACCGCATAAGAGGTGATCATCGCACCGATAAGAGAAAGAGCTAGGGAGGTCGAACGTATCTGCACCATCACCGACCTCCGGGTCCAAGGCGTCGACCTAAACCTTCTGGGGTCGCTCCAGGGCCTAATGTCGCACCCTCCACCCCCGACATTTTGACCTTCTCCGAGGAATGGTGTTCGGGGGTACCGGGGGTCCCGCTCCCCCTCCGAAGATCATGGCCATCCCCTTATTGAGCAAAGTTCTATCTCCCGATAAGGACGGTCCTCCCCCTCCGATGGCCCTCATGATAAATTTGTTGGACCGCCCGGTATAAAAGAATTGACATTAGGCCAGTAGGGGGGATGCCCATCAGGTCGTGGGACCGGAATAGTTCTCGAAAAAATGAAGGACAGGACCGGCAATGATGGAGGTCGATGTCTGTCCCTAACGAATGTGTCCGTTATCTGGGGTCGCCCCTCATTCCCATGTCCCAAGGCTGGTGAACTTTAATGAGACCTTCCCGCATCCCGGGCAAACATGGAGACCCTTTTCCAGGTCCGTCCCCCTGTCCTCTGCTATGCCCTCTAATAACGGTTCTTTACTGAAAAATTTGTCTCTGAACTGTACATCGCCGTAGAACACGACCTCTGCCCCGCATTTTCTGCATTTTTGTGGCTGGTGTTTATCGTCCTTCACACCAAAGCTCTTGCATTTAGGGCAAACGGAAGGTTGCATATAGGTCACCCCAGCGTCCTTGAACCCGAAACCCGTGTACAGCTCTCCGGAACTGAACCCGCAATTACTACATGTAGCTGAAAATCTCTCGCCCATGTTCCCATCTCTAAGATGTGGTAAACACGCTCGATAGCATAAGGGTTGGCAACCAGGTCTCGAAGATCAAGTACTTCACCCTTCTACGACGATATGCCGATACATATTAATCTCCCCTTTAATTATCCCAATCAGATCTGGATGTCGGAGATACTCCTGTTCACCAAACCTGGCTGCCAAAAGTGCGACTATATAAAAGATAGGATACCTCAGGGGCTTGAGGTACATTTGGTTGATACGAGCACCGCGGAAGGATTGGCCGAGGCCGCTTATTATGAGCTATTAGGAAAACATACTCCGGTCCTGGTGGTGGATGATCAGGTCACCGAGGGAGCGATCAACATCATGTCCAAACTAAATGATTTGGCAGAGAAATGTAAGACCTAGAAACATTAATCCGCCTAACTGCTTTCCGCTTATCGTCATGTTGGTCCTGGGGATAGAAGGAACCGCCCATACGATCGGGGTGGGCATTGTTGATGAGAACGCGAACATTCTGGCGAACGAGCTGGACATGTACCGTCCCGAGAAGGGAGGGATCCATCCCCGAGAGGCTGCGAACCATCATTCCGATAAAGCGGTCCCGTTGATCAAGCAAGCGGTCCAGACGGCCAATATAAAGTTGAAGGACATAGACGTGGTATGTTTCTCACAGGGTCCTGGGCTTGGTCCTTGCCTCAGGACGGCGGCGACCGCGGCAAGGGCATTGGCAATATCCCTGGATAAGCCCATAATCGGGGTGAACCATTGTATCGCTCACCTAGAGATAGGGGTGGCAAGGACAGAGGCCACCGATCCTGTCCTCCTATATGCATCCGGTGGAAATACACAGGTGATCTCCTTCAAGAACGGAAGATTTCGTATTTTCGGGGAGACACTGGACATAGGGATCGGGAACATGTTCGATAAGCTCGGTCGGGAGCTAGGACTTGGCTACTATGCCGGGCCCAAGATCGAGAAATTGGCGCTAGACGGCAAGAAATTGTTGGACCTTCCATATTCTGTCAAGGGAATGGACATGGCCTTCTCGGGAATAATGACCGCGGCAATGGCACATCGGGCGAAAGGGGAAACAATCGAGGACATCTGTTTCTCCGTGCAAGAGACATGTTTCGCGATGCTCACCGAGGTGACGGAACGGGCAATGGCGCACATAGAAAAAGATCAGGTCCTGCTCGGAGGAGGGGTCGTTCAGAACAAGCGTCTGAGGGAGATGGTCGCCAAGATGGCCCATGACCGAGGAGCCGAGATGTTCGTTCCAGAACCGAAGGTGTGCATTGACAATGGTGCGATGATCGCATGGACCGGACTATTGATGCATCGTGCAGGAATAAGGATGTCCGTCAATGATACAAAGATCGATCAGAGGTTCAGGACCGACGAGGTCGAGGTCACTTGGAGGTAGCCGCCTTGGCGGCTTTCTGTTCCCCCAGGATCCGATCCAGTATCTGAAGGAACTCTTTATCTTTCCCTGATGGGACCGTGGCACCGCTAGCGATCCTATGGCCGCCCCCCACTCCGCCCACCTTATTGGCACTTTCCTTCAGGGCGATGGCCAGGTCTACACCCTTTTCGAGCAGATCGAACGTTCCACGCGATGAGATCCTCACCTCGTTATCCACGTTCGAGAGCGTTATCGTGGGTTTATCCCTATCTCCTATATATTGCATGGTGACACCGCATAGGATGCCGGAAAGTCCTGCGTTCGAATTATAGAAGTACTGGATGTTATCCCCTTTGCTCAGACCGTTCTTCACGATACTGTCCAGACCTTGCAAGACCTCTTTGACGTACTCCTCCCTTAATCTTCTGGCCTCCTCTTTGGCAGAAGCATCACCGAGGGTGAGCGCCAGACCGGTCCCCTCGTTCTTTGAGCGACCACATGCGTTCAATAAGCCGGCCATCTCGCCAGCTGTGACGTTCATCCCAGGAAAATAATACGATGGGGTCACGACCTCGTCCATGGTCGAAAGTGGGGTCCCCTGCTTTAGAAGTCTAAGGGCGATGATGGACGAGAGCTTGATGCGTTGTTGATCGTTCAGCGATCTCGACTCTGCGTCCGCCTCGATGCTTACCTCTTGAAGCATTCTCTTGCCCCGTCCTCGTTCCCGCTGACCCCGATGATATATGGTTCCGTGCTAGAGACCAGACCTTTTAACAAGGTCCCTTCTGGGACCAGGGACCCGGCCCTTGCCTCGACCAGTTTCCTCGAGACCCCTTTTTCGAACAGCCATTGGTTCAGGCCCGAAAGACCTCTTACGGTCTGCCTGTCCCCGGCTATACCAGCGAAAGCTATCGGTAATAATGACCAATTGGCCTCATCCATCTCCACGGCCAATAACATGCATACTGCGCTCGCCGATGCACTGGTCATTCCGTCGATCCCTGCAAGATGCGGATTAACATGAACGACCTTCTCCGAGTCCATCGTGGGAGCATGATGGTCGAGTACGATGACCTTGCAACTAAGTGCCTCAAGCTCCTTTAGATAGCTCGAGCCCATATCGGCCAGGACAAGGCATTCACATCCCTCGCCCACCTCTTTGATCATATTTTCGGTCAGGTTCTTGGTGATAGTGGCATGAAATCTCTTCTTTGCCCGTACAAGAGCATTGCACAATACCCCACCTGAGGATATTCCATCGGCGTCATAGTGCGATATGATCCTTATATCCGAAAAACGCTCCAACTCTTTCTTTGCAATAGAAATACGAGAAAGGAGTTTTTGAGGAAGCTGGACAGTTCTCGTCCATTCATCCTCACTCGATGAGCAGCTCAGCCGTTTTGATCGAGTACTGCCAGTCCGTCGGGAGCGTCCCAACGCGTTTGTAGTACTTCACGATCCGCCTGATCTTGGATTCTATCAGCTGCATGTTCCTCTTATTAGCGAGGTCCTTAGGGTTCTCGTTAAGATGGGTTTCCAAGTTGATAGCTCTCCTCATCAGAGCGACCAGGTCATCCGGTATGGTCGGTGTGAGCTTGTTCTCATTTAGAAGCTGGCCGACCGTTCTTCCGGTAGCAAGTTTGACATCGGGCACCGCATGTTGGTCTCTGAGCGTCAAGCCGATGCTCGCCGCAGTGGTACCATCTTTGCCCATCTTCACGACCAGATCCTCTATCTCTTCCTTACTAAGGGGCACCCATGACGGGTTCTCGGTCACCAACGGGCGGTGTGACCCAGACCTTCCCCTTCTCCTGGCATGCATTCGCGCCATAATGATCCTCCATGTATGATTATCTCAAATGTTTATACTATATTGTGGCGAAGTATGAGCCAATTCCAATCCTAGTATATAAGACTTCAGTGCCTACATACCATTCTGACCTGGCCTGACCAGCTGATCTCTGGCCCATTCTATCAATTGCAAGTATTCGACCTGCGGAAATGCCAGTTCAGGAGGCAATCGATCGAACGCTCGCCAATCCATCTCCCCCTTTCCGACATGTTCTCCCATTCTTCCCGCGAAGATCGTCCCCTCCCCTTCACCCCTGCTTCCATGCGCAATGAACCTATGGCCAGATTCTTCAATGAACTCTCGTTCCATCGCTTGCAGGGTCGTCTCTCCCTCCTCCACTCGGCCTCCTGGCATTTCCCAACCTCCACGCTTTGGATTGAAGACCATGACGAACTTGTCATCCAAAAAGGCGATCCCATAAACGAATCTCATAGCGACCCCACCGAGATCATAGCATGATCTTTTCAAGTGGGTCCAGTTCGACCGTTTCAATGACCTTAAGCCCCGCGGATCGAAGTTGCTTCTCAGCCTCTCGATAGATCTCGTAGGGAGGTCTAGAAACATCTTCGGACCTAGCCTTAATGACCAGAAGCCCCTCTCTTGCCCCAAAGGCCTTGAAGTTCTTTACGAAGATCGTCACCTGACCCTTCTGGGCGACGTCCTGATAGACCGTTCTTATCGACTCTATCACGAACGCATATTCGTTCGGCTTCGTGGCATCGGCCAGGATCGGCACCATGTTGGTCCGTACCTCACAGACCGCTACCAGGTCCCTGAACGAGCGAGAGGATAGCTCGATGCAGTACACCTTGGACGGAGAGATGATGTCCGATACGTGCGATGCTGTCGTTCCGCTCGCAGCTCCAAGGTATAACACATTAGAATCACTGCTGAACGGAAAGCTGGCCCCACCTTTGACGATATATGCCGCGAGCTTGCTCCTGGTCGGAGACCAATCCCTATATTCGCTATCATCCGATCGGACGAGCCTCTCGCCATATACATTGTTCCCCGGGACGGAGTTCCTGGTATACAACCGCTCACCATCTGAGAACACGTTCCGAGATCCCATCCTCGCAAGCTTGGATATCATCATAGCGGGATTGACTGGCCTATGATATAAAGCCAATAGATGAGCGCTCATCCGGTCCATCGACCCGCCGATCCGCCGGGGGTTTGGCGCGCCTTGAAAAGTTCGATCTGGGCGTCGTTTCCTTGGACCATATCTAGGATGACCACTTGTGCTCAGTTCGATTATGATCGGTGACCAGCGTTACTTCTTGATCAGAACCTAGGAGGGGCGAGGAACGTGGATGAGGACGAGGCAGATTTTTGGGTAAGTATCGAACTGGTCATCACCATGATAGAAATGGACCTTGATTGAGATCTAGCGTCAGGGAAATGGGAGCAAGAACGAAGGACCGGACCGACGAGAGCTTGGCGAACCCCTTCTCATCGAGGGACACGTTGTCGTCGAAGGGTCACATTGGACGTGGAGAACGGCCAAAAGATGTACCGTTCGTCCAGTATCGGGGTCACTGCGTCCCGGTACCAATGCTCCTTCTGCCCTCTTCCTTCTCAAGCTCTCGACCGCTCATCTGGTCGATATCGCCCGGTCCTTGATGGATCTCTACCCTTCTTCCCCTGATGGGGAACTTAAGGGGGATCTCTACACTAAGGACACCCTTATCGAAGGTGGCATATACATTATCTTGATCGACAGGATGGGCCAGTTGATAACACCCAACGATATCGGAGTCTTTGCCAGAGCCCTTGATACAAAAACCGTTCTCCGACACTTCGAGCTCGATGTCATCCATGTTCATTTCGGGTAGTTCAACCTGGACCCTATATCTCTCACGGTCGTGATCGATATGGACAGTAGGGACCATCAATGACTTTGATTTCTCAGGCAAGTTCCCACCTGGAATATTCTACGGCTCGGCTGGCATAAAAAAGTGTCGCAGGCCCAATCATCACAATTTTTAAGGCGGTCACCTATTGCCAATATTGATGTGGGAAGCACTTAGGGAGATCGCCCAGAAGGTAAAGGAGAGGTACTGGAGCCTTCCAGATTCTTTCGATAAAGGACTGGAGTTATACATGGGCGCCGACGGCACGCCGACCTCGAACATCGATAAGATCGCCGAGGACATGATCCTCGAGTGCGTTGAGGGCATGAAGGTCCCGGTCAATGTGCTGAGCGAAGAGGCAGGTTACATAGACCGCGGCATGGACCGTACATTGGTGATCGACCCTATCGATGGCACGTTCAATGCGATACCTTGGACTACCGTTCTTCAGTGTTTCCATGGCGGTCGGGACATCATCGATGATGGATCTAGAGCACGGTATCGTTCAAAACCTCGTTACGGGCGATGTCTATGAAGCGGTCAAAGGAGGGGGTGCGACCTTGAACGGTAAAAGGCTGAGGGTACGCCGATACGATCCGAAAAATGGGGCGCTCCTGGTCTATGTCGGCAAGTATGCTCATCCTCAGACCATGGAGGTCATACATATGTCCAACAGGACAAGGGCCATGGGATGCGCCTCACTGGAGATGTGCATGGTCGCAGAGGGAAAGTTCGATGCTTATTACATGAACGCTCAGGTACATAAAAAGTCGATAAGGGTCGTGGACATAGCGGCCTCCGCCCTCGTGCTTCGTGAAGCAGGCGGAGAACTGATCGATCTTCAAGGGAACAAACTGGACATGCCGTTCGACCTTGAAGCTAGAAGCAATTTCCTTGCATATGGTGATGAGAAGGTTAAGGAGATGGTCCCTTGAAATTAGGATTGACCGCGAACTCGGAAGTTCCCGATGCTATCAGGGTCAGTAGAAAGGTGCTGAACATCCTTGGGGGGAGGTCGGACATAGTATTGGAGTCAAGTATCGCCGGCCTGTTCAGCAGGGATGGTCTACCCATCGAGGAGATGGACATCGATGCCCTCATAACCATCGGCGGCGATGGAACAATACTTAGGTCTATCCAAAGAACAGAGGCGCCGATATTTGGCATCAATGCCGGTGTGCTCGGCTTCTTGACGGAGATCCGAGAGGCAGAGATACAGGAAGGGATCGATAGGCTGCTCCGGGGAGATTATTTCATAGATGAAAGGATCAAATTGAAGACAATGGTCGCAGGCACAAGGATGATGGATGCGACCAACGAGTCCGTCGTCCACACCGCCCATATCGCAAAGATCCGACATTTCAACATTTACGTGGACGATCAGTTGGCGATGGACGTAAGGGCCGACGGAATAATCGTTTCGACGTCCACGGGTTCAACATGTTACGCGATGGCCGTCGGTTCTCCGGTCATCGATCCCAGAATGAACGCGTTCGTCATCGCCCCGATGGCACCGTTCAAGTTCGCCGCGCGCCCCATAGTGGTCCCGGCTGAAAGCAAGGTAAGGATCGAACTTGCAAGACCGAAACCCTGTATGCTCGTTGTCGATGGGCAACAGGAAAGGGGGATGGAAGGTGACGAGATGGTCGAGTTCTCGAGGTCCGAGGTCAAGGCGAAGTTCATAAGGTTCGAACGTGACTTCTACAAGAGATTGAGAGAGAAACTGGTATGTCCACCATAGGAGCAAAGAGAAAGATCTGGGGAATAGAGTCCGACGTCCTCGAGATGGTCAACGAGGCGGCACGCCAATCTCTTCCGAACGAGTTCGTCGCGACGATGAGGGCCGAGAAAGGAGTGATAACCGAGATACTGCTCCTACCAGGCTCTTTGGCCGGTACCATGTCCGCCACCGTCCCGTTGCATATGATGCCGATAGACCTCAGCGTCATCGGAACAGTGCACTCGCACCCAGGCTATAGCAATCGGCCTTCTGATCACGATCTCGCTCTCTTCGGGCGTTTCGGGAACACGCACATCATAACCTGCTTGCCTTTTGATATGTTGAGCTGGCGTGCCTATAACTACAAGGGCGACGAGGTCCGTCTCGAGGTGCTCTAGCTCCGGGCTGAGGGCCCCTCTGCGAAAGCGGTGGATCAGAGGAGCCAGTGCCGAACGTTGCAGCATGACGGTACGGTCGAAGGGCGGCATAACGCTCTTGGACGGCGGATCGCCATGTGCATCAACGAAGGGCGCTTATGTTGGCCGGATGGATAATGAAGGTCGCCCGGGAGGATGGGGTAGTTCAGAGCACTTTGCTGCCGGGCCCTATGCTTCCTCGGACCACCGCACCAGGTCCAATGATCGACCCTTCGTAAATGATCGTACCTGCGTCGATCATCGAGTTGATCCCCGTCTTTACGTCGTCTCCCATGATGACCCCCATCTTTCTGCGTCCAGTATTGATGAGGTCCTCCTGGAACGAAACTTGCACCGTCCTGTCATCGAACCTAAGATTGGCAACCTTCGTTCCCGCCCCCAGATTACATCTTTCCCCCAGGATGCTGTCTCCCACGTAGTTATGGTGCGGGACATGGGTGCCTGCCATGACGATTGAGTTCTTGACCTCTACGGAAGCGCCAACCCTGCATCGTGGGCCTAACGATGTATAGGCCCGGATGTAGCAGTTCGGGCCGATATCGCATCCCTCCGAGATGTAAACCGGTCCCTCGATGTAGCTGCCCGAGCGAACTATAGCTCCTTTCTCGACCACGATCTGGCCCTTCAAAACCGCCCCGGGTTCGACCTCACCATCTATGCTCCGAGCAATGCGGGACATCAATATCTCGTTCGCCCTCAAAAGGTCCCAGGGTCTTCCTACATCTATCCAACCCTCCTTGAGCGGTTGAACGAGCACGTCCTTTTTCTTCGCAAGAGCGTTCAGTGTGTCGGTTATCTCATATTCCCCTCTCGGGGACATTTCGGTCCTTCGTATCTGATCAAATATCTCTGGATCGAAGACGAAAACACCTGCGTTGATCAAGTTGGATGTTGGTATGCTCGGTTTTTCAACGATGCGGTCCAGCTTGCCGTTGACGGTCTCTAGGACGCCAAACCTTTGTGGGTCGCTCACCTCTACAGCGCCTATCACGGGGGAACCGTTCTCATGATGCTTACTTAACATCATGCCAATATCAGAGTCGAAAATGACCACATCCCCGTTCACGCACATGAACGGTTCATCGAAATGGCCGTCAGCGATCCCGATGGCATGTGCTGTCCCCATCCTTTCTTTCTGCTCCAGGAAATCGATATTGAGGCCGAACCTTGAACCGTCCTGATAATATTCCTTGATCTTGTTGGCCTTCCAACCTACAAGTATACTGATGTCCTTGATGCCGTTCTTGGAAAGCCCTTCAAGAACGTGGCTAAGGAACGGTTTGCCCGCCACCATCAACAAGGGCTTAGGAATATTGGACAGTCAGTGGCCGTAGTCTCGTCCCCTCTCCCGCTGCGAGGATCAATGCTCTCATGCCATGCACCGCCCCAGGACGGTTCGTGCCACCAGAACAAGCCGCTCCAGCTCATCCTTGTTCCTGGCTTCTATCGTCAATCTTATCTTTGGTTCCGTTCCAGATGGGCGTATCAAGAACCAACCATCAGGATATTCGGCCCGGAACCCGTCCAAGGTCAGCAATTGATCACATTCCAAAGAGCGCATCGAGGATTCGAGCGTCGATAGAATGCCAGCCTTCTTCTTGGCCTCGAACTTGAACGACTCACGGTGGACCGGGTATGAAGGAAGATCATCAAGCATCTTGGAGAGGGGGCGCTCCGCAGCCATCTTCGCAAGCAATGCGGCCGCGAAAACACCATCAGGACAATATGTCTCTTCTGGAAAAATATAGGTCCCTGAAGGTTCGCCTCCAAAAGGAAAGCCTGACCTCTTCAATTCTTCAGCGACGTAAACATCTCCTACCTTGCATCTGATAACGTTCCCCGCAATATCGTTCAGCACCATCGATGCGTCCATTGGGGCGACCACACCATCGGCGGCCATTTCGCTTGTGAAAAGTGCGAGAAGGCGGTCACCGTCCACGAACCTACCTCTGTCATCCACAGCGACCATCCGGTCCCCATCCCCATCATGGGCGATTCCAAGGTCGGCCCCTTTTCTCAGAACCGCCTCCTTAAGATCGGATAACTGGTCCTCGGTCGGTTCTGGGGTCCTGCCTGGAAAGAAACCATCTGGTTGGCAGTTCAGGGTCGTTACATCACATCCCATTCTTCGAAGTACGTATGGGCTTATCGTTGATGTCGCCCCATTTCCGCAATCAAGTACGACCTTTGCGGAGGATGTAGGTACGGACCTTAGGATGGACGCGATATGGGATTCGATGGCCCCCTCGTGCCTATGGCCTTTACCCACCTCTTTCCAGTCTTTCCTGTCGAACCTCTGGGTCGTAATGAGCATCTCGATATCCGACATTTGGGCAGAATCGAATGCCGATCCATCAGGGTTCCACAGCTTCACACCGTTGTACGGGCCTGGATTATGGGAAGCGGTGACCATAAGTCCACAATCATAGATCGCCGCCGCTCGGGCCAAGGTCGGTGTGGAGGCCATTCCTGCATCATGAACGTCGCACCCGGTGGAGGTAGCGCCGGACACGAGGGCGTTGGCGATCATATCACCGCTCGTCCTGGTGTCCCTACCTAGTACCAGTTCGTCGTTCCCGTCCCCTACGGCCGCTCCAATGCTTACAGCCAGCTCTATGGTGAAGTCCTCCCCTACGACCCCGCGTATGCCTGATGAACCGAATAGCGACATCCTTGAACCGAACCAGTACACAGTGCCTGAGGTTTAAAAATTCTTTCAAATACGGAGATAAATCAAAGGAATCCGCAATTTTTGGAATCCAGAAGTTGAAAAAACTGCTACGAATTTGCGTGTTATGTCAACGGGCTTCGATGCGGGCGGGATGCTGGATAGGTAGCATTATAGGATAAATATTATATATGGGACTGGGCCATTACTATCTGGGTCGTATGGTTAACATACGCCAGTAATGCACAGGAGGGAAACATTCTTGGTCATGGAGCAAATAAACGTTGACAAGGCCAAAGAGATAGCAAAGAAGAAGGGCCTAAAGCCTGGAAGGGTCAAGGGAACCAATGGAATTCAGTTCACAAAGGGATCCAACGATCGCCTAGAGATCATCCCATGGGATGATTTCGAGAAGACACTGAAGTCGAGAGGCCTTGGTGTCTACGAGAGCGGTGGCTGGATGAAGATAATGAAGAAGGCGTAAGGGTTCTTACCGCCTAAACTCTTTTTTTTTAGGATTAATGTTCTTTCGAAATTCGTTTCTTTATTTATTATTATGAACGTCCAGACCATCGTGATCAGTATATGTCCCTCAAAAACCCGCAACGTTCCTGGACGCCGCTCAATATTTAGTGTGATCACGCTCGATCAAAGGTCGTAGGTCGTCATCATTACCCAAACATCGGGATGGCAAGAACGAGATCATGTTCCGCTGGCATCGCCACATCTTCTAACCTTGATCAACAGGTCCCGGTCAAAGGACCTCTCGAATGCCCTGGCGTCACCCTCGACCCCCCAGACCTCTAGTTGGACGTCCCTGTCCGATGATACCTCCAGAACAGCCTTTTCTTTGTCGACCTTTAGGAACTGTACCGATTGGACAAGCGAAGCATGAGAACGGTCCAGGCTTTCAGCGAGCCTCAATAGTGAGGCCAGAATTATGACCGTCTGTTGGGACTTCTCATCTAGCTCCTCTAGGTCCGGGTCCTTCTTCTTTGGAGCACAGTTTCCTATGGTATCTCGTGAGATTGGCCATGACCGAGATCTCTCTCTCATCGAAACCTAACAGATCGGCGTTCCGAACGATATAATACGAATGGGCCTGGTGGTTGGTGAACGATATGAAATCCCCGATATCATGAAGATAAGCGGCGAACTTGAGCAGTTCTCTTTCCTTCTGGCCATAGGAATGCAGTCCAACTGTCCTGGAGCTGTCGAAGAGGGCCAATGCCATCCGGACGACCGTTTCAGCATGTTTTTCGTCGATGTTACAAGACCGGCCGAGCTGAAGGACGCTCGTCTCACGGACCGACATCCTCTGGGCATGAGGATAACCCTCTATCTTTGAGAGGTAGTCGACCAGGAGCCCGTCCCTGACACCGCGGTCACTGACCTGGATCTCATCGACCTTAAGTTCGTCCATTATGGTCTCTAGGATGCAGGCCCCTCCGATGATGATATCCGCTCTTTCAGGGTTCATTCCTGGAACCTTCCGTCTTTCCTCGAGCGGGAGCGAGCACAGCATCTGGGTCAGTTTCTTCAGGTTGGAATACTTTAAGGTAAGGCCCCTGTTCCCGCACCCATACGCACGGGTGGAGATCTCCGCCAGGTTGATGATGGTACCCGAACTGCCGATCGCCAGTTCTACCCTGGTATCGTTCAGGGATTGGATGCTGTGCACGATGAGCGATTTTACATGTTTCCTCATCTTTGAGTAAGTGTCTTGGTCCACAGGGCCCTTGCTACCTTCCTTTATGAACATCGAGGTTAAGCGTATGGCCCCCAGTTTCAAGCTGTCAAGATAGGTATACTCGTTCCTGTCGCCTATCGCCATCTCGGTGCTACCACCACCTATATCGATGAAGAGGGCGGTCCGGCTCGATAGCTCTACACCGCTCGAAACGCCAAGATAGACAAGCCTCGCCTCCTCCATCCCCGATATCACACCAACCTCTATCCCAGCTTCGTCCCTGAGACGGTCGATCAATGAGGCCTGGTTCCTAGCTTCCCTTGCAGCCGAAGTAGCGACGGCGATGATCTCGTCCGCCCCGTACGTCCTAGAAAGTTCCGCGAACTTCTTGCAAACAAGTACCGCACGGTCCATGGCCTCCGGTTGCAACTGACTATCTGCGAACTCACGCTCGCCCAACCGAACCACCTCCTTTTCCTGGCTGATGACCGTATAGGAGAAGTTCGGATTCAGTCTAACGATCAACATTCGGATCGAGTTGGTCCCAATGTCTATGAACGAGACGACATGATTTGTCCTTGGAGTGCTTTCGGTCATGTGATGATCAACTCTCTACCGAACGTTTCAGTAAAAAGATCGGATTTGATCATGGCCGCCTCGATCTCTGGTCCGATATCGATGGCATGATCACAATCGATGGTGACCTCTTTTTCGCTTACCACGCACTTGACCGATCGAACATTGGAGCCATGTCTATAATCCAATCCATCGGCCACTCTGAGGATGGACGTTAGCTCTCTGACCCGCCGTTTGTCCTCCGGGGCCAGCGCTGAGAACCCCTCATCCTCGTCCTTGGGGGGTCTCTTTCGGTGGTATCTGGCAAGACACGCGATCATCTGCCTCTCCCGATCATTGAGAGGAAGAACGGTCTCGGTCATGATCATT
The DNA here is from genome assembly GCA_963741025.1 of Methanomassiliicoccaceae archaeon. Taxonomy (GTDB): domain Archaea; phylum Thermoplasmatota; class Thermoplasmata; order Methanomassiliicoccales; family Methanomassiliicoccaceae; genus CAVUGW01. Next base: position 160,564 of record CAVUGW010000013.1, read on the forward strand.
CTGTAGGATGCTCTATTATGCGCCTTATCACCGTCAGCTAGACCTATGTCGTGAAGCAGGCATCCTGCCTCCAATATGAACCTATCCTCGCTTCCAAGATCATGCAACGGTCTCAAACCTTTGAACAGCTCCATTGCGAGCTTCATCACTTGCTCGGAGTGGCCATGGTCGATGTTGAGCCTACGAGCTTCCCGCTCAATGATCTCCGCCCTCCTTATGTTCGCACCAGAGCTCCGACGAGGGCTCACCTCCTTGACCTCATTGCTCGGAAGACCTTTACGGATCATATCGGCCACGACATCTGGGATGCCCTTCTCATGGATCGCCCTGATCGCCGCCTCGACATCATATTCGATGCGGCGGACCTCGATATCGAACGTATCCATGTCCATGATGGCGTACGAGGCCCGGGGGTCATGGTCCCCAGGGCGTCCGACGCTACCTGGGTTAACGAACAGCACATCCCTCACCCTCCTCGTGAAAGGTACATGGGAATGTCCAACGACCACGATGTCCGCGCCCGCGATGGAGGCGAGCTCGGAAAGTCTCGACTCTTCGGTCTGGGGGCCAAGATGCTCATCTGGATCGGCCGGACTGGCGTGGACCATCAGAAGCTTCTTCCCGTTGAGCTCAAGTCTTTGCTCCATTGGGAGCGAAGATAAGAACTCAAGACTATCGTCCGAAAGATCTTGGCGGCAGCAGCAACTATGGCCCTTTTGATGGACCTTGATCGAGGACGTTGAGATGCTCGTGCGAACTCGAGAACCTTGAAATCGAAGTTCCCGGAGACACTGACCATCGTCGACCCTTTTATCAAGGAAACAACCTCTTCAGGGTAGGCGCCAGAACCGACGATGTCGCCGGCATTTAGGAACGCCGATACGCCCTTTTCTTTGGCATCTTTCATCACCGCTTGGAGAGCATCCAGGTTCCCATGCACGTCCGAGATGATGGCTAGCCTTTTGCTTTTATTAAGGGAATCAAAGAAAGATCTTGATGCGTCCTTTACCATGAGCTCCGTCTGGAACCGGTTCTCTATGTTCTCGAAGAACCTTCGTCTTCGAAGCTCGCTCCATGCGACCACGAACTCTGTGTACTTTTCTTCCCGGACCTTGGACCGATCCGTGATCAGGGCGTTCACGCCTGGTCCGATAAGCCCTTCATCGGAGGTGGCTGTCATGATATCCTTGGTTACATCAGGCAGTGTCTCGGTCCAGACATCACAGTCGTGCATCTCTCCTAACAGGTCCTGTACTCCCTTCATCGTTTGGATGTCCGCCCTAAGCTCATCGTCGAACAGGACCTTGAACACCTCGATGGTATATCGCAATCTTTTGGCCGCCATGCGCATCTCGTGGTGCCCCTTATGGTCCTCAGGTAAGGAGACACAGCCCTCCAATTTGATCAGATCGCGGATCCTGGCCGACACGTGTGCCAGAGCAGCGGAATATGCCTCTCTCGTCCTGACAATGTCCGTCCCTGGATCGGTCCTCTCGGCGATCTTCTCGACCTTGGAGCGCATGTCCTCCAACGCACCCTCTTCAAGAAGATTGTCCAACCAACCCCTCACCTCGGACTGCATTTCGGTCCTGGCCTCTTTTTTCAGAGAGAGAACCGCCTCGACCCCCGGGCGTGTTAGTAGGTCCGTTGACTGCAGGAACGTTTCTAGGAAAGATATCTGGACATCGACATCCCTTACATCTCCTAAGGCCGCGGTTATTCCCTTGGTCGAGTCGCGCCATCTGTCATATTGTGATATCTTGAAGCACGGTTCGAACAGCGGTAGCGCAGCCCTAAGCCGTCTGGACGAGACCCGCATCCTATGAACGGCCTCTATGTCCTGACCTTTGCGTACCCCCTCGATCTCTTTATCGAGGTCCTCTATGGATCTAAGGAGGGTCCTTGCACCCAAGAGGCAGAAACCTGGGTCCTTACCCGCTCTGCTTTTCCCCATGCCATATACCCCTGTTCTTTAAGAACCAATCCTGGGAGTTCATCCCTTCGTCCGACCGTTTCTGGACCTTTGTCCATTCCATTGACGGAAGGAGTATCCTTGCCTTAACATCGTCGTTCAAATGCGTTTCCAGGATGTGGGTTATTATCATGTTCTTGACCTTCTCGTCCTGGACCGGAAAGAGTACTTCCACCCTTCTATCCAAGTTACGGGGCATCATGTCGGACGATCCTAGTAGTACCTCCTCATCACCACCGTTCCTGAAATAATATATTCTCGAATGTTCCAAGAACCGTCCAACGATCGAAGTGACACGAACGTTCTCGCTTATACCGGGAACCCCAGGTCGTAGGCAGCACAGGCCCCTGACGTTAAGATCACCTTGACCCCGGCCATCGATGCCCTGTACAATCCCTGTATGATGCCCTTATCCACTAATGCGTTCAACTTAAAGGCGATCCGCCCGTTCCCCATCTCCTTATGTTTGAGGATCTCTCTCTCGATCCTCCCCATCATTCCGTTCCTGATCCCCTTCGGGGATACCAGCAACTTTCTGTACGATTCTTGTTGAGAATAACCGGTCAGTGCGTTGAACAGGTCCGACACGTCCGCAGCTATGTCCGGATCGCACGTCAGATATCCTAGGTCCCCATAGACCCTGGCCGTCTGGGTATTGTAATTCCCCGAGCTCAGATGACATATTCGGACGATGCCGTTCGTCGATTTCCTGACGATCAAGCACATCTTTGCGTGCACCTTGATATCCAGCGGCCCATATACCACGTGCACACCAGCCTGCTCGAGCTGACGGGCCCAAGCTATATTGCTCGTCTCATCGAACTTGGCCTTCAGTTCTAGAACGGCGGCCACGGCCTTACCGTTCCTTCTCGCCTCCATCAAGGCCTCGATTATTGCTGAGTTCGCATCTACACGATATAGTGTTATCTTGATAGCCAGAACATCAGGGTCTATCGATGCCTGATGGATCATGTTCACCACGGGCTGAAAGCTGTCATATGGAAGGAACAATAGGCTATCCTGGCGACATATGCTGTTCAGGATAGAAGCCTCATTGCTCAGAGCCCTGGGTACATATGGAAGGAAGGGCACATCGTGAAGGTCAGGACTGTTCGATCCCATGGAGCTGCCATAGATCCATGAGCCCTAGGGGGGACTCGCTTCGGAACACTAGATATTTGGGCAGGTCGAACTTAGATGCCATCATGCCTATCATATTGTTCGGCATAGCTTTGTCGACCTCCATCCTGGTAGGTTCCCCCACCCGTCTGGACTCGAGCCCTTCCTCGACCGCGGTCAATAGATCGGAGGTCTCATCGAGCTCTATCTCGATCTCCGCGTCTCTGGTCGTTCTAAATCCATATGACGCTAGGACCTTCATCCCTGGAAATAGCATATCTAGATGAGAAGAAACAAGATCTTCGATGAGCACAAAATGCATATCGTTCATCTTGTTCTGATCTTTCTCATCCATTTCGATCCTCAGGAACCTGGGAAAAAGCCCCGTGGGAACTTTCACCCGTGCGAACTTTTCATGTCCATGGGGGTCACACACCAACACTGCGAGATTGAGGGCCAAGCTCGAAATGAATGGAAATGGATGACAAACATCGATGGCCAATGGGGTTAGGATGGGGAAGAGGTTCTGTTCAAAGAAGGTCCTCATCTTTGCCTTTTGGTCGTCGGTCAGCTCCTCTATCTTATGGATATGAATGCCTTTCGCAGCCAGTTCTGGTAATAGTTCGTCCTTCCAGAACCGATCATAGTTCAGCATTATATCGTCAACTTCTTCCTTGATGCTCTCAAGCTGTTCGATAGGGGTCATTCCGTCCGGTGGCGCCTCGAGCGCGCCCTTCGTAGCTTGCCGGTGAAGGCCTGGAATGCGTGCCATGAAGAACTCGTCTAGATTGCTGCCGCATATAGCAAGGAACTTGACCCTTTCTAAGAGGGGGTGATCATGATCCAACGCTTCTTCGAATATTCGACGATTGAACTTTAGCCAGCTTTGCTCTCTATTAATGTAAAGCCGAGGATCATCAAGAGATGTAATATCTTCCAGGGGCACGGTTTCCCCCTCCTCCGAACGTTTATCTGAACTATCAGACGTACTATCTGACCTCAGCATATAGAATTCCCATCCTGATACTTCCATATTGCTTCGGAGGATATAATCGTTATACTCCTATCGAGCGCTATGTCAGGCCTCTCTGAGAGCTCATTACCGGGTGCATGGGGGGAACCCTATGGAGTACCCGTAATGTCCCACGATCCATTTCTTACGCCAAAGATGGTCGACCACGCTCCTTTGGATAAGAAATGGATGCTTTGGTCAACATTGGTATTCTGTGGTGTGGATGTTTGGGCTCGCAAAGGTCCCCATTTATCTAACAGGAGGTCTCCCTGCGCCGGCGGGGTTGAGATCGAGTTATGCATTTTCGATCATCATGCCAAAACCTAAAATACCCGCTCGCCTTCTCCAGTGACATACGGTCGGAACGACCGAAATCTACGCCTGTATGACATCATGTAAGACCTCTCCTGAGGCGGTCGGTGGATGATGCAGGAAGCCTTTCCCGCAAGGGCGGGGTGGTCACCAACTACAGGATATAGGTTTTCCTTCGTAATAAGCAGGGGTAGCCAAGCTTGGCCAACGGCGTAAGATTCAGGGTCTTATCCTTAGTGGTTCAGGGGTTCAAATCCCTTCCCCTGCACTCTCGATTCTACTATACCGGTATGAATAAAGTTTAAGCCGCATGTTCTTTGGACCCCATTTCGGTCTAAGGCCGTTCCCGTTTGACATCCGGCCAAAGTAAATACTTCAGATTTCGATATGATGAGATGAAGATATGTCAAGACGTTTCTCCAAAATGTACTCTGGACATAGGATTGTTCTCATCTCTTCTTTTTTGGCTTTTGGCGCCTTATGATTCGCTTCCTTTGCATCTCGTTGTGAACGTCTTCCATGTGTCGTCCCAACTCATCCATTGTTTCAAATTTTATCCCGCACTTTTCACATTCTGTATTGATTTTTTCGGTCATGATTGTGGCTCTTTTAGTTATCAAGTTGTCAGCGAGTTCGTTCGATCGTCGATGTTGTGCGAACCAACAGATGACAACCGACCAATCCAAGCGGTTATTTAAGATAAATAACCTTGTAATGGACCGCCTCACAAAACAATATTCCCTCCTAATGCCACCGAAACCTTTTCGTCGGTTCGGGACGCCCCTTTATATACAAGTTCGACATGTATCGAGCCATCACAAGGATTCGGAAGAATTTTTGAGATAATAACAAAAAGTAGGTAATTAGTAATGTACGGAAACAAGAGGGAGGGCGGTTACAGCCGCCAACCGCGCGAAATGTTTGATGTAAAGTGCTCCGACTGTGGAGCCCAGACCCAGGTACCGTTCAAACCGACCGAAGGAAGGCCGGTTTACTGTAGGGACTGCTTCCAAAAGCACAAGCCCAAGGACAGGTTCTAAACCTGTCGTCTTTTCCTTTTCTTTATTAATTTTGCGACTGGAAGTTCCCAACGGAAGCTGGAACATTATCAGCAAGTGACGTAGTATGTCAAAAGGGAACGAAAGAAAATGGTTCTTTTATAACCTCACTGAGGCGTTCATATGATCGAACGCTCACCCACGACGGTGCGAGGTCGCCGACCTACAGTTATGGTCCCTATCGGACCGAAGGTAATGTGATTCTTTGGTGATCCATCTTGTCCCTGTAGATAAGAACCGGGGTTCCTGCCCATGATGTTATGTTCGTCCCTAACCTTCTTTGACCAGATCGTTAAGGTAGTTCAAGGTCCTCCAGTTTCGCATCGTGTGTGGTACACCTAGTCTCGGTAAGTTGTTCACCGTCTTGGAATCCCGAACTCCACGATGCAGAAGTAGGTATATGTCCCGTCCTACGATCGAACGCTCGCTCCCTTCGTCCTGGTACGAGTCCAGTATTTCCAGCGATCTCGTCGGCGGGGGCCATGCCAGAAGGGCCACATAGAGCACTTCGACATCGGAGGACGACCGGGCCTTTTGGACCGCATCCTTGGAAAAGGGACAATTCTCTATGAGCTTTCGAAGTTCTTCTTCATTTCTTAATATTGTCGCGACAGGAAAACCTAGACGTTCACCTATATGCTTCTCGATCTTTGTCCGGAGCTTTTCTTCTTGTTCCCTTGATTCGAACAGAACGTTACCGCTCTGAACATATGTTCGAACTCGAGCAAGCTGCAGCTCATTGAAGAGACGCTGCAGCTCCGCCATTTTGATACGATTGTTCCGTCCTACGTTGATGCCACGTAAAAGAGCGATATAGGTGACCATGTCGATGACCTTTTTCTTGTCGGTCCGTTCCGATATTTCCCGGAAGAGGGTAGACTTGTCGATGGACCGTCCTGTTGTGCCGATATATCGTTCTATCGTCACGGATCGATCCGGTCCGTGGTATCGATCGGAATAATTGCTTCATCGGGTATTTGAAGGTGATATGGAGCATCAAGGGCAAGGTGATATAATGGACAAGTCGCTCTGCTCATACCGGGACCTATGTGCCAGAGGCGGGCCGGGATACCCAATGGTGATGTTCCCCTTGGGGAAAAGGAAGATCGAGATCAAGATCATCATCATATCCCAAGAACCTATAAGGGAGATAAGAGAGCTGGTAAGATCTGGGGACCCTGATGCGATAGAACAACATCTCAGATGTGAGGGCATCGGCAGCCTGCCGGCTAGAACCATGATGGGACAGATCCTCCATGTGATCGGGAGGAAGTTCGATGTGATGGACGATCAGGTATATTGGACCCATTCCCTCAAATGCGCCCCAGAGGATGACAGGGACATAAGCAGGGTCAGAAAGAACGAATGGTCGAAATGCGCCCCCTCATGCATAAATCACCTCCGGTCGGAGCTAAGGGCCATCCACGGACCAGATCTACTCGTGATCACATTTGGGCGTTATGCCGCTGGTGCGGCATTATCGGTTCTGACCGATGAGCGCGCTTACCTTAAGGAGCCACCGATGTTGCAAGATGTCATCGAGGGCGCGGGACGGAGAACCTCACTGGAAAGCGGCGAGGCATGTCGGAGGTTCGAAAAACCATATCTCTGGGGTGGGAAGAGTTTCAATCTGATCTTTTTCCGTTCCGTCCAATATGGAACGAGCAATATATCCCCTGAGCGTCTGGCTGAGATCGAAAGGATAGAGAGCGATGAGCTGGTCTATCTGTCAGATCGTTTGTCGGAACGGCAAGTTAGGTCATGATCATGAGGATGGGGACTTTGCGCGGATGATCCATCACGGGTGTTGTCATCCGTTCTCGAATGGGGTTCGGTGCTCGATCTATCCTCACAGGCCCCTGATCTCGCGGGGCCCAGGACCGATACCCCCATGGTTGTAGGATGGATGGAGGGCGTACACTAGGGACGTAGCATATATGATATAAGAGATATTTTGGTCCGGTCATATGATCGCGCTCGGTGGGATGATCGCAATATCCTGCCGTGGATGGTCCGGACGGTATGACCTGATACGAAAGTGACCACCCTGAAAGAGATGCTGGTGAGGGATTGAGCGGGGATCTAAGAACGATATCGACGGTCATGGACGCCCATGACAGGACCGACCATCTTAAAGCACGCCTAGGATACAAGCGGATGGAACATAAGGTGGCTCCAGGACTTTACGAAATAGGGAACCCGCAGAGGACATCGCCCGTCCTAGTGACCGCGAATTATTCACTAAGCTTTGACTCGGTCAGGACCGCCCTCCACGGATCGGACGCTTACGTTCTGGTCTTGGACACCAAAGGGGTTAACGTTTGGTGTGCCGCCGGGAAAGGGACCTTCGGTACCGAGGAACTTATACGGAGGGTCTTGGACACCGATCTTTCATCCTTGGTGGAACATCGACATCTGATACTCCCTCAGCTGGGAGCGCCAGGGGTCGCCGCTCATGAGGTCAGGGTGAGGACCGGGTTCACTGTCGAATATGGTCCGGTACGGGCAGAGAACATCCCTCAGTATCTAAAGGATGGAAGAGCGACCCCCGAAATGAGAAAGGTCACATTCACGTTGGCAGAAAGAGCTGTCTTAACTCCAGTGGAGCTGGTGCTTTACCTCAAGTACCTACTTCCGGCCATGGTCATACTGTTCCTAATAGGTGGATCCATCCCAATGTTGCTTGCCCTAACGGCGGTGCTGGGCGGGACCGTACTGTTCCCAATTCTGTTACCCTATCTGCCTACGAAGGACTTCGCCTCAAAGGGCATTGTCCTGGGTGGTGTTCTGTCCCTTATATTCTCTTTGGAGAACGCGATGGTCCATCCGACCTCACCCCTCTGGGCGGCTATTCTGTACGGGGCGTCATTGATATTGATCGTTGGAGCGGTGGTCGGATATATCGGCCTGAACTTCACAGGTAGTACGACCTATACATCCCGGACAGCGGTCAAAAAGGAGATATTTCGGTGGATCCCCATCATGGTATGCATGCTCGTGATAGGAGCCATCGCGCTGATCTCGGTCCTGATGATCGAGGCATGGTGATCTGATGCCGGCCGATATATTTATGATCGACATGAACAAGACGGACGAGAACGCCGTCAATTCATTAAGATACCAACCGTCCAAATGCATCAATTGCGGGCGGTGCTCCGAGGTATGTCCCCATGGGGTGTTCGAGCCCGGTGAAAGGAAGGCCAGGTTGGTAGGTGCGGATAGATGCATGGAATGTGGAGCCTGCCAAATGAACTGTCCCACCAAGGCTATCATCGTCGAGGCAGGTGTCGGGTGTGCGTCAGCGATGATCAGGGCCGCGCTCACCGGAAGTAAAGTGGTCACTTGCGGACCTGACTGCTGCAAATGAATCGTAACGGCCCCATGCCCCTATCGCCATCATATCGTCGGATCATCAAACCCGCTCGATCTGTGGATGAAACCAACATGTAGGAGATCAGAGGGCGTCGTGCACCGGGATCATGAAGAAAAATGTCGCTCCTTTTCCTACTTCGGACTCGACCCAGATCCGACCTCCATGGCGTTCAAGGATCTTCTTCACGGATGCGAGCCCGATGCCGTTCCCCTCATACCTCGCCGAGGAATGGAGACGGGAGAACATCTTGAACAACCGATCCTTGAACTGCGGATCTATGCCGATACCATTGTCCTTTATCGAGAACTGCCATGAGCTCCCTATCAGTTCGGCGTGGACGTCTATCCGAGGAGGGTCATCCCGTTGGAACTTGATAGCATTGCTCAAAAGGTTCTGTAGGAGCAGCATCATCTGGGTACGATCTGCCTTTATGGTCGGGAGGGGGCCCTTGGTTATGATCGCGCCTGATCTATCGATCGGAACTGAAAGGTTCTGCTCCACTTGTTCTAGCACTTCTTCCATATCGACCGGCTCTAACCTTTTGCAGGCCTGGTCTATCTTTGAATACTCCAGAAGGTCATCTATCAAAAGTCTCATATGTTGACTTCCGTGGATCGCATGATCTATCAGTTCCCTGGCACGTTCATCCAGGACCCTCCCCTCATATCTTCTCCTTAGGATCTCTAGGAACGATGAGATCCTGGATAGAGGGTATCTTAGATCGTGGGAGGCCACGGAGGCGAACTCACGGAGGTCGGCGTTAGATCGCTTTAGGTCCTCTTCGATCATCTTCCTCTCCGTGATATCCATGGTAACGCACATCATTTTGATCGGCCTGCCGCCCCGGTCATTGAACACCCTGCCGGTCCCCTGGACCCAGTGAACGGAACCATCCTGCCAGATAGTTCGCCAATCGTCCTCGAAGACCTCTCCTCTGACCGCCATCTCGATCTCGTGGACGGCCCTCTCTCGATCCTCCGGATGTATCATCCCCACCCAATCCATATGTGATGCAGGGACCCCACCCGGTGATAAGCCGAAGACCATTTCCACCCCCGGGGCCCATGTTTCTTTCCCGGTCTCCAGGTCGCGCTCTATTATCCCTATCTTTGCGATCTCCTGGGCGAGCCTCAACCTTTCTTCGCTCTCCCCCAAAATCGTCTCTGTTCTCTTCCTATCCGTAATGTCATCGATGAGCGTGCAGACCTGATATGGCATATCCATGTCCCGGACGAACATGGGGACCGCCGTGATATTGATCCATCGCATCTCAACGAATGGACGCTCTGATATGCCCATTATTATGTCCCTGATCTCTTTACCACTTCGCAGTGCCTGCGTCGCCGGAAGTTCATCCCCTGAAAATGATGATCCATCTTCGTGTACGCACCGATGTTCCAGCTCGTTGAGATCGCCGGACAGGAACGATTTTGAGAAATTTCCAAGGATCCTCTCGGCTGTCATGTTCATCGAGATCGATCGACCCTCGATATCCTGGAAAACGACACCTTGGGGGATGTGATCAAAAAGCACGCTGGATTGTTCGTCGTTCAATCGCACATTATGCCGATGATCGCCTTCGACCCCTGTCATTTTCAGAGCCTGGCCTGAGCCATCCATCGCGTTTCTCCTTCCTAGCTGAAGCGTCTAGGTCTCTAACTTTCCCAAAATTCAAATGTAGCAACTAATAATTATAGCTCATGGTCAATAGTATATTGTCGGTACGAACATCCCCGACGGGACCGTAGGGCTCGAACATCGGTCTGGACATTTCTTGACCTCGGTGAACCATAAGCCCTTCTGAGAATCGGGGGACAGGGTCGAGAGAACAGAACGAGGTCGGATTGGACCGCCGGAACGACCGGAGCTAAACCTTGTGGAAGATCGACCTCTATGTGCTTCAACGAAGGCAACACGTTTGGCTAGATGAGGCAAGGGGCCCTATCCGAATAGATGGGCCGGTCGATGGTCCATGATAGGTCATGGACCGGTCGGGGAGGGGTGTCCCTTCTTTTCCACCTTCGCCACCGATCTCTTTCTCTCGTTCCATGCGCTTAGCACAAGATCGAAGGTTCCGATGATGGTCTCATGCCTAAGACCTAAACGTTCCCCGAACTCCTCAGAGCCCTTATGGCATTGTTCGATCCGAGAGAGCGAGCGGATGGCATGGACGATGTTCAGTGACCGAACGGCCCGGCCTAAATAAGATCGACCCTTCGATCCAAGGGAAAAAGACCGTACTTGCGTTCTAGGAGATTAGAATAAAGATAATATGATCGAAATGAGTTCCCCCTAGCCATAATGATAAAGGAGGAGGAATAGGAACGAAAACGATAGTACTTTTCGAATCTGTCCATGGTAACACAGAGAAGATAGCTCAGGCAATATGTTCAGGGATGAAACAGAGCGGGTTCGACGTCGAATGCAAGAACATCAAAAGCATTAGTGATGAAGAGCTCAGAGCTTATAAGCTATGGGTGGTGGGCGGACCGACACATTTTGGAGGAGCAAGACGGAAACTGAGGTCGCTCTTAAAAAGGTCGGCCTCGGACGGGGAGAAACGAATGGCCGTTACTTTCGACACCCGGATGAAGAACGTCCATAGGGGTGGGTCGGAGAAACTTAAGGCGCTCTTGACATCGAGCGGAATCGAGGTCAGGAGCACAGAACACTTCACCGTGTCCGGTACAAAAGGCCCTCTGGTCGAAGGGGAGGAGATAAGGGCGATGAACTTTGGCAGGGACCTTATCAATATCGTCCCACCCGATCAGGTCTAAACGTGCGAGCACTCAGGCCCCTCATCGTCCATCGGGCATTCATCGGTCCGGGTCTTCCACAAGAGAACTAGCGCTGCGGCCAGGAAGATCGATGACGTCAAGAAGACCGGTAGATAACCCATGTACTCGGCCACTAGGCCTCCTATCAGCGCCCCACATATGGTCGCCACGCCGATGAAAGCGTTGTACATGCCGGTCGACTCTGCCCTGAACCCCTTATAACAAATGTTGGACACGATAGTGCTCCCTGCAACGGATATGTTCGCCCAGCAGAACCCAAGTATCCCGTTCAAGATACAGAACATTATGACCAGCACAGGGGTCGAAAGACCCATCAAGGTCACGAGGAAAACCATCGGAAAGAGAAATATCCGACTTCCAATGGTGATCATCTGCACCTTCTTCCCACCATATTTCGATACCCACGCTCCGGCCCTTGAGTATGTGAGGGCCGAGACCAGGGAGCTAGCGATGTATATTATGAAGACCTCGGAGTTCGAAACGCCCGCATGATCGAGCAGGAAGATAGGGAACGCCACATAGAAGCACAGAAAACCCGTGAACGCTAGAAATGTCACGACATAGTATTGCTGAAGGGTTACCGGGAAGTTCCTTATTTTTAGGTTCTTTCCGCTCATCTTCAAGATATGGATCATTCTCGATGGCATGTACCGTGCACGTTTCGAACATCATCGGTGACCGGACCTCTCTAGGGTCTATCGTATGCCTTTCGATGTTCCTATCTGGCTCTGGTACAAGGAAATACGCCAAGAGCATCGAAACGATGGATAGGGCCGCAGCCACCACAAATAGGGCCCTCATCGATGTGATGGGGTCATTACCACTGCCCAGGGTGGCCAACCAGACCGTGCCCAGCACAAGGCCAGCCAGCCATCCGATACCACTTACCTTGCTGAAGTCGCCGAGATGTTCCGCCCATTCGTCCTTTTCGAACGATTCGAGGATGAGGACGGTCCCGACAGGTGTTGCTGCGCATGCCAGAAGACCTAACATGAAGTTAGCGAACAGATATCCTGCAACGCTCGCTGAGAAGGCCATGAGGAGCATTGCAAGCGCCATGCCCCCAAATCCGATGAACACGAAAAGCCTTCGTTTCTTCATCGTATCAGATAGGTTCCCCCAAAGGATGTTCGAGGGGACGGATGCAGCCGACGATATGGCACTGACAAGTCCAACCTGGGCGACGGTCCCGCCCAACGCCTCGGTGACGAAAAGGGGAGTAATCAAGGGCGATGTGCTCCCGCCCGACATGTTGTTAGGCAGGAAAGAATAGTACCACCTCTCCTTCTTCTTGTCACCCATCCTGTTTCCCGATCAGGAGATTTTTTAATCGCACAAGAACCTTTCTATGTCGTTCCGGCGAGCGGTGGTTTCATATTATTACCGCCAGCCATATCACACCTAGGACGATCATCGTCAATATCACGAACTTTAGCTCTCGATCGATAATGAACACGAACAGGGACGTGATGACCCTGGTCAACGGGGTCAGTATGAGAAACACGATCCCAAGGTCTATGATCGCTACGGGGTTGCCATGGTCGATTCCGTTCACGATGCCTGGTATCGAGAGATCGATGGTCTCATTGCTTGGGATCAGGGAGTATAGGATGAGCCCTATCACCAATGTCGAAGCGCTCAGCGACATACCTATGAACAATGCCCGTCTGATCCACTTCTCGAGCCTGGTGTGCTGGTGAACAGAACCCTCGTGCATGGTCACAACCCCAACGGGACACCCGTTGCCTCCAGGAACATCAGCATCGCGACGATGATCATGATAATACCGAAATATTTTCTCAAGGTCGGCCCCGCGGTCCTTTTCGATATCACAGGTCCAATGGCGGACCCCATGAACACCCCGATCGCCACGGTCGCTGCCAGAACAGGCAGTATCATGCCGTTCGCATAGAACACTATAGCTCCGGCCAGTGCCGTTACTCCGATCATGAAGTTGCTCGTGGCGGCCGCGGCCCGTATAGGAACACCCATCCAAAGGTTCATGGCAGGGACCTTGATCAGGCCCCCACCGATGCCAAGCAGGCCGGACATACTTCCTGCCCCGAAGCTCGCCAACAATCCCTTGTCCAGGTTCTTGACAGTCGTAAACGACACGTTCACCTGTCTGACAATCCACATATTCGCAGGTGAGGTCGGAGGAACAGCGTTTCCCCACTTTCGATACAGGATGTTCGCGCAACATCGAGTACGCAGTGTACAATAGTATCAGACCAAATGCCGCAGAGAGCCAAACCTGGTTCAGATAGATCGCGATCGAAGCCCCGATTATCGATCCCAAAGTGGTCGCTGGCTCGAGCATTATGCCAAGCCTTATGTTCACCAATCCGTCCCCGACGTATCTGTACGCTGAGCCGGTGGAGGATGCGATGACACCGATCAGGCTAGCCCCTATCACCTCTTTGATCGGAAAACCAAGGAATATGGTAAGGGCGGGGATTATGATTATACCCCCACCCAGGCCGAAGGTTGCGCCGATCAGACCAGCACAGAAAGCGATCAATATGATGACGATCGATAGGTAGAGGTCCATTGGAACTGTATGATGGATGCGATCGAAGCTAGATATAGGAATTGCTAACGCTCATGCATGAGAACGAACCAGGTGCGTTGTCCTCGGACCAAAACCTCTCGGGGGTTCTTCCTCCGAAAGCCAAGGAAGTGACGCGGTCCTGGCGTCGAAGGTCGCTGACCAGATCTAGCAAGGAAAAGATTATAGTTCCAGGTCCCATCATCATCGATGTGGACATAATATTGGCTAGATATGCCGAGGTGGGCCTAAAGAGCAGAGAGGTCCGCAGGTTCTTTGAGACCATCCTCATAGATAACATGATGTCATCACTGGCCAAAGAGAACATCGAGGCCTTGATAACGATCGAACAGGGTCGGATCTATGTGACGACCGACAAGATCGATGAAGCGGCCTCGGTCCTCACACGTGTCTTTGGTGTTGCGTCCGTCAGCCCTGCCTTGATATCGGAAAGTTCGATGGAGGCGATGGCAGAGAAGACCGCATCCTACTCAAGGACGGTCCTGAAGGAAGGACAGGGTTTTGCGATCAAGGCGCGTCGAGAGGGGAACCACCCATACACAGTATGGACGTTGGTAGGGAGGTGGGTTCGGCGGTTTTCCTGGCCAATGAGGACCGCAATGTAAGGGTGGACCTTACGGATCCGGACGTCATCTTCTACGTTGAGGTCAGGGAGAACAGGGCCTACATTTTCGATTCATATATGCCAGGTCCAGGAGGGCTCCCCATGGGCAGCCAGGGAAAGGTATTGGCGGTCGTCAACAGTGACCGGGATGCGCTGGCCGCCTGGTTGATCATGAAAAGGGGATGCAAGGCGTTCATCCTGACCGATGACCCTGAAGGCCCAGCAAGGTCCCTGGATCGATGGGACCCAAGGCTGACGATGGAAATAGGCGGGTCCATCAAGGAAGTATTGCATCATCGGAGAGCTATGGCATTGGTACTTGGGAGCGAAATGGACGACATCGATCCAGTGAACGGCCTGGAGGTCCCTATCTTTTACCCCCTTGTCGGACTTTCTCCAGAGGAGATATCCGTTCGTATCTCCCAGATAAAGGTCCATTGACGACCATGATGTTCGGTGGGAGATGCATCTTTTCATCGGGTCTCCAATGCAACATCGGCCTAAGAGCGCAAAATGCCTCTGGCTCGAAAAATGTCCATCAGTCGCCCTTTGTTATATGTGGTCAAAAAATAGGCCCAGTTTAGAATAGAAAGGATCGAAAAGGGTTGGAAGAGGTTTCGAGAAGGAGGGGAAGATCATTTCCCCATGCGGTTATGTGCCTTTATGGATGGGCGGTTCTTTTCGACGCCCTTCCCTTTCCAATTAAGTCCACGGCCTGCCTTTCCAGCTGCCGTCAGACCACGGAACGCACGTCCCTTGTGTTCTGGTAAGCAGATCCAGTTGATGTCCTTGTCCGCCTTTATGACTGGATGATGTGGATCTACCATTATGATCTCGAACCATTCATGCAATCCGTCCATGCCGACCCAGTAGGAGTTAAGGACCTCTAGATTCGGGTACTTCTTGCATGCACGTTCCTTGGCGATCCTTTGCAAGCTTTTTCCTGCCGTTATTTTGTTGATACCCTTGCGCTTCGCCCTTCGGCCCTTGCGGATCTGTCTCTTCCTCAAAGAGCCCTTTCGTACCCTTCCTCTTACAACTATGAAGCCCTGTTTTGCCTTGAACCCGAGCTTTCGAGCTCGGTCCAATCTTGTGGGATGTTCTAGCTTAAGGTAGTTCTCATCGCGGCGCCATTCGATCATGCGCTCCCAGAGAAGACCTTTTACATAGGAATTGGACGGCCTTTTCCAGGCCTCGGCTATATAATGATACATGTTCTTGCCCTTGGCGGTCCTTTCGGTGCCTGCGCCCTCTGCGCTGGGCTTTTCTTCTGTGTTGTTGGCCATTATCATCACCTGCCGCGTTCGCGGCTTTTATGGATTCACCCCGTAAGGGGCACATCTCCGACGAGATATGCTCTCGTGGCTTGGACACGACAGATTACCTGTCCATATATAAATCTTAGCGGATCGGACGGTCCTATGACCCATACGGGGAACCAGCGGTCTGAGGATCGATCACTGGCAGTTATGTGAGGTGTTGGTCGATACCTTCTGTGAAAGAAAGTCGATCTCCTCCTCAAGACCGTCCTCTGGCAGTTCTTTGAACGCTCTAAGCGCCCCCTGCCTGTCCCACATTAGGTAGTATCCCTGCTCGTTCAGTTCACGTGCCAATTGGGAATTATGTTCCATCATGGCCAGGTCAACCTCGGTACCGTTCTCGCCGACGATCGGTAAGAATACCTCAAGGGAGATATACGAGCCCTCTTCATAAGCGAAGCACCCGATTATGGCCAACACGCCAGAGATCAGGACCTTCAGATAAAGATCGGGCACGTGCTTTGAAAGAGCATCGCCAATACCCTTCACCGTCGAACTGCGTTCAATGGACTGGAAACCTTCGGTTCCCCATTCCCCCATGATCATGATTTGACCTTCCAAATCCGTCACCGGGGAAGCACGTGCTGACGTTGACTTAAGCATATCCACGTGGATATGCGACTTAAAAATACAGACCAGGCTTTTCAAATGTTATATTGTTAGGGCACTAAGATTAAGATCGTTCCAAAAATCCATGATCCCCATTTCAGAAAAGAGATATTCATGCGTCATAAAATGGATTTTGACAGTTCGGAAGGATCGACCGATGACCTACATAAAGTCCTGGAGGCTGACCTTCCTTTCTGTCTTCTTCTCCGTTCGTGTGGGCCGACCTTTCTTGGGTTCGTCCTTTTGGGCAAAGGCGGTATCGAACAGAGTCACCTGTTGAGATCCGGTCATGAGACTTCTTTCATCCCATCCAAATACCTCCGTGGCCCTTGCCACCGTTTGAGCCACCCTTTCTGCATAATATTTGCAGTCCGGCCTGTGCTCGAACTTCCTTCCGCTGATGTAGGGTTCCACCTCTTGTGGTGTCTTCCTTGAGTCGATAACGATCCAGGAGACCTTCATGCCTGGTATGAAATCGTATCCTAGTTCGATAATTTTCTTTGCTGCCTGGACATTCGCTTGACTGTCCGGGTCCTTGTAGGAGTTGAACGATTTGCAAGTGCGGGAGATGACCAGATCCTCTACCGATACCTTACAGTCGAGTGCTCGCTGAACGCTCTCTCTGGCGAGCTTGACCGCTTCTTCCGTCCTTCCATCCAGGATGCGTTCGAACACTCCCATGAGCACCTCGCTTTGATAATTGAACGCATCGGTCCTTCGTGTCTCATATCCGCGGATGAGAAGTTCTTTGTCCGGCCAAACGGAACGACCTACGTAACGCTTCTTCTTTCCATGAGAGAACAGAGGCTCGAGCACCTTCTGAAACTCCATCTGGGATATCTCTTTAGAGAACCGTCCAGCGATCTCCGTTCCGAACTTGACGGTCCCTTCAAGATCATCGTAAGGTGACTGAACGAAAAGCGAGTCCGTATTATGTAACAGTATCTGACCACAGCTATCCACAAAGGAGTGTGTGTCCTCCACCGAGAGGTCGTAAACGTACCCAACATACTCTTCTTCTTTTATCTTGCTCCACAACATATTGTTGTTATGGTCAGATGTTCTGGTTATACGATAGATATTTTTTTCTCCCCTGAACCTGAGCGCGTATTTTTCATTCAGCTGGCAAAGTAGCAGGCTGACGCCGCAGGCCAGTTGTAGCGATCTTGTATCATATCTGAAGAAGGATCTTTTGTGTTCGTTCGAGCAAGGACGTTTACTGCTCGTTGTCCTTGACCTGTCCCTTTTGATCATCGCCTCCAACAAGATTTTTTTGTACTTGTCTTCGACATGGAAGATGAAGTCGGGGAGCTTTTTCCCTTTACTTTTCTGTCCACACAATCCTTTGAAAACAACGGCTGCCATCTGATCCATCATCTGCAGCTTGTGCGGACCATCTTCGTACCGGACCGCTTCTACGTCATGATCGTTGTGATAAGTTAATTCCCTTGATCCACAAGTTGATCTTATGATCCTTGCCGTCGTCCCCGAGAAGAGCATTTGGTAATCTTTCTGAAGCTGCTCCAGCCACATTTTGTCTGAACTAGATATGCTGGCCCCATTTCTTGTTGACATCCCGATGGTTGAACTGCTTCCTTCTGCTATGTAAGCCCCAAGGATCCTGCAAAGCGCTTCAAATTCGGGGGTGCCTGTTCCAATGAACCTTTTAAGCTTTACGGGGTTCGTTCCCACTGCCCAGTTGAACCAGACATTATCGTCATCTTTTCTGAGCTCCGATTTTTTGACCGGGCCCTTGTATATGGTTTCGTATGAATTGTGCTTGAGCAATCCATACATATCCAGTGTCTCTACTTTCCTTACTGAAGGTATTTCTTCAACCCTTATCATGCTTCTATCTAGCATGCCGCTGGGTTTTGTCTCCATCAGCTGATCGTCTTGCCTGGTGATGAAGGAGTGATCTTCTGTTGTTACGCTCTCCCCGAGCTTCTGACCAACTCTGTAGATCTTCTTGTCCGTTTTGTGTCTAATGATCTCCTTTATTTCAGACCATGTGCCCTTTCCGGATGGCAACATGGAGAGCGCCCTGTACCCTTCGAGGGGTATCACTTCCTTCTCTCCCCTCTTCAATATCTTTACCTTGTTCTCGTTGAAGAGTTCTTCGATATTTTTTATCTGGACCATTCCTTCTGGATCAAGTATCGTCACAAACCTGTCCGCAGTTATGCTATCACCGTAGATGACCTTCAGACCTTCGTCCCCGAGCCTTTTGATCAACGTCTTGACCGTATCTCTAGCGAACGCAGTGATGGAAGAACCAATATTACGGTCGGTGAAACGATAGAAGGAAGAGGCGAACACCCCGTAAACGGCGTTCATGAGTATCTTTATGGCGTTCTGGAGACCGTCATAGTATCGATACTCGTCCTCATTGTGGGCCTTCTCTGCCTCCCGCATCCTCTTCTTCGTCTCGTCCCTCTTGTCCATGAGGCTCTGTAAGATCTTGGGGAGCAAACCCTCCTTTTGTTCCTTCGAAAGGAACCTGGTCCCGGTCGGGGAAACTATTGTCCCTTTATCACTTATCGTCGTGAAACAGATGTTCTTGCGAATGATCAACGAGGGGTACATCGATTTAAAGTCAAGGACGATGACCCAATGATAGAGCCCGGGTTCTATCGTATGAACATAACCACCTTCGATCGCTTCCTCATCATCATCGAAATTTCCAGTGAGAGGAACCCCTACAGGACCGAAAGGAGGCCTGACACGATCTGCCTCCCGTATGAGGATGGAATCGATGAGCTGTGAGTTTCCAGATGAATATACAGTCGTCCACGGGGAGCATGGATACTGCCGCCAGGTCCATGGTCTTTCTCAAGGTTCCAACATATTCCAGGATCCTAAGTGCGAGCTCAGCGTCCTTGGTACAATAGCGCATCACCTTTTCCTTATCGGACGCCCATTCCTCGTCCATATGGGACGGTTCAACGTCCAGTTTTTCTTCGCCCAGTGTGAGCTTCGCCACATGGTTCAAGGTCTCTTGCTTTGGCCTTAACTGGATCTTGGCGCACCACCAGGCATCGGCAACGATCCTTCCAGTTATGCGCCATCCTCTTGCCCCGACCCTTCTGGGTTCGCTCAGGTCCCTTCCCCAGGTCGGCCTGCCGGCACCTGATATCTTGCCCCTCTCTATGATGTTAGGAATGTCGTAATTATCTATGTTATACCCGGTGATGACATCTGGGTCCTCTTCCAGGACGATCTTGGTGAAAGAATCGATTATTTCCTTCTCGGTCCCCTGGATAGGTGGTCCGAACTTCAGTTTTCCCTCTTCCCTGATGGCATAGCAAATACAGAGCAGATTCCCCTCTTTGATACTGTTCTCGATGTCGAACGACATCACCTTAAGGTCTGGATTGAATGGTTCCAGGTTATCAAAATGAGGTTCGTTCTTCCCGGGCGACCGGGCGATGTTGACCGTGAGGTCGGTCCTATACTCACCGACCGTCTCTTCACCGAAGATCCTGACGCAAGAATGTATGTCGAAATCATAGATGAAACGATGATGAAATGGGATGTCCGCGGCGAGGACGTCGAAATTCCTTCTCAGCCTCGACCTAAAATCTGGGACCTGCCAAGGAAATCTTACGACCACCTTAGCGGCCTTTCTCAATGAGCCTTTCCAGAACAGCTCTATGTCCTCGACCCTTCTAACATCCGGGTCGGCCTTTAACTGGTCCAAGACCTCTGAGCTCGGTTCGACGACATGGAAGTAAGGTTCAAAACCAACATACCTAGCGGTAATGGACCTTCCGTCCTCCAACTTTCCATACATCTCGATGGCCAGTTGGTCGTTCTCCACCTTCTTGTAGGTCGCGCTGAGCAGTCGGACATCCCATTGGCCCAATTTTTTCACTTCCGGGCAACGATGGTCATCACATCGTTGTTCTGTAGGACATAATCGTTCCCTACTGTCCGATGCGTTCTCACGTTTATCGCTCTGATAAAGTTTTCCCCCAGGTCCGTGTGTACCTTGAAAGCAAGCTCCTTTGCCGTGGTCCCTTTCTTGACCAGGAACGCATCTGGAAGGACCCTCCCATCATGGTCCGTCAACCTGGTCTCGTCCTCTACAGGATAAACGACGATGAGGTCCAGCATATCATAGACCGCCTTCTCTAGGCATGATTGCACGCCAGTGCCGTTAAACCTCTTGACATTGACGTCCATCTTGTCCAGGGCCTTTTTCTGGGCGGTGTTCAATTTGGAAGGCTCCGACACAGTGAATTTCTCATCCCCCGGAATATAGTCCACAAGCTTAGATTTGCTAGCTTTCTTTAGGGCCAGTTCCGTTTCCGCACACGTCGGGATCGCTGTATAGTTCCTGACCTTGGACAATCTGATCAGTAAATCATCATCAGTGACATCCGCCTTGTTGAGCGCTATTAGCATGGGCTTGCTGAACCTGCGGACACAATCAGCTATCTTGAGAAGGTCCTCCGGGCCCCAGTTCATCGGGTTCTCGGGCGGGGAGGCTTCCCGCATCGCAGCACTGACCTGCGCTTCGGTGATGCCCAGGCCGGTCAGTCTCTCGTAGATCGCTGCCTCGATCTTTGATCCCTGAAGGTGAGACTGGCGGGCTATCTTTTCCCATCCTTTGTCCAGGATCCCCCTGATCCACATTGCGATCTTCTCTTTCCAAGAAATCTATGTCCTCCAGGGGATCATGTGAGCCTGCCGGTACGGGTTCCCCTCAAGGTCGGTAGAGCCGCTTGCGTCGACCACATGGATCAACGCATCGGCCTGTCTAAGATCATCAAGGAACTGATTGCCAAGCCCTCTGCCCTGCCAAGCATCTGGAACAAGACCAGCGACATCTAGAAGTTCGACAGGTATCATTCTTGTTCCCTTTTCGCAGGGAGCGTTCCTAGGTACACATTGTGTATTGAGCTCCACATGCGGGCATCTTGCCCTGATATGCGCGACCCCCTTGTTCGCCTTGATCGTGGTGAACGGGTATGCAGCGATCTCTGCCGTTGCAAGTGTGGCAGCGCAGAAGAAGGTGGACTTGCCGACATTAGGCTTTCCAACTATTCCGATCTGCATGATATCTTAAGCTCGAAAGGGTTTGGATTAGAAATAGTATTTGTCTCTCGGGGATCCTGAAATGTGGATCATCCCTGCCCCCGTCCCTCAAGTGAACGGAACAGTTCCCTGGACATGCCAGAACGAAAATGGGGGAGAGTTCCTACTGGACGCTCTCCCTCTTGATGGGCATGGCCGTCTCCGGTCTTTTCGCGATGAACGAGTCGGGCAGGTCCTTTGCGATGCGGTCGGCGATATGGATGGGGACGGAGATGGCAATCATATCAGGAGGGAACCAGATGTTCCCTGTCGGGTCCACAGGTCCGACAAAACAACTGTCCTTCGGGGCCCTTTCCGCCATACCCGCAGCATATGTTACTAGGGAAGCACATGTTGGACCTCCAGGCATGAGGATCGAGGTGAATATGTCCTCACTTCCGAAGTGGATCAGTCCGCCCAGGTTCCTGATCTGCTCACCATTACCGAACATGATCATCGAGCGAACTTCCTCTCCCCCTGTCAGCTGGTCATAGGCAGCAAAGTTCAGGAACCTCGAGAACGGTTCGATCTTCCCAGGGGCTTTGAAGAAATTTTCTGCTAGGTCCGGTGTTGCCTTTAGGTACTCCGCGGCACCGTTCATGAAGCCAGGGTCCCCGAACGAAATGAAATATTTCAATTTCGGAGGTGTCTGGACCATTCCTAACCATCCCTGTCCCCCGCCGCATACCCCTTCCTTTGCCTCTTTTCCAAGATAGAACGGGGCAATGTCAGATCTGGATGCTAGAACGAAGATCGCTCTTGCGACGCATCGGTCGACCTTACCCAAAGGGACCGCCCCTGTTCTGATATCTTCCGTACCGAAGACACAGACGGGCCTGCATTTCAATCTGAACGCTTCCTCAAATATCTTCCCGATATCAGTGGATGACATTCTGGACATATGCCCCTCTCCGATCTCTGTCCGTGATAAGGGGATCCGGGTATAGATAGACCCCCCTCACGCCTCCTCATGGGCCCCTTTCAGCATCGCCTCTAGTCTCTCGGCCCTTGCTGTGGCCCCAATATCTCTCAATCTATCGATGGATCCACCGACCGTCTTCTTCCATTCTTCGGTCCCTGGCTCCATGGCCAGTGCGATGTTCTCGAGAGCGAAAGCGGCCGCTCTCACATCACCCACCTTCTCTGCATGCCATAGCGCCGCTCGATATTGTTCTAGCGCCCTGGAGGTATTGCCCTCCTTCTCTTCGAGCATACCCTTGCGTATCAGGACCGCCACGATGCCGTTCGGATCTTCGACCTCCCTCAGGGCGGTCTCTGCTTGGTCCAACATCTTCCGGGCATTTTCCACATCGCCCATACCATCATAGGCCAATGCCATCTCAATGAGCATGTGCGCCCTTGTAGCCTCATCACCTGTCCATTTCAAAGAACGAAGTGCCTTGTTCCCCTCTTCCACGGCAGAACGAAGGTCCCCTTGTGAACGCGATATGGTTATGATCGCTAACTTTAATACGGAACGGGCTCGTCTGGACCTGCCGCTAAGGGGTCTGATCGGTAAGGCCCCCTCGGCCTTCCTGAGGACACTGATGGCCTCATCGCCATTTCCTAAGCTAGATAGCTGCTCCGCTAGCAGTACCTGCATCCTAATCGACGAGAATCCAGTTCTTGCCCCTTGGCGTAGGCCGATGCCGCCTCTTTCAGGGCTTCGACCCTCTCTTCCATCCTTGCCCTTTCATTGTATAGGCATGCAAGGTTCTCCAAGGCCCTGCCCTCGCCGCCCGGATCGTTCGATCCCCTGGCCAGACGAGCGGATTCTTTTAATCCCGACTCCGCTTGGTCGATCGCTCCTTCGTCCCAGTCCACCAGCGCTATGTTGTTGAGACATGCTGCCCTGATCCGATCATTATCCTTAACAAGGTCCAGTACCTGGGCGAACACCTTTCTGGCACTGGGCGTGTCGCCCTTCATTCGATGTATCGAGCCTATATTGAGAAGCTCTCTCGACCTGAGAATCCCTATCGTCATGTCCTTCATATTCATGGAGCGCCTTTGTATGTGAGGCCAGCAATACATGG
>CAVUGW010000014.1:0-17265 GCA_963741025.1 Methanomassiliicoccaceae archaeon
TTTGTTGCTAAACTCTGAACAGGGATTCAAAGCATAATTATTGTTTGTTATCTATATTGTTATCAGAATGTATAAGTGTGGGCCAGTCCTTATCATTAATTGCTGAGAAAAATGACCGAACTGGTTGCCACGGATGACATAATAACGGCGGGAATATTCAATTTTACCGGTCAGGCGAAGGTCGATACATTCGCTGTCGACCTTGCCTCGCTGCTCAACGAGCAGCGAGCGTACGATGAGGCGATGATCAACAAGTACCGCCTTTCGTTGGAGGCCATCAGAAAGAACGTTAGAGAGTTCTCCTTCTGGCAGCACCAGAGACGCACCGGCCGACCGCCGGTGCTCGAAAGGGACCTGATGATAGCGTTCCTTGTTCGTCAGCTGTTCGATGCCACGTTCCGAGAGACGGAAGGTCTCTTGACGATGCTGGCCGACTATTTCGAGCTGAGCTACGTTCCAGATCGATTCGGTGCTGTGCAAGAAGAACTCGAGCAAGCGCTGGCTGATACTTTGGAAGAGGTTCTTCTCGTTCGTCCTGGAACGACTGCCAGAACGGTCGGTCGTCGCGGCGACGGACGCTTCCGGCTTCAGTGGCCGGAAGCGTTCTTGGCGTGAGACCGACCACGCCGTCAAAGCTAGCGAGAAATGGGTCAAGATACATGCAGTGATCGAGGTGGACAAGTTCGTGGTACTGAACTATGAGCTCACATCATCTAACGTACATGATAGCCAGATGTTCTCGGAGGTGTGGAACGGACTGCCCTCGAACGTAAAGGTCAAGCGGAGCCTTGCTGACTCCGCTTATCACGGGGAAGCGTGCCTGGCAGCGGCCAGGCAGCATGGTGCGACGCCGCTCCATGGTATCAAGAAGAACGCTCGACATTTCACGAAGCCAGAAACGTTGTATCAGAAGATGGCCTCGTTCTGGCAACACTGGCCGAATCGAGCATCGGCAATGTACGGCAAACGCAACCATGCTGAAACCGCTTTCAGCATGATCCAGCGGTTGTTCGGCTATCGGCTTCGTTGTCGAACGGAGACAGGTCGAAAAAACGAGGTACATGCGAAGGTCTCGATGTTCAACTTGTTCTTACTGGCAAGAAAAGAGATCGGGGTTGGGATCTAGTTTAGCAACAGAGTCTACAACCTATATGATGGCACGGTCCTGGAACATACTTTTCTTAACAAACCGATCGGAGTAGCGATCGAAGAAAACGAACAAAGACCCGCCATACACTGCGAGGACCGATCTGGACAAGGCAGGCCGATAGGTAACCCGAAAAGCTATACTGTGGGACAGCTTGCTATAGACCTCAAACCAGAGAAGGATGACACAAAGATTTCATGGCAAGAGCTGGATGGAGTGAGATCCATTGTCCATCTATTTCTTAGATCGCAAACGGGACAACTGCAGTTCGGCCTTTTCCTGGACCTTGACCTTCTTTGTCTCGTCCCTGGCCACCTTTTTCTTCTCCCTAACTTCTATCTTTTCGACCTCTTTTATCTCCTTCGCCTTGATCTTGGCCATCTTCTTGATATCCCTCTCTTCCATGATGGCTACAACGGTCTAGGCGTATTTAGCATGTCATTCCATGAGGACCAATGTCTGGAATATCTCCCCGATATGTGGTAGGAGGAAGGCAATTTAACTGGTCAGCCTCCTCAAGTGAAACCCACAGCATCTTCCAATGCGGTAGCGGTCTCGAACGAAAACGGATGAAGGGATCACTACTAATTAACCCTTCCAAATATAAAAATCCTCACTGGACAGTCAAAATAATATAGGAAAATAAATATAATATGTCCAAGGCCTTATATTATATGATACGGTGGCGTTATGTTCCTCCGACCACTCGCCATCCCCTCACAGCCTTTGGTTTAGTTGGTCATGTCCCGATGTGCGCATATGTTCGATCGTTGACTTTAAGGACATCGATCGATGTATTGTGAGGAACAGGTCGAATATAGGGACCCATAATGGTATGGAAAGATCATCGATTGGGGCCTAACCAAGTTGGACAGGTATCATGATCTTCGCATAAATTATTGCAATGCCGTCCACGACCTCAGGTATCTTTGAATATATCTCTATCGAAGGGCCGACGGCCATATAACCCTTTTTCGTCATCCAATCCATCAGCTCATCATACGCCCTTTTGAAATCACTTCCAGGTCCTTTAAAAGATGCAGTTACGACCTTCATCGATGGAACGTTTTTAACCCTTATGCCGTTCCTTCCTCTGGCCTCTCCTTTATAGGTGATACCAACATCTGAACGAAGATCTTTCGATGGGACCGAGCCTGGGTCGTCGTAATAGATGGCCATGGGATAAAAACCAGGCATAACCTTTTGGTCCTTTGCCCATCCATATAATCTTGGAATATATTCATCCCAAGGGATCTTATCATAAGCTCCCTTATGCTCGATATACGCGAGATCGAAATCTTTCCTTTCTTCGAACTTTGGAGAGCCCATGTCGTTCCCGATACATGTATCTTCAACTAGACATATCAAAATTGGTGATACCTATGCCCGAAGTTCGGGGGGCGGCCTCCTTGACCATCCACGGACCTATCATGATGATCAAGTTGGGCCCGAGATGAGATCTCGACCCTCAAGATGTTTGCCACACTACGCCCTGAATTACCCTTACCGCTCGCCCTATACGCCTACTGGCCGCTGTATAAATGGTCTGGCTTGGGCCTGGCCTGCCTTCTTCATTGTGCGTCGAGATCGATGCAGCTGCGTAATCGCGTGGGGCATCCTGATCCTGGGTCAATTCATATCTGTTAACTTTATCTTTGACAGAGAGATCAACATTGTGGTTTTACTACCCAGCTCCAAAACTCCGCCGTAAGCGGTTTCAGATGGCGTAGAATATATCTCGTGCTCGCATTATGCCCTGGCCATGGGTCAGTTGTTGGGTGCGAGCAATATCATCAGTCCCGGAGGGGCCCTAATCGTCATCATCCTCATCGTAGTGGCGGCTATTCGCGTTTTTTATATGTTAAAGAGGTCGAACGGAAGGCGCGCCAAGTGCCCGAAGTGCGGGGGCGTCTTCGAGACCTCAAACATTTCAATAGTTCGACTAGGACCTTTTAGGAATGTCAAGTGTCCCGTTTGTGGCAGAACGAGCATTATGCGTTTGGGAACGAAGGAACCCCTTACCTGGCCGAAGGAAGATGATAAGAATGATAGGCCGGTCAAGGAGGACGAAATCGACCGCCGCATCCGGGACTCCAAGTACGAGTGACGACCCTTAGCGAGAGCTTGGGTTGAAACAACTAGGTCGGGGCGCGCCCCATATCTATGGATCATGTTCTTCCTTGACCCTTTATCGTTCACCCGTCCAAGTGCAGACGATAAAGCTGGTCTTTAGGTTTGGTATCAATCATACCTGGAGAAATGCTCTCAATGCCTCTCGTCCCTTAATTCCCCGTTAGGCCTTTGCGGATCTCTCTCTATCTTGGATATGTCGAAACCTTTTTCCTGCGCATGCTTTAGCAGCTCATTATAAACGATCTCGTCCAACTGGGGAGTTCTTGAAAGTATCCAAAGATATTTTCTCGACTCATCCCCTACCATGGCATACTCATAGTCCTTTCCAAGTTCGAGTATCCAGTAGTTTCCTGCAAAAGGCCAGAAGAAGCTGACCTTAAGTTTCGCGTTCGTGGTTGTATCCACCACACGGGCTTTACCTTTGGCCGTTTTCAATGTGCCGTTGAAGTTCTCCTTATATCCTTTGTTTAGCACTCTGACCTTTCCATTCTTAAGTAAACTGTAGTTGGCCGTTACCCCAACCAGCCCTTTCTCGAACCTTTGCGGGAACTTCGCTATCTCGAACCAGGTCCCCATGTATCTCACCACGTCAACATGTTCAACGGTCTTAAGTTCGGGCATAATATCCTCACTTCATGGCATCATTCGAATATAGTTTATTTGTGGATCGATGTCAATGTCCTGAGAAATGGAAATAAGTAAAAAAGTTCAGAACCTTGGCACCACCCTCGTTCGCCGCCCCCTTGCATGATCGTTCACATGCAGACGTGGTTGTAATGATGCTCGAATTTCCGAGCATGTTCGATAGATGTAAGATTTCGCAGCCGTTCGGGGCCATCGCCGTGGCAAAAGAATGTCTCAGCTCATGCGGCGACACCATTCACTTTAGACCAGCTAGCTAAGCACCAACTTTCCGGCAAATTCGGCATTCGTGGCAAATAGGTAATTGTCCCTCGTCCTCCTTTTTCCCCCACTAAATGAACCTTTTCCTTATCAACCCGTTCAAGAAGCTCCTCAGCAAGTTCAGGTCGATCTATACAATCTTTTAATACTGCGAGATGTCCTTTTCATTGAGGTGTTTTTGTGCCGGCTGAAAGTATAAAACAAGGAAATCATAACTATAAGCTCAGTACCGATGATGGATTCTCCAACTCGATCGACGCTACTCATTATGGTGATGCCCAAAGAAAAGAGAAGGGAAGCAAATATCATTTCTTGGTTCGCCGTGGGTATGATGACCGTTATTATGTTTACCATAGAATTGGTGATTAGGACAGCCCGTCCAATCGTCATCTGGATATCGTGAGACATCGGGGGATGCCTTTGAAACGCTAGATAGAGGAACAAGTTACTTGAACGACAGACTGGATATGAACGGTGTTGAAGCCTCATCTCTTTATGATCTGGGGAGAGATGGAACGCATCCGATACGTCCGGACGGGCAGAAGTTCTCAAAGAGACCTCGTTATCTTGGGTATAAAGGGAAAGATGAAGATCAATCTGTCCTTAAAAGGGTGCATGAATTCGTCCGCTCGGCCATGAAGAACGTCCCACCCGAACTCTGGGATGAGGCCAGGGAAAGGTTGGAAAGGTCATCTGAAGAGCAAGTGTACTGGGAAATGATCATCTTAATTATCGAGCATGTTCAAAGATAAAATTCGTGGTAGACACTGTGATGTTCCATCCAATGAAGGAGTTAGCCAAGAAACGGCCATACTTTTCCCTTAACCTCTAATCGTTCACGCGTCCCGGTGCACATGGCGAGGCCGGTTTTATTAAAATCGATGCCTACCAATATGCTCATTTTACTCTTTTCCTAAAGCGATCGCCGCATCCATCATCAAAGGATAGAATGCCTTCTTGCTGTGCATTTTTATGTAACCCCGATCGACATCGTTGTGGATGCCGGTGATCAAGTTCCATAAGAAGAAACTCTCGTCCGCGTTCCCAAATGCAGGTAATATGATCATCCTTTATCTTATTCTTCAACGACCAACAGAGATAAACTCCCTTTCTATCGTCCTCATGAGGTGGCCATAGGGGAAAGGCCGTTCTTAGATACAATTCTCCTTAACTTTAGGGCCCATATACTTTCTTAAGTGCTTTTTCAGAGAAGACGCTCGTATGATAAAACCATCCTATGAGGTTCCCTGAGGTCCTGAGAAGCGACGTGCACGAACCGCTGCTTTCGGTCGTTCGAACTCATGAGCGATGCCTTCGATCGCGATCACCTCCCCGGAAGGGGCGTAGACACCTTTTCCCTTCTCCCATATCCATTTGACATTTCCTGACCTGGTGCGGATGCGGTAGGTCACATGGTACGTTCCTTTCTCTCTGATGCCGACCTGGATACCCTCCCACACCATCTCGCGGTCCACGAGCAATATGAGATCGTTCCAGGATATCCTGTGAGATGTGAGCTCCGCTGGCGGGTACTCCAAGAGGTCCCAGCATCCCTCGCTGACGAACTCCATGGTGTAGTCTCTGTCGTTCTTGCATCGGAACGCCATGCCCGGAAGGTTTCCTATCAGCGTGGACAACTGTCGTTCGCTCTCCTTGAGCGCTTCCTCCACGCTCTTCCGCTCGGTGATGTCGCTTGGCTGTAGGAGAACGTCCCAACGGTCGGTACCATTATCGATGGGAGAGCCCACCCAGTCCACCCATAGTTCCATGCCCTCGCCGTTCGTGATCCTGTGGTCCCTGATCTCCTCGCCCTTTCCGTTCTCCGATATGCGGCGGATCATAGAAATCAGAGGATGCCCTTCGCCTTCCTTCAAATGATCTGCGAAACTGATCCCGATGAGGTCATTGTCCTTGAACGTCTCTGGAAAATACTTTCTATACGCTTCGCTCGCATACTTGATCTGGAACTCTCCGGCCGAGAGGAGCAGCACCGGTCCTGACAATTGCTTGATGACCCGAAGGTTCGCCTGCTCGATATCTTTCCGGTGGGTTGTCATGGAAAATCACAGAGTCTACCACGAAATAAAGCGTTAAGCGAACCCCTATTACATCAGATAATATAAATTTGCCCTTTCCCGAAACGACAGCATAAGGACAAGCACGCCAAGGGCAAGCCGACCATAGATCCGTCCGCCCCTAGATGTCCTGTATGTGGCGTTGCTCTAAGGCAAGGGGGATGCCAGGCCTACCATGGAAGGATATGAATTAGAGATCGCTCACGACAACGGGCTTGCCGTCAACAAAAAGTTCGGTGGTCGAGAAGCCCCCAGCGCTGATCTCCACATGATGCTTTTCGGAACTTCCAACATCGAACTGGAATTTCTTTCCCAGTGGCGAAAAATGAAACTCATTGGCCAACATTTTTCCATCCAATTCAATGGTGATGTGTTTCTATAGTAGACTGTTATTGACGAGGATGAAGTGCTTTTCCGTCTCGCCTATCTCGAACCTGGCTTTTGTTATTTCATGCCCCTACACATAGACCCTTTTCAACATATTAAGGGATCCGATGGCAAAATCGATCTTACCTCGGTTCAGCTCAACTCGATCCGTTCAGGAACGGTGGCGGTCGATCTCTCTTGAGCGTTCCGTTCATCGCCTCGGCCCTTTGAAGAATGTGGAGCTTTCCAGATCACTTAAAGAGTTTGATATTATGGGATAATGGTTTTCTCACCTTTTTCTACCTCACTTATCCTGGTCACCCGGAAAAGTCAGACTTTACCGTAGGACCCAAAGAAAAATAAAGGAAGTTCAGACCCTCGATGCTTCCCTCACCGTCGCTTACCTTTTTTGTGAACTATTGGCCTGAAGATGGATCTAGGTCGTTCCAATGTTGGAAATAATTTAAAATACATTAGGATGATTCGTGGAAC
The DNA here is from genome assembly GCA_963741025.1 of Methanomassiliicoccaceae archaeon. Taxonomy (GTDB): domain Archaea; phylum Thermoplasmatota; class Thermoplasmata; order Methanomassiliicoccales; family Methanomassiliicoccaceae; genus CAVUGW01. Next base: position 7,117 of record CAVUGW010000014.1, read on the forward strand.
ATACACACGTCGTAAGACGGGTGGAAAACAACACTAGGTAATCATAATGAACGATAGAAGAGGAAGTTATAATAGGGACGCGCCAAGGGAAATGTTCAATGCAAAGTGCTCCGACTGTGGAGCGGAGACCCAGGTACCATTTAAGCCCACCGAGGGCAGGCCCGTATACTGCAGGGATTGCTACCAGAAGCACAAGCCGGCAAGGTCAGAGCGCAGGTTCTGAAAGCCACAGGCCTTTTTACCAAACCCTTTAACCCCCATTTGGGGTTGGGATGATATTATTATAGGGTGAACGAGCCGAACGGTTCATGTTGTTTCGGAAAGGACCGCAATGACGGCATACTGCGACCATCCCAGTCTGGCCATCCAGCTGCCGCTCATTTCGCTTGATCATGGGCGATAACGTCCATGGAATGACCCCTTTTTTGTACCCTTTCGATCCCGGGCCTGTCGATAAGCTCCCTAGTCGCTCTCCATCAAAGGCCTCGTTCGTATGGTGTTCGACAGTTCTGTCGAGGATGGAGAACAGCTTCCCCCGTCCACAGGATCGATCAACCTTATCCCATACTTTGGTCTGCGACCGAGGCTGCCCCCGACAAAGATAATGTACCCGGTCTTTTCTGATATCAACGCATGTCTTTTGCAGACCTTGATGCAAGCTCCACAGGGCACGAATTTGCCCACATCGATCTTCGCTTTATTATCATGTACCGCGATGGCCATCATCTTACTGACCTTTGCACTGCTCCCGCATCACGGGCAATGGTCCCCCATCGATCGCTGGACTCGCGGTGCCCATAACATCGATATCGTTGTCCTGGGGCCTGGCACAGGCGGAAGGACGGCCCGTCAAAGCTGTCTTCAACTTCTTAGGGACCGACTTTCCAAAGTACACTTCGTCGATCTTCCCCGCTATCCCCTGGCAATCGATCGGTCCAAACTTACATGCGGGGTCCCCCTGACATTCGACGATGGCCCTGATCTTCCTTCCAGAAGAGCCCCCATGCAGCCCAAGACCCCCAAGCTCCTTGATGGCCTTCTCTGCGTCCTCGCCTTTGACAAGGGGGAGCTCGATCTGCTGACCTGTGGTCGAGTGAACGAAACGAGACCCGTATCTTTCTGCGACGTCAGCTATTGCTATGAGCACATCAACATCGACCTTTCTGCCTATGACCTTCAGACGCATCGAGAACATGTTCTCTTGCCTTGGTGGTAAAAATCTCTTACCTATGAGCGATGACTTGTTGTCCCTATTTCCGGCCATGGAAGCTCAACTTTCCTTAGAAGAAAGAAGCTCTTTACTTTGACCATCTCGGATCAAGCATCATGATCGAACGAAGATCATTGCGGATGACCTCGGGCATAGGATTATCGATGATGCGAACAAAGAACGGGGATCCCCCCTCGTTCAAAAGGGAACTGGGAACGGCCAAATTCAGGTCATCAGGGACCTAAGGTACGTGGAAGATAGAGAACGCAGAAGTCGCCTTTCAAAAGAGAGAAAAAAGTGGTTTAGAATGGTGGAATTCCACAGTTCATAAGCGTCACCATAGCATCATCATCGACATGCGAACAAATGGCGTTCGTCATGATGTTCGAGTATCTCAGCGAAGCACGTTCAGGCCTCTTGAGCAGCTTTCCCATCTACGATGAGTTTGATATGTGAGAAGGTCCCAGCGCTGATCTCCACCCTATGCTTTTCGGAACTTCCCACGTCGAACTGAAATTTCTTAGCCAGTGGTGAATAATGAAACTCATTGGCCAACATTTTTCCATCCAATTCAATGGTGATGTGTTTCATGAACCGGTCCATATCAACGACGATTAGGTGCTTTTCGGTCTTACCAATTTTGAACTTGGCTTTTGTCATTTCTTCCGCCACCCATTGGCGCAATTGCATTTAGGATACACTTACGAAATTTTGGTTTATAGATATTTTCGAGCTTGGTGGAAATTCACATTTCATAAACGACTGAGCAGGAACGGAAAAAAAGCTCGGTGGAACATACCATGACCATATTATAACCAAAAATCGGGTCAAAGTTCCATTCTTTATCATATATCATGGATGATCGTTGGAAAAACATAAATCTTTATGGACACATACACTAGTTGGAGAACACGTCATCCTACTATCTCGATCCGATAACGCTCAGCGTACTGATAGGTGAGTCGTTCGCTATCGGTATCCTGACGCGACGGTATCGACGAGCTCGGCGAGAGATCGAAAGCATAACATCTTCCAATAAAGAGCGGAAATACGGAAAGTTCGTTGTAACGATAAGCAAGGCGGATGCGTACAGCTATGTTTTACTGTTACCGCTTTTGTCCACAATCTCATACCTTGTGTTATATTACTTGGTCGGAAGCATTTCCTGGAGCGGAGGAAACAACATCATCGTAAGGGACCTGGGCATCCTTGTCCTTCTTCAAACGACCTTGGTCATCGGCTCGATTTACGTCTCTCGCGATCTGGTATGTTGGTACTATGTCGTTTCGAACGGAGGCATCAAACGACATCATGGGTCCAAAATAACGCTGATGCGTTGGGGCGAGATACAGGGGATCGGACAGCTGCCAGAGAGCGGTGAGATCGATTCTCTCGTCCTTTACGGGGAGAACAAGAGGTTCCTGTTCGAACACAGCATGTGCAACTTCGATAGGTTCTACGAGATCTCCTCGGAACGCATTCCAGCTGATGTCAGAGAGAGCCAGACCCATAAGGCGACCGAAGAATGGTCAATGGAAACGATGGGGGAAGAGCTGGCCTCGACGAAGATGTGACGAGAGATCGACTTGTATATCGATAAAAATGGACAGTTCAAAACTTCGGCATCCCCCCTCATACTCCTACCCTCTGGCATCATTGTTGACATGGAGATATATCGTCGTTGCAATGATGTTCGAACGTCCGAGCAAGCTCGATAGATGAAAGATGTCGCAGACGTTCGAGCCGATCACCGTCGAAGACCTGTGTTTCAACACATGCGGGGACGCCATTCCTTTGAACCCAGTTCGCGACCACATATCCAACTTTCCTATATCACAGTACCACTCGAAGGCTACCCACGCGTTTATGACGCCTTAATGGAGAAAGGAGGGCTACTGATGGTCGTTTCCCATGCGTTCGACCAAATCTTCCGAACCGAGAAAGTATCTTAAGGTCAAATGAGGATCCGCCCTTGTCCTCTGTCTGAACGTCCATCGTACGTTCAAAATGAACGAGAATAAGAACTTGATCTAAATGGATGAAGGGATATATAATGCAGGAAAAGATCAAAATAATCCAGTTTGGCTGCGGTAATATGGCCAAGTACACAGCAAGATATGCGATGGAGAAAGGAGCTCAGATCGTAGGTGCAATAGATCACAATGCGAAAAGGCGGGGCAGAGATGCTGGGGAGGTACTGGACCTTGGACACAAGCTCGGGATCATTGTAGAGTCAGATGCTGAGAAGGTGTTCAATGGGACCGAAGCGGACATCTGCATCATCAATACTAGAAGTTTGATGAGCGATGTGTACAGTCAATTCGAAATTTGTGCTAAACATGGTATCAACGCTATAAGTATGTGCGAGGAGTCTTTTTTCCCATGGAACTCGTCACCAGAGTTGACAGAAAAGCTGGACAAGCTAGCTAAGGCAAATGATTGCACCCTGACGGGTTCAGGATATCAGGATGTGTTCTGGGGAAATCTTATCGCGGTCATCGCAGGAGCCACTCATAAGATCAAAGAGATCAATGGCAGTTCGAGCTATAATCTTGAAGATTACGGGACCGCGACCACGAAAGTGCATGGAGCGGGTTTGAACATGGCCTCGTTCCAGCGAGAAATCGCATCCAACAAAAATATTCCGGCATATATGTGGAACACCAACGGTTGGCTATGCTCCAAGCTCGGTCTGAACGTAAGATCTCAAAAGCAGGAATGCATTCCAACAACTCATACCATGGATCTGTACTCAAATGCTTTGGGAACGACCATAAAAGCAGGTTATGCTACAGGGATGTCGGCCGTGGTGACCACGGAAACAGAAGAAGGTATCACGCTAAAGACCCGTTGTATTGGTAAAGTATATGCACCCGATGAGTTCGACGCTAATAGTTGGGAGATCATTGGGGAACCATCAACCACTGTTCGCATAGACAGACCTTCTACCGCCGAACTGACCTGCGCAACGGTCGTCAATAGAATACCCCAGGTCATCAATGCACCTGCAGGATTTTATACGACGGAGAAAATGGCACCTGCCAATTTTATATCTGGTCCTATGTATGATCATTTGCTGGAGCAGAATGAGCATGGTAAAAAATGAGCTTAAGATCAGAAGGTCATGATAACCTGGTAGAACATACGATTTCAAAGTCATCCAGAAGCCCGTACATATGAACGGAGCTATCCTAGTAGTGACAACGCGCTCCGATCTTCGTAACACCTTCCCCTTAACCCCTTCTTTTTACCATTTCCCAGTGCATCTCTCAAAGCCAACAAAAAGTAAAAACGTTTTTAAAACCTCGGCACCCCCCCTTCGTACGCAGCCTTTCTCGCATCATTGTTGTTCACATGCGAATAGATCGTCGTTGTAATGATGCTCGAACGTCCGAGCATGCTCGATAGATGAATTATATCATGCCCTCCCTCAGCCTTCCCTTGACCGAATGAACACCAGATCTCCGCCCGGTCTTACCTTTGTCCGAGCGACACTTTCTTTTGTCCTTATCGCCCTCGCTTATCGGGTGAACTTCTCACCTTTCGTTTGAAATCCCTGCCATGTTGGGTATCCTTCTGGAATTGCAGCTGATACAGGCTGGGAAGGGATCGCTTAAGCATATGACCCGCCCTTGCTTCAGGGACCGCCGCGATCCAAGTTCAAGGCTCCCTGAACTTTATGAAAACGATAGCTATGAAATGATTGCTTCTTTTCACAATATCGACAAAAACCATCCGTCTTTGGGAACATAATACGCAGCACCTCATCGGGGTATCGTGAGGCCATATGGCGATGTCTTCGTGTTAAGGACTTAGGAAATGCATTATTTATGGGCCGATCGGCCGATCAAGCTTCGTCCTTCTTTATCTTGGCATGGTCAAATTCATTTAGTGTTCCATCGGGCTCGTAAGTGAAAAGCTTTAACCTGTCGTGGACCAGACCTTCAGTGCTAAATATGGTGGGGCACTTCCAGACCTCTCCGTTATCGGATCTAACACAAAATAGACCAAGCCAAATAACCTCAAGATATCCTAGTATCTCTTCGTCAGTATAGGACCAGCGTGGAAGGACCATCATGATACGAGAACCGTGCTGAATCATCTCCCGATACATCCTGACCATATCCGGTGAGGTCCTTGGGTGCTCGATGATGATATCGAACGGTCCATTCTCCGTTTCTATTCCATTCTGTACGTTGATGATAGTATATCCATCGTTCATCAAGTTAGGTGGATACATAAGGTCCTCATCCCAATCTCTCGCCATGATGCAGGCGTTCTTGATCGCCATAAGATACGCTACTCTTAAGTTCATAGCATATTACCGATCTTCAATTTAGATAAGCTCATGCCTGAAAGAGTCGTTAGGAAACGACCGGGCGTTCCAGTTTTCTTCAAATACTTCAGCGATCGATCGTGAGATACTGAAGACAGAGGACAATAAGAACTGAACGCCTTGGCCATCTATTTTTTTATGATCTATGAAAAGGTCAAGATCCTTGGGGTATAGTTCCAAACAAACAAGGTCCATTATCTCCTGCGTCGTATCGCCGCTGAGCACTAGGTACCTCCTCAGTGTCCTACTCGATCTGGTCCAGAGCTGGAGGATGTCCGATCTATCACCGGGACCGTGACCTTGTCCTCGAACCTTGTATCCGTCAAATGACCACGACTTATCCGTGGAAAGGGTGCGGATCATGTTAACGGACGAGCAGATCAAAATGGTGATGGACATGGTCATCAAGAAGAAATGCGATCTTTTGTCCCTCATGTACGACATGCAGAACATCTCTACCGTGGACCATCACGATGCTGACCCCCATGTATGGCTTACTGGAATGAACGAGGATAGAGATAGTGTCCTCAAAGAGGGCTCGAGGGGAGGTAGGCAGGAGAACGACCAAATGGCATATCTCGTTAGATATGTCACATACGTTCGTTTCCAAGGTCCCTTGCAAGGCATGGTCGATCGTTATATACAAGTTGTGGACAAGATGATCATACCAGAGGTGCTGTCGCATGGGAAAAATAAAAGATACTATGTCCAAATTAGAAGAGACGAGGTCTAGAGCTGAAAGGTCGAAGATCATGGAGCAAGGGAGGAAGATCGAGGCCGATGTTGAGATAATGGGGTCTTTGGTGGTGGAAAAGGTCGCCGAGACGGGGGAGAGGTTAAAAGAGAGGATACGCAAGTAGGTCAACCAGTATGATCTTCAGTAGCAACGATCGGTCATGTACTCAAACTGGAACGTGGATCGAAAAACCGGTCTGCCCATGATCATATATTTTTTGTATAAAGATCATCCATGGTCCAGCGGAAAGGCCAGAAAACGATCACAGCTTCCTCTTTGAGTTTCTCGGTTTAACTTCTCAGAACTGAACTTCCCCTCCGAGACCCAAAAACGGTTTCAGCGCCATATTGCCGTCAATCATCATGCACTTCTAGAGAAGGGACGAAGGAGCGGCCAAGAATTATGACCGCGGTTGAGCTTATGGCTGCAATGACAATGGCCGCTCCTGGGGGCGCATTTACGTTCTTGGTGCTTCAACCTACCCATATGGAAACACTTAGACAACCCGAAAATATGTATCGTCATTATTAGCATTTTTAAAATTATCGATATGGATAAAGTTAAGTAACTATAGAGACCACTTTTAATTATGGAGGATGGTCGGTCCAGGTCGTCGGTCCTCATAACAGATGGGAATACGCGAAGTGCCCTAGCGATCGCCAGGTCCCTGGGCGGCAGGGGGAACCGGATCATCATGGCATCCGATCATCCGCGCTCTATCGCTTTTTATTCCAAGCATTGCGACCAAAGATTCCTCTATCCTTCCCCGATAGATGATAAGGAAGCCTTCATCGAGAGCATATCGACCTTCCTGAACGTAATGATGTTGATCTACTGATCCCAGTCAGCGACAAGACATGCTACCCCATAGTGGAGAACAAGGCCAAGCTTAAGGACCTCACATGTGTGGCCTGTCCGGACAAGGAGATGATGGAAGAGGTTTTTGACAAATCGCTCACACTTCGGACGGCAATCAGGTTGGGCGTTCCGGTACCCGAGACATATTTCATCGAAAATATCGAGAACATCTTTCCTTTAGCGCAGGAGCTCCGATATCCGGTCGTGATAAAGCCTCGATGGTCTTGGTATTGGAAGGATGGGAAGGCCAAAGCAGGTGTCCGAAGGTTCGTAAGCTCCGAGGAAGAGCTATTGTTAGCATATCAGGAGATGAACACCGAGATACCTTTACCCATGATACAGGAGGTGGTGAGAGGGGACGGCGTGGGGTTGTTCGCCCTGACGGAGAATGGCGTTCCGCTCGCTACCTTTGCTCACCACCGCCTCAGGGAGGTCAACCCGAGCGGAGGAGCGAGCACGCTCCGGGAGGGCGTCCCGACAAATGGGCAGGTCAAAGAGCACGGTCTTGGTCTGCTGCGAGAGATAGGCTGGAACGGCGTGGCCATGGTCGAGTTCAAGCTCGATGCCCGGACCAATGTCCCAAAGTTGATGAGATGAACGGTAGATTCTGGGGGTCCCTGGACCTGGCGGCGCGGTCCGGTGTGGACTTCCCATTCCTATTGTTCCAACAGATGATGGGGGAAAGACCAGATGGACCGATGGATTACAGGTCGGGCCATCGTTCCGATGGGTCAAGGGGGATCTGGAGAGGATGGTCCATATATACAAAGCCCGGAACGCTCCATCAAAGAGAAGTTGAGGTCCTTGACGGAGGCGCTGAACTTCTGGAACAGGGCGTGAGCTATGGCAGTTTTAAAGCTGATGATGCATGGCCCGGACTTATCGAACTGCTCGAGTTCATCGATGACTTCGTTCTTCATCGTTCAAGAACGAAAGGGAACAAAGCCCCCCGAGACTCGTCCATCCTTCCGTATTCCTTTAAGGGGGCATCTCCAGGTCCGACATCGTCTTTGATGAACTCTTGTTTGGACAAAAACGAGGCCGACCATTATAGGCGATAAGGTTGCATGTCTATCCGTTGCGGAATGTACGGAAGTACGATTTGAACGATCCAATAAAAAAGCAAGACCTCTGACCATTGGAAAATGACCGTGCTTTCCTCGCTGAATTTCCTAAACCGTCTCTTCCATCCTTCATTCCCTTCTAGATACCCCCATCCTGTTTCGCGATGACCATGATGGAATACCAAATGGATCGGCATCTGATCATTTTGATGATCCCATAATAATTAATGTCCGTGTTGCTTATATGCTCATCGCTTGAAAAAGGGAGTCTGTAAATGTAGAAAGCTCAACACCTTTGATGTGACGAACTTGGTGGTGGGCTCAATAATCGGTGCCGATGTTTATGTGGTCACGGCCATCGGGTCAAAGCTCATCGGTCCGGCCTCCCTCATTGTCTGGTTGCTAGCAGGGATAATGGCCGCGGTCATTGCAATATCGTTCTCCTACTGCGTTATGATGTCCCCCAAGGTAGGCGGGCCCTATGCCTATGTCAGGGAGGTATCCACCCCATTCGCGGGGTTCATGGTCGGGTGGAGCCTTCTCCTGGCGGAGTGGCTCTCCCTAGCGGTGTTCCCAGTGGCCTTCACCCAGTACTTCGTGGCCCTCATCCCGGGATTAGATGGTACCGCTCAGGTAGTGCTCAAGGCCATCTTCATTGCAATCATACTTATCACGAACTTGGTGGGGGTCAAGGCCGCGGGTAGATTGAACGATGGACTGACCATCGTTAAGTTATCACCACTCGTCCTCATCATACTGGGAGGGCTCTTCCTCGTCGTCGCTCGGCCAAGCATCGCCATATCCAATCTCCAACCATTTTTTACGGGTAACGCGACCGACTTCGGACAGGCGCTCGTACTTATCTTCTGGGCATATGCTGGCTTCAAAGATCTCCAGTCTGCCCGCGGATGATGTTGATCTTCCGGAGCGAACGATACCAAAGGCCATCATTTTCGGAATGCTCATCGTAATCGCCTTCTACCTGCTGACCAACCTTGTGGTCATCTGCGTCGTAAGTCAAGGTACACTATCCACGTCCAGTGGCCCACTGATCGCCACCGCTTCGGCGATCTTCAGCAGTCCTGTCCTTCTCACCGTTCTGGCAGTGGGGATCGTGGGAGTTGGGGCATTGCTGTCCATAGTCGGCTCCGATGAGTCAGGGACCATTGGTACCTCGCAGCTCGCATACGCCATGGCCATTGATGGACAGTTGCCCAAGCTCTTCGGCAGTACTCACCCAAGATTCAACACACCCTATCTTGGTCTGACGATCCTCTGCATCACCGCTTTCATTATCTCCCTGTTCGGAGGGCTGTCGGCCCTGATCAATTCTTCGGTGTTCCTCCTGGCCTTCACCTATCTGGCCACATGCATATCGGCGATCGTGTTGCAGAAGGAACACAGCGAGATCGCGTCCAGGCTCAGATGGAGAACGGCGATCCCATTGGTCGGGGCGATATTCTCCGTGATCCTGATCATTACTAGTGGACCCGACCGAAATTTTCCATTTCCCTACTACTAATGGCAGTCGAACTCCGATATATCTCTTTTTATCGCCCAAGGAGGAGCTGACGGATATCAAGAAGAGATACTGGTCGGAGGATGCAATACTGCGCAGAGCATGTCGTCAGGGGAGAATGTTCCTGGCCTTCCCTCTGCAGAAGATAGAAGCTGTTTTTATTTCAGGAGGACCAATAAAAGCCCCGCGTTGATCTGTGAGAACAAAGATACATGCCAAGAACAAGACAGTTGTAAACCGATTTGATTTATTAAAACACCTCCACAGAATACCCGACCCCAAAAGATGTCCAAGTGTTTTCATGGCATTAAGGAAGTGCGATCTCAACGCACTGGCCACTAAGGATATGATCCCATGTCGCGCTGTAAGCTAAGGAGAATAAGTATTGAGTCGAGCAAATGATCCAGGTGGCGGAATATGTTATTA
>CAVUGW010000015.1:0-18807 GCA_963741025.1 Methanomassiliicoccaceae archaeon
CTCTCTCTCTCTCTCTCTCTCTCTCTCTCTCTCTCTCTCTCTCTCTCTCTCTCTCTCTCTCTCTCTCTCTCTCTCTCTCTCTCTCTCTCTCTCTCTCTCTCTCTCTCTCTCTCTCTCTCTCTCTCTCTCTCTCTCTCTCTCTCTCTCTCTCTCTCTCTCTCTCTCTCTCTCTCTCTCTCTCTCTCTCTCTCTCTCTCTCTCTCTCTCTCTCTCTCTCTCTCTCTCTCTCTCTCTCTCTCTTTTCTTTCTTTCTTTCTTTCTTTCTTTCTTTCTTTCTTTTTTTTTTTTTTTTTCTTTCTTTCTAATAATAAATTAATGAGATGAATGGGCTCATCAGGGCATATTCTGCCACGATATCTTTGGGCCAGACGGAAAGGTCCCTTTCTTACAGACCTCGAAAACACCAGCTGGTGAGGTCTCCTATGCGGTCAGGGGCAGTGTGGACAGGGATAAGCTGATAGGGGTCCAGCATTATGACGATCCCCAACTTCGCCTTCTTGCGCTCTGGGATGCGGCCCGGAAAAAGGACCTTCATCTTTATGCTGCAGAGGACAAGCTCTTCTGCTCCCCCGACGGTCCTCGGCCTCCAAAGGAATATGTAGAGGATGCTATCGGCCAATTGCCGTACGATCTCGATCAGAAAGGGTCTTGCGGGCATGATGGTGCGGCCGACATGTTAAGGGTAAGATGGAAGGTACCAGGCATCTTGATATCGATTTGTTCTGATTGTGCTGAAGAGATGAACTCCGCACATATACTGGCCGGGCGGGTCGCCGCCGTCGACCCCCTTGATGATTTTGAGGTTGAGATCGAAACGGTGATCAATTGTCTCTCTTCGTGCGATGAATGCGTGACCAAAAAGGCCGCCCCATTGGGTCGTGAGCTCGATGACAGGTACATAAAGGGGGAGCTCAACGACAAGCAGATCCTTGAAGAGCATGAAAGGGAAATGCTTCGCGCGATAAGGTCATCAAAAAAAGCGGTACTTATCATCGGGACAGATTGCTATGGCCATGACAGGAACAAGTTCATTGAAAGGATACGAGGGAGCGCTGTTGAAAAGGAAGCGCTCTCAGGGCTGATCTCCAAAATACCGATCTGCATAATATCCTCCTCTGACCAGGCGGCGAACATAATCAGCGATCTGTGGGACGAACATCGTGAAGAGCTGCTCGGCGAGGTAGCATCGCCCGAGGTCGTAGAACAGGTCATGGGGGAACATTCCGGGCTGACGCCCTCCCAAGTTGTGGCGGAGGCAGAACGTATCGAATCATCGAAGGCAATAGTGGCCTCTTTACCGAAATATCAGAAACTGGGTTCGGTGGGGAAGCTCTCCGATTCGCTGGCTAGAACTTATAAGACGGAAGGAAAGGAGGCCGTCCTGCGGCAGATCGATAAGTTCAAAGGGAACGACCATGAACTGCGATCGACCTCCTTCGCGTTCTGCGTTGCGCTCGGTGAGGGGCATGCAAGATCCTGGCAGTTCACTAAAGAGGAGATCGATTTTGGGGAGCATCTTGCCGACGCTGCAAAGGCCCTTCTTGAGGCGCAGGGAGAGGACTATGACAGAGCATTGCGGCAACTGGTCGCCGGATCAGGTGCGGTAGAAGAGACGGTCCGGAACTAATCTTTCACCAGAACGTCTAGCACCATATGGGATACACCAGGGGAATAGGATTTTACTTCACGTGAGAGGACTATCTCGAACCTTTTATCATGGGCCGCCGACCTCAACCGTTCGATGGCCATGGAAGGATAGACCTCCAACGGGAAAGTATCATGATAATGGATCATCCCTCCTTTCCGGACCAGCTCGAAGGCCTTCTCCAGATGTTCATATGTGGTTCTCACATATCCCATGAGCACGCGGTCCGCGATCCTTTGCCAGGCAGGGATCGGTTATCCCCTAGCACCGGAACGATAGTTCCTTTGAGACCGTTCAGAACGATGTTCTCTTGGAGGTAATGGTACGCGACCGGATTGATCTCACAAGCTATCACCTTGCTGGCCTTGGCATGCACAGCGATCGGAAGCGAGAAATAACCTATGCCGGCGAACATGTCCACGACCGTCTCGCCCTCGCATGAGAGCGAGGCCATCCTTAACTTCTCATCGATATTACCAGACGAGAACATTATCCTGGCGACATCCAATTTATAATACATACCGTTCTCGAAATGTACCGTCTCGGTCCCACCACCGAACAGGACCCGGACCTCAGGGGTTCGAAATATTCCAGTTATCTTACTGAGGTCCTGGCAGACGGTTCTGGCGTCCAGGACCGATGCATATGCTTGGGCGATGTTCCCCGCAAAGGGACCCAGTTCAGACGGGAGGCGGAGCAAGAGCACATCGCCGATCTTCTCCCATTTCCCCGGAAGCAGGGGCCTGATGTGATCCGGCACATCAGCTCTCTCTCTGATGAGATCGATAGGTGAACGATAGCAGGTACGGGATGCTAGCTCTCCCTCGACCAGCTCGAAGCCCAGCTCACATCCGATGTCATCAGCACAATGGTCCACCAGAGGGATGAGCACATAGGGGCCATCATCCCGGATGCGAAGGTCCTTTCTGACCAGCCTTCTTTTTGCCAGTTTCTTTTCTGATCGATTCAGCGCTGGACCTTTCGACCTTGGCTAGCATGATCTTCCATCGGACGCATTATTGAATATTTTTCTCTTTCTCAATGCCATAGGAAAGAACCGATTATCTGAGGAGAGAAAATGACAAGAGAAGGTGCTGCCCTCAGAAGAGGTGACGCTATGCGGCTAGGATGGTCTATGTCCCCCTGGGCGAGAACCTTCCTGACCTTCTCTTTCTGGAAGATCGCCCCGATGGCATCCAATTTTCGATCGCTCAATCCCATGAACGCCCTTCGTACATGATAGCCACGATCGACCTCCTTTCCGATCTCGGACCTCCAAGCATGTTGGTAGGAAGATAGCGAGGCAGCAGAGAGGTCGTTCCTTTCATGAGCTAGGACCGCCGTCTCCGCCGCACACCTGGCCGCAATGATGCCTGTAAAGAGGCCCCCTCCGCTAAGTGGTTTCGTCTGGGCCGCTGCATCACCTACGATGAGAATATTGTCGGCGTACGTGCGGGTCGATGCGCCCACCGGGATCGCTCCCGAAACGATGTTCTTCCTCTTCACGTTCTTCAGACCAAGTTCCTCCAATAGGACCGACAGATGGGTCTGTGGGGTCCCCTGTCCTTCAGATACGCCCAGACCGACCCTGGTGAACTCACCACAGGGAAGCATCCAGGCAAAGAACCCAGGTGCCACTTTCCTTCCGAGATAAACATCTACCTTCGATTGATCATCGAGCTTGTGCTCTATGTCGACCTGGATGCCCCGGACGATCTTTTTAGGCCGGCCGATGCCCGCCTGCTTTCCGACCTTAGACTTGTATCCATCGGCTCCCACGAGGATATCTCCGGTCACGCTCTTAGGAGCGCTCGTCGGACCATATATTACCCTGAGCTTTCCATGTTCTCTGGTGAAGGATGTGAACCTCGCGTCGGTTATGAGCTCAGCGCCTGCATCCAATGCACGGTCGCAACATGTCCTGTCGAACTTTTCCCGATCGATCACGACCGCCTTGACCTCGTCCGAGCCGATGTCGAGCACATCGCCCCCCGGAAAATGCATCCTAAAACCGGTTAGCTGGTTAAGGACCGATGACCCCCCAGACACCATGTCCACGACCCTTGGATGGACAAGTCCGGTACATTGGACAGGCGAACCGATCTGAGGGTGTTCTTCTAGGACCACCGTCCTCAGCGCCTTTGCCGCGTGGAAGGCAACGGTCGTTCCGACCGGACCGCCTCCGACCACGATCAGTTCAGGGTCCATGCCGGAAAGATCCAGTCCCTCATATTTTATCTTTATTGATGTTCTCGTTCCAGCTGGATAGAACAGAGGTCCAGCGCCCTCCCGGCTCTGGGACCCTCGCTCCCTCTACCCAAACGTTCTGGAAAGTTTATTTCTTCTGGACTTTGGCCCAATCATCCTGGAACTTCTTGATGCCTATGGTCGTGAGAGGATGATCGAACATTTTCTTCAGAACATCGTACGGAATGGTCGCTATATGTGCGCCCATCGTCGCGGCCTGCACCACATGTATCGGATGTCGAACGCTCGCGACTATGACCTCAGCATCGAAATCATAGTTGTCGAGCATCATCATGATCTCCGAGATAAGTTCCATACCGTCCTGGCCGACATCGTCCAGCCTGCCGACGAAGGGAGATATGTACCTTGCACCTGCCTTACATGCAAGAAGTGCCTGAGCGGTCGAGAATATTAGGGTCATGTTCACTTTGACCCCTTCTTTTGCGAGGATGCTCGTGGCCTTAAGGCCCTCCTCGGTCATCGGAACCTTGATGACGACGTTCTTGTGGATCTTCGAGAGCTTCCTGGCCTCGGTGACCATGTCCTCGGCCTTTACGCTCATTACCTCCGCGCTGATCGGGCCGTCGACTATCGAGCAGATGTTCTTGACCAGTGTCTCGAAGTCAGTATTTTCCTTGGCCACGAGCGAGGGGTTCGTCGTAACGCCATCTAATATCCCCCAGCTGTTGACCTCTCGTATCTTTTCGATATTAGCAGTATCAATGAAGATCTTCATCCTTTCTTCCTCCTGATAACCTCTTCCGCCGCTTCGACGACCGCCTCTGCGGTCAAGCCATATTTCTTCATCAGCTCATCGCTCTCCCCGGACTCACCAAAGATGTCAGGAATCCCGATGCTCTTCATCGGGGTAGGCTGGTTCTCCGCAAGGAGCATGGCCGTTGCCGACCCGAGACCAGATATACTGTCGTGCTCTTCGGCCGTCACAACGCATCCTGTCTTTCTGACCGCCTGTAGCAACGTCTCGGCGTCGAGCGGTTTGATCGTGCTCATATTGATGACCTGTGCATCGATGCCCTTCTTCTGGAGCTCTTCCGCCGCATCCATACATACGGCGACCATTATCCCGCATGCCACCAACGAAACATCGCATCCGTCCCTGATGATCGATGCTTTTCCGATGGTGAACGGCGAGTCCACCTGTGTGACCAAAGGAACATCTCCTCGTCCCATCCTCAGGTAGCATGGTCCTGGGTAGTCGGCGATGGCCTTTATGGCCTTGTAGGTCTCGATGCCGTCCGCTGGGGCTATCACCGTCATGTTCGGGAGCGTTCTCATAAGGGCGATGTCCTCCACGGCTTGATGGGACGCTCCGTCCCCCTACCGTTATACCGGCATGGGTGGCAACTATCTTCACGTTGAGCTTAGGATAAGCGATCGATTGTCTGATCTGGTCCCAGCATCTCCCTGTCGCGAAGACCGCAAAGGTGGAAGCAAAGACCGTCTTTCCTGAGGCTGCCAATCCGGCCGCCGTGCCTATCAGGTTCTGCTCCGCTATCCCGACATTGAAGAACCTTTCCGGGACCTTCTTTGCGAACTCTGATGTCCTGGTGGACGAAGAAGATCGGCATCAAGAACGACTATGTCGGTCCGCATCTTGCCGATCTCGACGAGCGCATTGGAATATTCCTTTCTCTGGCTGGTGTAGACCCACTTCATTGCTGTTCCCCCAGCTCTTTGAGCGCGATGCGGCATTCGTCCGCGTTCGGTGGCTTTCCATGGAACTGCAGGGCGCCCTCCATGAACGAGACGCCCTTTCCTTTGACAGTATGTGCGATGATCATGGTCGGTTTTCCTTTGACCTGCTTCGCCTTATCACAGGCCTCCAGGATCTGTCTCATGTCATGACCATTGATCTCGAGACGTTCCAACCGAAAGCGCGCCATTTGTCCGCAAGGGGCTCCAACGACATTATCATCTCGGTCGGTCCATCGATCTGCATCTTGTTGCGGTCCACGAAGGCCGTGAGATTATCCAGTTTATAATGGGAGGCTAGCATCGCGGCCTCCCATATCTGCCCTTCTTCCATCTCCCCATCACCACATAGGCAGTAGACGCGGGACAGTTTTCGGTCCAATTTAGCCGCCAAGGCCATACCGTTGGATATCGATAATCCCTGCCCTAGAGAACCGGTCGACATCTCGACCCCAGGGGTCTTTCTCATCGAAGGATGGCCCTGCAGACGGCTGCCGATCTTCCTAAGTGTGAGAAGTTCATCGACAGGAAAGAACCCAGCTTCCGCGAGCACCGCATAGTAGGCCGGGGCCGCATGGCCTTTGGAGAGCACCAAGCGATCGCGGTCCTCCCATTGGGGCTCCTGGGCCCTGTAGTTCATGACCTTGAAGTAAAGGGCGGTCAAAATATCAGCATATGATAGGGAGCCGCCAGGATGACCAGACTGCGCAGCGAAGGTCATCTTTATGACATGCCGCCTGATCTGGTTCGCCTTTGACTCGAGCATCTGAATGGTTTGGTCATCGTACAAGTTCAAATGAACACCTCAGGATGGGATGAGGATTTCGGTGAATAATCTGCACATGATTAAAAAGCTTTCCTTGATATTACCAAAGAATCCAGCTCCATAAGCTCTAAATCTATTCCTGAAAAGATCTTAGGAATCGTCCACGGCCCATGTCATGGGGCCGTAAGAGGTTTAGAACCGGGCCGTTCTTTTCCTGTTCAATCGCTTTCGATCCGCGGTGCTAGTAGATAGTCCACAGTTCCCTTGTTGTTCGCGATCGAGAACTTGAGGTTGACCGGATAGTCGCTCCCTAGTGAGATCACGACCTCGGACCCAGCGGGGATCGACCTGACCATGTTCGAGAAGTAGTCCAGGGGGAACAGGCTCTTAACCTTCTCAGAGCATTCCAACGATGTCAAAAGGTCCTTTGGCAACTTTAGACTAACAGAATCCGTGTCCCCTTCAGAGAACATCTCGAACACTTCTGGGGTGGCCGTAAGTGCGATGTGGTCCGACACGCTCTCAGCGGCCCTGATGCCCTTTTGAAGTTCATCGGATGTAAGAGTGATCTTTGCTGGGAGGGATAGATTGGGAACCTTTGGGTCCGACATTCCGGTGGTATCGACCAAGTTCATCCTTCTGGTTATGTTTCCTACGCTGATTATGAGGCGGTTCTTATCCTCGTCCTGTTCTAGATCAAGGACGTCGCCCGCCCTTGAGAGCCTTAGAACCTCTTTGATCTTATCGAGGTCTATCCCAAGCTCGGTCTCGTCCGCAGAGAACTCCTCGAAAGCACTGCTATCGACCTTCAGGTCGACCATCGCTACATGTGCTGGATCGACCGCCTTGAGTTCGAACCCATTTGAATTGATGTTAAATTTTGCCTCATCCACAAGGGTCGAGACCACATCTACGATCCCCTTTAAGGTCTCGGACTTGATCTTTGCGTGAAACATAACTTTCCCCCAATATAAAGTGAATCTACCTAGATTGCTTCACCCATGATAAATGTTACCACAGCCATTATACTGGGTCAGTACTCACGCCATGAGTGGGCACACTTTGTGCATCGGTATATCCGTGTCTCGGGTTCATCCGCGGACCTTGTCTGTCTCAGGACCCAGAAAGCTTCATTGTTACCGCATTTTGGACAGGGTACGTTGGTCTTGGGCAGGACAGCGTTCGATTCGATCACGGCCAGCTCTTCTTTCTTTTTCACCTTTGTGGTATAGCATTGAGCTCTTCCTTCGACCTTCTTTTCAAGACCGCACTTGCTGCATTTATAGACCCCATCCTTGGGGACCATCAATGATCCACATGAACAGAACATTATACATTCGCCATTTTTATGGAAAAATCTGCTCGTATAAAAGTTTATTGTAATGAGGATCGCTCCATCGAACAGATATGAGGGTCTGCGCACTGGATACTTATTCTTGGCCGAGTACCGGGATCAAATGAACTCCCAATCACGGCTCGGGTCCGTTGCTCTGCTTTCGATCGGGATGCTCGTCCTCGGCACGCTTCTTCTGGACCTTTCTTTCGACCTCTCTTTGGTCCTGTACCATCGTCTGGGCCCTTTCCCTTAAGGCCTTCTTGTCCTTTTCTGATATCGATCCTGCTTTTTCAGGATCGTAAAGCATCCTTCTTGCTGACCGAAGAGGGGCCTGTTCCTCATCCTGGGCGTTGGCGCCTAGGGGTTTAAGCTCCTCGAACCCCCTGGACCTCCCGGCCCCCTTTCTTCCTTGCTGATTACCTGAGGAGAAAGTATTGCCTTCGAGCACGACCGTGGTCTTTGGTCCCGCGCTCATCCTGGCGATCATCTCAATCTCCTTACGATGTTGCTCAGATATCACTCCGCCCACATAGGCGAACGCAATGGTGATGATGTATGCATCCAGTCCCAGGTCGGCCATGGTGTTCAATGAAGCAAAGAACGAATTCAGGTACATCGATGCGAACTGAAGATACGGTTGGACCACCGGTACATAGCTAACTATCGCTGTCAAGATCGCGGTCGGGGTCAGGTTCACACCGAATATAACGGTCGGGATCACACCTATCCTGACAAGATTGCTGATGATGAAAAAAACGAACACGGGTATTAAGGCGGCAAGCACGGCTTTTAACGGTCCTCCTGCCCTTCGGCCCCCCACATAGCCTGCTATCATCTGACCGAACACGGGCAGCCACCAGAGGAGAATGGAGAGCGTGAACGTGTACTTCACAGCGCTCCAGAAGCTGAAAGGTGCCGGACCGCCGAACTTCTTCGCTTCCTCGTCGTCATAGGTGTCCGACAAATGGTAGACACCGTTATGGACAAGGGAACTAGTGGTCCCATCTTCTATCTGTCGCTTCTTTCTGAACAGCACATCCATCCCAGGTCGGACGAATGTCCGACGTTTTTGGATATCTAGCTGAGACTATAAATTAGTTTGTGGATCTATCTTCCGTTCTAAGAAAAGCACACTGGATATTGAGCCTTATTGAGGTAGGTAGAACAGTCATTCCGCTCTGTTTTATCGCCCGGCGGGTGTTCTCGGTGGTTATGGCCGTCGGTGGCGCCCTATGCTTAAGGATCTCCTCGATCTTGATATCGAGATACGCTGCCAGCATCTTCAGTCTGTCCAATGGGAAGGGTTGTTTTCCTACCAATATCTGTCTGACGCTCCAACCTGGGTGTACCTTGGACCTATAACCCATCTCTCTTCCTAACTGGTTGATGCTCCCTGCCTTCTCGATGCCGCTCTTGATCAGAGATACCCTGAAGGCGGAGTTCAACCAGACCTTCTCCCCGATCGGAGGTTTGCTTCCTGGAAGGAACTTGCCGAAATCGAAATTCTCTGACACGTAAATATCGATCGCACATCGGTTTATGAACCTTTCTATAAACATCATCAGCTAACCTGAACCGATATCAGGGGCCCGGCCCATGACCGGCGGTCATTATGGTCCATCATCTTGTCCGTTCCCTAGGAGATTAATTAACCAAAAATGCTTATAGACCCCCAATAGTAGCGGTCGAGCAAGAAAGATATGGGGATATTGCGAAAAGTGATCAACATCGCCACAAAGGGAGAGGGCGATATGATAGACATAACTGGCCAGATCGCAGAAGCGGTCCATGCATCGAAGGATGCAAGGATCTCACAAGGTCTGGCATGTGTTTTCGTCTCACATTCCACGGCCGCGTTGTTCACCATAGAGTACGAACCAGGTCTGCGATCGGACATGAACGCAGCATTGGAGCGGACATTTCCGAAGAACATCGAGTACGAACATCATAAAAGGTGGGGAGACCACAATGGACATTCTCATATCAAGGCGTCGTTCATCGGTCCGTCGCTCACCATCCCGTTCAATGACGGGGCCCTCGACCTTGGAACATGGCAACAGGTCGTATTGATGGAGCTCGATGTGAGCGGAAGGGATAGAAAGATCATCATTCAAATAGTTGGAGATTAGTAGGAGGAAATAAAATGAAAATCAAGTTCCTAGGCGGTGCCGACATAGTAGGAAGAATGGGTATGCTCGTACAGAACAAGGGAGCGACCCTTATCTTCGAATACGGCATGAGGCCATCCAAACCACCAGAATACCCGCTGGCATCGCCACCGGTGGACATGGCGTTCCTTACGCATTGTCATTTGGACCATAGCGGGATGATCCCTTGGTTATGCGGGAAATATGATACAGAGGTCGTTGCGACACCTTCGACAATCGACGTCACAGAGCTCCTGCTCAGGGACAGTCTGAAGGTCGCGGACGCGGAAGGATACCCAAAACCGTTCGATGATGCCGATATAAGATCGACGATGAGGAACTTCACCCCGATGAGCTATGGGGAAGTGATGGACGTAGCAGGTTTCGAGGTGGAGCTACATGCAGCGGGTCATGTCCCCGGAGCGACCATGTATGAGCTACGCGGGGAAAAGACGACCCTTTTCACCGGGGACCTGCACACCTATAATATGAGGTTGGTCTGGGGCGCCCACCCTGTAAAATGTGATAACCTGGTCATAGAGGGTACTTACTCTGGAAGATTGCATCCTGACCGTCAAAAGACGGAACATGCAATGATCGAGAAGGTAAAGGAAGTGGTGGAGCGAGGCGGAAAAGCCATCCTCCCGTGCTTTGCTGTAGGAAGGACCCAAGAGGTAATGTTGATCTTAAAAGACCTGAAGTACAACATGTGGGTAGATGGAATGGGCAAGCAGGTGAACCGTCTTTATCTCGATCGACCCGAGTATTTGCGCTCGGATAAGACGCTCAAACAGGCCAAAAGAAGGTTCAATGAGGTCCGTACCCCGATGGACAGGGACAGGGCGAGGCGGGAGGCCGAGGTGATAGTCACCACCGGGGGAATGCTCGACGGCGGACCAGTGCTCACGTACCTGGATGATGTCAAGAACGATCCAAAGAGCGCTGTGCTGCTCAGCGGATTCCAGGTCGAAGGGTCAAATGGAAAACGCTTGATGGAAGAGGGCATCATAGAGGTCCAATCGGTCAAAGAGGAGCTCAAGAGGCCGGTAAGGATACACTGTGAGGTCCAAAAGTACGATCTCTCGGCCCATGCGGACCATAACGAACTTCTCGCGTTCATAGAAGCATGCGACCCCGAGAAATGTGGTGATATGCCATTCAGAGGACAGGATCCCCCTCGCAAGATCTCTAGAGGAAAGAGGCTTCAAGGCCCTATTGCCCATGCCAGGGGAAGAGTTCGAGGTCTGAAGAAGGTTGAGCATGCCTCATGACCCTGTTCGAAAGAGGGAGATGGAGAGGTTCTTGGAAGAGGACCTGGGGTTCGGGGACATAACGACCGATCTTTTGGTCGAAGAGAAGGAAGGCACAGCGGTCATCAGGGCGAACGAGGACTGCGTGCTTGCCGGTCTTGAGGAGGCCGCCTATGTTTTCTCGAACCTTGGGGCCAGGGCCTTGCCTAACGGCAAGGACGGGGACGATATATCGGAAGGAGTTTGTGTCCTGACCATTGAAGGGGACGTCAGGCATATTTTGTACGGGGAAAGACTGGCGCTAAATCTTCTCATGCGAATGAGCGGCATCGCGACCGTGACCAAAGAGATAAGTTCCGCCTGTAGGTCGGTCAATCCAAATTGCCGAGTGGCGGCCACCAGAAAGACCACCCCCGGTTTCAGGTTCTATGAGAAGAAGGCCGTCGTCCTCGGGGGAGGGGACAGTCACCGATACCGACTTGATGATGCCATCCTGATAAAGGACAATCACATAGTCGCAGTGGGATCGGTCGGCGAGGCGGTACGTAGGGCCAAAGCAGCATCGTTCACAAAGAAGATCGAGATCGAGGTGGAATCCCTCGCTCAGGCGGAGGAGGCGGTAAGGGCAGGCGCCGATATCATCTTACTGGACAATATGTCCCCGGACGAATGCGGTCGGGTGGCATGCGCCGTAAGGTCAATGAGGGGTTCCGTGCTCATCGAGGCATCCGGAGGCATAACACCGATGAACGCACCTGAATACGCCAAGCATGTGGACATCGTCTCTCTTGGTTGGATCACACACTCGGTCCGGGCGATAGGTTTTAGTCTGGACATGCTCTAAATGATGGGCCTCACGCGGTGATAGTTCAGACCTATCTTCTGGGGTTCTGCACCGAAGGCCAATGCGAACAGTTCTGATAGGAATAGGACCGGCATCTCCCTTTGTCTAAGGTCGAACTGAACGAAGCAGAATGGGCAAGGGGTCAAGAATCTGGGTCGCTCCGGTCCTTTTCAGGCCCTCGACGACCGACCCGAGCATCTTGGTGGATAGTGCATCGTCTATGCCGGATAGACCTCCACCGCAGCATTTTGGCCAGGCCTCTGTCGAGACCACCTCCGCTCCGGTCCAGGAGGCCAGCTCGGTGAGGAGCGCGGGTCGAAAATGATGATCCACCCCCAATATTCTCGAAGGTCGGACCATATGACATCCTGGATGGGCGGCCAGTTTGAGCTTCGACATTGGTGTGGTGACGAATGAACGAACTTTGTCCTCGCCCTGCTCCCTGATGAAGCTCGCGATATGTCTCACCGAGACATTGCCGCCGTACTCCCTTCCTATGCTTCTCAGAACGGTATTGACATTCTCCCGGGTCGCCTCGTCCTTGAGGGCATGTTCCGCCTCCTTGAGAGACATGTAACAGCCATTGCATAATGAGATGATATCGCGTCCGTTCTCCTCTGCTATGGATAGGATCCGTGCGGCACTGACGAGCCAAGTGTCCAGGGCCAATGACCTTAATCCGATGGGCTCCACGCAACAGGTCTCCCCTGGAAGGTCGTCATATCTCACATCCATCTTGTCGAGGACAAAACGGGAGGAGCGTTCAAGATATGGTAGACGGGATGGGGTCAAGCATCCTCGGAACAGGAAATGTTCATTTATCAAGGTCCAGCCTCCCCAGCCTCGTTCTCTTCACGATCTCTCTCAGATCGTTCACCGCACCTGTAGCGATCTCTAGTTCCTTTAGGTCGAGGTCTTTTCTCATCTTCCTCGTCAGTCCTGTCCTCGGAAAACAGAAGCCGGTCTGGATAAATCGTCTCGCCTCATCAAGAAGGTATGGTGGAACGTTCCCGGAATCGGCCGCCAGGTTCTTCAGGACGGTGATGACCTCGGCAGGGTCCACTTCGGAGGGGCACCTCTCACTGCAGCCCATACAGGCGGCACAGAGCCATAATGTCCGATCGTTCTTCACGTCCAGTGCCCCTATCGATGCCCTTGCGAGGATCTCGCCAACGTTCACGCCCCCATGCTTCGCCGAGGGACATACGGCCGTACACCCGCCACATTGCTGACATCTCCAGATGGCCATGCTCCTCACTATGCCGGCCATTTTGGCCTCGAGGGTGGTGTCGACCTTTGTGATCTTCACACCATGCGCTATCGCTCTCGATGATATACCGTTTTCCAATGTTCGTTAGCGAGGTGATCAATGTTCTCGGGGGCATCCCTCGGGTGTCAGCGATGTGGCATTACAGAGGCCCCCTGGGTCCCCTAAGGTACACCTGTCCGGAGAGATGGGAACCTCTCGGCGAACGACCCCATTCGACAGATCAGGAAAAATCCTTATTCGACAACGGTCCTAGAAGGGCTCATGGAGATCGAGGAAGAGAAATGCCAGATATGCGGGAGGCAGGCCAAGTACTTTCAGTTCGCTACCTTCATTTGCGACAAGGAAGAATGCATGGAGAAGGCCATGCAGGAGCGTGGGGGTCCCGCCGGGCACATAAGAGCCAAGAGGGAAGCTGAAGAAAGGAAGAGACTGGAAAAGGAATGTGGATGCGAGAAGAAGTAGTCCGCCCTTTCGCCGGGACGAAACTTCTTGATAGGTCTCACGCTCATCTCTAGGTGGACATACCGCTAGCAAAGGTCAGATCGGTCGATCATTTAGATATCTGGCCGCATGTACGTGGATGTCACGGAGGTCCACCTTCGTCCTTAATCTTTCTGAATGGTGGCAGGCGGCACATGAGAGATGCACCAAGCATTTAGGGCATGCTGTTATGAGCGTCGAGGCACCGGTGTCCCCCGCCTCCTGCAGACGCTCTACCTGGAGGGCTTTGGCAGATTCATCACAATTGCTCCAACAGGACGTTCCGCAGCACGCGCTCGACCTTCCGGATCTGGGCATCTCTCTCAAACGGCCCAATCTATTGAGGACGGTACGAGGCTCATCAACGATACCCAGATGTTTGCTCGAACGGCATGGGTCCTGGAACGTGATGTTCTCTTCATGATCGACGAACAAGATCATCCCCTCTTCGATGGCCTTCGCCATCTTCTCCGTGACCGAGATCGCAGTCGAAGCTCGCTCTACCGACCCTCTTCGGATAAAGCTCCCGAAGTGTGTAAAGGCATTCTGGGCAGAACGTTATCACTTCTTTCACGCCGGTCCTCTCGATCGCCTCCACGTTCTCGATCGCGAGCCTCTCGAACGTTCGTTCGTCCCCAAGCCAGTATGCATCATGCCCGCAACAACGTTCGCTCTCCAATAATCGGGGACGGGTTCCCATGGCATTCAGCAACCTCATCGATGCACGAGGATCTCCAACATGTCCGCCCTAAGGTCATGGAAGACAACGTCGAGATAAGGAGTGCATCCTACGAAGAGAAGGCTGTCAGAACCAGGGTCCATGATAAGGTCAGGTGTCACCCAGTTGTCGGTCCTTGGCCTGATATCAGCATGGGAGGAGAGGTTCCTGATGCTATCCAACACGCCATTATGGGTCCGGACCGGCGGAGATGTGGCATATGTCCTTCTGCGCACCCTAAGTACGAACTCCTGGAAGTCCACACCGTTCGGACATACCGCGGTGCAGTTACCACAAGTGACACAGTTCCAGAGTCCAGGATCCTCTGTGTCGGTCCTATTGGACAACAGGCCTTCGACGATCGCCCTCGGGGAGAACCCTTCGTACCGGTGAGAGACCGGACATGAGTAAGTGCACCGTCCACATCCGACGCACTGTTCAGCCCCCGTCTCCTTAATGATATCGATCGTGCGGGTACCTCCTCAGCGGGCCAACGGACCTGACCAGACCGGTGAAGTCCCTTATGGTATCTGCGAACCTCTCCCCTTCTGATGCGGATATCCATCTCAAAAGGAACCTCTCTTCCTCTATGCCCAATAGCCTCATCAGTAGGACCAAAGAGGCCAGTCTTTTCTCTTCCTTAAGGTTTCCAGAGTTGTAATGGCAGTCGCCCGGGTGGCAGCCCAGGACGAGGACACCGTCCGCACCTCTCTCAAAGCATCTGAGGACCAACCCGAGGTCCACCCGTCCAGAGCACATCACCCTGATTATCCTCACAGTTCGGAGGATACTGTGCTCTAGATGCTCCGGCCAGGTCAGCACCGGCGTAGGCGCACCAATTACAACAGAACGCTATTATCATGGGCTCCCGATCTCGTCCGCTCCCGCTGTTCGCATGGGTCCCAACCCGGTCCGTCCTGGTTCCAGAGCGATCTACAGAGAGCGGCAATCGAGGACCATCAAAGGCGCTCAAATCAAAAAGGTTTGTGATTAGCATAATGGATCTTCGGGTGACCCATTATGGATGTCGGGCGACATGGGTCGGTGATACATCGTTCCCTGAGAGGTCGGGCCCCTCCTGCGCCGTGGCACATTTTCGACCCCGTTCACAAGGGACCGTTGCGGGACCAAAGATCAGGACCGGAAGGTCACAGCATTTTCACCGCACCCAGGGCAAGGATTTTAAGCACATTTCCCGCTGTGGTCGCGGGACCTATGAAGATCGTTGGATTCAACAAGACATCGTTGCTAGATTGGGATGGGCATGTGGTCGCGGTCATCTATCTGCCGGACTGCAACATGAGATGCCATTATTGTCATAATAGGGACCTTGTCCTTGATCCTAAGGTCTTCGATGAGGTACCTCTGTCCGAGGTCGAGGAGTTCGTGAAAGAAAATCTGGAGTTCCTTGATGGGGTCGTCATCACGGGCGGGGAGCCAACGATCCATTCGGACCTACCGGAGCTCGTCAGGCATATCAAGGACCTTGGTGTCAAGGTCAAGCTCGACACGAACGGAACGAACCCAGAGATGTTAGGCGACCTCATCGACTCAGGACTATTGGATTATGTAGCTATGGACATAAAGGCGCCATTGAACGACAGGTACGAGGACGTTTGTGGTGTTCCGGTGAACATCGAAATGATCAAGAGGTCCATCGAGGTCCTTGAGAGGTCGAACATAGATCATGAGTTCAGGGTGACCGTCGTCCCGATACTTCTGACCTCGAGCGATATCGAATCCATCGCGGCATATATAGGCGGAGCAAAGAAACTGGCTATCCAGCAGTTCCATCCCAAGAACACCCTTGATCCAAACTTCGCTGTCGTCAAACCATATGATCCCGGGACCATCAAAGCGATGGCGGAGAACGCAAAACGCTATGTTAAGAAAGTAGTGATACGCGGCGATATCTGAGCAAATTATCAGAATGCGAACCCTGTGCCGAACCTTTTTGTATCGATCTATTCATCGTATTTTTATAAAAACCGCTCGAGAGAGGGAAGTGAATTGGAACAGAACTCTAGGCTCAAGACCTACATCGAGGGATTCGACAGGGCGCTGGAAGGAGGGATACCCCAAGGCCATATCGTGCTAATGGCCGGGACCCCAGGAACGATGAAGTCATCCCTTACGTACTACATGCTGTACCATCAGGCCCTTCAAGGGAACTCGACCGCTGTCTATGTGACCTTGGAGCAGTCCAGGAACAGCCTGTTGAGACAGATGGAAAGGATGGGGATGAGAGAGGATGTCAAACAGAACCTTCACGTCCTTGATCTTGGTCTGATCAGGAAGAACCTCAAGAAACGTGTCAGGAGGGGGTTCTTGGCTACAGGTGTTCAAAGGCTATCTGTCAAGTTTGAAGAACGATCTGAACTACAATGTGATCGCGATAGATTCGCTTGGAGTTCTGGAGACCATCGCCGAGATGAACAACCGAAGGACCGATCTGTTCTATCTTTTTGAATGGATGCGTGATCTGAACTCGACCGTCTTCCTGATATCCGAGGCCTCCCCTGACCGTTTGTTCGAGGGGGCGTACGATGAGGGATATCTCGCGGATGGTATCGTGACCCTGAAGATGCAGGTGGTAAGGGAGGTCGAGACCCAGAGGAGGATCAGATGCGTCAAGATGAGGGAGACGAACCATGATAATCGTCTTCTCTCCCTGTTGTTCAATGGAGGAAGGTTCCAGGTAACCAAGGCCATAAGCGAGTAGGCGCGGTGGTCCGATGGGAAAGAGAATGGAATGTCCAAGATGCGGGGCCGGGGTCGGTCATACAGACAACCAGTGCTGGCGTTGCGGTGAGATGCTAAAGCCGGCTAAAGGAGGTGAATCGATCAAGGCCCGATCGTCAGGTCCCGCCATATCAGCGGTCAAAGAAGGGACCACCGTCATCAAGCGACCTCTGGCCCCGACCGTCGTGCGTTCCCTGAACGATCACAATGATGCCAGGGAAAAGGACCTCCGTGGTATGGAGGAAGAGCTAGTAAGAATGGACGTCCTGGACGCGGACTCAAAAGAACTGGACGAGGCCATCCATGAATATGAGGAGGAGAGGGTCGACTTCGAAAGAAGAAAGGATCTCATCCAGATCAAGGAAGAGGAACTTGAAGGAAGGGCCCTGGCCCTGGGTGAAGCTATCAAATCTATCGAGGGGTTCATCAACGGTACAAGATCGGGGAAAAGGCCCAGGAATCATTGAAGCGCCTATCGGCATTGCATTCTGAGATAAAGCCTCTGATCGAGGAGGAAAAGGCCCGAATAAGAAAGGACGTAGAGAAGAAATGACGGACAACTGTCACGGATTTCACAGCTTGAGCAGCAGCTAAAGGCCGCCAACGATTCAGGAACAAGTTTCGCACCTAGGGACCCTCGAGAGCCCGAATGTTATCGCCGACCTGATTCTGGCCCAGGCAATAGAGGGCGTTAAGCAGGAGCTCGTCCAGCAAGGGAACGGTCCCGTGTTCCGTCATCGCCGATGATCGGATCTACCCACATAGCCAAATTGGACCAGGTGCTCGCGGGTGGTTTCCCGAAAGGAGGAATATATCTTATCAATGGCCCGACAGGAGCGCTGAAATCGACCATCGTTTATTCCATCCTGTTCCAGAACGCGATCAAGCGCGGAACTTCAGGGATGTTCTTTTCGTTGGAGCAGGACCGAGGGTCCATCATAAGACAAATGGAGGGCCTGGGCATGCATCGGTCCGATCTTACTGATAAGATGATGATCGTCGACCTCGTCGATCTTCGGAAAAAGAAATGGAGGGACAGTCAGGGGATTGGAGACAGGTTCTGATCAGATATGTGAACAATGTGATGGAAGCACAACCGTTCGACCTTCTGGTACTCGACTCCTTGGAATCGTTCACAGCAATGAACCAGCACCCTTTTTCGAGGACCGAGATACAGGACCTGTTCGACTGGCTGCGCTCGCTGGGCCTTACCACCTTCGTGGTGTCGGAGACCCCTACGAGCTTGATGGAGTCGGAGGACCACATGGAGCTCTTCGTTGCCGATGGGGCATTAGAGGTCCAGATGCGCGAAGTTGGGGACTCTTAGATCAGACGCTGGATCAGATGTATCAAGATGCGAGGCGCGAACATTTGATACGCGTTTCTATTGCCTGTTGCACAATGGAAATGAGTTCACGATATCCTTGCCGATGATGCGATTGATAGGCCCTAACATGAAGGATTGAGCGATAAATTCACATGAAGAGGTTCATGGCCCAAAGGACCGTTCAATCGCGTTCACCATGATAATAAAAGGGCTTGGAAGATCGAAATTGGCATATTCTCCACAACCGATGCATCTCCGGTCAACCGTGATCGCACCGTAAAAGAACCTTATGGTCTGAAATATCCCGCAGTTCGGACATGCC
>CAVUGW010000016.1:0-23077 GCA_963741025.1 Methanomassiliicoccaceae archaeon
TCATAGTACAGACCACTGGAACATATGTCCTCGGGGGTAAGTTTTAAGTGTTATTTCACCCAAGGAGCTTCCCTATAATAGAGTTTTCATCGAACCCTCCGAATGTCCTGTTTCCTCGACCTTTCCAAATCGAGAAGACCTGACCAGAACATGGGACGGCCGTCCAATGAAAAATGTCGATCATGCTCGATCAGGTCGTCGTTGGTCATATGCCCTAGTTCATCTCAAGTGAAAGCTGGGGAAAGAGAGCGAAGAAGTTAGCAAACGCCTCGTAAGGGACGGACGGATGGAACTTCCACTAACTCCACGGAAGGAAGTTCATGTTCATGAACGCCCGCGAACGATGTTGAGGCGTTGCTCGCCCATTTTTCCATTTCCATCCGAACAAAGAGAACGAACTTAGGATCGGAACGACCGGAACTCAAGCTCGTGGACGGTCGATGGCTGCAGCCGCCGAAGATCGGTCTGTAAGACGACCGGACGAGGCAAGAAGCTCCGCCCGAAAGGCCGTGCTAGTTCACGATTATATATTGCGTCGGTCATATGAAGATGATGCGCTATGTGGTGGCCCTCACTGGTTGCTCGGGCATGATATATGGGGTACGTCTTTTAGAAAAGCTAGAGGGGGAGAAGACACTGGTCATCTCGAAGACCGGTAAGAAGGTACTTAAATATGAGACCTGTAGGACCCCTGAGGACCTCGCTGAAATGGCCGATCTGGTCCTTGAGGACGACGACCTCTTCTCGGTCATCACATCAGGAAGCCACAAGACCGATGCAATGATCATCTGCCCATGTTCACAGTCCACATTGGCAAAGATCGCTGGAGGGATAGCAGATACTCTCATAACAAGGGCTGCCGCCGTAACCATCAAAGAGGGAGAAAGCTCATAATCGTCCCAAGGGAGACCCCTCTGAGCGCCATCATGCTAGAGAACGAGCTTAGGTTGGCCAGGTCGGGAGTGGTGATCCTTCCAGCAAGTCCGGGCTTCTATCACCTGCCCAACACCCTGGATGACATGGTGAACTTTGTGGTCGGAAAGGTCCTGGACCAGGTGGGACAGGAGCATTCGCTCTTCAAGAGATGGGACGAGACTCAGGTGGTCCCGGACCCGTAGAGGACGTTCAGGCCGCGTTCACAATGGATCCTAAGCGATCTACAACGGTCGATCAGAGTTCCGGATATCGGTCTTGTGCCTGTCCTACTCGATGAACAGTGCCGGTCTTCTCGGCTGGGCCATCCTAGCCTTCTTCTGTGGGTCATATATCTCTTTGTCATCCGCGCTCGATATGTGGACCTCGCACCCGAGCTCCTTCTTAAGGAAAGGGACCGCCTCGAGCAGATGACCGCCCTCATCTAGGATCGATCGACATACGGTCCAGCTCGGCTTCGGACCGTTTCATTAGCTCCTCAGCGGTCCGTCTAGCGAAATCTGACGCTTCCTTTCCGAGCTTTTTCATGTCATTATCGCTCATGGTCCTCTTGGTCAAAGATGGAACGTTCAATTGTTTGGACCTGGCCATCTCGATAGCTAGCGAGAGAACCCTGCGCTTCCAGTCCGGGGTCGTATATATGTGAACGCTCCCGGGTGAGATCCCCGTCACCCTCAGGATCTCATTGATGTCCCCTAATACGCTCTCGAGGTATTGTTCGGCGATCTCCGCCTTCGGATCGATATAGTTCCGGTCGCATTCTGGATATGGAGCTATCGATACGAACCCCTTCTCGCCTCTGCTCTCCCAAAGCTCTTCCGCCGTATGGGGTGTTATGGGTGACATCATCCTGATCCAAATGCTCATGAGCCTTGATATCACATCCGAATTGGCGCCACCTCTTCTCATGTACCATCGGGCATCGGTGAACGTCTCGAAATAGACCTCATTTGCCATTCGACGAAGGTCATACTCTCCCATCCCTTCCTTGACAGAGGTTATGCGATTATTGATCCTGGACAACAGCCATCGATCGATCGTCCTCATCTCCCCATCGTTCGACAGTCCCGAGAGCTCTTCCATCGTACGAAGAAGCCTATCCATCCTGGACCTGTAGTTCTCGATCGCTCCCTCATCCCATTCCACATCGGCGAACGGGGCAGCGATATGGGCATAATAGAGACGAAGAGCGTCGACACCGAACCGTTCGGGCCGCCCCCGGTATCGGTTCCGCTCCGCCCTTGGACTTTGAGATCTTCCC
This sequence comes from Methanomassiliicoccaceae archaeon, assembly GCA_963741025.1. Classification (GTDB taxonomy): domain Archaea; phylum Thermoplasmatota; class Thermoplasmata; order Methanomassiliicoccales; family Methanomassiliicoccaceae; genus CAVUGW01. Next base: position 2,195 of record CAVUGW010000016.1, read on the forward strand.
TAGTTTCCCTGTCACATACCAGTTAACAAAGATGCCTCTTGGCCATAGTTCAGGCGGAAGTATGGCGATGTGGTTCTTCAAGAAGGCCGGGAAATGGACCGTCATATGCTCTTTCCCGCCCGGTTTATGTCCAGAGGATACCAATAATAGACATCCGCCTTGATCCTTTCGAGCAGTTCGATCGTAACCCCTGTGCTCATGGAAACTTCGGACGCCTCCCCCAGACCGAGTATCACATGATCGAAGAACGCCTCCGTCAGCTGTTCGGTCCTGAGCTCGCCGCTGTTGGCATATTTTGATATGATGTAATATATCGGATACAGTGTCGAATCGGATATGGCCTCGATTATCCATTTCGGGTCGAACGGGAACTTGGTACCCAGCCAATTCCCTTGCCTTACACAGGCCCTTTCCCTGAACCAATCCAGAACCCCTTGGACGTTGTTATAGTACTCAGGGGGCAGGATCTGCATCGCACGGCAATGGTCCTTACATTCCGTCAAAGGGAAGTTGCCATAATCAATGAACCATTGGTCCGGGACTTCTTTATGACGACGGGTTTGCCGCAGCGGCATACGACCTCCTCAGATAGATCAAAGAAGACATCGGCCTCCCCTTTCTCGATCATCACCTTCTTGATCAGGTCCTTAGCTTCCTCGACCCTCATCCCGGCAAACTCACCACAATTGGAGTTCATCCTTCCTGTGTGGAACCCGTCCTTATAGATCGCCTTCTGGCCTCTTCAGATCTTGTATCCCCGGCCGTGGTTATACCCTAATTTTTCAACCAGCTCGACCGCTGGCATTGGGCCATAGCCCTTTGTATCGATTATTGGGATAGGCTCGATGGCACGGACCATGTCCGGGTCCAGACCAAAGGCCGACATGGCCTCTTCGTCCGATCGTATGAGCTTGAGCGATATCCAGTCGTCAGGAGCATCGGACGGCACGCTCGTAACGAGACCGGTCCCTACCTCGGGTTTGCAGAATGAGGCTGGAAGTATCGGTATGCTCCGATGGACGACAGGGGCGATGCACATATTTCCAACAAGGTCCCTTCCTTGTTTCCTCACCCCTCCCAAGGAAAGACCATCTTTCTGATATTTCATCTTCTCAAATGACGGCCTACTTATGACCCAGGTCTCATTACCGACCCGTACCTTGACATACTCGACGTCGGGTTCACCCAAAGTTGGTCTGCCCATATACCGTCTCCGGTCTCAGGGTCGCGGCCACCAGGTAGATGTCCCCGCACTTGAACTTCAACAATGTGTACTCGGTGGTCTCGGCGTTGCCTCCTTCGAGAGGTCCGTCTCAGATGCATCGATCGCCACTGGGCCACATTCTACACATGCGGGGGCAAAATAAGGTTTCTGTATCAGTAGTCCCGCGGCCATCAATTTCTTGAACTGCCATTGAATGAACTTACCATAATCGGGAAATATGGTACATGTCAACCTTCTCCAATCCGCGAGGAAACCGAACCGCTTCCAGTATTGATTTACATAAACATCGTTGAAGAAATGGATCACCTGGACCGGCTCGTTAAGATCCTTCAATCTCTCCTCCGGACAGCCGTTCGCAAGAAGATAATCGATGGTCTTCTTGTCCTCGGTCCTGATTCGTTTTGCCAAGCTTATCGCACCGTTCCCCGTCGCATGAGTGCCGACCGGAAAAAGGACATTGTACCCGTTCATCCTCTTGTAACGAGTGATCCCATCAACATAGGTGTATCCTCTCATATGGCCAACATGCAAATAGCCAGTTACACCCGGATAAGCGAAGATCATCATGAACTTGGGTCCAGGACCTCTATTCGCATCGTTTATCCTGGCGGCATACCAGCGTTCTTGCCATTTTTTCTCGATATCAGCGGTTCGACCTGCCATGGGTGCACCTATGGGCCAGGGTATTTTCGTCCCTATAAATAGCATATTTGGTCAGAGGTTAGGAGGGAAAACGGGTTGAGGAGGTATTTGTGGGATTTGTCTACTCATATTAGCATGCGTTATTCGTTATTCATTAGGTTCAAATCAGTTGCATCGCATAGCTTGTTTTGGGGGTAGTATATTTCTCAAAAATTATACCTAGCGCTGTTTATATTTTCCCCCGAATTAGTTACCCGTCGCTTGATTGAAGAATAATCCTTCCCTCGTCCCAGTCGGCTTTTCAAGAAAAAGATGCTCGATATTAACAATTCTGACCCACCAAATCTCAAACAAACCGACCTCATCTTTGGACACGGGTGAGTCCCATATTATGGTCATGAGGAGATAATGGACCTTATTTCCTCATAGGTCTCTTTATCTATCTCCCCCTTCGCCAGCCTAACCTTGAGTATCGCCAGAGGATCGACCATCTCATCTTCCTGTTCTTCGATTATAACAGGGGCCGTTCCCTTTGTCCGAAGATTCCACACGCATGTCTCTTCCCCTTTCGTCATCATTTTCTCGTATGAATAGACCATGTCGGGGTTTATCTCATCGATGACCCCTTGCACTAAAGCTTCCAACACCTTACATATTTCATTGGGAAATATCTGGAAGGGGCAATCTGTTATCTCCTTTCTCAGTTCTTCTTTTGAAAGGACCTGCGCGTTCCCCCACTGCTTCATGACTTCACCCAGTGAGTCTATCAACCGACCGATAGTGATCGCATCCCTCCTTCATATCCGGGTAGGCGTGGAGGAGGACCTTGCCTCCATGTGATCCGATTTCAGTTGCTATGGGAATGAGGATTTCCAATGTCTTATCTGGCCCATGAAGGTCGTTGAACGCCTCAACCACGGCGTCCAGCCAATAGGACCCTACAAAATCACGTATCTCTCTAATAATTTCATCTGACATGTTGATCCGTGGCACCGTGATTAAGGTCTTCCCCAGGTCGTGGTCGTTAATGTAAACGCTGCTCTTCATCCTGAAGATGTACCGACAATATGGGTCTCCGTTCGTCAAATGGTGGGTCCAGATGCACTCAAACTCTTCGTTTAGGGCATCGACGATACTATCGGTAACGATATGACAGAAGGCGGCGCAGAACACAGAGGTTTGGTCCTGAAACGGGCATTTATCGACGTAGCATGCCGCTCCCCTTTCCATGATCTCTTGGTGAATATTATCGACCCCCATAGCACCAGCCTGGGCCAAGGACATCGGCATTATGATGGTGTTAAGCCCATCACCCTTCAGCTGCATCCTATCTTTAAGCATACACAGAAGGATGTAGCAGTTACGGACCTTGTATGGCCTCATTGTCGACATGGCCTTTACTACGCCCGATTCATCGACCAACGCTCGGAAAGCCAACTTGCCCAACATGAAAAAGGCCTCGTCGGCAAAATTCCTTAGGAACATATTTGCTTCGTCATCACTTGGACCCACTATTCCTTCCACCAGAGTCAATATTGGCGTTCTGTTTATATATTATATATGTTTAGAATGATGTGCATCAAGGGTTTCTAAGATCGATATACGATTCATAATACGACTGCATCCAAAGGCCCTCAAAATGTAGTGTTTTATTTATATCCCACCTGCTCCTATATTTGAAATTGAACTTTTGACCTAGCGTCTTTTATAAGATAATACAACGTTGATTTATTATTCCCATCTCTCTCCGCTCAGCACAGGACATGTTGGGGATTTTCTCCTTCAGCTCAGCGCTATCCACCCGCTGGATGTTGGGCGTAGGGTCTAACTCATCCATCGATCTTTCTCCCTCCTAGTAAATTATCGGCGAACTCCCCTTCTTTTGTTAAAGCTCATGAGATATTCCCAGGGCTTGTCCTTGAACTCGACCTTGGAGGTGAACTGAGCATTGACCATCAAATGGCACAATAATAGGAGATGAAGGTAGCTCGCGTTGAATGGATCAGGTCCCGGGTTATAGGTCAGGGGGAAAGGGTGTTGAAGGAGGAATTTGTGGGCATGCGAAAGCACTGGACGGTGAATGGACCATAGGATAATAAAAGAGGGGGGATTGACCAAAAGACCTAACTCCGGTCAGGTTATGGAGATGGCCCTTTGGCATCTAATTCGAGGTTAGGTTTTGATCACTTTCATCCAGCAACATGCCAAACCCCAATCGATCATTCGTGATGGCGTTCGTTCAGGTTCAATCATCCCCATGGTAGCACTGGTGCAGAGCTCCATATTCTCGGTTTCAGATGCTCGAACTCCGTGTTTGCTTCCCGTCCACGAGCACCGTCGGGGGCGAAAACCTTCCGACGCTGACCTCGACCTTGTGTACCTCAGAGCTTCCAATGTCGAAAGAGTATTTCCTCGCCCCGGGCCAGAGGGTGAATTTTTCGGTCAGTTTCTCTCCGTCCAGCTCGATGATGTCTTTTTTCATGAAATAAGTCACATTCTACGGTAAGCGTGTGCTTCTCCCTCTCCCCTATTTCGAAGGTGGATTTGGCCATGCATCTTGCGAGGGGTGACAGAATATAACAGTGATCCGTGGCGTCAATAGATGGCAATGCTCATCCTGGATGCTGTACCTCGTCCCTTATTTGGGGGGCTCAGAAGCAGGGCAGTCAATCGATAGAACTATGAACAAAATTGAGCCTTATTTCATCAAACTGCATAAGCCCCTAGATCGTAACACTGTCGCAGTTTATATAATATATATCGTAGTATCAATATATCAATAGGCTAGATTACCCCACTATATGGGTATTGAGAGTATTTCTTCGTTACTTACTGGGTCTTTGAATCAGCATTACGGGAACGATCGTGAAAGAATGGTCTGGACCGATGGAACCAAAATTCACTTTACAAAAACAATGATCTTACATACATAAATTATATTTCTTAATAATATCGGATGGTAGAATGATATGTTGCACAGACCTATTAATGTTAAGGCCGTTGAGGTACTGGCCTTATGTTCATTGCTGACAGTGGTCCTTTTATTATCGACCACAAGCATGGTCCAGGCCGCTACAGAGCTCTCGATCCCTCCAACGGTCTCGGTAGGGAGCCATCCAGAGTACGCTGCCTATGACTCGGCAAAGGGCAAGATCTTTGTCACGAATCAAGGAGATGGAACGGTCTAAGTCATCTCGGATGCTAATAACGTTACAATTGCCACTGTGACAGTAGGAAAATAACCACAGGCATAGCTTACGATTCAGGGAAGGGCGAGATATTCGTGACCAATGAGATGAATGGGGGGAATACAGGAACTGTCTCGGTCATATCGGACAGCAGCAACACAGTGGTCGCCACAATGAGCGTAGGTTACGCTCCAGAAAATATAGCTTATGATCAAGGCAAAGGTGAGATGTTCGTAACTAATTATAATTCAAACAATGTATCCGTGATATCGGACAGCACAAATACAGTGGTGGCCACAATACCTGTAGGGTCAGAACCATCTGGCGTGGCCTACGATCCTAGCATGAGCGAGATTTTCGTGGCCAACCATGACAGTGGCAATGTCTCAGTGATATCAGATATAAATAACAAAGTGGTCGCGACCGTGGACGGAGTTACGGGTTGCCAAGCTATGGCTTATGATTCGAACAAGGGTGAGCTGTTCGTAAGCGATACTTCAAGCTCAGAGTTCTACGTGATTTCGGGCAAGGACAATAGCGTGGTCGCAGATGTACAAGGGGCAGATTATGGAAACTCCGAAGGTGTTGTTTGCGATTCCAGTAGAGGTGAAGTGATCTTTACAGCGGGTGCGTCCGTCTACTTCATTTCGGACACGAACGATTCTCTGTTTGCCTGGGCACCCCTGGTTACTTTACCCATAAGTCAGGATTCGTTCGGACCTGCTCCATTGGGAGTCGTTTGCGATTCGGCCAAAGGGGAGGCCTTCGTGGTCGATGGTGGCCTGAACGCCGTTTCGATATTAGCGGAACCGAACGGAACTGCATCATCAGGTTCCTCCACATCTGGCTCCTCTACGTCCGGCTCGGGGTCATCTTCATCGACCTCTTCATCTCTGCTAGGAGGCTCGGCGTTGATCGTCGTCATAGGGGTTGTGGTAGTGGCGGCGGCCCTGGTCGCTTTTGTTCTTTACTTCAGGAGATCAGGGCCTGGCAAAAGGTCAGTATCGGCCAAGCCCGGGCAGGACCTTGGTTCGACCACCACCTCAGGGACCTCGACGGGCGGAGAGAGTGTTGGGACGTCAGGTCCAGATGCAGTAGTGGCCGTTGATGAAACAAATGCGAGAACGCAAGGAGCATCCAATGGGGAACAGCCGACCAGTAATACGACGGATAAGAACCCATCACAGGACGGACAAGGTTCAGCTATGGGAAAGAACGAACGTGCAGAGAGGTTCCGAAGATTGGTCAAAACATTCCAAGAGAAAGGGGCCATTAGTCCAGAAAATGCAATGACGGCCGAGCAACTTGGTCTTCCTCCACGGTTCAAGGAGTTCATGGACGAGCATTCAGGGCGTACCCGGGTCTTCGTTGAGGTTAGTGGGCGGTATTATCTCGACCAAAAGGCGCTCGAGGAGATGAGGAAGAAGATGATGGAGGGGAGGTCTGGTCGGAACAAATGACCACCTTAAGGCTCTTCATCTTTCCATTGACCACACTCTTCCGTGGGATCGGTGTGCGTCATCAAACCTCTATGCTACAATGAGGTCTCCCGATCTCCCTTTATTTTTTTCTTACCTCTTTATGCTTTTCGTCATCCGTTCTATCGTCCATTATCACGGTCCTCGAGACGTGTGGACATACCCCTATCTATTTCGATATTTTCAGAACACCTTGATCTAGGGGATCCAAGTTCGATGGGAATACGAGCATCTTTGAAAGGCACGATTTGAACCTTGGTTCATATTGTAACCCATGACCTTGTCATCTCGTCGGCGTAGAGCTTTGCCCTCCCTTCTGATCTCTGCTTGTTCCCCAACAGCCAGTTCCGGAACGCTTCCATCTGGCCCTTTCCCCTATTTACCCGCATCAGGCCATCTATCTCACATCTTCTCATCATAGCCGGTATCTCCTTGTAGATTAGGCGACCAGATTTTCTGTTTAACCGGCCAAGGGCCGTCAAAACATATGTGATTTATTACGAATATTTGATATATTAAAGTAAATTAAGCATAGCCGGTAAAAAATCAGGCACAATGGATATACCGTTGATACACCTATGGGCCAGGGTATTTTCGTCACTATAAATAACATATCTGGTCAGAGGTTAGGAGGGAAAAGCGGGGAGGAGATAATTGTGGGTTTCGTTACTTCCCATCATGCTTATTCTTTTGTCATTAGATACTAATCAGTGGACCGTACAAGTTGTGGGAAGGGACGGGAACTAGGGTCAAAAAGGGCACTCATTGATCTTTCGCTAGACGAGGAGTGGGGGACCAAAAAACATGACTTATAATGGAAAAACCATTCATGAGGTCGATGACCATTAGCAACAACAAAACGCCTCACTTGCCCGAGGACTATGATTCTCAGATCAAAAGAACGATCACCATATCATGATATCATGCATAAGGAAACGATCGAACCTGATCCTATCCCTGGACCATCAGCCAAGGATATGGTTGGATACGGGTTCTGGCACTGGATCGATGGTTAAGATAGCAATAGGCCTCCTACCTAACACTCGATTCATCTTAACCGACCCATCAGAAAAGATGCTGGACCAGGCAAGAAAGAAACTAATGGGAGAGGAACGGGTGCAGATCCTTAAGCCAACCAGTACTCAGGAGTTAAAGGGCGTGATGACCGAAAGACCAGATACCATTACCGCCATCCAATGCCACCATTATTTATCAAAGGCTGACCGAAAAACAGCGGTCGAAGTATGCTTTGACCTCCTGCAACCTGGTGGAATATTTGCCACCTTCGAGAACATTCGACCTTTCACGGCCCGAGGGATCGAAGATCTGGGAAGAGGAACTGGGGGCGCTTCCAAGTCTGAGATGGGTAAGAGCGGGGCGGAGGTAGATGCCCATCTGGCTAGGTTCGACCATGAATACTTCCCCATCACCGTGGAAGAACATCTTGAGCTGCTTCGGGGGGTCGGATTTAGCATTGTGGAACTGTTCTGGTACTCCTACATGCAAGCTGGTCTTTATTGTATCAAATGATCATTTTGACCAACCTCATGCAAAACCAGGTAGGGGTTGGGTTCATGTGACGCCGACCAGGACATAACTTCGTTCGTAATTCTTGGTTGTGGGAATGGATGAGAAAAGTTTGACCAGGCTTGACGTATTCCCTATATGAAAATGGACCAGATGGAATCTAAATGGTAAATTCACAGGGTATTTTGATGATACTTGATCGCTTAATCGACCGGAGGTTAAGAAGGAAAACGGGTTGAAGGAGGTATTTGTGTTTCACCGGTCCCGAATTGAAGCTCATTAGCACGACCAGTCTTATCACATCGTTGGCAAAATGGCAAACCGTCCGATATGGTGTGCCATCAAAGCCCGATGGGCATCGGCCACTTTATCCATTGAGAAGGTTTTGTCCAGATGAACCTTGAACGGTCCCGCCTCGATCATATTGTTAAGCCGGCTCATCAACCCGGGCAATGCCGTTCTTTTATCATCAATGAGACCATAGGGAAGCATGAGAACACCAGGTGGCGCCTTGGGAGCACGCGTGCTCCAGTAGGGACATGCTACACGCCCTCCCTTAATTACTGTGTCAGGCACATTTTCTGCCTCCTTGATCGATCTTGGATTTTGCGCCTGGACCGTGAGCAGGACCGAATCAAATCCTCCCGGGGCAAACTCTTGGGCGGAGGCCCGTACATCGCCAGTATGTCCTTCTACCACCGCTTGAGCGCCTAATTGTCTTGCCAAGTCTACACCATCCTCGCCCGATGCTACGGCGAAAACCTCCATGCCCATTCTTTTAGCAAGTTGGATCCAAGATGTCCGATGCCGCCACTGGCACCGAATATCATCAATTTTTCATTGGGTCTCACACCGAGAACATCCAATCCTCGCAGTGCGGTCGCGCCGTCAATTGGTAAGGCCCCGGCCTGCTCGACCGTCAGGTTGGACGGGACCATCGATGCCCGTTCAACTTTCACTGCAGTGTATTCAGCATAGAATCCTGCCTTAGGATCTCGGGCCCGTATGTCACCATAAACGAGGTCCCCATCGCGGAACTTATCGACCTCCTTCCCAACTTTAACCGTTGTGCCCGCGCCCTCGGAACCGATGACATAGGGGAAACTTGACTTTATCCCGTACATCTGAGAGTACTCTATGGGCAAGCATCCCCTCTCGCTCAGCTATATCCCATATCCCGACACCAGCGGATGCTACCCGGATCGAACACTCATCGGTCTCCATCCTCCGGAATTCGGAACATCCCTGACCGAAAGAACCTCTGGGCCGCCGAAAAATGATTCAATTGCCACCGCACGCATCTTGCCTTCGGGCATCACAAATGCCTCTCCGGTTGAAGATGCAAGTGCAGGGTCTCAGAGGTGTCATGCGTTATTGCCCAAATTAAACCGAGGTCCATTGTCCATTTCCCTCTAAATGTTCGAAATTAGTCCTTTTTTTTTACTTATAACTTGTTACGAACCGCACCTCGAAGTGGCACCCGTTCATCGATCAGGTAATCATCGGATATCCCAAGAACGATGATGATAAAGCGACAGATGGAAGTGCCAACTTCCCCAGGTCAGGCATGGTAAACTAAAGGGTACTGTGTTGACGATCACGTTGATCAGGGTACGCTCGCATATTTGGTCAGAGCTTAGGCTAAAAATCTTCAGAAAATGGAATATGTGGAGATTTTTTCCTATTTAAGCTCGACCACAATGAGCTCTATCTCTGTGTCACCAACATTGGTAGCCTCATGCGATTGTGCTGGGAAGAATACGGCCTTACCAGATTCAAGTTCTATTGTATTTAATTTTCCTGAAGGATAGTTCAGATCCATCTTACCTCCTTTTGCTATATACACGGTGTGATCGGGGTGGTGGTGCATCGGCGCCCTGTCCCCGGGTTTAAAGATCGACCCCTGAGCATCGCGCGACTCGGTCATTCTCCATAAGGAGCCCGTAGACATTGCTCGCAGCTCTCATCACGTTCCGGCACTTCTTCCTGTTCTTGTCTCAATAGAGTTCAACCTCCAAACAGGGCTTCAATATGCCCTACCCTTCCTTGCACAAATCGATACTTAAATCATTACCGTGGTTGCGGCGACGCCCTCATGCCAAGCACGCTTATTTGGTTCTAACTCACCACATTCTCCTTGATATCTATGTCTTGTGCTTTCTCTTCTAGCATCATTGCTATCGGTGTCGGTGATATGTAGCACATTTTCTAGAATATGAATGGGTGATGCAACATAGATAGCTCGATGAACGTCGATATGGGCTCCATCTGTTCTTTTCGTATTCGGTCAGAGGTTAGGAGGGAAAACGGGTTGGAGGAGGCATTTGTGAATATTGACACTTCTCATGTTGCATTATTCGTTATTCATTAGGTTCAAATCAGTTGCATCGCACAACATGGTTGTGGGTTATATACAACGCCGAAAAATGATACCTTTTTCTTCTGGTCGATCGGGAATAAATTGGAAAAATGATACCGCCGATTCCTTGTATTCATAAGAAACACATGATGATTGTATATTCTAACCTGACCTTGACAGTTGGTCCACTGTTTTTCAAGCATTTTTGAAAGTTGACACATCGTTTTGACATCCTCGAGACCGCCCCGGAACATCGTTCCTGAGGCGGAAATCGCTAGGTTTCCGCCAAGAAAGAAGACAAGATGGCCTTGTTGAGGGGGTCGAAGTTCGAATAGTACCGGCGTTTCCGACCGTCGTCCATCGGAACTATGGTAAGTGTCAAATTTTTCAGCAACTTGAGATGAACTTCGTTGACACGGTCCTTGCTGGCAAGACGAAATATCGTGTCAAAGAGATGATCAATTGAGCGATGAAACCTAGCAGGAGGACGCCATAGACGGCGTCCTCCGACCATACTCTCAAAGGTCGCACCTCGATCTCGCTCTTCAACGAGTGGAACAGCTTCTCGATGGCGTCCTTGCTCCAATAGTTCTTCAATGCTTCCTTAGCTGGCATATCGCGGCTCGAGGTCAGGCGGAAGATCCTCTCGTCCGTCGGTAACCTCATCGAGGAGGAGGCGGAGCGCCGCCTCCTCGTCCATCTCAGCCAACCTGGTCTGGTAATCGTATCGCACGTCCACGAGAGGATTGTTGATGCGGAAGCGTTTTGGAAGACGCTTTCCCTCATCGAGGCTCTGCTGTATCGTTCTCGCCTCCTCAAGGAGGCGCTCGGCCTTACGCCTCCTGGACGCGAGATGCTCGACCTTCAGTTTCTCGGAGAAGAAGTAATAGTTGACCCTCGATGGAAAAACACGCTTCAGAGCATAGATGCCGTCCTCGGCATCTATGAGCTCCCAGGCGTTGTGGTCGAACGCCTGGAAGACATGATCATCAGAGAGGTTCAGCTTCTTCGAGGTCAGAAAGTCGTTGTGATCGAGGACGATGTCGTCCAAGTTCCTCTTATCGTTCGCTCCCTTGTCGAAGACGACGAGGGAGCGTTCCTCGAGATGCTCCTCACTTGACCGTACGTCCTCCGAAAGTGCTCCTGGTCGTTGATGTTGCCCGCTTCCACTGTCAGACCATCGGTACGTTGATGGGTGGCGCGAGCTGCGCCACCCCTAAGGTCACCTGTTTCTTATCGGGACGATGATCTCTTCGAGTAACCGTACTTTGCAAGGGAGGCCATATCACCGTAGTACACGATGCTTGTCCAGTCCATCAGGACGTCCGTTGATGGAGCATCAAGAAGCTTCAGGACGCGGTCCTGAAGCTGGCGGACGATACGTTCGCAATGACGTCCAATATCTCCACCGCTCGGTACAACGTCTTGACGTTGAACGATGGCAGCCGTAATGCTCTCTTACTTCCTGCCTGTTCAGCCATTCGCCCGCCTGAAGGACGCTGAAGTTCTCGCCCATTTTATAGGCGAGCATACCTCGGACAAGAGCGTCCAGCGAGATGCCCTTGTCCTTGTGCCGGCCGATGACGGCCGGCAAGCACAGGCGTTCGTAGAGGTCATCGACCATCAACATCGTGCCGACGGCAAATGATTTATTCTGGTTCGGCGTAAGCTGAGATGTCCTCAGCTTTGTTATTTGTCACAGTTCAAGCGTAAGTTGAGACAGCCTAAATTATTCTCAGAACGCCGAACTTGAACGAAGGCCAGCATTGCTATGCTATCCATGCTCGATGAAATAAGAAAATGAGCTAGGTGTCAAGGTCAGGTTCTAATAATAAATAACGATTATCATCTTAAACCTCCATCTATCCCATGAGGAAATATAATGGCCGATATAGATTGGTTCATCAAGGAAGGCGAAAAGAACGTCTCTGCTGCGGAGATAATGGTCGATGCACTCGCGCAATTGAATACTTCAGTTTTCGATGAACTCGTTAGATTATCGGGACCGGAGGCCGCCCTAACTGCTGTAAAGCCCTATCGCATCATCAACGCAAAATCTTGCGTGGATGGTTCAAGAAAGAAGTTGAACATTCAAGGTAACGGGGCGGATGCATTGCTTCTCACCCATGCATTCGCCAGTGTTGTCGCAGTGCCACCTGACATGATCTCGGGAGAGGTGCGGGAAAGGGGAGCGGTGGGCACGAACCGAAGATGCATCTTCAGAAATGCTTCCCCAGAATTTTGCATATCCCTCTCCCATTATTACACGGAGGGTGAGGCATACCACATCAATCCGGAATACGAATGTGTATGGACGCACCATGAGCCGGGAGGAGATCCGTACTGCAGGTATGTTTTCAAGAAGAGGTCGGACCCCATATCTGTAATTGACGACCTTGGGAAAACGGTCTTCACACTGCCAGAGATAAAGATATCGAAAGAGGAGGCTCAAGCGGCCGCACTATGGGGACAATCATGTTTCTTGGATGGAACGACAAAGGCATTTCTGGACCTGCACGGCTTAGAGGCAACGAGGGAACGGCTCGGTCTCAATGCATCAAGGGTAGGACGACAGATCGGGCGGCGGCTCATAGAGGCGAACCCATACCTGGTCGATGATATGGTTCGGACAGCAAAGTTCGTCCGAATGATGCAGAACGCCTTGGGTCAAAGGGATTTCGACCTAGAAGTTCATAAGGAGGGTATTTCGAACATCATCTCTGATTGTTCTCAACAGGTATTTACTGGCGAGCTGTGCAAGCAGTACGAATCGTTCTTCAAGGGGATGGTCAGTGCAATTAATCCAGAGTATGAACTTACATACCACAAGATGATAACTCAGGGCGATGTTCATTGTCATTGGACATTGACCCGCAAAAGCACTTCGAAAGAACATGAGGACCCATTGATCGTATTGAAAATGAAGTTCGTTAATGGTCAAATAACCGAGGACGATACCGACACAAGAAAAAAGTGCTGGAAGAGTAGAGGCGGCCACGCCCGTCCTCAACGGATGGGGGCATGGGTATGTGGGAATATATTCGAACACTCTAATATTTCTAACCAGGTCTATCGAATATTATGGCTCGATGTTGATCAATTAACCGATTGCGCCTTTGCCTTATCTGATGATTTATGAGCATATCACGGTTTTTCATTCATTGGTCATCATCTCTAGCTTTCTCTTGACAGGTTCGTACACATTGAACGCCTTCTGGCCTCTAGCCCCTTTCTTGAGGTAGTATATGGTCGATTTATTATTCCCAGCTATTTCCCCTCAGCACAGGACATGTTGGGGATTTTATCCTTCAGCTCAGCGCTATCTACCCGCTGGATGCTCGGCGTAGGGTCTAATCATCCATCGATCTTCTCTTTCCTAGTAAATTATAGGTGAACTCCCCATATTTTGTTAAAGCTCATGACATATTCCCAGGGCTTCCCTTGAACTCGGCCTTGGAGGTGAACTGAGCATTGACCATCAAATGGCACAATAATAAGAGATGAAGGTACTCGCGTTGAATCGGTAGGTCAAAGGTCGGATGTCAGGAGGGAAAACGGGTTGAGGGAGGTATTTATGGGGTTTGGATGTTAGTTATTAACAGTTTTGTTCGTTGCTCATTAAGATCGATCCGGTTGCCTCGCAGTGTTTGGTTGTGAGTCATATACAGTCAAAATGATGCCTGTTTCCAGATTTTCGTCATTGATAGAACGAAAAAAAGCCCATGCTCTAAACCGCTCTACGAGGCTGAACCGACCCGATATCGACCTTGAACAAGAACATCACAATACTTTATGTGCGGACATCACCAAGGTCTCCGATCTTTCTCTGACTAGCAAGCCCTGTCAATTATTAATATTTGAGAAATTACATCAGGCATGGGGAAGAAAGGTACTTTATGGATCGTAAGACCACCGTATTCTTAGTAGCAATCATCGTTCTTTCGTCCTTGATCGCCGTTACATCGGTAGATCGTTGGGCCATTACAGCGTCTACGGGAACCAAAGTTGATTATCAATACGAAGTGATCGACGACGGGAGCGCAATAGAGATAACCCATTGCATCGGACCTACGGGGTCAGCTGAAGGCGTCGTTGTACCAAGCATGATCGATGGTTTGTCCGTTACCATCATCGGCGACGATGCGTTCGAAGGAAATCCGAGCATATCCTCTATAACCGTTCCTAACAGCGTGATAAGTATAGGAAATGGTTCTTTCCAATGCTGTATCGGTCTGAAATCCGTTAACTTGGGAAACAACATCACCAGCATCGGTAACGATGCGTTCGAAGGAAGTCCGAGCATAACCTCCATAACCATTCCTTCCAATGGGACATTCATCGGCGACAGTGCCTTCGAGGGATGTATCGCTCTGGCATCGGTGACCCTGGGCAACGATGTAGCCAGCATTGGTAACGATTCGTTCGAATTCTGCTTCGCTCTGACGTTCCTTCACGATGGGCAATAACATAAAAAGCATAGGTGATGGAGCGTTATTCCATTGCATAGGACTGACATCGATTACGATCCCAAAGCAACGTCACCAGCATAGGGGATGATGCTTTCTCCGACTGTTCTGCCCTTACCTCCATTACCATTCCTAACAACATAACGAAAATCGGGGACGATGTGTTTCTTGGCTGCGCTTCCATGACCTCCATCGATGTCGATCCCAAGAACCCGAACTATTCAAGCATCAACGGCATTCTGTACGACAGAACGAACTCGACACTGATAGAGTACCCTGCCGGAAAAAAGGGCGCATTCAAGATCTCCAAACAACGTCACCAGCATAGGGGACGATGCGTTCTCCGACTGCTTTGCCCTTACCTCCATTACCATTCCGAACAACGTCACGAGCATAGGGGATGGTGCGTTCCAGGGTTGCTTAGGTCTAATCAATGTGTCGATGAGTGATAAGGTCACGAGCATCGGGAACCATACGTTCCAGGATCCGTCTTCATAGACATCCATCACGATCCCTAACAACGTCACGAGCATAGGCAATAACTCCTTCTCCGACTGCTCTTCCCTTACCTCGATCACCATTCCGAACAACGTCACGAGCATCGGACCTCAGGCGTTCCTTTGGTGTGTCTCCCTGACATCGATCACCATTCCGAACAACGTCACGATCATGGGGGATGGCGCATTCCAGGATTGCCTCAGTCTGATCAATGTATCGATTGGTAGTAACGTCACGAGCATCGGGAACTGTGTAACTTTCCAAGGATGTTCCATGACATCCATTATCACAATTCCTAACAACGTTCGCGAGCATAGGAAATGGTGCGTTCAGCGGTTGCACCGCTCTCGCTTAACATCACATTTGACGGCAACTCGCCACGTGTGGGCAACAATTGGATACAAGGAGACAACGAGGACTTGACTGTCTTCTATCATAATGGGGCGATCGGGTTCACGACACCCATCTGGAACGGGGCATCAACAAGCCCGATATCCTGAAATGAAACTGCTGCTTTTACCAATATGGGCGATAGCTCAGGCGATATTCCCATTAATCTTGGTTTTATGGCGATATTGATGATGTAGCTACCGTTGGTCATGTTCGTAATACCATCTATCTCATGTCTTTTCATCAAAGCCGGTATCTCCTTGTAAATTAGGCGACCAAATTTTCTATTTAACCGGCTAAGGACCGTCAAAACACATGTGTTATATTACAATACTATAATCTATATATATATATATATACATAGATTATAATACAATGGCCAGTAGGTAAAAATCAGGCAGAATGGATAGGCCATCGATGCACTTATGAGCCAGGGTATTTTCGTCCCTATAAATAGCATATTTGGTCATGCCTTTCAGGGCTAAACAACTTGAAACGAACATAAATGGGTATTGGCCAGATATCTTAGGAATGTGGTTTTTAGGGGTTATCCGGACCTGGGACGGCTATGAAGATCCCCTGTTGACCGCTTGGTCAACTTTTTGCCTAAATTTAAGAGGGGCAAGAAAACTCGGCTCAAATCGACTATTCGCACTGATATTCGGGGGTATTATTTAACAAGGAAAAATGATACCGCTCTAGTTTTTCTTTACATTTTTTGAAAAATAAAACCCCCCATTCTAGCTCACCCATCCAGAATAATGATACCTTCTTCGCACCTGGCCAGGGTTCAAATTTACCCCTTCGCACCACTTGTTTTGGGGTATAAGAAATACTAAGGAGAAAAGGGAGGTGGCCAAGGACGAGGCAAAAAAAAGAAAGGGATAAAGGCCAAGGCTGAGTCAAAGGTTTCAAAGATCGAGGCGAAGATCATATAGCTACATGTGTTGAAGTAAATATGAGTTCTTCATATGATCATACTCATCAAATGGCCTTCCCCAAGCACCACGGATATGACCAACCGTTTGTCATTTCTTCAGAAAGGATGATGTGGTCATCGTTCCATTCGACCGGATCCATCAGAATGTTGTTACTGGTCCTCTTTGTGTAAATTCTTCATATTCCAGCAGCCGGACTTTTTATCACATTATTCCCGACAGTCCGCGTTGTAAAATATAATAAAAAGGGTTTTTGTTCTTCGTGGGTGGTCTACCACAGTTCTTGAACCCTCCCCGGGCATCCTTACTTGATATGCTTTGGTGTCATCACTGGCTGGTCGCAGCCGGTAGTGCTTCTCCAACATCACCAAAAGCTCCGGTGTGAGCATCCCATGGACCAGAACAGTACCGTTAGAATCCATCACTGCTTGCTTGATGTCCTTGGCCCACAAATGTTCGATGATAGCGAAAGCGGCGGAGCTGTTTTTTGGGAACGCGTCCACGATATCATCTATATCATCCTGGGAAAGACCATAGGTCCTCTCGTTCGTCATTTCCTTTTCCTTGGCCCTTTCCGCACCGGCCTTGGCTCCCTTCTTGGCCCCCTCCCTTCCGCCGGCCCCTAGACCGATAAGGCCACCGACGACAGCCCCCATTTCTTCGACCTCCACTGGTCCGAGGTCGGTACCCTCTTGACCCGATAATGTTCCGTCGGCATCCTTTGACAAGAACGCATAATCGATCAAACGAATCAGGCCTTTCTCTCGTGCATCGTTTATTGCTGGGGCATATCGCCAGAGAACTCGTTCCCTGGAAATCCGACCACCATCAATTGCATTGGTCCGTACATTACCATTGTCTTTATCTCCCATTCTTTAATAATCCTCGAACAAATCTCCGATGGGCGTTATCCAGTGATCGGATGGACCGTCTTTATCCGTTATATGGACCTCTTACCATCAGGGATGTTTCCGAAGACTGGTGCATTGTGGAAATGTCTGGTCTTTAATGCCTGCTAGTGAGATGGACGGTGGCCTCAGTTACTTATCGAGATAGGAACGAGTACTACGATTCTGGGACAGTATACGGAGATCTGTTTTCATACTGTCGCCAACTCATATCAGAAAGGTTCTGGTCATCATTAAGTTTTACAGGGTTCATTGACCAGAACAGGTCTCGGCATCCTAACTTGCCAGCGTTTGTCCCGATGGTGAAATAACATTTCTTTGCCAAAAATGGTGCAAGCTCATCGCTCAAAGTCGAACAAAAAGGGGCTAAGGATGAGCAGGGAAGAACGATTTAAAAATGTCACCTCCTAAGAATCCTCAAAACACAGAATAATTACCAACCAATGTAGTAGGCGACGGACACGACCACGATAGTAAGTATGATGAAGATTCCAGCAGCTAGATTCTTCCTCCGGCCGGCGTGCTCGGAGTAAAGGTAGGCGATCTAACCGATGGCGAAAGCGGGTATGGCCCGGGATGCCACCCGGGGAACGCGCCGAAGCCAAGGAGAATGAACGTAAGGATGACCGGTATGACGGCCAGGATGTCACAAGAGGCAGTGGCGATGAGCGTGTTACGGTCGTCCTTGGTGAAATGATTCCTCTTCTTTGCCTCTGGAGCCTTCAAAATGATCTGGTCCGCTAGTTTTTCCTTCTCCGCTTCCGCGAGATACTCGGCCGGTGATTCATCCAGAGGGTCGATGAGTTCGCTCCGCAACTCCTTGTTCGTCTTATCCTTTTTCAACCGGCCGATGAGCTCCTCACGATCCGCCTCGTCCACTAGGCTTCCATAGATCGATTCAAAGCCATGGATCGCCCCCAGCTTGCGGTCGAGGCGAAGGTCAGGAACAGCAGGAGGACGGTGGAATCGAACCTGCTCAGCCCTAGGGCACTAGATCCACTGACCAGCCCGCTCAAGATGACGACGATGATGAACCCGATCAGCCACTCCCCGAGCCAATCGCCATAGGACATGTAGGTTCTCTGGAATCGTGCTATTCGATTGGATGCCATCGCCCCGACCTTGTTATGTACTCCGTTAAGGTCATCATGTCAAAGATCGACATATAAATAGCTTGGTGGAAAGGAAGGGGTCAGTTTTCTGGGATGCTTCGATGATGTGATTTTCGATATGATAGTGTGCTATTTGTGCTCGTTCCTATGGACCGCAAGGACCTTGTGCTTTAGCATATTTTCGCTTTCTCCTTGGCGTGCTGGTAACATCGCCCTGTATCTCGACCATAAAACGCCAGAACGGCCACTATTTAATGACATGATCGGCCAAAATATATCAACACTGGTAAACGAAAGACGGCACTAATTTGGATGTTAGTATGCCATGACCGACACTGAAATCGATCGCGGACGATGCCGCTCCGACCGACCAGGGCCCTGTTCCCGATTACATCGATCGTATGAACATGGGTCAGTTGCCCCGGGTCTGGATGGTCGGCTTCATCGGACTAGTTTCGATCATGTTCGCCATAGTCTGGTTGTACGTCTACGGTATCCTTAACAGTGCTCTGTGGGGGAGCAATTTCGTTTCCGATAATCGCTGGGTCCTCCCTCTAGGAGTGCTGGTCTTTTCGCTGTTGGTCGGTCTGGGTCAGAAATACCTGAACGCTCCTACAGTGATCAACGGCTCGGCCAGTGATGCGATAAAGGGGGGACAGGCAGTAAGCTACAAGCGATTCCCCGGAACGCTCTTCTCTTCGTTCGTTTCCTTGCTCTCCGGTGTGGCGGTCGGTCCGGAGGGACCCCTTGGATTTCTGGTCGTGGAGATCACCGGGTGGATTCAGGACAAGTTCAAGGTCAGTAAGGAATCGAGGACCGGCTTCTATACCGCGGCCCTGGCCTCGGCGTACAACGGCATCATCGGTTCCCCATTGTTCACGGCGGTATTGGCCACGGAGATAGCCGGGCCCAAAAAGGTCTATGTTGCTCATCGGCTGGAACCTGCTCGCCGGGGTCATCGGTTACTTTATCTTCACTTGGTGGGCATGCATTCCTTCTTGGGCGAAGTCCCCTTCCCGCCGCTCCAGACCCAGGACGCCGTGTTCATCATTTATGCCATTCTTCTGGGCATAATCGGTGCTCTTCTGGTGCTGTTCCTGGCCATAGCTTTCCAGTTCTTCGGGACGCTCATGAAGAGGTTCAACGAGAAAGTGGTCGTTCGTGCTCTTGTCGCCGGTGTGATAACAGCCGTGGTCGTTTACTTCGTCCCCGATGTTGCTTTCTCTGGGGAAAGTCAGATACATACTATTGTGGGCACCGCGGCCACATTCGGGACCGCCACCCTCCTGCTCTACGCGGTGTTGAAGATCTTACTGCTTGCGGTGGCGTTCAAGGGCGGGTTCCTGGGCGGCCCGACCTTCCCCATCCTGTTCTCTTGCACGATGGTCGAAGGGGCTGGCGGTGGATGGCCTTTCCAAGTCTTCCTATTATCCTCCTGGTCACCTGCATAGAGGGGGCGGCCCTCACCCTTCTCCCTGGGCGGACCGCTGACGGCGGTCCTGCTGGTGGCGGCGGTGGCGTCGGAGGGCCGGTCCGACATATATCTGCAAGGTCTCATTATCGTCTCCATCGTCACCGCGATGATCATGGGCATGTATCTGAAGAGGTTGATGACGAAGCGGACAGCCAAGAAAGAAGCTAGGGCGTTGGCCCAAAAATAAGCGGGTGAAAATGGGCGGTATTTTTACCCATTTTCGATATGTTCTCTTTAAATAAAACTCATTCGAACTGTAAATTAAACTCATAACAGGATGACGCTTGCTTACAGTTCATTCAACATTAAATACGCTCCAGGGTGAAGTGGAAGAGTGGTCTAATGTACGTCGAGCAGACCTGCGAATGATTCGGTGAGCTTGTTAGGTTCAAGGTCCCGAACTCAAGGGATGATTTCGTTGAGACCATCATGAGGCATGCCGGAGAAAACGAGAAGAAACGACAAACGCCGAAATAGATGAAGAATACGATCAAAACAAGGACCGGAATCCTTTATCTTTGATTTACCATTTGAAAATACGAACTGCTTGTCATTCGGTTCAGGTCTAGGATTCATCCTCAGATGGTTTAATTAAAACGCTGGGTCTGTTGATCAAGGTCGATTTGTACGTTAGGGTCAACATCAAAAGCAGCTTTTCGTCTTTATCAGTAGCATATT
>CAVUGW010000017.1:0-153078 GCA_963741025.1 Methanomassiliicoccaceae archaeon
GAACGGAATCATCGTCGATGGTAGCATCTTGGTGTTAATTATTTTCTGGGTCAGGTTATTATTGCTGAATGGCATTCGGCGTACCATTTGTGACCGGCATGCAGTTCGACGACATCATCGCGAAATACCGTTCGGAATCCTATTCGGAACACGACAAAGGGACCAGATTCGAGGAGTTGATGGCGAGATACTTCATGACCGATCCGACCTACGCGTCGATGCTCGAATGGACGAGGTCATGGATGAATTTTCCCGGCAGAATTGACCTAGGTAGGATGGATACTGGTATCGATCTCGTGGCCAAGACCAAGACCGGTGAATACTGGGCCATCCAATGCAAATGCTATGCTGCTGATCATAGGGTCACCAAAGCGGATATGGATACGTTCATATCCACATCCGGTAGGAAGTTCCGCGACGATGATGGGAACATGACGGTATTTTCACAGCGTGTCATCGTCGCTACAACAGATAACTGGGGAGAGAATGCGATCGAGGGCATATCAGGACAGACCATCCCTGTAATGATGATCGGCCTCAGCATGCTCAACGAGGCCCCTGTCAAATGGGAGGAGATCGAAGAGGGAGCCCACGGAAGTTCTGCAAGGAAGGAGAAGTACTCGCTCCGTCCCCATCAGCAGGATGCTGTGGACAAGGCCGTTGAGCATTATCGCAACAACGATCGCGGAAAGATGATAATGGCCTGCGGTACTGGTAAGACATTCACATCGCTCAAGGTCATGGAGGCAATCCTGGATAAGAGGGACAAGGAGAAGGAGGACTGTATCCTGTTCCTTGCGCCTTCCATAGCGTTGGTCGGTCAGACGCTCAGAGAATGGATGGCCAATGCTGAAAAGGAGTTGACGCCGATCTGTGTGTGTTCCGATCCGTCCGTCTCAAAGAGACATACTGAGGATGACATCGGGGAAAGGGTCGAAGACCTGGGAGCGCCGGCAACCACGGATGCAGAAAGGATACTGTTCCAGTACCATCAGTGTAAAGGGACGACCGTCATATTCTCCACTTACCAATCCATCGATTCGGTGATCGCCGCACAGGGAGCTGGACTTCCAGAGTTCGATCTCATCATATGCGACGAAGCGCACCGGACCACCGGTGCGATAATCTCGAAAGAAGATGAAAGCAGCTTCACCAAGGTCCACAACAACGATAACATCAAGGCGAAGAAGAGACTGTATATGACGGCAACTCCGCGCCTATACGGTGTAAAAGGTAAGGAGGACGCTCTGAAGGCATCCGTCGTCCTATGCTCGATGGACGACGATGCGCTTTATGGTAAGGAGTTCTACAACATCTCGTTCGGAAGGGCCGTGGAACTGGAGCTTCTTTCCGATTACAAGGTCCTTATTTTGACGACCCCGGAGAAGGATGTTCCGAAGATCGTCAGGGAACACTGGACCGATGAGAACGGCGAGATCGATGTGGACGTTCGTTGCAAGATATGGGGATGTCTCAACGCACTGGCGAAGAACATTGCCTATGATGAGACCTTGAAGAACACGGATCCTGGTCCAATGCGTTCTGCGGTCATTTTCTGCCGTACCATCGCATTGTCGAAGGCCATTTCCAAAGTGTTCAGTGACATGGCAATTTCCCCGATGAGCCCCATGCCTCTTGATGCCAGGCATATAGACGGAAGGATGCGTTCCATGGACCGTGAAAGGCTCATGAACTGGCTGAAGGCCGAGGGCACTGGATGCCGCGCGTTATCTAACGTCAGGTGCCTGAGCGAGGGAGTGGACGTTCCTGCACTGGATTCGGTCATATTCATGGGGACCAAGAGCTCTCTTGTCGATGTTGTCCAATCCGTCGGAAGGGTCATGAGGAAGGCCAAGGGCAAGAGGTACGGTTACATCATCATCCCCGTCGTAATTCCTGAGAGCAAAGATCCGGAAACGGTCCTGAGCAACAATGACAATTACAAGATCGTATGGGATGTCCTCCGCGCGTTGAGGTCCCACGACGAAAGATTGGATGCGGAGATCAACACTTTCGATCTAAGGAAGAACAATTCGAAGGGGCACATCCACATAGGGCGCCCATATGGTGTGGGCGGCGGTTCGGATGACGGGGAATACCTTCCATTTGTCGACGGCCAATACTCTCTGGACGATTTCAGCGGAGCACTGTTGGCGAGACTCGTGCTCAAGGTCGGTGACAGAGGGTACATCGAGAACTGGGCTAGGAATGTCGCCGAGGTCATGCCCACGCTCATCGAAAGATTGACGAAGATCTGCCAGCATGAGGAACACGGGTACAAGGGATACAAACCCGCCTTCAATAGGTTCCTCAAAGGACTGAGGTATTGTGTCAATGACAACGTCGACGAGCAGACCGCGATCGACATGCTGGCGCAGCAGATCATAACGAAACCCATATTCGAGAAGCTGTTCGCGAAGGATGGCTTCGCCATGCAGAACGCCGTCTCCCAGACCATCGACGGGATGCTTCAGGAGATCGATGCGAAGAAGGGCCTTGAGAACATCAACAAAGATCTGGAGGAGTTCTACGGCAGCGTCGAGAACACCCTCGGCATGATCGATACCGCTGACGGGAAACAGAAAGTAATAACAGCCTTGTACGAGAAGTTCTTCAAGAACGCCTTCCCAAAGGACCAATCCATCAACGGGGTTGTCTACACCCCGCAGGAGATCGTCGATTTCATTATCCGTTCGGCCGCCGATGCTCTGAAGGAAGAGTTTGGCATCGACATAAACGATGATAATGTGAACATCCTGGATCCGTTCACCGGTACGGGTACTTTCATTGCTAGACTGATGGAGACGGGCATCATCACGAAGGAGAACCTAGAAAGGAAGTATCGTGGCGAGCTGTTCGCCAACGAGATAACCCTTTTGGCATATTACATCGCGACGGTCAACATCGAGAACACGTTCACAAGGATCATGGGCAATGAAGAGTACGTTCCGTTCGACAACATACTTCTCACGGACACGTTCAACATCGAGCATATCTGCGAACAGAGGACGGAACAGATGTCCCTTGATGATAGGGAGACCTTCAAGAGGAACAAGGGGAGGATCAGGAGGGAACACGATACTCCGATCACCGTCATCATGGGCAATCCCCCTTATGGTGCTAACCAGAAATCTGCCAATGACAACGCGAAGAAGAGGAAGTACGAGGAAGGTATCGACAAGAGGATCGAGGAATGTTATCTCGATGAAACCCTTTTTGATGAAAAGGTAGGCTTAGTCAACTCCGTATATGACAATTATGTTCGTGCGTTCCGCTGGGCGACCGACCGTATCGGTGACAAAGATGGTATAATCGCATTCGTCACTCCAAACGGCTGGCTCACAGGCAGTGCGTTCGAAGGATTTAGAAAATGCATCGAGAGCGAATTTTCGAAGATCATGGTCTTCGATCTAAGAGGAGATCAGAACAGTGGAAATTGGAGACAGGAAGGGGAGAAGATCTTCGGAGAAGGATCGAAGATCTGGGATCGCAATAACTCTCCTGGTCAAAACGTAAAGATCATTCTGGAAAAGCTAAGGTCCAATATTTCAAGACACCGGATTATGCCAAGCGATCTGAAAAATTCAATCTTCTGAGAAATTCTAACTCATTCGTTGTCATAGATGGCAATAAACAGATGGAGACCTTGAAACCAAAGCTAAATGGTGATTGGTTAATCGAACGTAATGAGGTCTTCAACACGCTCATCCCCCTTGCCGGAGATACTCATAAGAAGTTTGGAGATCATTGCGAAGATTCAGTTTTTGTTGGATATAGTAACGGATATAAAACTAATCGCGACGCTTGGTGTTATAACTATTCAAAAAAATCCGTTTGTGAGAACATGTCCCGTATGATTGAAGAGTATAATTTTCAAACAGAAAGTGGGTACATTGAATACAATTCTGAAAAAATCGCTTGGACTGCAGGTTTAGAATTTTTATCGAAGAAAAAGAAGAAAGTGTTTTTCAATGAAAAAATGATCCATCCAGCATCATATCGTCCTTATTCCAAGCACTATTTTTACCATGGAGAAGACAGTAATCGAAAGAAGATTACAAAATGATAGGCTATTTCCTACATCCAATGACGATAATCTGTTGATCTGTGTGTCAGGAGTAGGCATAAAGAAGGATTTCTCATGTCTCATGACAAATCGTATGACCGACCTTGAAATAGTTGGCAAATCTCAATGTTTCCCCCTCTACTGGTATGAGGATAATTTTGAGACCAGACGCAAGAACAAGCAAAAATCCCTGTTCGGTGACAATACCCCCCGTCTCATCAGACGCGACGGGATCAGCGATTACATTCTTGGAGAGGGCAAGAAGAAATATGGTCCCGATGTGACGAAAGAGGAGATCTTCTACTATATCTATGGATACTTACATTCTCCAGAATACAGGGAAGCCTTCTCCGATGATCTAAAACTATCATTGCCTAAAATAGGGCTTGTCGACAGCAAAGAGGATTTCGATTTATTCTCAAAAGCGGGAAGAGATCTTGCCGAATTACATCTTAATTATGAGGATCTGGATCCTCCTGAATCTGTTAAGATCTCCGGAAATCTCGACATACACGATGTGCTGAAGAATGAGGTCCTTTGTAAGGTCAACAGGATGAAAACGTATCCGGAGAATAGGAAGATAGAGTACAACGAATACATCACGATCGAGAACATCCCTGAAGAGGCGTTCCAATACGTTGTGAACGGCCGCAGTGCGATAGGGTGGATCATGGATCAGTATCGGTACGACGTTGACAAGGATTCGGGTATCGTCAACGACCCCAACGAGTACGCAGGAGGGAGTTACATCCTGAGATTGCTCTTGTCGGTCATCACCGTCAGTGTGAAGACGATGGAGATCGTAAAGGGTCTCCCACCTATAGGGCTTCCGAAGAAGAACGAGGAAACCCCCGAACTATGATAACAACTCTGCTTTAATGAGAGCAATTTTTTTGAAATCTAGATGTTTTTATGGGCAGTAATTCCGCCCTGTCCATCTCATGTTCCTTAATTGATTGAGTAACCGTTGCACCTTCGGGAAACCAGTAATATTAAACTCTTGAAATAGTTTCAAGTTCTGCCAATTCTCATTTAAAAAATAGGTTCTTTAATAAAATGAAGATACAATATTGATGTCCAGTGAAAACCCGAAGACCATAGTAGTTTCTGCGGTCGGGGATGCCATACTAATGGTCATCGTTATTCAGTTGACAAATGTATTAGCCATAGATCATCCAGTTTATGCGTTCGTTATTCAGGCATCAATTTTTGTCTTCGGATGGATAGTGGTCATTAAGTTTATGTCCCAAAGACTATTGGTAAGTGCGCTTGGGTTCGTATCCTCATTATTCATGTTCCTGGCTAATTTAGAAGACTTGCCAGGATTAATTGTTTTATTTGTTTTTGCGGCTATGATTACTTCGTTGTTTTGGCCCCGTAATTCGGGTTGATAACGATATTCTCAAGAAATAACGATATTGTAACGATATTTTGAAAATATCGTTATTGCCTATCCAGTAGACAACAAATCGAGCTGAAATAACGATATAATGATATTTTGCTTACTCTTTTAGGATTAAGAGAAGATGTAAGAGAAAAGCACTTTTTCGATTATCTATCTGGATTCGGCAAGCATGAAGAACCATTGGATATTCAAATAGACGCATATCTAACCAGCAGGTATTACCTAGGTTTGTTTTATTTTGCGAACATTTTGAAGGAAAAGAAAGATATTGCTTTGGTACGGAGGGGTCGTTGGGAGAAAATCGAGGAGGGGGATCGAGATCTATGAATTGTTAGACGATCGGGTCCATAAGGTCATAATCGAATTGATGATAGCAGAAGAGATGCCAGTATATTTCAGTCTTGAGGCATACGGACGGGTGGAAAGAGCCATCGTCTTTATGGCAATGGGGACGAATCTATCTGAACCTGAATTTTCCGTTAATGATGAAAGGGTCGAGTTATAAAATGATGCATCTCTGGTTCCTCCACGCGTATATAAAACTTTGATTCCTTCGATTAGAAAGTTGAACAGGGCGAATAAATAATAATTCGATTGTTAAATTTAAGGTCAAAGGTCGTTAAAGATTATTGAAATGCTAAATAGTGATACTCTTTCTTTTTTTCTTTATTTCTTTTTGCTACGGCTCACACCTTCCCGCCGCCACCCTTTTCTCTGGGTCGACCTAAAAACGGCGGACATCTGGTAAATTTTTCAGGACCATGACAGTGGGTCGATGTGTCATATATGATATCCTCCTCCCCCTCGATCCTGAAATCGACCAGTATCTCAGTTTGGGCATGGATTGGAAGGATCGGGCCCTCAGAGATGGGGGTTCCTCTCTCGACGGCTCATTTCGGGTCTTCCGACATCACTCGATGATCGTCCGCCGGATTTATCGGGGAAGGACCAAGACCCATGGACCTTTGCCAGTCATTCAATGAAGGGACATAATATCAGGGGGTCGAGGGGTATCATATATTATGGACATCCCCCCAAGGTCCAACTCTCTCATTGGAACTCGAAGAGCGAGCACTAATGATGATCGTTCGATCTCCACCAAGCGATAATATTTTCATACCGCAGGTCATACATATCCTCATGACCAGGTCCGAGGCCCAGAAACGATACATGGACAAAAGGCCCACCGTTTCGTTCACCATGCCCAAGGAGGAGTACGAACAGCTTCTCAAGGCGAAGAAGGAGGGGGAGACGGTCAGTTCCATGGTGTACGGGGCGGTACGGGACCGTTATGTCAAGAAACAGATCTTTGTGGCGATGGGCACCTGCCGAATATGCAAGGGGCCAATGCACTTCAACATCGAGGACCCGATGGTCAAGGAATGGATCGAGGAGGTACTGGCAAAATCGAACTTTTCTCATCCTTCGTGCAAACAAATGTCTGAGATCTCCGCTCCAAGAAATCAGAGTGGAAGCATTGATGAACACATAGGGTCATGTACCACCATCGTAGTACGATCGGATCACAGATGTGGGGCATCGGCAGAAAGAACGATCATGCTTCTCTTATCACCCACTGATCTTTTGTCTCAACTTCCATGTACAGGCTGAACACAATACATAACGACCTGTATCGAGATCGATGAGATTAACCCTCGTAATAAGGTATGTTCGTACTCGATAGGGTGACGGCGATCCAGTTCCCGTTGTTCATGGTCTCCTGCATCTTGACAAGAAGATCGGTATCGGTGGTTACATATGTGTCTATCGTCCCTGACGAGGTCTTGTTCTGATAATGATTGACCTCCTTGTTACCGAGAGCGGTGGCCATCTGCTCCTGGTCGATAAGGACCCCCTGTCCAGAGGAGGATGCGCTCGAACCAATGTTGGAAGGGTCGGAATTGGAATACCATTGAGTGGTGACGTTCGTACCTCCCGGCGTCTCGGAGGTGGTGGTCTGCATGGTGAACCCCTCACTGGTCGTATTGATCACCTCCATGTCCATCGAACCAGTAACGGCCATGCCTGATACATCCCCGGTCATCCCATAATCGAGGTACGCCCCAACGAAGATCGAAGCGGTGCTTTGGGACCCCTGACCATCGTTCGAGGAGGTTTGGGGATCGTAATAATGAACCGCCAATGCAACAACACTGATGATTATGACGGCGGCTATGATGATGGCAAGTATGATCTTTGTGTGGTCGGACCTCGGAGGCGGCTGAGGATATCTCATTGCAGGATGAGGGCTGGACGGATTATACGTTTGAGTAGGGGCAGGTCCCTGACCGGCCGATGGCACTTGTGGTGAGTTCGAGGTTACTTCCGTAGAACCTAAGATCGATCGGGCCAGCTCGGACCCAACGTATACAGAACTTTGACGAATCGTCATTTAGGGTACCGCATTTAGAACAGTACATGGTGTTCCTGGACTCCCTGTGTTACAAAGTGATTTTCTAATCCCCCAACTAGCATAATGCAGGTCCCGAACAAATCTGCCAATTATATATAGGTTGCCGTATTCCGCATTTCGTATAGCGGACTAATATTTTTAATTTTTGATCATGAGTATCGCTTTGGAGCATTCCGCAGTGTACAAAGCGCAATCCCTTGAAGACACTCAGATGATCGGTATCCTTCTTGTATTGTTGAAACAGGGACCGATACCGACGACCGTTCTTTCTGGGATGTTGGCAAAAGGTTCGGGAACAACGATCAACAAATTAGGAAAACTGATAGATCAAGGTCTAGTGAAAGACCGTCGCGAGGATGCGTTCCCAAGGCGCAGGATATTGGAGCTTACCGACCGTGGGCGGAGGGTCGCCGAGCATCTCAAAGCGATAGATGATATCCTGAACGAGGACTAAGACGATCGACATATTTTACTAATCTATAGCCCTCCTTATGAAGATGAGTCCAAATTCCGTGCATCGTACTATTGTCTGGGGGATTTATAACGCGGAAAAAAGGCCCACCCCTCATTTTGAAATTGTTATGAGATGAGAACACACCTAGGTCTACCCTTTAAGGATCGTTTTAGTCGGCTAGAAAAAAAGGCCCACCTTTGAATTTTAAAATTGCTCAATCTAGGTCTCATGACGATTGAGAAAAAAATACATTTGCCTGCCATTCATAAGAAGATTTAACCTACCTAAAGATAGGCTTGGCTTTTTAGCATCGAATAAATATATCTTTGTCGCGATTCAAGAATGACCTAGATGAACGGAACAACGGGAGCGGCCCCCTCGATGTTATATGCCCCGAACAACTCGGTTCCAAAAAAGAGAACCGTCCTACCGATCATCGCGGGGTCGATACTTGTAGCAAGTTCGAGCATAACCATCTTATCTGTGCTATCGACCGAACTTGCTCCGCCAAACGGACATCCTGCTTTTGGTTTAATGCTGGCCGTCATTTTGTTGCTTGAGAGCACTCTTGCCTTGATAGGTGCGATATGTGCTTTCAAAAGATGGAACCCACACCTTGCATTTTTCTTTGCCATCTTCAGTTACTTGCCGTTCATAGTTCCAGCTCTCGTGGCATGTTCCCTGATTTTTATCAGCCGAAATGAGTTCACCGATCCTCAGGAGGTGAAAAGAAGTTGGCCCGTCAATTTATCGAGTTCAGGGGCGACCAGTACCGGCACATATGCTCCCTCAAGTAGAGAGATGAATAACGGGACCCCAACTAAAGGTGCATCGCCACGAAATCACTATGCAGGGAGATTTAAAAGGGCGACCGTTGGGATGGTCGCCATGGGGGTGGTCATGTTCACCATCCTTGGCATTGCTTATATTTCCACGGGTGAACTTTATTTCCTGATCCCGATGGTGGTGGTCGTCGTCACCGTCATCGCCCTTTTCCGAGCCCTTCGCAGGGCATATACAAAAGTTTCCGAGGTAGAGAGCTCGAAGGGAGTTCAGCCGATGGTCGGGATTGGACAAGAGGCCCCTGTTCAGGAATGCAGATCTCCGAACGAACCTTCCCCCTATATCGATAAGGTCAGACAAAGCGGTAATGAGATAGATAAGGGGATAATAATCTACGAGGAGAAGCTGTACCCCGGTTATCAGCCATCTGCCCCATACCACTATGGATACGATTTTGGAGCCATTTACGTCATGAGAATCGGAGGTCTGTTTTTCTTATTGATGTTCATCCTTACCGTTGAGTTCCATATCACAGATGAACCTGGAACAAACATACTTCAGGCCTTCCTTTTGCTCATATTGATACCGTTCATGGCAATTATGATGTTAATTGGAGCGGAACTGGTTTACGTTGATGAGGCCTTGACGCCGAGACCCTTGTTCGTTTTCTCAAACGGTTTGGAGATCGCACCGATATACTTTCAGAAATATACGAAGAAGAAAGGCTTCATCGATAAGGAAAGGATAGACCGCATCGAGATCAGGAACAGGTTCCAGTTGACGGCTTGGCTGGCGGAGAGGGATTTCAACCACTGGCATCATGCAAAGTTGGAATTCGTTGTTCATTTAAAGAACGGTCGAAAGAGAAGATCGGGGAAGAAGCCTCCGGAGACCGTCAAAGAGATCGTCGACCTGATGCACAAGCAATGGGGTATCCCCGTTGTGAATAATAGCAAGGGGAATGGTTGGGTAGAGATCCATAGAGATTTCAAGCTCATGGAGGAGAGGGACCTTTAATAGATACTAAGAAAGAAACAATTATTCAAGGGCATCCTCCAAGTTCGACTTCAGCTCTCCTATGTGATTTCCTGAAATCCGAAAAAAGCGCACCTATCGGATCGATGTCTTCTCCTTAGTTTCGCTATGTTCATCTCATTTATGTTCAATTCTATATTAGGATAACTAACACTCTTTTCATTACAAAGAAAGAGATTGATGAACATTACCCATGAGTAGCGACCAATAAAAATAGTAGGTTCGCGATTAATCTACGGTTAGAATTGATGTTTAAGGAGTTATCATATTTTGATGAAATCGGGACACTCATCAGAAGAGTTAACTCAAAACGACAAAGTAATACGCCATCCAAAGTGGTTCTATTTACTTACGATTCTAGACTAGATAATCAAATGTTTCAAAAAATATTCTCGAAAATTCCCTTAGATCATTTTATAATCGATAGACCGAAATCGACAGATGGGAGTATAGCTTACGAAATCCATGGGAACTCTCAAAAAGAAGAATCCTTCTCCATACTTCTCATCTCAAAAGAAGCACCATATATGGCACTTATAAGTAACGAAAAACGTGCCTCTTTTAATGCCCTCCTTAAGGACTTTTATAAATTATACCCGTTTGTATCGAGGGTATTTCTAAGGTCTCGCGAGATTAGAAAAGTTCTAGCCAACCTGGAGGAGAAAAAGCAGACAACGATAGTTGTCAAGGAATCGATTCTTAAGAGATACTATGGAGATAAGGAAGTCCAAAGATGTTGGACCGATGTAAGTGACTATGATGAGGTATTTCAAAGAGCTAAACAGGAATCGATTTGGGTGGATAGCCTAAAAATTCTAGTTGGATATAAAAATTATAATGGAATTGTACGCATCAACCGAAAAGGAGTCATACAGTATGAGAGGGGGTTCGACTTTCTAACACTTAATGAATTAATTCTTAATCAGATTCTCTCTCTTAGGATGGATTTATTCGAAAAGCAGATACCAGTTCCCAGAACTATAGACAACTTAGAGATTACTCCCCTACTATTCTATTTTCATGAGGACGTTTTCGCTGAACAGATAGACTTTCAAAGGCTTGTTGAACGCCTAAAATCTAGTTTAAAGACATGGGGATACTCGATTTTATCAATCGAAGAGGGCTTCCTATGGCTTTTACTTCATGATTATGTATCCGGCTCCAGCTATGAACTGATGGTGACAACAAAATCTGAAATAGCAATCATTCCACAAACCCAAGCTTCCAGGATCTCGTTCAATGAGCTGGTAAGTTTTTTAGTGACCAACTATGATGGAGAAATGATAAGTGGCGACAACTGATAAGTTAATGAATTCTAAAATCTCTCAGACCAAAGCGAATGTATCTGATTATATCAACTCATTAAAGGCAGTTCTCTCCCTCAAGTCATTTATTGTAACAGATGGAAATGGAGTATTCTACTTTGGTGGTTCATTGACATATCGTGAGGATGGTGAAAATCCTCAAACCCCAGACATAGTGGTTGAAATTAATGATAATTATTTAGTTGGCGAAGTAAAGAAATCACTCACGAATCCAAAGGGTTTCAACAACGAAGAAGATTACATCAATTACATTGAGAAGGACATAATTTGCCAACTTAAGAAATATGATGGGAAATTCAAAGAAATCGAAAGAGAAAATCATGATTTATTTCTCCTAGTCCCCTATCGCGATATAGATGCGGTCGGAACCTTAAAAATAAAGTATCTTGAAGCTAGGCGTAACAAAGGGGAGAAGATTTTTAAAAACCCATTTGGTCTTCTCACATTTTCTATTGAAGCCTGACCTTGACACCTAGCTCATTTTTATTTCATCGAGCATGGATAGCATAGCAATGCTGGCCTTCGTTCAAGTTCGGCGTTCTGAGAAGAATTAAACGTGTCCTCAACTTACGCTTGGATCTGTGACAAAACAAACAAAGCTGAGGACATCTCAGCTTACGCCGAACCAGAATAAATCATTTGCCGTCGGCACGATGTTGATGGTCGATGACCTCTACGAACGCCTGTGCTTGCCGGCCGTCATCGGCCGGCACAAGGACAAGGGCATCTCACTGGACGCTCTTGTCCGAGGTATGCTCGCCTATAAAATGGGCGAGAACTTCAGCGTCCTTCAGGCGGGCGAATGGCTGAACAGGCAGGAAGTAAGAGAGCATTACGAGCTGCCATCGTTCAACGTCAAAGATGTTGTACCGAGCGGTGGAGATATTGGGACGTCATCGCGAACGTATCGTCCGCCAGCTTCAGGACCGCGTCCTGAAGCTTCTTGATGCTCCATCAACGGACTGTCCTGATGGACTGGACAAGCATCGTGTACTACGGTGATATGGCCTCCCTTGCAAAGTACGGTTACTCGAGAGATCATCGTCCCGATAAGAAACAGGTGACCTTAGGGGTGGCGCAGCTCGCGCCACCCATCAACTTACCGATCGGTCTGACAGTGGAAGCGGGCAACATCAACGACCAGGAGCACTTTCGGAGGACGTACGGTCAGGTAAGGAGCATGCTAGAGGAACGCTCCCTGGTCGTCTTCGACAAGGGAGCGAACGATAAGAGGAACTTGGACGACATCGTCCTCGATCACAACGACTTTCTGACCTCGAAGAAGCTGAACCTCTCTGATGATCATGTCTTCCAGGCGTTCGACCACAACGCCTGGGAGCTCATAGATGCCGAGGACGGCATCTATGCTCTGAAGCGTGTTTTTCCATCGAGGGTCAACTATTACTTCTTCTCCGAGAAACTGAAGGTCGAGCATCTCGCGTCCAGGAGGCGTAAGGCCGAGCGCCTCCTTGAGGAGGCGAGAACGATACAGCAGAGCCTCGATGAGGGAAAGCGTCTTCCAAAACGCTTCCGCATCAACAATCCTCTCGTGGACGTGCGATACGATTACCAGACCAGGTTGGCTGAGATGGACGAGGAGGCGGCGCTCCGCCTCCTCCTCGATGAGGTGATCGACGGACGAGAGGGATGCTTCTGCCTGACCTCGAGCCGCGATATGCCAGCTAAGGAAGCATTGAAGATCTATCGGAGCAAGGACGCCATCGAGAAGCTGTTCCACTCGTTGAAGAGCGAGATCGAGGTGCGACCTTTGAGAGTATGGTCGGAGGACGCCGTGTACGGCGTCCTCCTGCTAGGTTTCATCGCTCAATTGATGATCTCTTTGACACGATATTTCGTCTCGCCAGCAAGGACCGTGTCAACGAAGTTCATCTCAAGTTCGTTGGAAAATTTGACACTTACCATAGTTCCGATGGACGACGGTCGGATACGGCGGTATTACTCGAACTTCGACCCTCTCAACAAGGCGATCTTGTCCTCTTTCTTGGCGGAAACCTAGCGGTTTCCGCCTCAGGAACGATGTTCCGGGGCGGTTTCGAGGATGTCAAAACGATGTGTCAACTTTCAAAAATGCTTGAAAAACAGTGGACCAACTGTCAAGGTCAGGATAAAGGCTCAATCCCGTCTTAAATTCAAATCTTTATCGCCAATCAGATTTGGACCAAAAGGGGGGTCTCTCCATTTAAGAGGAACTGGGAGTACCATTTTTCCTTATCTCCTATATCCGAAAATTTTGGAAGGTATCATTTTTTCGAGTTATATATATCCCCCGCACCATTCTGAAGGGGGATATATACAACAGCGAAAAATGTCACCTAACGGCGTTTAGACTTTTCTCAAAAATCCTTAGTCCATCGTGAGATAGGAAAAATGGCACCTAACACTGTCAAGATTTCTCTCCCGAATTTGATCCCTTGTTGTTGAATTGAAAAATGATACCTCTCTAGTTTTTCCCCGCATTTTTGAAAATTAAACCCTCCTGTTCTAGCCCGCCCATCCATGAAAAAATTATGCCTTTTCAGATCCTTACCTACACTCTCAGAAGAAAGATAACTTGCAACATTTGTTTTTCAGAGATCACAAATTTTGCATGATCTGTTTCAACGATGAGGTCGTTGCCTCGAACTCCTCGTTGTCATATGGTTTGATCATACTGCGATATGATACTTCGGCAGGCGATCTGACCATACTAGGTGAGCCGCTAAAGATCACGACCTCGATGCCCTTGAGCAGGTCCCCCGCTAATTGGAGGAACTCCTCGCCCCCGACCTTGGGCATGTTCAGGTCAAGGATGATGAGCCGAGGTCTTGAGCATGAAGCATACCGACCCTCCTTCTTCAAGAAAGCCAATGCCTCGGCACCATCTGCCACCTCATCGATATGGGCGGGATCTCGGTGTCAAGTAGTATTTCCTTGATGAGCATCCTATCGGCGGCGTTGTCTTCAGCGATCAGGACGTTGATCGGTTCGCTCATCTATTTTCTCCTTCCCCTGACCTAGGAATGGTGAAGTAGAACGTCGATCCATTCTTGCCATCGGACTCGACCCAGATGCGGCCACCATGTCGTTCGACTATCTTCTTGCACACCGCAAGACCGACCCCTGTTCCTGGGTATGCTCTCTCTGGTGCAGTCTCTGGAACATTTGGAATATCTTGTCCGCATACGCCGTGTTCAACCCGATGCCGTTGTCCTTGACAGCGAACTTCCACTCTTTCGTTCCCTCCGATGCTGATATATGTATGCTCGGCCTCTCATCACCATGGAACTTGATCGCATTGTCTATAAGGTTCTGCATCACCTGGGACATCTCGATCCGTCGGCCATGATGGTCGGTAATGGTTCGACATAGATGTTCGCTTTGTTCTCCTCGATCGGGACCTTGAGCGATTTGATCGTACCTTCGACCACCTCGCTCATGTTCACCGGAACGAACTCCTTGGCGGTAGAATCGACCCTCGAGTACTCTAGCACGTCCCGGATAAGGTCCCTAGCTCTCAGCCCGCCTTCGACGGCGAAGTCCATATACTTCTTTGCATCGTCATCGAGCTTATCGCCATACTTCTTTTCCAATAGGCCGAGATAAGCGGTCACCATCCTTAGAGGCTCCTGAAGATCGTGACTCGCGACGTAGGCGAACTGCTGCAGTTCGGCGTTAGAGCGCTTTAGTTCTTCGGCATACTCTTTCCGACTGCCCTTTGTGCCGCTTTAACACTGGTGATGTCAACAGAGGTGCTGACGAAGTGGTCCTTACCCAGCGGATAATAGGATGCATAATAATCCTTATCATCTAACCCAAAATGGATCTCAAAGAAAACAGGTTCGTTCTTCTCATTAACTTGGCGTATGATGGGCAGGACAGAGTCCAGGGTCTTCGGTCCGAGATACCCACCGATGCTCTTCCCGATCACATCCTCCTTCGATCGAGCTTTCAGTCTTTGCAAAGAGAGGTCGTTAACATCTTGGTACAAGCCATCCGCGACCTCACCGTTCCGGTCGTAAACATACTCAAGAAGAGAGATGGCTTCCATCGAGTGGTCGAACAGACCGCGGTACTTGGTTTCGCTCTCCTTGAGCGCCTCCTCCGCCTTCTTCTGCTCGGTGATGTCCTCGGAGATGGCCACGTAATACCCTTTCTGGGGGCTGTGGACGGAAAGGCGGATCAACAGCCCCGTCGATGGGGAACGCCTCTCGAACGTCACTGATCCCCCGTTGAGGGCCGCTCGTGCGTAGGGGTCGATCCACCCTACCTCGTTCTTTAAGTCCGGGAACACCTCCGTTCCCCTCCGCCCCAGAATTTCCTCCCTCTTGACCCTGTTCATGACCTCATAGGCATGGTTCACATCAAGGAGGACGACATCTATCGCTATTCCAGAGTTGTCCGTGACGACCTTGCCATAGACGAACCCGTTCGACATGTTGTCGAACAGCGTGGTTATCTGTTCGGGATCGTTCCTGAACGCCTCGGCCCATTTCTCCGAAAAACCGACGTTCATCTCCTGCTGCGATCCACGGCTCTGCAGGGCCAGGAGGAAATAGATGCTCGAGAGGTACAGCGCCAGCCGGGTGGCCCAGGTCAAAAGATCGCCCAGATGAACGATGAACACAGCCCCGAACAGGTCCAGGCCAAAGAGTGCCAGTGCCAAGGTGTACCAGTACAGAACGGACGAACGGTTCTGCAGATACCGAAGACCGAAGCACAGTCCACTTGCGAGAACGAGAACGACCGAAGCGGTCAGGACCGCGATGCGGTACGCGGTCGGACCGGTACTGGTTAGAAAGAGCGGGAACTGGTTAAAAAAGGCCAATACTGAAACGGCCACGAACAGGACGAGTGATAGCATATAGGTCGTAATAAGGATCGTCTTGCGTCGGGGCAGCTCGACAGTAGCAGTTCCTGTTAATGTGGTTATTGCGCTCAGCAGCAAAAAGATCGCACCGATCAGGATACTTATGTTATTGAGAGCAAGAACTTGGTTGGAGGTAAGATGAGGAGGGGAACGTGGGGGTCAGCATCCATATAGCGAACATCGTAGAAAGACCGGTGATGAGTATCGCAGCACCAAGTAGAACGATGTTCAATGACCCCGATCTCAGGTATGCTCGGGCGGAAACGACGGCAACTGCGATGTCTATTAGCAGAACAAAGACTAGCGTAAGAATGAAGGCCAAATAGGGTGGGTTATAGACGGGACCTCCGGCATCGAAGAACGCCAGGGACCCCATGAGGATGGCGATCACGACGACCAGCATTAACCCCATAAGTTTTGATCTTTTTTTCTTCTCCTCGTTGAACATGATGCTTCGTCCTCGTTGACCGTTAGAACGGGCTGGATTCGTTTAGATCGTTTGGCCTTCGAACTTCAAGCATGATATCTTTCAGTATCTCGGTCGTTCTTTCCATCTCCTTGATGGTCATCGGCTTGACCAGGTAGCAGACGACGCCGCTCTCTTTCGTTCGCTCCCTGTCCTGAGGGTAGGACGAACCTGTCATGATGACGACAGGAACGTTCGTTAGGACGTCACTATCCTTGAGGAGAGCTAGGACCTCGTGACCGCTCACCTTAGGTATGTTGAGGTCCAGCAGAACCATATCGGCCTTCTTACCCTCGTCGAAGAACTTCATGGCCTTCTCTCCGTCGTTGAGCCAGGTGATCTCTGTTTCTAGCCCAGTATCATCTATCATTTCTCTCATGAGCAACGCATCGCTCTCGTTGTCCTCAATAAGTAGAATACGAAGAGTTTCACTCATCTAGTTCCCCCCCCACCTTTGGCAAGGTGAACGTGAACGTCGAACCCTCCCCTTCTTTGCTTTCGACCCAGATGCGACCGCCATGTCTCTCGATTATCTTCTTGACGATGGCAAGACCGACACCGGTCCCCTGATACTTTTCGTTAGTATGC
Source organism: Methanomassiliicoccaceae archaeon (assembly GCA_963741025.1). GTDB lineage: Archaea > Thermoplasmatota > Thermoplasmata > Methanomassiliicoccales > Methanomassiliicoccaceae > CAVUGW01. The sequence goes on from CAVUGW010000017.1 coordinate 17,403, forward strand.
AGGCGTTGGAACATCTGGAAGATCTTGTCCGCGTACTCCATCTTTAGACCGATGCCGTTGTCCTTCACGGCGATGATCCATTCTCTCGAGTTCTGTCTGGATGATACTTCGATCTTCGGTCTCTCATCGCCATGGAACTTGATGGCGTTGGAGATGAGGTTCTGCATGACCTGAGACATCTGCGTTTTATCGCCAGAGATGGTAGGCAATGGTCCGACAATGACCTCAGCCTTGTTCTCCTCGATAGGGAGCTTTAGAACCTTGAGGACGCTCTCAACGACCTTGTGCATGTCCACTGGAACGAACTCTTTCCCTTTGGTGTCAACTCTTGAATAATCTAGAAGGTCATCGATGAGAGAGCGCATCCTTGTTCCGCCATCGACGGCGAAGTGGATGTACTCCTGGGCCTTAGGATCTAGCTGGTCCTTATACCCCTTCTCCAATCTAGAAAGATTACTGACGACCATCCTCAGAGGTTCTTGGAGGTCATGCGAAGCGACATAAGCGAACGCTTGCAGCTCGATGTTAGATCGCATTAGGTTCTCTTCTGCTCTCCTTATCTCAGTGACGTCCTGTACGGTCACAACCGCACCGATCAATCTTTTCCGTCATTATCTTTTATCGGTGCTGCGGAATTAAGTATCGTCGCCCGTCCGCCATCAAAGCGTTCGATGTCGATGACCTCGCCTACGATCGTCTCGCCTTTCTGCAGCGCTCTTGCCAAGGCCCAATCCTCGGCCTTGTACCGCTCCCCCGTATCCGGTTGCCAACCTTTGTACTCGACATACCGGTCGACACTATTGGCTAACGGGGCGTCCATTCCCCAGATCTGTTGACCGCATCGTTGATCTCCACCATTCTGCCTGTGGCGTCGGCGATGAACACGCCCGTCGGTAGTGTGTCTAGGACGGTCTGCAAGCGTGCGCGCTCCTCCTCCACTAGGTGTTCTATTCTCTTGATCTCGGTGATGTCCATCTGGGCGGAGATAAGGCGATCACCATGGACAACGTACGATGTGAGGAACTCCTTGTTCACGGCAGGGCTATCGTACTCGAACGTGACGGCCTTGCCAGCTCGTCTCGCCTCCTCGATCATCGGAAGATAGAATGATGCGACCTCAGGGCCGAGCACTTCCGATTCCTTCTTTCCCTTAGCTTCATCTCGATCCTTGAACCCAAGGAGCTTAAGTCCCGCCGGGTTGAGGTCCTCAAAGATCCAGTCGACGACATTGCCCTCCATGTCATAGATGAGCCGGTCGATGTAGAAGACCTCCTGCACGGTCTCGAACAGATCACGATACCTTGTCTCGCTCTCTTTGAGCGCCTCCTCAACCTTCTTCCGTTCGGTGATGTCGACATGGATCCATAATCGGCCATATTGTGCTTCCCCCGATCCGTATCGGGATAAGATCTCTTAGTAAGGTCTTGTTGCCCACCATGGCAACATCCTCACCTATGACCGGGACCCCCTCGGAGACGGCTTCTTTGATCCGGGCCGCGGCTTGGTCAGGATTCAGGTATGACGGTCCAATCTTTTTGATCATCTCGTTCGCATCTAGATCCGTCAGATCTGATGGGGAATCCTTCAGACCGAACATGTTACAGAACGCCTGATTGGCGAACTCTATCCGATCATCATCGGTGACGAGCAAGATCCCGTATGGCATCCTCGAAAGGATAAGATCAGAGCCTTTCCATCATGATCCGCATCTCGCTCTCCATCCGTTTACGCTCAGTGATGTCAAAGCTAGTGGAAATGGTATGATCATTATCGAGGAGCACGGTGGTCACGAGATGATCACTATTGTTGGGGCCGAAGTGTACCTCCCCGTTGACAGGTCTTCCTGTTGCCATCGCATCCTTGGCCATCTGAAGGAACCTGGCCGCGACCTCAGGGCAATGGACCTCACTGTCCAGCTTTCCTCTGACATCGTTGATGGACTCTAGCCCCTCAGGATCTTGAGCGCGATCGGATTGACCTCGGCCATCTCCATGTCGACGATCTCGCCTTTTTCGTCGCGAACGAGCCGACGTAGTATTACCCCTCCCTGGATGTTCTCGAAAAGACCACGGTACTTGGCTTCGTTCTCTTTCAGCGCCCTTTCTGCCCTCTTGCGTTCGGTGATGTCGTTGAAGGTCGTGTACACCTGATAGGGCCGGTCCTCCCCCGGACGGAACAACGGAACAGCATTGATGATGATCCAGCGATACGCCTTCTCTCTAGGGCTGTACATGCCCATGACGACGTCCCGGACCTCCTTGCCGGTCCGGAGGGCGACCATAGCAGGATGCTCCATACCAGGAAAAGGCGTTCCGTCCTCGTGAACAGTGTAGCGTTCCTGTCCCGCTGAGCTGCTGCCGATGAACTCTTCCGGGGATTCTACCAGGATGCGCTCTGCCGCCAGGTTCATGGAGATTATCGTTCCGTCGGCGTTCTGAAAGACCACGCCCTGGAGCATGGTGTCGTGGAGAAGACGATACTTTGACTCGCTCTGCTTGAGCGCCTCCTCCGCCTTCTTACGTTCAGTTATGTCGTTGAAGATGACAGCGACCCGGCGTTCGGTCCCATCCTCGACGCGGAACGCGTACAGGTCAAGGACACGACCCTGTGTCACGAGGCCGCGTTCGAACCTGATCGGTTCCCCGGTGCGGAGGACAGCGTCGTAGGTATCGAACCACTCCTGCGGCTCCCTCGGAACGACCTCCCGCATGGTCCTGCCCACGACGTCAACGATACCGGTGTGCTTCGTGAAAGACGGATTGGCCGACAGGTAGCGAAAATCGATTGGCTCGCCAGGGGCGGTCTTGACCCTCTCGATGATACAAAAACCCTCATCCATCGACTCGAACAGGGTGCGATAGCGTTCCTCGCTATCACGCAGAGTTACTTCGGCCTTCTTACGGTCCGTGACATCGGTCAGGATCGATCTGAACCCAGTACACGATCCTTCCTTGACGAGGTCGCTCTCGAACTGGATGCAAAGTTCCTCTCCGTTCTTGTTCTTGACAAGGAAAGTGTTCACCTGCTTTTCCTTTCCTTGAGCGAGCATACGGTAATGTAAGTATAACGACTCTTGAGAACTAGGTGAGACGAAAGCTGATAATCCCTTGCCAAATAGGTTCGTTCTATCGATCCCTAGGAGCTTTGAAGCGGTCAGATTGGCCTCTTTTATGATAAGATCGTTAGTTAGAGCGATGTACCCGACAGGTGCGAGGTCGTACAGTTCGAAGTATTTCGCTCTGGTGGCCTCCAGTTCGTGCTGGACCCTAAGAAGTTCTTCGTTCTGTATGTTCAGCTCCTCTTGATGTAGACCGAGATCTTCAACAAGTTTGACATTTCTCCTCTGCCGATCCCTCTTGGATCGGCTTGTTTTCCAACCGCTTCTTGGCATGTTCCCTAAGCTCTTTCTTAGCAAGATCTTCATCCATTGTTGAGACGGACGCAATAGCCATTCTGTCCTATAATAAATGGCGATAGGTCTTTCCAAGATGGTCAATTGTTGTACTCACCGGTGATCCAAACGACCTTCGGACCGCTCCTTGTCATACATTTGAACACTGGGTCTGCCCTTTCGTTCATGGAAAAATACTAAATAAACTCAAAGGGCCATCAAAATCTCCTATAGCTAGTTGCATTTAACCTCTGATAGGTCTCCGAATCGACGATTCGTTCGTCACCTAGCTTCAGGGATGGTGAAATAAAAGGTCGTTCCTTCCCCTAGCTCCGACCGGAGCTAGATGTGACCGCCATGCATCTTGACGATTCTCAAGGCGATGACAAGAACAATCGCTGTCCCCTAGCACTCCTCATTGCACAGCAACCCCATGAACAGCTAAAACACCTTGGCCTTGTATGAGGTCGATACCGATGACGTTATTTTGAAACTCGGTAGTCGGTCCCGGACCTCTCTAAGCTCATTCCTGTCGAATAGCTGGGAACGAGTTTTACGATGTGATGGAACTTGGTAGATCCCCTTCTAGAGATGAGTAGTTACGCATGAACGCTGCCTGGAAAGAGACATAAATAATAAAGAACATCCATAGGTCTGAGCAATGATGGTTAGTTGCTCAATGATGGTCTGGATCGAGGACAGATTCGGGACTTTGGTCTCGGGCCCGTAAGAAGGCATGCAGCTATCTGATGGCAATTTGAGCTAATTTAGAACATGATGGGGTATGGCGGTGGCAAAAGGCGAAAGAGGGAAGAAGAACGGTGGAACGAGCGCTCCGGATAACAAAGAACAATTCCCGAGATCGTCGCCCTGGGCTCATCGGCTGGCGGTCTAGAGGCCAACGAGGCCTTCTTCGAAGAACGCCCCCGCCGATTCGGACATGGCCTATGTTATCATAACCCATCTCGAGCCTCATTACCCCAGCCTCATGGCCGAGATGATCTCCCGGTCCACGACCATGGAAATGGTACAGGTGCAGAACGACATGGTCGTCCAGCGGAACAAGGTCTACGTGATCCCCCCAGGAAAGGACATGACCATAGTCGATGGGACATTGCGTCTCTTCGATCGCAGCGCTGGTCGTGAGCCGTTCATGCCGATCGATTATTTCTTCCGCTCCCTTGCCGAGGACCGAAAGGAGAACGCAATCGCCGTTATCCTCTCTGGGAACGGTTCGGACGGTTCCGTTGGGATAAGAATGATCCATTCGAACCTCGGCATGATCAATGGCAGGGTAGCCCGGAGACGGCAAAGTACAGTAGCATGCCTCAAAGCGCCATCGACACCGGTCTGGTGGACTACGTTTCCCCCCGAACCAGATGCCCGGGACAATGCTAAAGTATGTCCATTCCCTCAGGACTGGGATACAACCGCCGAAGGCCGAACTGGTCGGGGGTGGGGACGATCTGCAACGGATATTGATGATCGTAAAGAAGGGGACGGGTCACGATTTCTCGCTCTACAAGAAGAGCACCATCAACCGTAGGATCGAGCGCCGCATGACCGTTCACCAGATTGATAGCAAGGAGAAATATGCGGCCTACCTAAAGGCAAATCCACAGGAAGATCCACTCGCTGTTCAAAGAACTTATAATCGAGGTGACGAGCTTCTTCAGGAACCCTGAGGCCTTTGGATCGCTCAAGGATGCCCTCCGAAAGACCTTCTTTGTTGATGGATCAAAAAAGAGAACCTAAGAGCATGGGTGTCCGCCTGCTCCACCGGTGAGGAGGCATATTCCATCGCGATCGTTCTTAAAGAGCTGATGGAAGAGTCTGGAACGAATCTTCGCACCCAGATATTCGGCTCGGACATCAACGAAGATGCTATCGACACCGCCCGGGCCGGCGATTACCCGCTTGCGATCGTCAATGACGTCGATGCAAAGCGCCTGGAAAAATACTTCATTAAGCACGAGAACGGGTATAGGGTGAAAAGAGTAATCAGGGAGATGGTCGTGTTCGCCCCCCATGATCTCAACCGTCGATCCCCCGTTCCTCCATCTTGACCTGATTTCCTGTCGCAATCTCCTCATCTACTTCGAGCCAGCGCTGCAGAGAAAGGTACTGGAAACGTTCAGCTCTGCCTTGAACTCCGATGGCATTCTGTTCCTTGGTGAATGGAAATCGATCAACGGCTACGATGATCGGTTCGCTATCATCGACACCAAGTTGAAAGTTTATCGTAGAAGACCGTACGCGCAAACGTCCATGACCGGACCGATGGATGCGCAACCTATTCCTCGAAGGGGGGGGCGATTTCAGCGAAGGTCAGACCTGCGGGAGTCCCGAACGTAATCGAAAAAGCCGAGAAGATGCTTCTCTCTGAATACACGCCACCGAGCATCATCGTGAACGATAAGAACGAGATCATCTACTTCCATGGTCGGACCAGCAAGTACTTCGAACCTAGTCCTGGAAGGGCCAGCTTCAACATACGTGACCTGCTCCGGGAGGACATTCGGTACGTCGATCATGTCGGCCATCGACGAAGCCCGGAGAACGGGAAGAGCGGTCATCAAAGAGGCCGCCCAGGTCCATACGAACGGTGACGCAACGTTCCTCAATATCATCGTCAGGCCATTGGGAGATGATAGACCCGCCTCTGAAAGCTTGGTCATGTTCGATGAGATATCCGTTCCTCAGAAGATACTCGGAACGAAAAAAGAGCTGACCATAGTTCCAGCCAGTGATACCAGGATCGAAGAACTGGAGCGAGAGCTTAGCTACACCAAGGAGAACCTGAGGAGCACCATCGAACAGTTGGAGACGTCCAACGAAGAGCTGACATCGACCAACGAGGAACTGCAGTCGAACAACGAGGAACTTCAGAGCGTGGCGGAGGAATCAGAGACGGCCAAGGAGGAGCTGGGTTCATTGAACGAGGAACTGATGACCGTCAATTCGGAGCTTGAAAGGAAGAACCAGGAGCTATCGAGGACCAATAGCGACATGAGGAACGTTCTGAACAGTATCGACGAGGCCATCATCTTTCTGGACAGCGACATGAGAATAAGAAGGTTCACTCCCCAGATGGAAAAGATAATGAACCTGCTCTCGGGAGATGTGGGCCGCCCTATCCAGGACATCACCGTGAAACTGCGCTACGAGAGCTTGGTGGTGGACGTCAAAGAGGTCCTCAACAAGTTGAACACGAGGGAGAAAGAGGTCCAGACAAAGGATGGCCACTGGTACAAGATCAAGATACTTCCGTACCGGACCATCGAGAACGTCATCGATGGCGTGGTGATAACCTTTAGCGACATTAACGAACAGAAGAAAGTGCAAGAAAAGTTAAAAGAGGACTGAACGCAGGTTCAGATCGCATAAATGTCCGAGGAGATCGGTCGTGCCCCCATTTCATGGCCCGACCATTTAGTGGATCGGTATCGTAAAGTAGAAGGTCGTTCCCTTTCCGACCTCCGATTCGAACCAGATCTTACCGCCGTGCCGCTCGACGATCTTCTTCGCTATCGCCAGCCCGATGCCGGTGCCCTCGTACATGTCCCTCGCGTGCAAGCGTTGGAACATCTGAAATAATCTCTCCTGACCCTCGGGACCTATCCCGATCCCATTGTCCCTGATGGAAAAGACATGCTCATCGCCCTTTTCCCAAACAGAGATGTGGACCTTTGGCGGTTCGTTCCCTTGGAACTTTATGGCATTAACGATAAGGTTCTCCATCAGAAGGACCATCTGTGTCGGATCTGCTAGGACCATTGGAAGAGCGTCGAAGGTCACCGTAGCTCCGCTCTCTTCCACCCTTGCTGGAAGATCCGTTGAGAGCGGTCAAAAGCACACGCTCCATATCGACCATGGTAAGAGGTTTGCCTCGGGTCTCTATCCTTGAATATCGGAGAAGGTCGTCGATCATTTCCCGCATCCTTTCAGCGCCCTCCGTCGCGAAGTCGATGTACTCCTCCGCCTTCGCATCGAGGGCCTTTCCCTTGTACTTGCTTTCCAACAGGTCCAGGTACGATGACACCATGCGTAGCGGTTCTCTGAGATCGTGCGATGCGATGTATGCGAACTGTTGAAGTTCCGCGTTCGAACGTTTGAGCTCGTTCTCCATCTTTTTTCGCTCGGTGATATCAACGCTCGTGGAGATGGCATGATATGGTTACCCAGAAGAACGGTGGTCAGAAGATAATCCCGGCCATTGGCATCGAAGTGCACCTCTTCAATCATGGGCTTCCCCATGGCCTTCATCTCGTTCATGTTCTTGAGCATCTTCGCCACATTTCTCAGGGCCGAGCAGCTCGCTGTCCTTTTTACCTCTTACATCGTCGATGGATGTGGCCCCTAGGTCCCTGAGGGCGGCGGGGTTGGCATCGATCAATGCTCTATCGACGATCTTTCCCTGATCATCGAAGACCAGGCTGCGCAGGATGACCCCCTCCTGCATGTTCTCGAACAGACCGCGGTACTTGGCCTCGCTATCCTTGAGCGCTTTCTCGACCTTCTTCCGGTCGGTAATGTCCCGAACAACCGCTATGATGGCCCTTTTGCCATGGATGTTGACCACATGGGCATTGATCTCGACCGGTACTACGACCCGGTCCTTACGCCGGTGTCCTGTCTCGAACTTCGCCCAACCATGGGTCCTCAGACCCTTGAAGACGCTCTCCAAGGATGGATCATGGCGATCCACGGCGATGTCAAGGGGTTGCATCTGGAGCATCTCCTCACGAGTGAAACCGAGCATATGGCACGCTACTTCATTGATGTCAATGAAGCGTCCCGGCGCTCCACTATCTGTGAGCTCGTTCAGATGGATGGCATCATTTGCATGGTTGAAGATCTGACGAAATTTCTCCTCGCTTTCTAATAGGGACTCTTCCGCCCTTGTGCGCTCGGTGATATCGGAGAAGGTCATAGCGACCTTCTTTTCCCCGGCCTTCCAGGCGTGGATCTCGTAGAACTTGTCCAGCTCTGCACCGTAGTTATCGTAGGTGAGCGGCTCACCAGTCCTATCGACCTGCTCGTAAGCCTTAAGCCAGTGGTCCTCGGTTATACTGAATAGCTCCTTATTGCGATGCCCGATGACCTGCTCCCTTGTCTTTCCGGTCAGTCGCTCGAAGGCGGGGTTCACTTCCAAGTAACGATAATCTATAACCTGTCCCCGGTCATCATACATAAGTTCAAGAAGTTGAAAGACCACGGTTAGGTTCTCGAAGAGCGAGCGGTACCTCTCCTCCGACCGAAGGAGTCTCCTCCTCCAGCTCATCGGACCTTGACCGTCTTATTCTCTTTTTCTCAGGTCGTGTCATCGAAATGTTCCAGCCATCGCCTTTTCAAATACATGATACATTGATCAAAGGATAATGCTACTTGAGACCTCCCCCGGGTCGTTCGCTTGAATGGAACTTTCGATTATGATGGTCTCGTCACGCTCGGATGATGAAGTTCCACTTTCGGACCTCTCCTGAAACCTACCTGAACACCAATGCCGCTCATGGAAAAGCATTAGTGGACCGGACGAGACCCATCCTACCAATCAATTGGTGAGATAAGAGCAAAGAGCGGTAAATTCTTCAGGAAATTACTATAGGCCTGATAATGGTTAGAATAATATTTAGTAACGCCGACCATTATTTCTTCTCTTTCCCCTTGCTTGGCCCTCGCAAGCTTATAAAGAGCGTCGCCGGAAAACCCACATTTGAAAAAGTGGGGTGAACGGCGACAAACGTATGTAGGAGAAAAGTACCCACCGAACAAGATGTTCTGAACTGTCAAGATCTTAGATACGTCTGTCTAGCGTGTGTTCGCTCTCGATGCCGACCTGAACGCCTCAGGGAACATCACCACCTTCTCCATGAGAGTCGATGCTAGGCCCTCCGTTAGCGGGCCGAACGTAGCGAGCGTTGATGCCGAAGACCGTAAGGTGATTGAGGCGGAGCTTGGTCACAAGCCCATGAACTCGTTCGTGGGTAGCTGACAATATTCGAAATCTCCATAGGGTTAGAGATCATTGGTCAAGGGACACGAACGAATTGCCCAGCAAATCGTCCGCCTCACTTTGGCTCTAGATGCCAGCAGGGACTTATCTATGGACAAGAACGATATCAATGGACGACCCATGAACGATCTGAACAGCGTAGGGAACACGCTCGATGATCTTATAATGATCATGGATAATGTTTTTGACGCGATGATGATCATAGATCAGGCCGGCCTTATCAGGTCATGGAACAAGGCCGCTGAAAGGATCTATGGGTATGAGGCCAAAGATGTGATGGACAAACCGATCGTCCAATTTCTTAGTACCGATTTCTTGGAAAATGCTCTTGGTCATGCCAATCACGTGATGGGACAAGAAGGCCATTGGAGCGGGGAGGTGGTTCAGAAGAGAAAGGACGGGAGCTTGATCACCATACTATCTTCGGTTTCATATTTGAGATCGAAAGCAGGAGATCCGCTTTTTCTTATGGTAATCAATCACGATATCACGTACATCAAAGAGAAAGAAAAGGAGATCGAGGGTCGAGAAGATAATCTTCGTTCTCTTATCGAAGGTGCGCCTGGGGCGATAGGGATGGCGAGGAACGGTGTAACGATCTATGCGAACCCTCGTTTCCTCAAGTTGTTCGGATATTCGGATGAACGGGAGCTGTACGGCCACTCCATCCTGGAACAGATCGTTCCTGAACATCATGACAAGGTGATCAGGTCCCTCTATGCCAGTAGTGATGGACAGAGCGATCCGGGGAGATGGAGCTCGAAGGTGTGCGTAAGGACGGGTCCCGTTTCTCATTTCACATCTCCACGACATCCATCCATCTGCTGGACGGACCAGCGGTCCTGGGTTTTTTCACCGATGTTACCGAATCGAAAAGGGTCCGTGACGAGCTCAAACGGTTCGAACGCGGAACTTCAACAGTTCGCATACATCGCATCGCACGATCTCAGAGAACCGCTTCGCATGGTGTCATCGTACCTAGAGCTTCTCGAGAGACGTTACAAAGGAAAGGCCCTCGATGCGAAGGCGGAGGAGTACATGCACTACGCCATCGATGGCGCCGACCGCATGCGCAGGATGATCGACGACCTGCTCACATGTACTCGAGAGTGGACACCAAGGGAAAGGAGTTCTCGAAGGTGCGGATGGAGGAGGTGCTCGACACCACGCTCAAGGACCTGAGGAAGAGGATCGAGGGCAGCTCCGCCTCGATAACGCATGACACGCTGCCGGAGATAACGGCGGACGGGACGCAGATGATCGTTCTGATGGAGAACCTGATAGGCAACGCGATCAAGTTCAGGGGCGAGAGACCGCCGGAGGTGCACGTCTCGGCGAACGCGACGGTCGACGGATGGACGTTCGCCGTCGAGGACAACGGCATCGGCATCGCCCCGGAGCAGAGGGACCGGGTGTTCGTCATGTTCCAGCGTTTGAACGATCGGGAGAGCTACGAGGGCACCGGCATCGGGCTGGCGATAGCGAAGAAGATCGTCGAGCGGCACGGCGGTAAGATCTGGTTCAGGTCCGAGGCGGGGAAAGGCTTCCACATTTCTATTTCTCGATACCTCACAAATAGAACTAACTGCATCGAGCATGGTCAGTAGGAACGATCATCGAAGATCCCCACTTCGGAACGGACCTTTCTGTCATTCGCTGCCTAAGGGAGAGAATGAAATACTAATTAGGGTGCTCTTGTTCACCGAGTATCATCATGAGGCTCCTAGAGCACGAAGCTAAACAAATGCTCAACGGCCGGGGGATCCAGGTCCCGCATGGGTTCTTAGCTCAAAAGATAGATGATATATCTGAACTAAAAGGGCCATCCATGCTAAAGGCCCAGGTCCCGATCGGCGGAAGGGGGAAGGCCGGAGGTGTGATCAAGGTCAGGGACCTGGAAGAAGCTAAAGGTCAGGCAAAGGACATGTTCGAAAGGCCTATCAAAGGTTTTTATCCCTCCCTCATCCTGGTCGAGGAGGTAGTGGATGGTGGCAGGGAGACCTACATGGGGCTCACAATAGATAGGTCATCAAAGACCCCGATGCTGTTGATAAGTGGAAGAGGGGGAATGGATATCGAGAAGTTCCGGTCGCCGAGGTCCTCTCGATACAGCTCGATATCTATGAAGGAATATCTGTCCATCATGCACGCGAGATCGCCTCCTTCCTCCGGCTTGGTCATGATGGTGTAAGCAAGATCCAAACCGTTCTCACTGCGTTATGGCGAACATTCCGTGAAGAGGACTGCGAACTTGTCGAGATCAATCCATTGATCATTTCATCGGACGGAGAAATGATAGCGGTGGATGCAAAGATCACCGTCAACGATGATGCGTTGTTCCGACATCCCGATCTTGGGGACAAGATGCTCGAGCTCTCGCCCTTGGAGGCCAAGGCCAGAAAAAGAGGCATATCGCTCGTTAAGCTCGAGGGTAACATAGGAGTGATCGCAAATGGTGCTGGACTAACCATGGCAACGTTGGATGCCCTATCGTTGCATGATGGAAAGGGAGGGGCATTTCTTGATCTTGGAGGTACCGACGATCCATCAAAGGTCGTTGAGGCCATAGAGATGATGCACGAGCTATCTCCAAAGGTATTGTTGATCAATATATTTGGAGGTATAACTAGATGTGATACCGTGGCTAAGGGTATTATCGACTCCCGTAAAGAGATGCGATCAGAGCTTCCAATGGTCGTCAGGATGAAGGGCGTTAGAGAAAGTGAGGCGCGTCAGCTGCTGATCGAAGCAGGGATAGAGGCGGTGGAAGATCTTGATACGGCGGCATTAAAAGCATCAACTATGGGGGGACAAAGCTGAGCGTGCTCATCGATCGGGATACCAGGGTCCTGGTCCAGGGCATCACGGGACATCAGGGCCGATTCCATGCCGCCTCGATGCTCGAATTCGGCACGAAAGTGGTCGCAGGTGTCTCTCCAGGAAAAGGAGGGGAGAGCGTTGCCGGTATACCGGTCTACGAGACCGTCCGAGAAGCGGTGATCGGGTCCCGAGCCAATTCCTCCGTCATCTTCGTACCAGCACCTGGGGCGAAGGATGCGGTCCTCGAGGCGATAGATGGTGGGATCAAGATCATCGTTGTGATAACGGAGAAGATCCCTTACCAAGATAGCTTAGAGATCATGGAACAGGCAAAAAGATCAAAGAGCATCCTAATCGGTCCTAACTGTCCAGGGATAACCTCCCCGGGGATAGGAAAATTAGGAATAATGCCCGGATCGATCTTTCATAAAGGTAGTACTGGAGTGATCTCCAGGAGCGGAACATTGACCTATGAGGTAGTGAACTCGCTCACCGAGGCTGGAATAGGTCAATCTACATGTATAGGTATAGGAGGGGACCCCATCATTGGGATGGATTTCGTGTCCTGCCTAGAACTGTTCGAACGTGACCCACGTACGGACAATGTCGTTATCATCGGAGAAATAGGAGGAAGCGCCGAAGAGAATGTCGCTGACTTCATCGAGGCCAATATGGGGAAGCCCGTATTCGCATACATTGCTGGACGAACCGCCCCTGCTGGAAAAAGAATGGGACATGCAGGAGCGCTGATCGAAAGGGGGAAGGGAAGCGCAGAAAGCAAGATAAGTTCGCTCTCTAGAGCAGGGGTCAAGGTCGCCAGCGTCCCGTGGATGGTCCCGAAGATCATTCGTGAACATATGATCTGATGGTCGGTGCTATCATCGACATAGGTCTGCCGTGTTCCTTGATCATCCCCATATCCGATCCGTTCGAGCGATGTGTCGAGAACGACCCCACTGTTAAGGACGACATTGAAATACGAACGAACCTTCAATAAATGCCTTAGAGCAGCTGGATGAACATTCCGATCGAGGTAAGTCATCACTCATTTAATGAGAAGTTCGCCATCCGTTAGCCTCCAGATATGGGCATTTATCGACGCGATGGACAACATCGCCGAAAGGAATATGAATAGGTCCATCTCTCCATAAGAACAGATATCTGAACCATTGCCATGAATGTCATGGAGAATATATGGTGAGAGATCGCAATCGAAACGCTTAAATAATATAGTGACTTAGCTGGGAAAGCCCGAGTAAGACCAAATGGCTTCGGGTTGTATAGGATGCCAGGTTGGCAAACTATATATATCACCTCTGTAATGGAGGGAAGCTGCGGTTGAATGCAAAAGTTCAGCCGTTGATTGATGATCATGCACCCGCGGAGATAACCTCCCCGGGGAAGTGGTGGAGAACGGACAGGATTCCGGAAGAGGTCCTGCGTTTGATGATTCCAGTCATATGCAACTTGGACGTGTGTTAAGCCGACATATAGCGGCATGCTACGTCGTATGGGGAATGGCTCGGCTCGAGCGCCGAAGAAGGTCGTGTCAAGCTGCGAAAAGCGCCGGGTAGATGCAAGAAGTCTATGATCCGGTGATGACCGAATGGGACTTCCTATTCTTCGGAATGTTCCGGAAGGAACGGGAACGCGGGGGATCGAAACATCCTAGTACCCGCAGGAAAAGAAATCACATGAGATGCCGTCAGTAAAGGCGATCGAACGCGGCACAGGGCAAACCGAATCCCCATCAGAAATGATGGGGAGTTGTGGTGTAGTGGACCCGGATACTTCTTAACAGATGAACCCGAAGTCAGCTGGAAAGCTGTACCATAGTGGGTGACAGTCCTTTAGGGGTAAGTCTGAAAGAAGAGTTTCGGTGTTCCGGAGTAACGTGCGTTGGATATCGCGCGTGAAGCTGGGAAACATTCATTTCCAACTCTAAATATGTCTCGAGACCGATAGTGCAGTAGTAGCGCGAGTGAAAGCTGAAAAGTACCCTTGACGGGAGGTCAAAAGAGCCTGAAACCATACGACTATAACCAGATATGGCGTTTAAGCAACGAAGCCCGAAAGGGTGGAGCAATGTCATATTATCCGTTTTGAATAACGGGCCAGCGAGTTCTGTTCAGTGGCGAGACTAAGATCTTAAGATCGGAGTCGTAGGGAAACCAACAAGTGCGCAACATCGCAAGATGCTAGGCACGAGGTGTGCTCGCCTGGAGTCACTGGAGGGATACCCGAAGCCAGTTGATCTATGCCTGGGCAGGTTGAAGCCCCTCGAAAGGGGGGTGGAGGACCGAACAGATAATGATGTGCAAATCTTTCTGATGACCTGGGTATAGGGGTGAAAGGCCAATCTAAACTGGAAATAGCTGGTTCCTCTCGAAACTTGTCGCAGCAAGACCTCAGCCGAGATTGATTGTGGGGTAGAGCAACCGATTGGGGGCTTAGGGCGGGAAACCGCTCGGCCCCTTGTCAAACTCCGAACCTGCGATCGTCGTAGACGCTGGGATTGAGGGCCTCTGGGGTAAGCTTGGGGTCCATAAGGAAATGAATCCAACCTAGGGTTAAGGTCCCTAAATTCCGGCTAAGTGTAACATGAAACAGAGTCCGCAGTCTAAGACAACCGGGAGGTGGGCTTAGAAGCAGCCATCCTTCAAAGAAAGCGTAACAGCTCACCGGTCGAGATTGTGGGCCTGGAAGATGGACGGGACTAAAGCCGGGTACCGAGACCTTAGAGCACCGCAAGGTGATCTGGTAGAGAGGTGATGTGCATGGGTAGAAGTTTGGCCGTGAGGTCAAGTGGACCGTGCTCATATAAGGATGCTGGTAGGAGTAGCAGCAAAGAATGGTGAGAATCCATTCCGCCGCAGGGGCCAGGGTTCCTCGGCAATGTTCGTCAGCCGAGGGTTAGCCGATCCTAAGACAACCCTTAATCGAAGTTGTCAAAAGGGAAGCAGGTTAATATTCCTGCGCCAGATTAATCATTGCCTAACCATTAACACATCTGGATAGACCAAGCAAGGGTGTCAACTTGTTCAAGTGTTTAAACCTTTGGAGAACCGTAATGGTGAGAAATTGGTGAATGCACGAGTAGGCGGACGAAGGTCCGCTTCGGTCAATTCCTGGTGTCAATGAAAATTTGGTTAGTTTAGGTTAGTCTGTTCGTACCAAGAACTGACACAGGTGCCCCTAGGTGAGAAGCCTAAGGCGTGTCGGCGTAATCCAAGCGAGGGAATTCGGCAAATTAGCCCCGTACCTTCGGTAGAAGGGGTGCCAGCCATGAAGATGGCTGGTCTCAGTAACTAGGGAGCTCCGACTGTTTAATAAAAACACAGGTCGCAGCTAGTCCGAAAGGATTTGTATTGCGGCTGAAGCCTGCCCAGTGACGGTATCTGAACCTCCGGTTCAACGGAGCGAAGGACCGTTAAACGGCGGGGGTAACTATGACCCTCTTAAGGTAGCGTAATACCTTGTCGCTTAATTGGCGACTCGCATGAAGGCCCAACGAGAGCTCTACTGTCCCCGCTTGGAAGCCGGTGAAACTGATAGTACCGGCGCACAATCCGGTATCTTCCACCTGAAAGCGAAGACCCCATGGAGCTTTACTGCAACCTGTTGTTGCTGTACGAGCCTCGATGTGTAGTGTAGGCGGGAGTCGTTACCAGGGCCGGGCGCTAGCTCGGTTCCGAGACTACAATGAAACACCGCCCTTCGGGACTCGTACGGCTTACTTCTTCGGAAGGACAGCTATAGGTAGGCAGTTTGGGTGGGGCGCCACGCGCTCAAAAAGGTAACAAGCGCGCCCAATGGTCAGCTCAGGCAGGTCAGAAATCTGCCGTTGAATGCAAGGGTATAAGCTGGCTTGACGCGGGTTGGGACAATAACAATCCGCGATACGAAAGTAGGGCCTAGCGAACCAATCAGCCTTCTGAATGGGGGCGATTGATAACAGAAAAGTTACCCTGGGGATAACTGAGTCGTCGCTAGCAAGAGTTCATATCGACCTAGCGGTTTGCTACTTCGCTGTCGGCTCTCCCTATCCTGGCGGTGCAGCAGCTGCCAAGGGTGGGGTTGTTCGCCCATTAAAAGGGATCGTGAGCTGGGTTTAGACCGTCGTGAGACAGGTTTGTTGCTTTTTGGTGGAAGTGTTTTGATGCCTGACGAGAAGGATCCTTTAGTACGAGAGGAACGGGGATCCGCAGCCTCTAGTTCATCAGTTGTCTGGCAAGGCACTGCTGAGCAGCCACGCTGTAAGGGATAAGAGCTGAAAGCATCTAAGCTCGAAACTCCCTCGGAAAAGAGGCATCTTTCAACACTCGTAAATGACGAGATTGATAGGACTGGGGTGTAAGTATCAAGGTTCGCCGAGATATTCAGCCCGCAGTTACTAACGTTGTCGCCGTGAAGTGTCGGCTTAACAGTCAATCAGGTTGCATATGATTTCTTCCAAACATTTTGATATCTTATTTCTTGAATTATGATTCGATGATCCTATTGAGATCAATGGACATGAAGAACTTCAAAACAAGAACTGTTATAATGTACTTTGATCAATAATTTAGAAGAAAGAGGTCACGATCAATGTACAAGAACCTTATGTTCCCCACTGATGGAAGTGAGAATAGCAAAAATGCTCTAAAGACCGCGATCGATCTAACCAAAAAATTCGATGCTAAGCTCACGGTCGTACACGTGGTCGATGGATCATCCTTCATATTCTACACTCAAGGACTTGCTCTTCCGAACATTTTCGAACAATTGGAGGAAGAGGGTAAACAAATAATTAACGATACAATCGATGAGGGAAAGAAGAACGATATAACGGTGGAAAGCAAGATACTGGAAGGACATCCTGCTGAAGAGATAATCAAGGAATCCAAGAACTACGATCTGATAATCATGGGTTCTCTAGGCAGAACAGGGATATCAAAAATGCTATTGGGAAGTGTGGCAGAGAAGGTCGTAAGGTTCGCAGAATGTCCTGTCCTAGTGGTACGAATCAAACAAAGTTGAGTACGAATGCCATAAAGGTCGATCGACATCGAAAGACCCTCATTCGACCAATATCCCTAGATCGTTCTTGAGTATCTCGACCATTTTTTGGATCTCATGTGGTCTTCTCATGCTGGTAGACAACCGCTTCTCTTGTCCAAGGTAAAAGATCAATCTTGAAGGTAATTTAATAGGTCCGGTATCCTGGATGATGTCCATATGGACGATCTTGACCTTTTTGATATCTTTGATCTCGAAGAAACCCTTTCTACCAACCAGTCTCTCGAGCGGGGAGGCGTAGATCTCGACGCCCATTTTGTATATTCTGATGGGGATCGATTCTCTCTTGACCCTAGGTCCAACGATCTCCGTCAAATAGAAAACCGCAAGAAGGACAATAATGGCGAACACGAGGTCCACGATATCATCTCCGATGGACAGATCAACGGTCAGAATGTAAAATATAACTTAAAATAGAAGACCGATCCAAAGAGCTCTTCCAAGGTCTTCCCAAAATTTCCACCTCCAACCGATCGTGAAACGATTCGGCCTTAGTCCCTTGGCCACTCTCTCCTCGTAGATCAAAGGTCCCTTCCTAGCATCGATCATCTCCTCCTTCCCTTTCAATTTCCTGGTCCCCGGCATAAATTCTCACTGTCCTCAGAGAACTGGAGGACCAATGCAGGAACCTTGTATGAACCTTCCGCGAGCGACCCCATCCTTTTCGAAATGACATTCTCCAAACAATGGGCTTGAAGAGGGACCATCGATACCTTGAGATCGAACGTTACTCCCACATTGATATTGGCCTAAGTCCATCGATCGGACGCCTGTTCGCTCTATGTTAGGTCTTTGCTCCAAAGTATTGGAGAATTTGATCATCGCTAGCACTAGGCAAGATCATAACCTTCCACACATGTTTGTCCGAAGGACCGAAGAAGAACAGCGCATCTTTCCTTTCTATCTTTTTTCTTCATATCGGTCATTTCGATCCCTTTGCAAAGAAGTTCGATAGAACTCATATTACTGTTTCGTATCGGGACCGGTACGCCGTTCGCACCGCCGAAGTCGAACGAATAACTTACTGGATCCTTCCAGCTTGGTCCCTCACCATGGACAAGCTCCCCTACAAGGGCCAAGGCTTTTACCGCCGAAGGTCCGACCCCCCTTATCGAAAGAAGTTCCTCATATGATGCGGGTTGTGTATCGTATGCGCGTTCCAATGCTTTCCAATTAACAGTTCGCGGCATCTCCAATCTAAGGATCTTCTCTCCACAGAACTCGGAAAGGGTCCTCTGTCCCTTGCCCAGGACCGAGATCTCTCGTTTAAGTCCTTTTATGCCATCGTTGACAAGGTCCAATCCTATCTGTCTGGAAGGCTCGCTCGAAACATCGGTCATGTTAAGGACCCTGTTCACTCTGCTCCCGATTATCGCCGTGTGCGGGTCTTCGACGAACTTCGTCAGTCCTTTCGAACTCCATTGATACCTTCTAGCAAGATGACCTTGATCGGCCATTCCTTGCTGGACCACCGTCCAGTTGTGATCATGATCGAAAAATATGGCATGATGATACAGCCTATGTCCGTCCTGTATCGCAGCGGTATCGACCTTTGCGGTCATCCGGCTGACATAACAGAGATGTTCTTCGGTCGTCTCCGGCATATCATTGGCATACGCCCATTCGGATATCTCCTCTGGTGTGTGTAGGGAGACCTCGCCCTTCCCGCCGCATACGCCTATCTCTTTGCTCCCCGCCAAGGACTTCTTCAATGCTGCACATGTCACCGTCGTTGCACCCGAACTTTTATGATCAAAACCGAGCGCACAGGTGAGCGCCTGGAACCAAAATGGATCGGCCAAGTGCTCCAGATATTTCTCGGTCCCAACCTCCTCGATCATCACCTTTGAGATCGAGCTGCTCAGTTTGGTCATCCTATTGAACAACCATCTTGGGACCGCACCATTGTGCAGTTCGAGTTCTGTAACGGCGGCCCGTGCCATCATCCATGTTACTTATGACCATCGTATAAGCATTTCCGAAGATCCATCAACTCGTCCGATATCAGGGGGAATATAAGACCGTGGTCGCGGTCGGGAGGGCTCTTCTCAATTGAACCATATGCGGATGGAAGAGCCTGATCTCTTCGGGAGATTCCGATCCCCTCCCTATAATTCGGGAAACGACCTTCACCTCGGTTCGCCCCAAGACCTTCCAGGCCCCCTCCCTTCCGTAGGATGTATCGGTCATAATGATGATCGGGACCTTCAATCTTCTTCGTTCGCTCTCATCGAGGATCGATGCCAGAAGTTCGAGCTCCCCCCTCTTGATATGGTAGTGGTTGCCGTCCTTACCGCTATATTCCGCCTCGTTCGAGCGCAACATCACATCCAGCGACCGACGCTTTGAAGGAACATGCCGGTTCATTATTTCCATCATCTTCCGGACCTGCGATTCACCTTGCATCTCTTGGAAAACTGCGCAGAACACCTGTATGAACGTTTTCCCTCGGATCTTGTTACCTTGACATGAGCGAGAAAACGACCTTGTCTCTGTTCCCTTGAAACGGGCATATCGGCTTCTTGGACCTGGACCACATATCTGAAAATGCGATGGGTTTTAGGTAGCAAGGTCAAATTCAATTTATAAAAACCGTCGCCGGAAAACCCACCTTTTCGAAGGTGGGATGAACGGCGACGTACGCATGTAACGGAAAAGTATCGACGAAAAAGATGATCCGCACCGTTAAGATCATGTTGGAGCGAACCACCTTGCCAGTTCGAACGATCACCGGGTTCGATGAGGCGTGCCATCTGTCTTGGGATACGAGCGTCCGGACCATCGGTTCAACGATGGGGACCTAGATCCAGGCTTGGATCTCGGAACGAACGACATCGCCGCGTGCAGCGACAACATGTTCTTCAACCCCAAGCACCTAAATAACATCGAGGGCAAGGACGAACAACTCGAGGCCGAACCGAGGTCCGAGCACGCTTCTCCGCCAGACGTTCGTTACCTAAGATGGGCGGACGAGAAGGACGGCTCGTTCGGGACCTGGAACATCGTATGGCCAAGGAGATGGTCGACGAGCATTACGACTGTCCTGGTGTTCGAGGAGCTGACCGACATGAGAGCAAAGAAGGGGAACAAGGGAATGAACAAGAAGCTCGGTGCTCGGTCCTTCCACCGGTCGCTAAGCTTCGTCGAGGACGAAGCGGGGGAGCTGGGAAAGAAGGGGATGGTCATCGATCATCGTTACACACCCCGGACCTGCTCTGGATGCGGTCACGTATCGAAGGATGATGGAAAGAGGTGGCATTTCAGTTGCGTCGAGCGAGGGTTCGCCATCGATGCTGACCTGAACGCAAGCAGGAACATCGCTCATCCTGGCACGTCTGGAATGAGCAGGCCCTCAGTAAGCGGTCCCAACATGACGAGCGTCTATGCGGAAGACCGTAAGGTAATTGAGGCGGAGTTTGGTTACAAGTCTATGAACTTATTCATGGGTGGCCGCCATCCACTACCATGAATAAGGATGAAACCAGGTTGAGGAAATGAACTCGGAAGAAAGGCCGGACCTTAAGGCGATGTTGGAGACGCATCCTTGTTATGCAGAGGGAGCGCACCAGAAGTTCGCACGAATGCATTTGCCAGTAGCTCCAAAATGCAATATTCAATGCAATTTTTGTAATCGCAGGTATGACTGCACTAATGAAAGTCGGCCTGGTGTCACAAGCGAGGTCCTCACCCCGGAAGAAGCTGTAGAAAAGGTAAGGTATGTCAAGGAAAAGGTCCAATGCCTCTCGGTCCTGGGCATCGCGGGTCCCGGTGACCCGTTGGCGAACGAGGAGACCTTCGAGACGTTCGCGCTGTTGAAAAAGACCTTCCCGGAGATGACGCTCTGTATGAGCACCAATGGTCTGGTGTTACCGAGGAAACGTGGAGAGGCTCAAGGAGGTCGGTGTCAGGTTCATCACGGTGACCATGAACGCTGTCGATCCTGAGATAGCGGCCAAGATCTATGATCATATCCAGTACGATGGAAGGACCCTCAAAGGTGTGGATGCGGCAAGGATATTGATCGCGAACCAGTTGAAGGGGATCCAGATGGCCGCCGGGGCGGGTATGTTGGTCAAGGTCAATTGTGTCATGATACCAGGGATCAATGCGGGTCACATCCCTGAGGTCGCAAAGAAGGCCAAAGATATGGGGGCGTACATCGTCAACATCCTACCGCTCATTCCGGTCCCTGGTACGAAGTTCGGGAACATGAGGGCACCGACGGCGAGGGAGAGGAAGGAACTTCAGGACCTTTGCGAGGTGGACGTAAAGCAGATGAGGCATTGCCGCCAGTGCAGGGCCGATGCCATTGGCCTTCTGGGGGAGGACCGTTCGGCCGAGTTCGCCCATTTTACCTGCGGGGAACGCAAAAAGGACGAGACCGGACCGATCATGTTGGAGATGGAAGGGAGCAAAAAATACCGCATCGCGGTCGCCACGACCAACGGTATCGAGGTGAACGCACATTTCGGTCATGCTGAGGAGTTCAGCGTTTTCGAGATCGATGGTGAGGACATCACCCTTGTGGACAAGATAAATGTGGCCGAGGTCCAGGAGATACCCGCTCTTCGGACCCGGACATCGTATCAAGATGGAAAGGACCGCGGAGCTTCTAAAAGGCTGTGACGGGGTCATAGCCACGAAATACGGTCAGGCAGCTGTGGAAACGCTAAGGGAGAATGGCGTGGTCCCGGTGCTCGGGAGCGGTGATATCAGGGAACAGCTCAGAAAGGCCGTGGACATAATATTTATGGAACGCTCGAAGATCTTTGAATGAGGGAGCAACATGAAAGGATCTGACTCTTTTGGTGAGATGCCTGGAGCATGAAGGCGTTGAGAGGATGTTCGGTATTCCGGGGGAGGAAAACCTGGACCTGATGGATTCGCTCATCTCCTCGGACATCGACTTCATCCTTACAAAACATGAATCATCGGCCGCTTTCATGGCAGGCATCACGGGAAGGCTAAAAAGAGAGCCTGGGGTCTGCATTTCCACACTTGGACCCGGCGCCTCTAACATGGTCATCGGTGTTTCGGAGGCATATCTTGGTTATGAGCCGATGGTCGCATTGAGCGGTCAGATCAGGACAGAAAAGCAATGCTCGCCTCAGAAGCAGTATATCGATCTCCTATCACTATTCAGGCCTATAACCAAGGACAGCATCGCCCTGAGAAGCACGTCGAGCATCCCTGTTCTTACGAAAAAAGCGTTCGGGACGGCGAGGGCCGAGAGACCCGGGCCAGTATTCATGGAACTTCCCGAGGACCTGCTCAAGGGTGATACCCAGGGCCGACCACTACGTTCGGACGGTCTCGTAGATATCGTTCCTTCGTCGGGGTCCTTGGAAAGCATCGGTTCTCTCATTGAAAATGCGGACCGTCCCATCATATTGGCCGGGCAGGGCGTTCATAGGGCCGGGGCGACCATGGCATTGAGAGAGCTGGTCAGAAGGTTGGAGAATCCCCGTGACCATGACCTGGGGGGCTGGAGGAACAATGCCCTACGATGACCCGTTATGCCTGCATGTCGTCGGGATGAGAGGGGCGGATCTCATGAGAAAGGCGTTCGAGATCTCTGACCTTGTGGTCCTGATAGGTTATGACGCGATCGAGTTCGAACCAAAGTTCTGGAACTGTTGGAAGGAACAAGAAGATCGTTCACATAGGTTCCGTCCCGCTAGAGACGGTCCCTAACCTGGAACCGGAGCTGCAACTGGTAGGTAATCTGGAGAAACTGCTCCTCGGCCTGTGCGGCGTGTCCAAAAAAAGGTCGAACTGGGCCTTGGAGCTGAGATCTCAATTGGAGGAAATGCTCAACGCCCGATCCGAGGATGGAGGATCGATCGAACCAAGATCGATAGTGAAGGCCATCAGGGCCTCGTTACTGTAGGGATGACATAGCCGTCAGTGATGTCGGGGCCCACTTGCTCTGGATGATAAGATCGTATTCGATCCTATGAGCCGAACACGCTCCTTGTATCGAACGGTCTGTTCCCTATGGGCATTGGGGTACCATGGAGCATCGGGGCGAAGTTGGCCTTCCCAGAAAAGAACGTTGTGGCAGCGATAGGAGATGGCAGCTTCATGATGACCTCCTGTGAGCTGGAGACCGCCAGAAGGGTTGGCGCCCCGTTCGTTTCCGTAATATTCAACGATGGAATGTACGGCCTTATCAAACTTAAGGCGGACGCTGCTTTCGGGAGATCGAACGGTGTCGTTTTCACAAACCCCGACATCGTGCAATATGCAAGCTCGTTCGGGGTCGCAGGCAGGAGGGCGGGCTCAGTTCAGGAGCTGGAGGAATTGATAAGGACGGGCATCAAGGCATCAGAGAGATCACCGTCATCGATATCCCGATCGATCCCAGGGAGAACACCAAACTGTCCCTTGGATGAAAGACCTTTGATCCCAACGACCAGGAGATCGGACCGGTCAAAGAGGGAAGGACCGTTCACATATACATCGGACGATCAGGACCATGAAAAGGGGGACATCGTGGGCAGGAGCAGATCGAAAACGATCGGCCTCCCAGGCTCGACGGGGGAGGTATATCATGACACTACCGACACGAGTCCGTCCTGTTCGAAAAATGACCGTGTGACGGGCCGCTCGCATAAGTTAAATAACAACCCTCTAATACCGAGTTCTATGACCTCAGATCTCGCTTCAGAGTTCCAGCTCCAGTTCTTCAAAGATAACGGTTTCATTAGGAAGGTCTGTCCGAAATGTGGTCGTGCCTATTGGTCACAGGGGGACTGGCCTACCTGTGGGGAGCCACCATGTGAGGAATATTCTTTCATCGGCAGGTCCCCGATGTCAAGACCAATGAACGTCCATGAGATGAGAGAGGCCTACCTGAGCTTTTTCGAGGAGAACGGCCATGGGCGCGTAAGAAGATATCCCATCGTGGCCAGATGGAGGGACGATGTCTTCTTTACACAGGCCTCGATCTATGATTTTCAGCCTTGGGTGCTCAATAAAGTGGTAGAGCCCCCGTTCAATCCATTGACCATCTCACAAACCTGTGTTAGGTTCAACGATATCGATAATGTAGGCAAGACCGGAAGGCACTTCACTTTCTTCGAGATGTG
Source organism: Methanomassiliicoccaceae archaeon (assembly GCA_963741025.1). Taxonomy (GTDB): domain Archaea; phylum Thermoplasmatota; class Thermoplasmata; order Methanomassiliicoccales; family Methanomassiliicoccaceae; genus CAVUGW01. The sequence continues at coordinate 41,779 of CAVUGW010000017.1, forward strand.
CGCTCACCATGCGTTCAATCGTCCTGAGAGGCCGATATACTTCAAAGATAGGACCGTCGAGCTTTGTCATGATCTCCTATCCAAGAAGCTCGGCGTGAATCCTCGAAAGATGAAGTACATCGAAGAATGGTGGGAAGGCGGTGGCAACTCTGGTCCATGCGTAGAGGTCATACTCGAAGGGGTCGAGGTGGCCACGCTGGTGTTCATGCAGTATAGAGAGACCCCGCAAGGCCGTGTGCCGATGGACATGAAGGTCGTGGACACAGGTTATGGTCTTGAAAGGTTCACATGGGTCTCACAAGGGACCCCATCGGCCTATGAGGCCGTGTTCGGTCCAGTGGTCGAGGGACTGAAAAGGACGGTCGGTATCAAGGCGGACTATAAGATCTTGGCAGAATACTCTCGCACGGCGGGGGCCATGAACATGAGGACCGCTGCCGATATACGTAACCTGAGGGAGACCACGGCAAAGAAGATAGGCATATCCTACGAGGACCTGATGGGGTTCGTCGCCCCGTTAGAGGATATCTATGTGATATGCGACCACAGTCGTGCGCTCGCGTTCATGCTCAACGACGGTGTCGTCCCTTCCAATGTCAGGGAGGGCTATTTCGCAAGGATGCTCGTGAGGCGGGCCCTACGTTCGATGAGGACGCTTGGTCTCGAAAGCTCCTTATCTGAGACCGTTGGGCAGCAGGTGGACTATTTCTCCCCTTATTTCCCGGAGCTGGTGGAGAACAGGGATGACATCATGTCCCTGGTCAAGGTAGAGGAGAAGAGATACTACGAGACCCTGGAACGCGGTCGGTCCCTAGTTCAACGGTTGACCAAGGACCTGAAACATGGAGAGGTCTTCGGGGCGGAAAAGCTCATCGAGATGTACGATTCCCATGGATTGAACCCTGAGATCGTCAAGGAGTTCACCACAGTGCCTGTGAACATCCCGGACAACTTCTATATGCAGGTCGCTAAAAAGCATGAAAGGCCCGAAGAAGAGACAGGCATCAAGACAGAGGAATATCCGCAGAACATGCCTGAGACCAAGATGTCATATTATGAGGACCCTGAAAAGATGCTCTTTGAATCAAGGGTGGTGGCCGTTATCAAAGGGGCCGTGATCCTGGACCATACCTATTTCTACCCTGAGGGCGGCGGTCAAGAGGCGGACCAGGGCCGGATGAACGAGCATGAGGTCGTGAACGTCCAGAAGATCAAGAACACCATCTTGCATTTCCTAAAGGACACGCACGACATCAAAGTAGGGGACATCGTCACATGCGCGATCACCGAGGACAGAAGGCGTCAATTGATGCGCCACCACACTGCGGCGCACATAATCAACGGTACGGCCAGGGTGATGCTTGGGAACCATGTATGGCAATCGGGGGCCCATAAGGGCGTTGAGGAGGCCAGATTGGACATCACCCACTATGAGAACCTCTCGGACGAGCAAAGGACAGAGCTCGAACGCCGGTGCAATCTTCGTGTATTGGAGGACCATCCTGTCGAGATGAGCTTCATGCCGAGGGACGAGGCAGAGGCAAAGTTCGGATTTAGGCTCTATCAGGGAGGGGTCGTACCAGGAAAGATAATCCGCGTCGTAAACACGACCGGGGTCGATGTCGAAGCATGTGGCGGCCTCCATTGTGACAGAACATCAAGGGTCGGACCCATACGGATCCTTAGGACGAAAAGGATCCAGGACGGGGTCGTCAGGATAGAATATTCAGCAGGGCTTGCGGCCGTGGCCGGAATGCAATCGGACAAGGCATGTGTCGATATGATCGCCGATAGAATGATGGTGACCAGGGAGACCGTGGTACCGGCGACGGAAAAGTTGCTTGCCGAGATGAAGGATGATAAAAAGAGGCTGGAGTCGATGTCCTCCCGCCTGAACATGATCGTCGCGGAGGCGTTGCTGGTCAAAGCGGAAAAGGTCGGGGGGGTCTCTTTGGTGGTCCATCTCATCACCGAGGGAGAGGACCCGGCCGCGATATCCATTACCTTAACGGAAAGGCCTAATGTGATCGCCGTGTTCGGTTGGGTGGATCATATTCCGAAGGTACTTGTGTCATGCTCCAAGGGTCTTGATGTGGATTGCCGACCCATCCTCAAGGATATACTGAAAAAAGTTGGTGGTGGGGGCGGCGGCCGAAAGGACCTCGCGCAGGGAGGAGGAGGGGACGCAAGCCTCCTACCAGAAGCGTTGGGAAGTGCGCCCGACCTGATCAAAAAAGCGCTTAGGCCCTGATGTTGGGGACATGCCGTGACCAAACGCTCGAACGGGATACTGGTATGCCTCTTTAAGGTGGAGAAACGCTTATATACAAACTTGCGTGTAGGGGAGATACTCCATAAACGTAAAACAAGATATGGATTGATCTGATCGATTTCATCGGAGGTAACAATTTGGCTCAAGCTGGCGAACAGCAAAAAAGCGATTTCCGGTACATAGTGCGTATCGCAAACACGGACATCGATGGCAACAGGACGTTGATCATGGGGATCCAGAACGTTAAGGGCGTTGGTCCAAGGGTGGCCAACATCGCGGCGAAGAAAACTGGAATGGACCCGAACGTCAAGATGGGCGATCTGTCCGAAGCGAAGACCGATGAGATCGAGAAGATAATAATGTCATATTCTGACTATGCACCTACCTGGGCCGTTAACAGGCAGCACGATTTCGAAACCGGGGAGGACCAGCATCTTTTCGGGGTCGACCTGGATGTTTCCAGAAAGGATGACATTAACAGAATGAAAATGATAAGGTGCTATAAAGGGGTCAGGCACGAGGGTGGCCAGAAGGTTCGTGGACAGAGGACCAAATCGAACGGAAGGACCGGATTGACCCTTGGTGTGAGCAGGACAAAGGCACAAGCAGGCGCTGCACCGGCCGCTGCCCCTGAGGCAGGTAAGGAGAAGAAGTAGGTGTTCTCATGGGAGATCCAAAGTTCGCTCGTAAGTCTTATGATACTCCTTCTCACCCCTGGCAGGGGGAGAGGATCAAGGCAGAGGCCGAGACCGTTTCCATGTATGGGTTAAAGAACAAGAGGGAGCTGTGGAAGGCACAGACCATCCTCAGGAACCTTAGGAAGCAGTCAAAGAACCTGCAGGCAAGGGTCAGGGTCAACGATGAACAGGCCCGTTTAGAAGCAAATTTGCTTTTGAAAAAGTGCGCCAGGATGGGTCTTCTTCCGATGGAGGGAGCGACCCTCGATGATGTGTTGGGTCTTAATGCACAGATGCTGTTGGACAGACGATTCCAGACCATAGTTTATAGAAAGGGATTGGCAACCACCGCCAAGCAAGCAAGACAGTTCATCATTCATGGCCACGTAGCCATCGAAGGCCGAAAGGTCAATATCCCAGGTTACCTGGTCAAAAGGGGAGAAGAGGATAAGATAACGTTCAATCCGCATTCTCCCATATCCAATGAACTTCACCCATTGAGGGCGATGCCAAAGGGCCCTGAGCACCACGAGACCGCCCCACAACCTGTGGCCGAGGTCAAGGTGGAGAACAAGGAGCTCAAGAAGGTAGCGGGTGACATTATCGATACCGCGGTGGCCGATCTACCGGATATCGAACCCGAACAGCCGAAGGAGGAGTGAGTATGGGAAAATGGGGAATAGCTCACGTATTTGCCAGCTACAATAACATCATAATCACATTGACGGATATCACCGGTGCAGAGACGATCACAAAGGCATCCGGTGGAATGGTCGTCAAAGCGGCCAAAGATGAATCGTCCCCTTACGCAGCGATGAGGGCGGCCGAGAAGGTCGCGGAGATTGCCAAGGAGAAGGGCATCGAAGGGATCCATGTCAAGGTGAGGGCAGCAGGCGGCAACAAGGCCACCTCGCCAGGTCCTGGTGCACAGGCTGCAATAAGGGCGCTCTCTAGGGCGGGTCTCAAGATCGGTCGCATAGAGGATGTCACCCCGATCCCACATGATGGGACCAAGAAGAAGGGCGGCAGAAGAGGCAGAAGGGTCTAGAGGTTGTTGAGATGGATATCAAGATTATCGACCTGTCCGATGCCCATGGTAGGTTCGTCCTATCGGGTGCCAGGCCAGATACGGCCAACGCCATTAGGCGATGCCTGATGACGGAGGTTCCGAAGATGGCCATCGAGACGGTCGAGTTCCACCTAGGGCCGATCCGGGACGAGGAAGGGAAGGAATATGAGAGCGTCAGCCCTCTGTTCGATGAGATAATAGCCCATAGGCTAGGTCTGATCCCTGTACCCACAGATCCTGAGCTTTACGTTCCCAAAGCAGAATGTACCTGCAATGGGGAAGGATGTCCAAGTTGCACGATAATGTATTCGATCAATAAGCGTGGGCCTTGTGACGTTTTTTCTGGGGACCTTGAACCGCTTGGAGGCAAAGAGCTAAGGGTCAAGGACGAGCTTATTCCTATTGTAAGATTGGGTCCTGGCCAAGCACTCCTGGTATATGCCTCCGCTGAGCTTGGAATCGCAAAGAGACATGCTAAATGGCAGGTATGCACAGGTACAAGTTATCGCTACTATCCGAAGATATCCATTGATGCTTCGAAGTGCGATTCGAGCGGGGCTTGTGTCACAGCATGTCCTCGTCATGTCTACTCCAAGAAAGGAGACCAGATCGTTGTCGAGAACCTTGAGTCCTGCACCTTGTGCGGGTCATGTATGGAGGTCTGTGCCCAAGGGGCGATAACGGTCGAGAGCGAACCATCGAAGTTCATGTTCGATTTCGAGACCGATGGATCTATGAGCGCAAGAGATGCGCTCACGAAGGCGATCGAGATATTGGAACTGAAGTTCGAGGACTTCAGGGAACAGATCTCGAACTTGGAAGCATGAAACCATTTCCGTTCATATCTTTTTATTAGGAAATGAAGATCGAGCTTTATCTTATCTCAAAATGCTCATCTTCGCCTGAAATGTGGCTCATCCGACGGTAGGTCAGTTCATCACATAAAGTCTGTAAGTTTGCACTTCTTTACCTTATCTGACTGGAACAACGAGTTCATCGATTCCTCGATGATCCGGATACGTTGTTGTGTATATGAATCAAGGTCGAACTTCTCGCTGATCCGTTTCGTCACCTCAAGATACTTCTTGACGCTCTTTTCGTGGACCGTGAGGGTAAGATTGTTACCGCAATAGCATCGACCGCACAGCGGGATCCTTCGATATTTTTCTCCGCATTTCGTACAACGTAATGATTGTGAAGAGAAACTTTTGAGGTTGCCGATCATATCTGGAAGGAAATGTTTGGTTATCACACGATATACAACTGTCCTTGGCGTCCACAGCTCGTATTTTTCTTGCAAGTTCGAGCTGTGCGTTCATCTTGTCGATCATCGTTTCTAGGGTCTTGTATGCCGATTCGGTCGGACCCTCCGAGACATCGTTGGTGTCATGAGTGTACCCGAAGCCCTCGTACTGTAGTATGGTGCCGATCCTGCCCGCCACCTGGTCCATCAATTTTGCAACATCGCTAGGGTGGACATAGTTCTCGCTCGCATTATAGAGCTCGAGGGGATACTCCCACAATACGTCGATATTGTGCGCTTCTTTATCTATCTCATTAGGATCCAGACGGGTGGTCAGGACGAGCGGGGCGTCCATAAGTCCACCTCTCCTGTCTGGCAGAAAGCCCCTGGAAAAGTTCATGAGGCCGTCCATCAGGAGTATGACGCTATCCTCATCCCCATCTGCGTTCCTTCTCTTGGCCGCGTGAAAGAAAGGATGCCCATATCCCACGCTCGTCCTGGTGTAGCCGATCACCCTGCACAGTATTCCGCCGGAAGTATGCGGTGCAAGACCGATCGTAAGATGGCCGATCAGGTCGCTCCTGGTCTTGGCGTTATAGAACCTCGGTAGACCATAGAACTTATCGAGAAGATCGTCAAGAAAGTCTGCGATGTGGACAAAATAGTCACCACAGGATATCGACGGGATGATGTCCTGCACCTTGAGCTCACAGACCTGTTCAATATTGACCAGTTCGTCCCCGTGGATGTCCTTCACATAGCCTAAGGAGCGGGCCCTTTCGACACTCAGCTCTATCTCCCTGGGTCTGAAATGGGTTATAGGTACATCCGTCATATCGAAACGGATCGTACCGTCCTTGAACACATAGATGTCATGCTTCGCCCTAAGTATCCCTTTCTCGAGAGCTTCCGGTGTCTTGTTCTTGGATATCATTCCCTGAACGCCTTTGATGTCGGGAAGTTCCGTCTCACCAATGCTCCTCATAGCATCTTCGAGCAGAGCTCCTAGGTCTATCTTTTGCATCGTAGGTTTACCGATCGGTTTGGTATGGGAACCGCAGCGGCACCTGCATAGGAACGTGTTCCTTTCACAATCGGGACATTGCCGGACGCCCATCTCCGCTTCGACCCTTTCCGTATCCGCCGCGGTTTTGATCAATCGTTGGGCACCACCGCTCTGGCCGAGGGGGAATAAGGAATGGGGGGGAGGTTTCATCTTTCGCTCTTTTGCTTTTTCAGGGCGTGCCATTCTGGCCCCTATCCTGGTGACCGCGCGGGCCTTGACCTTGATCCCCAGTGCATTAGATACTGCAGTGAGGGATGAGTCCCCATCCAACACCGTTCTGTCGATGATCTTGCCATCGGCATGGCCAAGACCAAGGCATCCCAGCAATGGCTCGGAATAATGGTCCAGTCTTAGCTCCTCCCCTTGCACCTTGTGCAAAGCGCCGAGGGACTCCAGGGTAAGTTTTATTGAAGGTTCGTTCTTCAGGGCAAGAACGCCATTGGAAAAAGAGCCCGTTGCCAGAACGTGCTGTCTGAGCTTTTTCAGGTCTTGCAACGGAACATCCGACCAGAAAAGATTGAACCTGGGATGGAGCGGGACATTAAAGGAACGGGCCATCTCCATAGCCCTTTCGAAGGTTGGACAGGACCAGTCGACCGGCAGGTCTTTGGACACAGCCTTCAGTTCGGCCTTGTACCATTCAACCGAATAACAGGCAGGGACCAGAACATGGTTGTTCTCAGCGAACTCGCCGAACGGAAGTAATACCTCTCCAAGATCTATCAGCTCCGCGATATGTCCTTTTAGCGCTTTCACCTCTTTGACCGTGTTACACTGGACAACATCCCCGTTATCAAGCAGAAGGATCGGCCCCTCGATCTGATCACAAGGGGTCACGGCCCCTGCCTTTCCAGGTCTTTCTATCTTTATCTGGGTCCCAATGGCCAAGAAATCGTCCAGGGCGAACATGGTGGCCGGATTTATGGCCAAAGCTGCTAGGCCGGTCGTCCTACCTCTGCCGTAGCGAAGTCGGAGACCCCCCACTTTCGAGGGATGACCTATCACCGGTCTCCCTGCTACCATGTCCTTGAGAAATTTATAGTCCGGTACGATGCCTTTGACCTCTTTCTCCCCAGCATCATGCATTTTCTTTCGGTCCAGATATTGGGTGATGAACTCCCAGCCATCTATGCCGAGCTTTTTGACATGCTTTTGGATCTTGGGGGCCTTCAGGCAAAGACCCTCGGCTATGACCAGGCAAGCGCCGCCCCTCACATTGTTCGTCTCTATCCTGGGAAGGTCCCTATATCCAGATATTTCCATATCTTCCGTCCCTTCCCCGTCTATGCACACCGGACAGTTCCGGGTGATTATCTCGATCTCCTCGTTACCTGGACAATATTGGAGGTGCTGGCATTGTTTGTAGAGCGGGATCTTTCTTTGAACCTCTCGACCTCGCTGTTCGTAGGTGCATATTTTCCGATCCCTAGCTCCCTCCGCACGACATCCCCGATGAGCACGCTCAAGGCCTGCCCGGTCCCTCCCGCCGCTCGTATAGGTCCCGCGAACGAAAGTGCCAGATAGCTGCTTCCGTCGGAGTTCTTCCCGATCTTGACACCCGCGATCCCCTCCAGAGGTGCGACAAGGATCCCTTCTGTAAGAACTGCCAATCCGACACGGACGGCCCGGTCTATCGCCTCCTCCGTGGTCCTTGCTGGACGGACAGCGAACTCTTTCGCAAGAAGGAGGGAGACCTCTTCCCGGTTACGGCCCACGGACAGTTCCCGGATCCTCTCGGCCACCCCCTCGACCTTCCAGTCGGAGAGTAACTTCTCGACCCTCGAGGCCAGGTCCTCAGCGCGTGGGATCTCGACGAACGTCTCCGGGTCAAGACCGCGCCCCCTAGCTTTTCGAGCAATGCTATAGCATCGCTCGGTATCTGAGAAAAGTGAATTGAAATAATCTTCCATCGCCTTGCTGCAGGCAACTCCCCCCATTGATCCACCCTCGTACCCTGTAAACCTGCAGCCCCTTAATAAATCGCTCGAGGTCAAAACCCGAACGAGGGGAAAAGGTCCTCCTGGTGCGAGAGGATCGGAATTAGCAATTATGAAAAGAAAGACCTCGCTCGGATACGATCAAGATATCGGGCGCGTCGTTCAGAACAAGAGGGACCCATGTTCGTGGGCCACAGGCCTTTTGTACGACCGCGGACGCAACCCAGATCCGCCGAACATCCTAAGGAACCACGCCCTCAAGAGGGAGGTACTTCACGTTCCGCTTTCATTATCTCTTTCAATTTGCCTGCCAGGGTGCTTGTCAGGACATCGACCCCTTCACCCGTGAGCGCCGAGATCTTGAGGTTCTCGCTGGTCGTTCTTATCACATCTGATTTGTTCTCTACCAGGATGAAGGGTATATCCCCGAAGTTGTTCATGACGGAGCCTAGAAGATGGAGCTGTCTTTCCATGTTATATCCGCATGTTTCTGAAGGGTCGAGGAGGAAAACTATCATGTCCGCCAGATATTTCAATGCCAATATGGCCTGGAGCTCTATCTTGTTCCTTTCCTCAAGTTCCCGGTCCAGAAGTCCAGGGGTGTCGATGATCTGGTAGTTTCGCCACCCATCGGCGAAGTGGCCGACGATGATGCCTTTTGTTGTGAAAGGGTATGCGGCTATCGTTGGTTTGGCCGTCGAGATCCTTTCAACGAGTTGGCTTTTCCCCACGTTGGGGTATCCGGCAACAACGACGGTCAAAATGCTGGGATCGATCGTTGGTATCTTCCTGAACTCATCCCTTGCCCTGGAGACGAACTTCAGGTCCTTGTCTATCTGCTTGATGACGGATGCGAACCTTCCATAGAACTCCCTTCTAGCTATCTCGACCGCATCGATGTTGTGGGCCCTTCTTACCACCAAAGTATATTTTCTTTGCAGTTGTGAACATCTCTCCGCCGCCCACGTAAGGGCCGAAAGAGACCTCTTCAGCTCATCCTGACCGACGATGACATCAATGAGCTCAGGAAAGAACTCCTCCTTCTTTTCTAGACTGGGGAAGGCACGAACATATTTGAGCAAGGTAGTAACGGTCATGTCCCCTATAGCTGATATCTTGGCTAGATCCGTCTTTTTGGCCGTATCGAACGGAACAGTCCCCTCTTTCTCTATCTTGTGACCCCTCGAGAACGCCCTCTCCAAGAGCTCTTCCGAGGTCATGATAGTGGGTATCTGCCGTTTCCAGCTTTGCATGCGCTTCCATAAGGGAGGGTGGCTATTAACTTTTGTGAGAGGGAAGAGCTCGCCATTAGGCGGCGTGGGAACGGGGAGATGAAGAACCAAGTCATGATCGATGATCATGATGTCCGGGATGCGATCGGCCGATCGGCCTTTTTGGACATCTTGCACAACAGACAAATAAGCAAGATGAAGCAAGGGTCCACACCGAAAGGGTAGGTCCTTCACCATCCATATGTAATGGTCGGTCCAGAACGATCGACCGGTCCGATCGCTTTCCGTGGATGATGCACAATATCAAATACCGATCCGACCTGAAAATATGGGGTCCAGGTCTCTGATGATATCAGGTGGGAAAGTCTCTTTTAGGAGATCGTACGCATAGCTGATGTATCGGAACGCCGTTTCGGACCCGATGATCAACCTAAAGCCGTTGGTGTCCATCTCTATCTGACATGATATCTTCTCTATCCTCCCGGAGCTAGGGCAGAGATCGATGGCCAGGTCGCACAATTTGTTGATGTATCGTGTTGCTGCCGCCATCATATCTTCTGTAGCATCCTCGAGCGTCCCATCCGTGCTGATCGGTTTAACCGTCATGTGACCTTGGCTCCATCTCGTGTTCCATGGATCCCCACCGGTCCATTTTTTCCAACCTCGACCTAATAAAACTTTCTTGATTAATCTCCCCCTTATAGAATATGCGTTCGACAGGGGACCGATCGCAAGCGTACGCCCCTGCCGATGCCAAGTTATATTTTATGGCTGATGGATCTGTAGGCCAATGGAATATCAGGCGGACTTCGACATGTGGCTGAGAACGGACGATCATAGGGTCGTCGGTCAAGAGGACGCCAGGCTTTTAGAGATGATCAATGAGAAAGGTTCGATCTCAGAGGCCGCTATTTCCATAGGACGTTCTTACCGCTATGCTTGGGCGGCGATCAAGGAGATGGAAGCCGCCCTGGGCGTTAAACTCGTATCATCTAAAAGGGGTGGAAGATCGAGAGGAAGTACCTCCTTAACGAACGACGGTAAAAAGGTCCTTGACGAATACATGAACCAGAGGACCCGGTTCACAGAACAACTAGAGCACCTCTACCGCAATCCCACACTTACCGCCGACGGGATCGTGGTCATGGATGGCAATATGCTCCTGGTCCGTCGGGGAAAAGAACCAGGGAAGGGTAAAATGGCCTTACCTGGAGGTTTCGTCGAATACGGCGAAACGACCCAGGAATGCATCAGGAGGGAGGTGATCGAGGAGACAGGACTGGTGACGGAGGTCCTTGACCTGATCGGTATCTACTCCGATCCGGACCGTGATCCGAGAGGACATCTGATCTCGGTGGTCTACCTATTACATGTGATCGGGGGATCATTGCATTCTGGCGATGACGCCCAGGAGGCGAACTTCTATAAGATCGATGAACTTCCTGATCTCGCCTTCGACCATCGATCGATGGTCGAGGACTATCTAGTTAGAAGGCGAACACCGGTAGCGCCGCCTCGGCCAAAAAAAGAACAAAGGTAATCTCTTTCGATACCGTCGTATCGGCGGCATGTCAAGTAATTTATAGCAGTCAGGAGCGTATTAAAGGCAATGATGCAGGACGATCTAGATCAACGGATCCTCCGCCTTCTTCAGAAGAACGGGAAGCTCACCTACGAAGAGATCGGTGAGATCGTTGATCGCTCACCATCAACGATTAGGGATCGTATAAAAAAGCTCGAGGAGAACAAAACGATCCTAGGCTACTCTGCGATCGTCAATCTTGACAAGGTAGGGATAAACTCCGACTCGTACATTTGTGCGGACATCCCGCCCGAAAAATCCCAAATAGCGATAGCCAGCCTGTTCTCGATGGAACATATATCGGAGATACTTAGAGTGACGGGCGAAAGAAGGATCATGTTCAGGGTCCGGGCGAACAGCAACCAAGAGCTGGTAGAGCTCATCGATAAGAAGATCAGGCCGCTCGGCTTCCATAACATCGAGGTAATGATGGTACTTGAACCCGTGGTCCGTTACCCGGGACTTTGAAACAGGTACGATCAAACCTTCACTTGCTCTGCTCGATCGGGACCTGGCCCTGTTTCACGGTCTGCCGTGAGCCTATCAGGCCTTCCTTCGCGCCGCCTGTGGAGATCACCCAATAATTGCGGACGAGTCTGCCATCACTAAGGACGAGCTGGTGCATTGAACTGACCTTCGCCGACAGCTCAGACGACATCCTTCTTCCATCGTATTGGCAAAAGATCGTAAGGTCCGTCGGTAAGCGCATGGAACTTAGGAGAGCTTCATAGAGCAGGAACTGTTCAAGGTCCTCGGCGATGTCGAAGGCCCATGTTCCATCCCATCCTATCAGCAATGCTTCGAACCCGCAGTTCAACGCCTTGGTCCGTTCATCGACCAACAGGTCAGTGATCGCGTTCGACCGGATCTTTCCAGCGCCATAAAGATAGGACCTTGCATTAAGGACCTCGAAACGGCCCTCCTTTAAGGCCGCATCTATCAGTGGATGTATCGATGAGGACCCGGCCATCGAGCCGTCCTCGTTCCATCTGTCCGATAGATAGACGAACTTATCATTATCCCCCATCCAGTGGATCAGGTCAAGAACGACCTTCAGCTCATCAGCATCATCCCCATAGACATGGACGACATGGTCCCCTGTTCTCAGGTCATCATACCATCTTCTAATGACAACTCCTCCGATCTGAATGGTCTGGATGGACAACCTCTTATTAGAATAAAATCCTATCGAACCGATCCGCAAATAATGTGAATAGATCCTCCGACCAGAACTATAGGTTCAGGCCGGGATCATGGTTTCTTTTCCCCGTCTAACGAATGGGGGCGGCACCCGCATAAGCGGTGCTGACCTGTTTTGCGATATGTTCCCCCTCTTGACCGCCAAGAATGTTGTTCAAACGTTGGTTGACCTCGTTCCAATCGACCACGTTCCAGAATCCGGGGGTGTAGTCCGTTTTCTTGTTCTGATAGTCCAGATAGTATGCGTGCTCCCACACGTCCAGGACGAGAAGTATCCCGAACCCGGGTATCGCATACATGTCATGGTCCTTGATCTGGACCAGCAAAGGTCTCTTGGTCTGTTTGCAATATACGAGCATTGCCCATCCTGATGATTCCACCGAGTTGGCCGTCTCGATGAACTCCTTCTTGAAACGGTCGAAACTACCGAACTCCTTGTCTATCTCATCACCTATCTTTCCACCTGGCGATCCACCACCCTGTCCGGATGGGGCCATGTTCTTCCAGAATAGTGAATGCAGATGGTGACCACCCACGTTGAACGCCAAGGCCTGGGTTTCCGCTTTCATGTTTGGAAGGGAACCATCCTGTCTCGCCTTATCGAGCTTTTCCAATATCGCATTGGCCTGGTTCACGTACTTTTGATGGTGCCCGTCATGATGCAGTTTCAGAAGTTTTTCCGATACGAACGGTTCTAGCGCAGAATAATCGTATGGCAATTTCGGCAGGGAATAAAAGCCCTTGTTCTCCGTCATCGAATACCTCAATGGATAGCTTCGGTTCGCATCATATTTCTTCATTTTGGTCCAGGTGACCCGTTCCCGGCAAGATCGCGTTCGGCATTCATTATACCGGTCCATCAAAAGATGCTCACCATTTATACATGAACGGCCCTTGGACCGGAACACCGTCCTGACACAGGGTGGACCATAACACGTGGATAATTATACGATATGCCTACTTCACGGTCCTTAGCTGACGGTCCTCCACCTTCCAACCACAGCTATCGCAGTAACGGGCATCATCGATTATCATCCGGTTACACTTTGGGCATTTGCCCCTTAGAACGACCTTTCCCTTGACCTCGACCGTCACGGGTCCTGAATGCGCATTATCTGGTATGACTGTAGGAGAGCCTTTCTTGGTCCGGTGGTACGATAGGTACTATCACATTTCCGCAATATGCGCATGCGTTCCAGTTCAAGGGTATCTGTTTATTGCATTTCGGGCAACCCTTCTTCAGGGAGAGCGCGCAATATGGACATACCAAATAATCATCCTGAACATACACACCACAAACGTGGACAGCGGTTCATGAGCCTGCCCTGGAAAACCTGGCCTGGACCCCTTTCGGCCTGACCTCTAATGAGCGGCTGGGTGTCGCCTCTTACATAAACCGCATGATCTCCAGAACTGTCGTCCATAGTATGCCTCCTTGGTCGAAGGTAGAACGATGATTCACCTATTATCCGTTTCTATCTGCATTGCACCGTCCCGGGATCCGACCACTGTCAACGAACTAGGACCTTCTGAAATGATGGACGAACCTGACAAGGTTTCTTATCGTACCTATGGTCTTTTCGCTCAGAAAGGACCATCTTCGTCCCGCTTGGGGTATGGTAGGTCCGAGGACCGGGATCGAATTGGATGCCAGATCGTATAAATGGATAGTTCTGCTCATCACATGCATGGGGTCCATGATGGGACCTCTGGACAGCACGATCGTTAGCGTCTCCTTGCCAACGATATCGAGCGATCTGAACATGGATTATGCGACATCGATATGGGTCCCTACCGCCTACCTTGTTTCACTTGCATTGCTCTTGCTCACGATCGGTAGATTGTCGGACATGAAGGGAAGGAAGCCGATATTCATTGTCGGGTTCCTCATCTTCGTCATCGGTTCGTTCCTGTGCAGTATATCCGCCTCAGGGTACGAACTCATCGTTTTCCGGGTGATACAGGGAGCAGGTGCGGCATTCATCATGTCCACAGCGACCGCGATCGTTACGAACATCTTCCCGAGCAACGAACGTGGAAAGGCGTTGGGGCTGAACACGATGTCGGCGTACATCGGTCTTTCGCTCGGTCCAGCTCTTGGAGGGTTCCTGACCGAGGCGTTCGGTTGGCAGTCCATATTCTGGGTCAATATCCCTATAGGATCGATAGCGATCGTTCTAGCGTTAACGCAATTGAAAGAGGAAAGACCGGTCAAGCATGTGGAACCGTTCGATATATCCGGTATGCTTGCCTTCTCGGTCGGTCTCATATCTGTCTTGATCGCCCTGACAATAGGGGAACAGGTTTCATGGGCATCACCGTTGATAATCGGCCTATTGGTGATATCGCTGATGGCCTTCACCATCTTCTATCTGATCGAAAAGAGAAAAGGCAAAGCGGCTATGTTCGATCTTTCATTGATATCCAATAATCGCCTCTTTGCCTATGCAAATCTAGCGACCCTTCTCAATTATGCAGCATATTTCGGTGTTGCATTCCTGATGTCGTTCTATCTTCAACGGGTCATCGGCCTCTCATTGGTGCAGACGGGGCTCGTTCTCCTCGCAATGCCCCTGACCATGAGCATACTGGCCCCGCTCAGTGGTTGGGCCTCCGATAGGATAGGGTCAAGGGTGCTAAGCACAGTAGGGATGATCATTATAGGAATATCGCTAGTGCTGATGAGCACTCTTGATCAATCATCATCGATCTTGACGATATCGCTCTACCTCGTCCTGATAGGAGCAGGGATGGGGTTGTTCTCATCACCGAACACCAGTGCGGTCATGGGCTGCGTTGGACGCTCACAGCTCGGTGTGGCCTCGGGGACATTGGCGACGATGAGGACCGTGGGGCAATCGCTCAGTCTGGCAATGATGGGAGCATTATTGGCGATCTCTGCGTCCACCGTTGTCGTTTCTACGGTGTTCAGTGGAGCGGCCGTATCTTTGTCCCAATCGGTCATTAGCGAATTCGTCCGAGGGATGCACCTAGCGTATCTCGGATCGGCGATAATAGCGTTCGTAGGAGCGACGGCATCATATGCTCGTGGCCCAAAGGTGGTGTGCCCTGAACCGGTCATAGGACATTGAGCAGATCGACCGATGGAAAAGAAACCTCTCCTCTATGGCATTAGTGTCTCGGATGACAATCTAAGGTCACGGTCATGATCGTTCTGATATGATCGCAGCTCAGATGATATTGTCCGTGACCCGTGACCCATCTGCGATCGTCCGAGATCGTAGATGGTATATCTCCATAATGCGCTCAGCGACGGTCTTGGTGGACCACAAAATAATTATCGGACCCGACCTTACCTTTGACCTCATGGCGAACCTGAACGTCGCTGTGATCGGACCTAACGATTATGCAAAGGAGCTAGGCAAAAAAGGAACGGCCTCCGACATCACGATGTACGACCTAAAGCAAGGAAAGGATACGGTGACGTTCGTTGAGCCGACAAAATATCCAGAAAGGCTTGCCCCCTTGTTCTATGCGGTCTCAATGGCCGATGCGGCGATAGTGGTCATCGAAGCGATAACCCCCCAGCTCGGAGAGTGCATTGTGGCATTGCAATGTGCGGGGGTCAAGAGCGGATTTTTCATCCTCAAGAACTATCTTCAACCGGAGCAGTTGGCCCCCCTCATCAAGGGGACCCTGCTGCAGGATTACAAGTTCATCGAAGAGGATCACACCAAACTTCGCCAGCTGCTGCTCGAGATGGCATCTGCCAGAACAGATGTCGATATTGAGAGCCCAGGGGCGGTCCCGATCGACCATTTCTTCAATGTAAAGGGTGTCGGGACCGTCGTCCTCGGGTATGTTGCTTATGGAAAGATCAACAAGCATGATACCCTGAAGGCACTGCCGGGCGGTAAGGAGGTCCTGGTCCGCTCGATCCAAAAACATGACGATGACTTCGATTCTGCAGTGGAAGGCGATAGGGTCGGCCTGGCCTTAAAGAACATCGACGTTGAGGAGCTGGACAGAGGGTTCGTACTGACAAAGGACCCCTCGATCAAGGTAGAGGGGCGGTTGGTCGGGAAGGCTGAAATGGTCCGTTACTGGAAGGTCCCCATGAAAGAGGGGATGGTCGTCCATATCGGTCATTGGATGCAATACGTTCCGGCGAGGATCGAAGAGGTCAAGGAAGAAGGTGACAAAACCAGACCGATACTGACCCTTGGGCTGGAAAGGCCGATGGTGTTCAAACCTGGCTCTAAGGCAATGATAACCTATCTTGAGGGAGGAAAGCTCAGGATAGCCGGTACGCTTCTATTGGATTGATGTAAGCTACCCATGAACGGTCAGGTGCGCGCTCTCATGCGCCCTTGAGATCGCCTTCGGTCGTTCGTCGCATGAAATGTTGGCCTTTCAGATCCTCGGAGAACCCCCACTTTTTATAGAACTCGATAACATCTGGCCTGCAATAAAGCTCGAACTGGGGAACGTCCTTGAGATCAGGGTGTTCGATGATCGCCTCCATGATCGCCCTTCCAAGACCCTCCCCTTGGTGGTCCGGGGCAACGATCACATCGAATATGAGGGCCTTATACACCTTGTCGGTGAGGACCCTGGCGAACGCGATGAGCTCATCGCTCTTGGGGTCAGTGAGCACAATAAGGATATCGCTGTTGGTCAGCATCTTCCTTACATCTTCTCGATTCCTGTTCTTGGCCCAATAGGTGGTCTCCGAGTATAACCGCATCAGGTCATTGAAGTGCCCCTCGCTCAGTTCGTTTTTGAGATCGAAATGCAAGATCTTACCTCCGACCAGGTCGATCGGTGCCCATCCATAAGGCCGATATGAATATCGTTCCTTCGGTCAGCACATCGGTGGAGCGGGGTAATGGCGGAGCAGGTATCGCATGGATATCATCCGCGGTCATGAAGACTGGATCATGCTTTTTCGATCCATCTTTTGACGGGAGTGAACCAATTTTTCCTATTTGTTCAGGTTTCTTGGCCGTCCGTGGAGGTTTGCGTAGCATTTGAGGATGCGCGCAGGGGTCCACTGTCCATGGTCGTCAGATCAGATCGATAAGACCGTCCCTTACTGCAGCGATCCACACACGCTCATGCTTTCCAGTGAGCATAGTGGCACTTCCGCACGCTAAGTTAAAATATGTCAGACTTGAACGTACTACGTCGCGGCCCAGTACATGATGGGAAGTCAACGGCCGAGGAGGTCCATATATGTCGTTGGTCGACATGATCCGGTCAGAACATGAGGAGTTCATGAAAATGCTCGCACAGCTGAGTGACAGCGGTATAGAGGATGTTGATGTGAGGATCGAGGTCTTCCCCGATCTGCAGATGCGAGTGGACATCCACGCCAAGGCCGAGGAAAGGACCCTATACCATGCCCTCAGAGAAGAAGATGATACGAAAGAGCTCGCGCTGGAAGCGATAGAGCATCACAGGGTCGCCAGGGTGCTGATGGTAGAACTGAGGAACATTCGAGTGGACGATGAACTATGGCTCCCCAAGATGAGAATGATCAGAAGCGTCCTCGAGGGGCACTTCATCTTCGAAGAGGAGGTCATCATACCTGTGGCCATGGACGTGGTCGGAAGTTCCATGGACGAATGGGAGACCAAGTTCATGGGCATCGAGAAAGAACTATTGAGGAACATACCCTCAAGATGAGATGGTCCCATCCACGACCATTTGACCTGAAATGTCAGGGGCCCTCATCGGAGGACATACCGTATCGATGAAAAGGTCCCCAGGCCCGCACAATTCGCCATATGGAGTGTCGTTCGGCCCTATTCCACTTCTCTAATATGGTGGTGTCCTCTCGATCTATGACCCACCGGATCGATTAGGTCTCAAGATGTTCAAGGATCTGTCCATGATGAGCGCGGGAACTGGGGCGTGGGCCATCACCTGTCGTTCCATGGTCGAAGCACAAGCATATCTGGTCCTTTTCCACCAGGTCGGGCATCCTCGTCATGCTCTCCCCGAAAAAGGGGATACGAACGGTCGGCCCATCGGAGGTCGTACCCAACTCATAGGAAAGTATAACCAGGCATATTGGCATTACATTTTCACGGCCCGGCTCAGAACGTTTTTCAGGAGGCACATGGGGGAGTTGGCCCTATGTCTCATTATATTCTCGATCGTTGCAGTAGCCTGGATGTTATTGTTGATGCAGGATCCGAACTGGCAGTACGTTCACCCGTGATGAGCGAGGTCACAGCTCATCGCCCTCTCCCAGGCGTTCATCATCGATCGACCTCCACGCCCGGTCATGGGTCCTGAAAAATGGAACCATGCGAGCCCCGACCATGAACTTCCTTTGGTGATTCTGAAATAGCTCGAGCAATTGACGGATGATATGAACCTAGTACCGCGGGCATCTAAATTCTCGAACCCGGTTCTAGATAACATCTATTCTCGAAGGTCGGTGCGTCAGTATTCTGACAAGAGGGTCCCCGACGATGTGATCGGGGAGAGTCGTCAGGGCAGGTGTTCATGCGCCTTCTGGGGGCAACAGGCAACCATCGCGGTTCGTGGTCGCAAATAACAGAGAGCAGGTCTACTTTCTGGGTTTGAGGGCAAGAGAGCCGTTCGTCAAGTACGAGGAACGCCCCTCACCGGTCCCATCATGCGGTGTTTGGGCCGATCTTTCCAGGACCCGGACATGGACTTTTCCTATAACGCACCGCTTCTTGTTCTGGTCTTCTCGAACCGTGATGGTCGTACACCTGTCCGGGATTGTTCATTGGCCGCGGGGAACATGATGCTGGCCGCCAGCTCCCTCGGCCTGGGCAGCTATTTGATAGGTACTGGCCTCTCTATCGATGGACCGTGCTCTACTGGAGGGGATCGATGTGCCGGCCGATCTTAAGCTCGTTGCTCCCTGATCTTTGGATATCCGGTGGAAAAGGACAGTTCCGACCCCTCCAGGAAGGGCAGAGGTCATTCTTGATTGGATCGACAGCCCAAAGGAACGGGTCCGTGACCCCAAGAACTGATAGAGGGAATATCAAAAATGAACTGACCGGGACCCCCATGATAGGTCCATATGGATCGGCCTGAACGGGTCTCGGCCAAAGGTCTTCTTGAGCAAGGGCTTAGGCACAGGAAGATCAAGAACTTCCACAGATCGTTCAGATCTTGCAGGCCTCGATGATATCTCTCCCACCTCAGTGCTTGTTAAGGGCTAGGGTCGATGAAGCTCCTTGTAATGGATCTGATGTGAACAGATAGCGCAAGGAACTTGGGGACGAATTCCAGGTCCTGGTCCGGATAATGTGATGGGGGGTCGATCATCCAATAGGTCGGGAAGAGGGATGTTCCGATGGACCATTTTGAACTCGATGTTGAACAAGAAATAGAGTGGACGGACCGGGATTTGAACCCGGGGCCTCGTGATTGCAAATCACGCGATCTTCCGAGCTGATCTATCCGCCCCTTTTCCACTGGTAATGACCTGATGCATAAATAGATTTCGTGAAGGTTCCTGATAGGTGTCACCCGGTTCGAACTGGTCGATCCTGGGTGGGCCCACCATCCTTGAGGTTCGAACTTTCGATCACCTGCACACGGCGCCTTGGGCCGCGCTTTTTACCAGCGTTCGATATTTCAGGAGGATGCCGGACACTTGTCTCTCCACCACCTTCACGCCCTCAAGCCTGGTATCTATATCGACCTGTGGAACAAGGAGGTCCAACCGCCTTGCCGGGATATCGATAAGGATCTCATCCCCTTCCTCGATCGCTGCGATCGGGCCCTTCTCATAAGCTTCGGGGCTAACATGACCGACGCATGGCCCCCTTGTGGCGCCAGAGAACCTTCCGTCCGTGATGAGCGCTACATCATCGGATAATCCCATTCCCGCGATCAAGCTTGTCGGGGAGAGCATCTCCGGCATTCCAGGACCGCCCTTCGGCCCTTCATACCTTATGACGACCACATCCCCTTTGTTGATCTTCTTTGCACTTATCGCTTCTATCGCGGCACCCTCCGAGTCGAAGACGCGGGCCTTCCCAACGAATCTCATCGCCTTTGGCGAGACGGCGGCCTGCTTTATGACAGATCCCTCTGGCGCGAGGTTACCATATAGGACCGCGATACCTCCCTCTTTATGATATGGAAGGTCCATGGGTCGGATGATATCAGGGTCCTTTACCCTTGCCCCGTCCATGATATCTCTCGTCGTTCTTCCGCTCACCGTCCGCTCATCCGAGAGCAGATGCTCGATCCTTTTCATGATCGCCGGAACACCACCTGCCCGGTCGAGATCGCTCATATAATAAGGGCCACTTGGTCTAATGCTCGTTATATGTGGTATCTGTCTCGACACCTCATCGAAGACCCTGAGGTCGATGTCTATCCCAAAGTCCTGAGCGATAGCAGGTATATGCAATGCCGTGTTCGTTGACCCCCCGATGGCCATATCCACCTTGATGGCGTTAATGAAGGAACCGCGAGTAACGATGGACCTTGGAGTGATGTTCTCGTTCACCAGGTGGACGATGGTCTTGCCCGTTTGTCTTGCCAATTCCCTCTTCTCTTTGCTTATGGCAAGGCTGGTACCGCAATTCGGGAGGCTCATTCCGATGACCTCGGTCAGGCATGCCATCGTATTGGCCGTGAAAAGGCCCGAGCACGATCCCTCCCCCGGACAAGCGCTGGACTCGACGCGGATCACCTCTTCTTCGCTCATATCTCCGGCCGTATATGCGCCCAAGGCCTCGAAAACGCTTTGCAGGTCCTTCCCCTGGCCATCGAGCCTTCCCTCCATCATCGGACCACCGGTAAGAACGATCCCGGGAATGTCTATCCTCCCTGCGGCCATGAGCATCCCCGGAGTGATCTTGTCACAGTTCGTTACCCCGACCCATCCATCGAAGCAATGGGCATTGTCCATTATTTCGATACAATCGGCTATCGTCTCTCTCGATGGGAGGGAGAACCTCATTCCCGCATGCCCCATTGCTATGCCATCACAGACCCCCGGGACCCCGAACACAAAAGGGACCCCCCCAGACTCGATTATTCCATGTTTTATCTCTTCCACGAGACGGTTCAGGTGGATATGTCCAGGCACTATATCATTATATGAATTTGCAATGCCGATGAACGGCTTTGGCATGTCCTCGTACGATACACCAGTCGCCCTCAAAAGGCTCCTGCTAGGGGCCTTTTCGACCCCTTTTTTTACCACATCGCTCCTCATGTTCTGACCGATGGTCGATCGACTAACATCTAGAATAATTTGCGGTTCGTTACAACTTGATCCTTGATAAAGTTCAACGGTCCGTCAAGTTCAAAAGGTGGGAAATGATTATTTTAAGGAGTTTCAACTTCGGCCGTTCATGACCTAAGTACTATCTCGATGTTCACGCCATCGGGGACCTGTATCCTCATGAGCTGTCTAAGCGCGCGCTCATCGGCGTCCAGATCTATTAGGCGCTTGTGTATTCTCATCTCCCATCTATCCCAGGTCTCAGATCCTTCTCCATCAGGGCTCTTCCTGACAGGGACCACTAACCTTTTGGTAGGTAGCGGGATGGGGCCCCTTATAGCGACACCAGTCCTCTGAGATATCGACTTGATCTGTCCACAGACACTGTCGACCTTCTTTGGGTCGGTTCCGCTCAAGGATATTCTTGCTCTCTGTGCCATATTTTTCAACCCCAAAAATTTGGGAGTAAATGGTTTACTGCTCCTTCTTTTCGATATCCAAGCAGACACCTGCGGCCACGGTCTGACCCATATCTCTGATGGCGAACCTACCTAGCTGCGGGAACTCCTTTGCCTTCTCGATGACCATTGGTCTTGATGGCTCGGTCTTCACGATCGCGGCATCTCCGGTCTTAAGGAACTGGGGGTTCTCCTCTTTGGTCGCACCTGTTGCGGGATCCAATTTCTTTTGGAGCTCTATGAAGGTGCATGCCACTTGAGCGGTGTGTATGTGGAACACAGGGGTGTATCCGACAGTTATCACCGAGGGGTGGTTCAATACCATTATCTGAGCGGTAAAGGTCTTCGCGACGGTTGGCGGGTTGTCCAAAGGCCCAGCGACATCCCCTCTCTTGACATCGTTCTTGGCGATACCACGAACGTTGAAACCAACGTTGTCGCCAGGAACTGCCTGGGGAAGTGTCTCATGGTGCATTTCGATGCTCTTAACTTCGCCGACCACATGGGAAGGTTCGAACATGACCTTTGTATCTGGTTTCAGGATACCGCATTCGATACGGCCGACCGGGACGGTGCCGATACCGGTGATGGTGTATACATCTTGGATCGGTAGCCTGAGCGGCAGGTTCGTCGCTTTTGGTGGTTCCTTCAGGTTGTTAAGCGCATCCAGCAGTGTCGGGCCTTTATACCACGCCATGTTGGCCGAAGGTTTTGTTGCGTTGTCGCCCTTATAAGCGGAGTAGGGGACGAACGGAATCTCATCGACCTTATAACCGATGGACTTCAGAAGCACGGACACTTGGTCCTTCACGGTCTTGTACTGCTGCTCGGACCATGCCGGCTTGGTTGCATCCATTTTGTTGATCCCGACGATCAACTGCTTCACACCTAGGGTCCTTGCAAGGAAGATATGTTCCCTTGTCTGGGCTTGCGGTCCCTCTAGAGCTGAAACGACCAGAACGGCCGCGTCCGCTTGAGAGGTACCTGTGATCATGTTCTTGACGAAGTCACGGTGACCAGGTGCGTCAATGACTGTGAAATAGTACTTGTCGGTGTTGAACCTCTTATGGGCAACATCGATGGTCAGACCCCTCTCACGCTCTTCTTTGAGAGAGTCCATGACCCATGCGAACTCGAAGGTAGCCTTTCCCTTCTCTTCAGCCATCTTCTTGTACTTCTCCACGAGGTACTGCTCAACGTTTCCGGTGTCGGCCAGCATCCTGCCTACCGAGGTGGATTTTCCATGGTCGACATGACCGATGAACACGAGGTTCAAGTGGGGTTTCTCTGCCATATTTCTGCCTCCTACTTTTATATATACTGATTTACCGGTTTTTACTCCATGCCATTAATCGTATTTAACGGTTCTTCCATCAACCTGAGTAGTATGCCGCGTCGTACGGTTCTGGCTTCAGGCCCTTTCTGGTCCTTATCTGTTCCACGACCTTGGTCTGGATCTCGGTCGGGACCTGCACGAACCCGGAGTTCTCTGTTGACCACAAGGCCCTGCCTTGGGTCGCTCCTCGGATCGCTGATGCGAAACCGAACATTTCGGCGACAGGTGCTTTTGCGGTTATGACCGTCGCCTCTCCTTCCTGCTTGATATCTTCTATGATGCCTCTCCTTTGTTGAAGTTCGCGGAGAGCATCTCCCATGACCGCCTCAGGACAGTTAATGTATATCTTGGTTATCGGTTCCATGAGCACCCTGTTACCAAGGCACATCGCACCATATACGGCGGACCTGAAGGCCGGTATGACCTGGGCTGGTCCTCTGTGTATGCTATCCTCATGGAGCTTGGCATCGACCAGCGTGATCTTAAGGCCCATGACCCTTTCTTGAGCAAGGGGTCCGAGGTTCATGGCCTCCTCCCAGCCCTGCTTGCAAAGTTCAAGCGTTTCGTGAAGATATTGGATACCTTTGGTACCGTCGATAAGGATGTTATTGTCCTTGAACGCGTAGACGCCTTTTGCGTCATCTTTGCTCATACCCAGATCCTGCAGCTTTCTGGCGAGCTCTTTGGCATCCTTTATCTTACCCTCGGTCTGTATATCACCGCTCTTGATCGCGTCGACGATAGCCTGGGGTAATGGCTCGACCTCAACGAAGAACCGGTTGTGCTTGTTCGGGGACTTCCCCTCGAACGGACCGCCCTTTCCCTTGACGTTCTCTCTGTACACAACGATCGGTTGAGAGGACTTGATCTCGACCTTATGATCATTAACGATCCTATATGTCGTGATCTCTAGGTGAAGTTCGCCCATACCAGATAGCAAATGTTCTCCCGTCTCGTTATTGATCTCGACCTGTATGGACGGGTCGGCCTTGGCGACGTTCCGAAGAACTTCGACCAGCTTGGGCAGGTCCTTCATGTGCTTTGCTTCTATCGCCACAGTGACCACTGGTTCGGTGTAGTGGACGATCTTTTCGAACGCATCCATTCCCTTTGAGGAAGAAACGGTCGCGCCGGCGAAGGCATCCTTTAGACCTGCAACCGCAACTATGTTCCCGGCCTCCATGTGCTCGATCGGTATACGGTCGGCCCCAACGCTCAAAGCGATGGTCTGAGCCCTCTGCGGGTTGGGCATTCCCGATACCCAAAGCTCCATCCCACGAACGACCGTTCCACTGAACAACCTTCCAACGGCAACCTCACCAGCATGGGGGTCCATGATGATCTTGGTGACCATCAACGCCACTGGCCCATCAGCGTTGCAGTTCAGCATCGATCTGCCGATCTCCGAGTCCTTATCGCCCTTCCAGATGACAGGTATACGGATCTTCTGAGCTTCTAATGGGTTCGGAACATGTTTGATGACCATGTTAAGGAGGACCTCATGTACCGGGGACCTCTTTGCCAGGGTCTTCTGATCATTGTTCTTGCAATAATTGTAGATATCGTTGAAGGTGATGCCCGTCTTCTTCATGTAGGGCACGTTTATTGCCCAGTTATGGAACGCAGAACCGAACGCCACGCTTCCGTTCTCAACGGAGACCTGCCAATCCTTGTTCAGTGGTTCTGGTAACTGGCTAGCGATCCTTCGGTTGACCTCTGTGATCGTGTTGATGAACCTCTGCTGCATTTCTTGAGGGGTGACCTTGAGCTCATTTATCAGCCTGTCCACCTTGTTGATGAACAGAACGGGCCTGACCCTCTCTTTGATAGCTTGCCTTATGACCGTCTCGGTCTGAGGCATAATGCCCTCGACCGCGCAGACAAGTATGATCACTCCGTCCAGAGCCCTCATCGCTCTGGTGACGTCTCCACCGAAGTCGACGTGGCCGGGGGTATCGATCAGGTTGATAAGGTACTCATGTCCATCGTAATTGTGTACCATCGATGCGTTGGCCGCGTTGATGGTTATACCACGGGCCTGCTCCTGCTCGTCGTAGTCCAGCATCAGCTGTTTCCCGGCGAGGTCCTCCGACATCATTCCTGCCCCAGCGATCAGATTGTCGCTCAAGGTAGTTTTACCATGATCGATATGAGCAGCGGTCCCTATGTTCCGCACGAACTCTGGTTTCTTCGAGATCGCTTGCGCCTTTGCGATGTTATCCTCTTTACGTCCCATACTATCACCTAATCAACTTGATCAACGCGCCGAGGATGCAACACGCTCGAGCTCTTCTTTCTTCGCGACCGAGTAACTGTTCATGTCACCCTTTGATGCGAGGATCAGCTCGTCCGCAAGACATTCTTCTACGGGTTTTTTGTTCTTGAACGTCGTCTGAACCGTGCCCTTGGCGATGTTCCTTAATGCGATATCTAATCTTCTGGAAGGAGCAACATCGACCGCTTTCGGGACCGATATGCCTCCGAACTGTAATCTGGTAATCTCTTCCCTCGGTGCGGCGTTCTCGAGCGCCTCGACCAATACCTGGACCGGGTTCTTTTTCGTCCTTTGCTCTATGATATCGAAAGCGTCCTTGACCACCCTGAACGCCTTGGCCTTTTTACCGGTGTAGACCTCCGTTCTCATGAGGTTGTTGATCAACGTTTCTACGATGTTCATCCTTGCCTTGGCGAAGGACCGGTTCGCGTGTTTTCCGCCAGTGTGAGGTACGGTGATCGGGGTGAGGTCTATATATTTGGCTAGCCCGCCGTCCCTGATGCCTATTCCGGTCATGTCATATTTGCCAAAGAGAAGAACTCCGGCTCCAGCATTTGATTGAACTTGATCGTTTCCTTCCAAATAATCACCTTACCGGCTTCTCTTTCCTTCCTCTAACCAGCTCGTTAAGAGAAACGTTGTTGACCTTGATGACCTTATATCGAACACCGGGAATATCTCCATATGACCTGCCCAGTCTGCCTCCGATGCCCTCTACCAGGACCTCGTCATGTTCGTCAATGAAGTTGATGGCACCATCACCAACCGCGAAAGCGGTGATCTGCCTGCCATTCTTGATGAGTTGGATCTTTACGCACTTTCTGATAGCAGAGTTCGGTTGTTTTGCTTCGATCCCTACCTTCTCCAGCACGATACCTCTTGCCTGAGCGGCACCTTCTAACGGGTCGGACTTCTCACGGAGTCTCAATATCCTCCTCTTGTAAGTCCTATCTGACCATCGGAACTGTTGACGGTCGTTCTTTAGCTTCCTTGCTGTGTTTAGACCTCTAGCCAATATTTCACCTTCTTTGTCAGAAGCGGGCTCCTTATTATGCTAGTGATATTTAAGCGTTGAGGATTCCAGGACCCTTCAGACAATACTCCTAAGCGAATTTGATATTAAAATAATTCGGTCGAGGATTTCTTATGCTGGCTCAACATTTGTCCCATGCATAGGTCGCTCGAGGATAAATGTTGTTATTGTTAATTATGCAAGGAACAATAATTATTAAGTATTCTATATAATAGAAAATCTTTTATTGGTCTCACGGCTGCCGGATGACCATGAACCTGATCCAGCTATCGTTCGATAGGTCGACGATGCTCTTTCGTTCATGCTCGTTCCAGGTGGAATTTCGCAGGGGGTATCGGTCCCTCGACAGCAGATCGATGGTTGAGAACGGGTTTGAACGATGCGCGAACATCAGGCACGTCCATGCGACTCCCCAAGTATCATCGCGCTCGATATCAGATGAGCGATCCTAAGTGGCTCTGGAAGCGCCCCCTGGACCGTACATTCGTTGATCATCTCTTCCACTCGATCGATGTCCATACCTACTGCCGTGGCATAGATCGGTCTATGTTTCGTTCCTATTTTGTATAAAGGGTTCCTTCTTATCATCGAATAACGCGTTTCCCAGTCATCGAAGTTTTTTTTCAAGGCGCTCAGCATACTATCGAAATCGGGCCTCTCCCTTGTCACCGTTGCACAGGGGATCCCGGTCGACGAAAAGATCTTCTCTATATCTATGACGTTGAATCCTCCAATGGAGATGCCATCGAACATGATAAGTCGTAATTGTTCTAGATAGCGGGACCGATTGATCATGTCGAGGATGGAACGTGTTGCGTCATTTCCATCGACCGCCGCCTCGGCCCGCATTATCCCCTCTATATAATTAGGCAACCTGGTAACAACCCCAACGACAAGCACCCTTTCGCTTCTAAATGTGAATGGGGAATCATCGATCCCAAGAACTCGGACCTGTTTCTTCATTTCATACCAACTTTAGGTGGCCGGTTACCTTATCGACCATGTCGTTCGGACCTGGACCGATGCCCAGACAAGTGGTCGTGTTCGGGGGGAGCTCTGTCATGCCCGCATCGATGATCAAAGATGTGGTAAGACCAAGGTCCTCCGCCATGATCTTGAGCTGATAGAGATCCTCCAGACCAGAGGCCTTCACGACCACTTTTTTCTGTCCTTCATTGTACCAGCGATCGAACCGGTCGGGTGTCCGTTTCTTTGCTATGAGCGCACAGTTCACCGCGGCATGGGCGACCTGAGCGGCCATCTTACCGGGCGACAATTTCAGGTCAGATCTGACAACTATTACCATTTTATGATCGAACCGCATCATCTGGGTCCTGGGATAGAGAACATTATTCATCTTAATAGTTAACTATAGTACCGCTCAAGATCTTCGGTCAAACAGAGATCTTGCGACCCCATGATGGTCAAAGCTCGTTCACGCGTTGGTCCTAAGCCTCCCCCAGAGCGAGAGATAAAGCACGATACATATGACGCTGGCCAAGAAAGATCCCAAGGCCAGGTCCTTTATCGTGATATAGGGGACCGTATAAATGAAAGGTGTCGAGGCATCGACCTGGTCTATGGTGACCCTAGCGACGATGTACAGACACATTATCAGGCTGTAAATGCCCGTGGTCAGGACCAATGATCTCAGTACCCTGGTCAGCATTTGCATTATCTACGATACTTCTTAAGATAAACCTTATGCTCATCGACCCTTACTTGTCAGAGCCAGCACCTGAACCATCATCTGGCCAAAGAAGTGGTGAACATGCCTTATGACGGCCTCATGTTCGAGGGCCTGGCCGCTATTCGTGGCATAAATAAGAACAAGCAGCTCAATCGCAAGCTTGGTGAACGATAATTCCCATCCGTTATTGATCTTCGCAGACTGGCCGCGAGCCCATGGATCGTTCATGGGTATCGTACGAAGGGGGATTTCTGGCGACCCTTTTTATAATATTCTCTCCTTCCCAAAACCTATGTTAGAGCTCTTGAGGAGGGACGGCCTTGCGAGGATCTGTAGATTCGAGACCCCCCATGGAGACCTAGAAACACCAGTTCTATTGCCGGTCATCAACCCTCGTAACATTACTATCGCCCCTAAGGAGCTGAACCGAACATTCGGTTTCAAGGCGCTCATCACCAACTCGTACATAATCAGGAACGATGCGAATTTGAACGAAAGGGCCAGGAAAGAAGGCCTTCATTCCATGCTCGATTTCTCAGGGGTCATCATGACCGATAGTGGAACTTTCCAGTCCCATATGTATGGTGAGGTGGAGGTCAATAACAAGGACATCGTGAACTTCCAAAAGGAGATCGGGTCCGACATCGGGACGGTTCTCGACATTTTCAGCGAACCTAATTGGACAAAGGGAGAGGCGGCTTCGGCCGTTGATACCACCATCGAACGAACTGACGAGGCGGTCCGACTGAAGGGTAACATGTTATTGGCCGGGGTGGTCCAGGGGTCGCTGTTCCCAGACCTCAGGGAGAGCTGCGCAAAGAGGTCGTCAGAACTGAACGTGGACGTTCATCCCATCGGTGGCGTGGTGCCTTTGATGGAACAATATCGGTTCGCGGACCTTGTCGATGTCATAATCGCCTCCAAAAAAGGGTTGGACCCATCCAGACCGGTGCATCTGTTCGGGGCAGGTCACCCCATGGTGTTCGCCCTAGCTGCATTGCTCGGATGTGACATGTTCGATTCCGCTTCTTATGCCAAGTTCGCAAGGGATGATAGGTTCATGTTCCCGGAAGGGACGGCCTCATTGGTGGACATGCGAGGCATTCACTGCCACTGTCCGGCATGCTCTGGTCACGACCTCGAAGAGGTCCGTTCGATGAGCACGAGCGAGAGGACCTTACTTATCGCCCGTCACAATCTCTGGATATCGCTCGAGGAAGATCGAACGGGTCAAGAGGGCGATAAACGAGGGGGACATCTGGGAGCTGGTCGAAAGGAGATGCAGAGCTCACCCTGCTCTCCTCAACGCATTGAGGAGGCTTGGCCCCCATAAAGAGTTCCTTGAGCATTATGAACCTCTTAGCAGGGACAATTCCATCCTATATACTGGACCAGAGACGCTCGATCGACCATCGTTCCTTCGCTACGAGAGAAGGTTCTTTGAAAGATATCGATATCCTGGGACCGAGGTCATGGTGGTGTTCGACGAAAGCTCGAAACCATATGGCCGCCACTATGCTGAACAGATGGCCATGATCTCCACAAGATGCGATTCGCACTTTTTCGTGGCCTCTCCCCTCGGACCAGTACCGATGGAGTTGGATGAGATGTATCCCATCGCCCAATCTTTGTTCCCTGAGGACAACGATCTAGAGACGACAACTAGGATCAAGACATTGATGGAGAGGATGTCACATGAACAGCCATACTCTCTTGCCATGGCCTGGGACGGTCAAAGCACTATGGACGCGCTCTCGATCATGTGCGAAAAGGCCCCGGGCTTCGATCTGGACATGGCCAGAGTGAGGGCGGTAACGGACTATCAGTTCGGTCGTGGTGCTGCGGACTCCCTTCTGGATGGAAATGTCGTTCTAAGAAAATCTGATACTACCGGTAAGATAAGGAACGTTCTCGTGGACGGGGAACATGTTCTTTCGATGCGGGCCAATGATGGCCTCTTCACCCTTCGACCGAGCGGGGCCGTTCGTTTGATGAAAGGTTTCCCATCTCCTCGGCTTCGAGTTGTCGTGAACGAGGATTCGGTGCCTTTCAATAGGGAGGGGAAGAAACGTCTTCTGCAAGTTCGTGAAGGAGTGTGACGAAGATCTTCGCCCTATGGACGAAGTGCTCGTAGTGAACGGATCGGACGAGCTCGTGGCGATCGGCCGGGCGCTAATGGTCCAAAGGGAGATGCTCGCGTTCAGAGGTGGTGTGGCCGTGAAGGTCCGGGAAGGGATCAAGAAATGATCATTTCGTCGCTTCAACGACTTCCTCGGCGATTCGCAAGCAGGCCAGAAGATCCTCTATCGTATGGATCATCCCGGGAGTTGTTTTCGAGCTCGCTTCTATCGTAACGCTCTTTCCCTCCCTGTACGCTAAGGCAAAGGGCGCATTGTCGGGGGCGATCGCCTCCAGGACAGCTTCGGCCTCCTTTTCATCGTTCATCTCGATGATTATCTTACAATCCACTGACACGTTCGGGTGATGGAAGTACTGGAGAAAAAGGTTGGCCGATCATGAGGTCCTTTTGCATCCACGAAGATCTAGAGAGTTCGATAGCGTCCTTCTCACCATTCGACCTGCCGATCCTCTTTTTCAAGGAAGGTGTTCAAGTATGGGATCAGGCTCGGAACGACCCTGAGGAGTTCCGGCGCATGATGGTGGAACATGAGGTAGCCCCGGGCAGATTCGAACTGCCGTCGCTGGCTCCAAAGGCCGGCATGATTGACCACTACACTACGGGGCTATTACGGATCACAAAAGGGCACGGGGACCGTTCATCAAAGTGAAATATACCGGTCCGCTCGTCAGCACGTTGAGATGAGGAATAATTGGGTCATATTTCTAGGTTGGCATTGAGCAAAAACACATCTTGGTAGGGACCTCGAAAAGGGTATAGGTCGGTCATTATGGGGGTCGATAGGTGCGACCAGCTATCCTTTTGGTCCCTTCGGGACCCAAAAATATGGACCGATCAAGTCATTAATGGGCGGTCCCAAAAAGATGGGTCGGTGCACTAGCGGTGATCTTCACATCTGCCCAAACACCGAGCGTTACCCCCTCCCTAACAACCACTGGCTTATAGGACATGGTGCGACCGATGTATGTATCTTCCTTACCTTTCTCCGTCATTAATACCTTCACGTTCTTTCCTACCATGGACGCATTGATCCTCGAGGATATCTCGAACCTTAACTTGGTGATCTCCCTCGATCGCTCCTTCGAGATCCAGCCAGGCACTTGGTTCTTGGCCTTTGACGCCGGTGTTCCTGGCCTCGGAGAGAAACGGGTCACGTTGACTATGTCCGGGCACATTCCTTTCAAGACCCGGACGGTCATCTGATGGTCATCGTCCGTTTCCCCCGGAAAACCGGTCGATCACGTCGGTGGATAATGTCAAGGAAGGGCTTTCAGTTCTAATTTTATCTATAAGGTTCCGGTATTCCCCGATTTTATAACCTCTGTTCATGCCTTCCAGTACACGTTCGCTACCGCTCTGGATCGGGAGATGAACGAACTGATAGATCTTCGGTCCAGCGAATGCTGGTATGAACTCTTCGATCATCTTGGACAGGCTGTCAGGGTTCATCATTCCTACTCTGACCATGAAATCTCCAGGTATGGATGTAACTCCGTTCAGAACATCAGCGAGCGTTCGGCCTGAATCGAAGCCGTAACATGCCGTATCTTGAGAGGTGACCAAGACCTCCTTTGCCCCGTTCTCAATTGCCGATCTCGCATTTGAGATTATATCTTGTAACGCATAGCTGGTTAGAACTCCCCTTGCTTTTTTCGTTATGCAATAGGAACAAGCGCCCAGACAGCCCTGCGATATGGGGAGGGTCGCCGTTATCTCTCCTGGGAGCGTAGGGCGTTCCGTCAGGTCCCCCACACCGAACGCCTCCTTTACCAGTAATCCAAAACTTGAATAGTCCTTAGGAGGGATTATCATAGCATCTGGGGCCCTCTTAACGACCTCTTCGGCCTCTACGGCGGCGAGGCAACCTGAAACGATCAGGTTTTTCCTTTGACCAGATATCTGTTCTAGCCTACGGAACATTCTGTTCTCGGTCTCTTTTATGACCGTACAGGTGTTAAGAACGATGAGATCTGCATCATTAGGATCAGGATCACTTCATGGCCCAGAGCAGCCAGCTCCTTCTTCAGCATGCTCCCCTCCCCTTGGTTCATCGTACAACCATATGTCTCGACGCAGACCCGCATACGACCCCATTTGCCTCGAACTAATAAGATTTTTGTCGAAAACGCTCTGGTTCTAGAGCCTCGTCGTCCCTTTGACCTATGCCTTCAAAGTTCCTGGTATGATTCGTTCGATCCCGAACAGGACACGATGGCCTAAGGTCCGGGAAGGTCCCACCGAACGCCACCGACGAATGATGATCTGATGGGCCATCGGATCCCACTTTTGCATGGAACTTTGATCATGTCCGAGCTTTCTAGCTTCGTACAAATGTCGGAGGACCAATATGATCGAAGATGACAGCAACACGTTCGTCTTGAGAAACGAGGCGAACCCCGGCCCAACACCTGGAAAGATGTCTCTGACCCTCGGAGCGTTCCCATCGTATGGTCTGTTGGTCATGGTCATCGATGGGTGCTCTTTGAAGCTGCCCGCATCGGTATCACCATTTACCCACCACGAGGGAGTACAATGAGGATGTCGTCTCTGGGGGGTCCTTAGGCGTTCCGATGGATATCCGCTCGTTGTCATAGCCAAGATCACTACAGACCGCAATGCGGCAATCCTCCGACCCGTCCGTAAGAGCTTTAACGAGCCTGGAGATGTCGAACTTGGAGTCCGCGAGAACGAAGACCTGTTTACCCCTCTTCAACTCCTGGACCACTTCTGCATACGCTCCGCCAGTGAACTTCTTTCCATGGGCATGGACCACGGAAACAGATTCCAGGTCCAGACCTAGCCTCGCGAAGGCTACCTGAAGAGAGGATATGCCTGGAACGTAGCCTGCCGATCTCGCCCTTAGTCCTGCGAGCATAGGATCCCCGGTCGATAATATGAGCGTATCATCAGGGAACTCCTCAAGTTTGAAGTAGTCCCGAAGGACGGTATACTTTACAATCCTCCTGGATATATTCCTCAGCAAGGGAAAGGGCCCTTTCGGACCCCGCCACCCGTTTGGCCTCCCAGATCATCTTGGCCGCTTCCATCGTAATGAGGTTCGGTCCGCATCCAACTCCGACAATTATCATCCATATCCATATCCGACTTCTGCCTATGAAGACGATAGCTCCATGCTCCGATGACATGTGCCGATCGATAAGGGTCACACACCAGGACGATCTTCGAATAACGGTCCTATAAAATAAATAATGCCTTGTTGCAAAAGTCTCATGACCAATCCTTTCGCATGGCCAGCTGAACGATGTCGAAGAGCACGAGCTTGACCCTGACCTCATTTTTTCGACCATTTCTCGAGCGGCATCGAAGACGATGTCCGAGCAGCGCCGAGATCATGCTGAAGACCGTCTCCGCATGAGCTCGCTTGCCGTACAGGGCCGCGGCCCTGTTCGGCCAGTGCTGCCAGAAAGATACCATCTTCTGATACAGCGTCTCCGGTCTCGCGAAATGACGAGCGTTCTTCTTGATACCGTGGAGCGGTGTCGCCCCATGCTGCCTGGCCGCGGCCAGGCACGCTTCCCCGTGATAGGCGGAGTCGGCAAGGCTCCGCTCGACGTTTATGTTCGAGGGCAGCCCGTTCCACACCTCCGAGAACATCTGGCTATCATGTACGTTAGATGGTGTGAGCTCATAGCTCAGTACCACGAACTTGTCCACCTCTATCGCCGCATGTACCTTCACCCAGTCCTCGACCTCGCGTTGACCATGCTTCGTCTCCCTCCATCCACGCTTCCGACCTGAGTACCCGGTGGCATCGGTGGCCACCACCGCGCTGCGCTCCGGCAGCGCAGCGACGACTTGCTGGAAGAACCGTTCCAGCAATATCGTCCATCTCTGCGACGATAGCTTTCTGCTCAGGGTGGAGTGGTCAGGTATGCCGTCGAGACGATAGTACGTGCGCAGCATGCCCAGAGCTCCCTCCGTCTCTCGGAAATGTGAGACCTAGAAGCTGCTGGACCAGGAAGGCGACGAGGAGCGTGCGCTCCTCGTACGCCGGTCTGCCGGTTCTGGGACGATGCTGCCAGAACGAGAGGCCGTCGACCTGCTTCCGTATCGCTTCCAGCGAGAGACGTAGCGAGTTCACGGCCACGTCGTCATAGCGGTCGAGATCGACCGCTATGTCATCGACATCGATGATGTACGTATCGAGGTGAACCTGTCCGCAAACATTGAATACCTCGCTCGGTATTGCTATATCAGTGGCAACCAACCTACTACCTTCTTGGACAGCTGGCAAGAGGTTGGACCACACATATACATTTTGATAACAATATAGATAACAAATGATAATTAAGTGTCACAGAACCCTAACATAAGAGTAATGTTCTTAGGACCTGTAATGTCCCGTTCGATTGCTACTATCGATATTAGTATAGGTTATATAGATATATTCCATGAGCCGCTTAACGGTGGGGAGATCTGTGGGACCCTTTCAGGCTGGGACACCCATCGTAAATGATCTTGCGCTGCCTATGCTACAAAGGAAATGGAAGGGAAGATCGATGTTCACTGTCCTAATAGAGGACCGCCGACATTGGGAAGAGGAGCAGATGAGATGATGATCGTTGGATCGAACCGTCGTTGGTAATGGGTTAGAGCTGAGCAGATGACCAGATGGATCATATCCCCAGACAGTCTAGAACTGAGCTCCGAACATCGTCCAAAAGGATTTAAATGCTGCTCTTTCAATGAAAAATGGAACGAGATCGTTAAAGATATGGGTTCGGAGAGCTCCGAGCGTTATGTTTATACTGTGGGCGCTATCACCACCCCGAACGGGAAGAGGTCCTCGTTCGGCCCATTTCAGGTGCACGATGAGGGTGACCTCATTTATAGGACCGCCCTGTTCGGTCCGTTCCGAACGACGTTCACTTATGATGTAAAGAAAAAGAACCTGACATCCAATATCGTTCATTCCCTTTTACCCATCGAGGTCGGAGGACTTTGGCCCTCAGGAAGACATTTAGCGGACATCATGGCGATGGACCTTCTGAAGGACTCCGGGTTGTTGTTCATTCATGGTGGTGCATTTCGTTTGGATGGAAAGACCATCGGTCTCTTCTCCCCAGGACAGACCGGGAAAACGACAACGATAGAATCATTGGTCCAGAACGGGGCAAAATATCTTGGTGAGGATGCATTACTTACAGATGGCAAAACGGTCCACCTCGTTCCTCCCTTCGCACATGACATGTTCAGCTTCTTGAACAAAGAGAACGTCCTTCGCGCCTCAACGATGGACAGAATATACATATGTGAACGAGGGAAGGTCAACGGGACAAGTGAAAGGACACGTGCGATATCGCATCTAAGAATGTTCTCGAACAGGGTCCCGTTCAATAATGACGGTCTTGTCCAAGCTTTGATATCTTATCATGGGCTCGATTTCAGAAACCTAGAGAATGAGTGCGTGGAAATCGTAGAGAAGTTGGTCGACGGGACCGAGGTCAGGTTCATCAGAAGCATCAATGAGATGGTGGCGGAGCTAGATGGACGCTGAAAGTTTTTACGATGACATGGCGGACGGTTACCTGGACACGTTCAGGACGAAGAGCATGATGAGGGTGATGAAGATTGAAAGGGACCTCATCATATCACATATGCCATCCTCTTCGGGCAAATTGAAGGTCCTGGAGGTAGGTACAGGGCCAGGCCGTCTTTCGGCAGAGATCGTGAAACGGAACGTCGACTTCACGGGCATAGATATTTCCAAGGAGATGCTGAGGGCCTGTCGAAAAAGGGTAGGCCCAGAGCCGATCCTCATCCAGCATGACGCTGGCAAAGGACTTCCCTTTCCGGACTCATCCTTTGATTACATCTATTCCCTTCGCGTATTGAAATATGTTGGAGATCTGCCGATGGTGCTGAAAGAAGTGCACCGAACCTTGAAGGACGACGGGATCTTTCTTTTCAGTATGCCGAACAAGCTCTCCATTAACATGCTTCATATGCGCCAGCATGTGGAATATCAACGGTTCACCATGGGGGGGTTGAAAGAAGTGTTGAAAAAGTACGACCTCATAACGAAGGAGATAATCGGTGGGCCGAGATTACCCGAATATCTTTATCAGAGGGACAGTGAGAGGATGTACGATCTGATAATCAAGGTCGAGAGAGGGATCGAGGGCATGTTCCATCAGGGTCTTACACGTGAACCTTTCTATGTATGTCAGAGGTCATGAGGATAACGCTGCCATAATGTCATTGATGGACAATATTATAATGTCAAGATCAAAAAGATAGAAAATTGTAAAGTGTTTGTTCGTAGACCGGCTCATATCGCATTGTCGTTCTCTTCCCCGGTCCTTATGCGTACACACCTATCCACGTTCGTGACGAATATCTTGCCGTCACCCATCTCGCCGGTCCTTGCCGTTTTGATGATGGTATCGATGACCTGCTGTACCTCTTTGTCAGGTACGACGATCTCGAGGAGGGTCTTTGGGAGCAGGTCGATCCGATATTTCCCTGCACGATTGACGAACTCGAGACCTTTTTGTTCGCCCCTCCCGTGAACATCATGCACAGTGATGCCCAGCGCGCCGATCTCCTCCAGGGCCGTTTTCACCTGGTTCATCTTTTCCGGCCTGATGATCGCTTCGATCTTTTTCATTCATGTCACTCCCTAAGTATATGCGGTCTCCCCGTGCTGAGTGATATCAGCCCCGATCCTTTCCTCGTCCTTGGTCATACGCCAGTTGGGCCAGACCTTGACCAGCAGCCATGTGAACACATAGACGACCACGAACACATACGCCCAGACCGCGGCCACCGCGATCAACTGTTTTGATAACAGAGTAAGACCGCCACCGTACAGCACACCGTTCACGGCCGTTCCGCCGACCGCCGCGGTAGAGAGGAAACCGGTCGCGATCGGCACCGAACGTGCCTCCCATACCATGGCAGGCCCAGACATCCAGCGCATCATCGAACTTGTATTTCCTCCTCAGTTGGATCATACTGTAGCTGATCAATGGGGCGATTATACCGATGATTAGCGCACCGTTGACATCTACGAAACCGGACGCCGGGGTGATCGCAACAAGGCCAACGACCGCACCGGTCACCATTCCAAGGACACTTGTCCTACCAAGGTGTAGGTAGCTGATCAGGCCCCAGACAACGCCAGCTGTTGCTGCGGCTACCTGAGTTGCAACGAACGCGCTCACGGCCAGCTGGTTCGATGCAAGTGCGCTTCCACCGTTGAAGCCGAACCATCCGAACCAAAGGAGAGCACCACCTAAGAACACGAAGGGGATGTTATGAGGCTGATCAGTAATTCCCTGGGACGCAGACATCCTCTTGCCGAGCACAAGGACGGCAGCAAGGACGGTGATACCGGCCGTCATATGAACGACGGTACCTCCTGCGAAATCCTCAGCACCCATTTGGAAGATCCATCCACCGCCCCAAACCCAGTGGGCGATGGGCAGATAGATGATGAACGTCCAGATGGTCAGGAAGACGGTGATCGCGGCCAGCTTCATCCTTTCGGCGATACCACCGATGATAAGGGCGACGGTGATGATCGCAAACATGCATTCGTACATCATGTACAACAAGGGTGGTATGGTCGTTGGGAAGAACGGTAGGCTCGGGGGTGCCGACCCAACACCAATACTGTTCATAAAGGCGAAATTAAAATTCCCAATGAACCCGAACCCATATGCATTCGGACCGAACGCCAATGTGAACCCAACGGTCACCCATATAATGGTCACAACGCCCATTATGATGATGCTCTGTCCTATCATGGACAGCATGCTGTCCTTTTTCAACATACCGCCATAGAAGAAAGCGACAGCCGGTGTCATTATCATGACAAGTGCTGTCGAGATCAACATCCAGGCCGTATCCCCTGCATCTGGTATGAAAGCCATCTCGTTCTCACCTTATTCTAGATTCTTGGATCATGTCCCTAAGGGATCGTTACATCGCTCAATGCCTTTTCAGGGCCGGGACATCGACGGTCCCATGTCATTTATTTGTGCGATGTAATATGCGGATGATATACAAATCACTAGAAAAAGGTTACTAAGTTGTTCAATTGTATATGATGTATGAAAATGATGGACATATGCACAATCGGAATCGATCAGGACGGGCTCTTCCGAAGTGATTTTCGATCTTCCATATCGCCTTCTATCACAGGAGCGTGTCAAAACAGATCATCTGGACATATCGTTCTGGAATTGAACGTTCAAATGGCACGTTCTTTTGATCAAAAATGTATGTTCGTCTACATGATTCTGATAAGAATATAGAAAAAAATGTTTCATGCAGATGAGGTCCGGCGGACGGGATGCGGGTCAGACGGCCTTGTCGTCTTTGTCCCCCGTTCGTATCCGCACGCACCTATCCACGTCCGTGACGAATATCTTGCCGTCACCCATCTCGCCGGTCCTTGCCGCTCTGACCATGGTCTCGATGACCTTCTCCTCTTCATCATCGTTGACGACGCATTCCATCATTACTTTTGGCAGTAGGTCGATCCGATATTTCCCAGCTCGGGAAACGAACTCCAATCCTTTCTGTTCGCCCCTTCCCCTGACCTCGGTGATGGTCATCCCTATCACCCCTATCTCTTCGAGTGCCGCCTTTACCTGGTTCAGTCTTTCAGGTCGTATTATTGCCTCTATCCTTTTCATGATCATCACCTTAGTTGTACGCTGATTCCCCATGTTGGATTATATCGGCTCCTATCCTCTCCTCATCCCTTGACATCCTCAATGGCATAAACTTTGCAAGGACCTTGAGTATTGCGAACGTTATAAAGAACGCGAATACCCACACGACCGCTACTGAAAGGGCTTGTACTCCAAGCAATGACGCATCACCTCCATAAAGAAGCCCATTGGAACGGGACCCTGGATTGACGGCCCGTGTCGCCAACAGGCCTATCATCAGAGCGCCTGGCGTTCCCGCCAGCCCATGAACTCCCCAAACATCCAATGCATCATCGAACCCGAACTTTTTCCTTATTAGGATGCCCCCATAACAGATGCTCCCTGCCAATACTCCGATGATCAGGGCCCCGGTCGGATCGATATATCCAGCTGCTGGTGTGACCGCAGCGAGACCAGCTATCCCTCCTGTGATCAGCCCAAGCACGCTAGGTCGTCCCAGGTGGTAATATGAGATCAACCCCCAAACGACGGTCGCGGTAGCAGCAGCTATCTGCGATTCCACAAGGGCGTTCACCTTTTGGTAAGATCAAGATCGGACCTGATTCTAGAGTCCTTCCTGATCAAAAGGATCATCCGAAACATTACCTTGATTTGACCAGAACCGCGAAAAAGGATAAAATAGGATCGATAGGACGTTGTTTGATCGGACGATGATGGGGATCATTAAGAAAATGTCGGACATAATGGCCATGATTCCAT
This sequence comes from Methanomassiliicoccaceae archaeon, assembly GCA_963741025.1. Lineage (GTDB taxonomy): Archaea > Thermoplasmatota > Thermoplasmata > Methanomassiliicoccales > Methanomassiliicoccaceae > CAVUGW01. The sequence goes on from CAVUGW010000017.1 coordinate 81,589, forward strand.
TATTACATGATATTTTGGTCCCTCGAATGAACTCCGCTCCATACATCGATATAGGGACAAGTATGTTATTCAACGAAGTGATCTCATGGATGAATTTGACCTGATAATCATCGGTTCTGGAGCGGGGACGAACATCCTGGATGCCGCCTCAAGGTCCGGGATGCATTGTGCTCTAGTGGAGAATGGACCGCTCGGCGGTACCTGCCTAAATAGGGGGTGCATCCCAAGCAAGATGTGGATATATCCAGCTGACGTCGTCAGGCTCATCCAGGATTCGAAGGAGATAGGGGTCCATGCCTCTATCGATAAGCTCGATTTCGAACAGGTCAGGGAGAGGGCATGGGGACTGGTATTGCACGATCGACATCAAATGGAAGAGGGGATCGGAAGCGATGCGAACATCCATCTCTATTCAGGTACTGGAAGTTTCATTGGGGACCATATTATGCAGATCGGGGAGGCCACGATCCATGCACCTAAGATCGTGATATCCTCGGGTGCGAGGACCGATATCCCTTCGATCCCTGGCCTGTCATCCGTCCCATTTTTAACATCGGAGAACGTTTTCGAATCGACCAGACTTCCCAAGAGCCTACTGATACTTGGGGGCGGGTTCAAGGCCTGTGAGCTTGGACATTTCTTCTCCGCATTCGGTACCCGGACGACGATCATACAACATAATTTACATCTTCTTCCGAACGAAGAACCTGAGATAAGTTCGATCGTGGAAATGCGTCTTGGCCGTCACGTCAGGATCGAACTTAATAAAGAGCCGCAGGAGATCAGGCGTTCATGGAACGGGACCGAGGTGATCTACCGTGACCGGACGAGCGGTGTGGTGGCCAGCGAGCGGGCGGAACAGGTCCTGGTATGTACTGGAGAACGCAGCAATGCCGACATGTTGCGTGCTCGATCTGACCGGGGTCAGGCTCAACGGAAAGGGGTACGTTGAAGTGAACGAGTTCCTGGAGACCTCGGCCAAGGACATCTGGGCATTAGGGGACATAACCGGAAAACATTTTTTCAGGCACACGGCCAATTATGAGAGCCAGGTTGTTTGGAACAATATGAGCAGGAAGGAAAAGGTCGCTACTGACGAGCATGCCATCCCCCATGCGGTCTATACTTATCCGACCGTGGGCAGCGTCGGTCTGACCGAGGTCGAGGCAAAGAAGAACGGTTACAAGTTCTTGGTAGGATATAATCAGTATACGAACGTGGCCAAAGGGAACGCGATGGCGGAACATGAGACGATGGTCAAGGTCCTTATCGAGAAGGGGACATGGAGGATTCTAGGCGGGTCTATCGCCGGTTCCCAGGCGGATATCCTTATCCAGCAGATCGTTTATCTGATGAACGCTGGGGATGGTTCATATCTTCCATTGGCAAGATCTCAGGTCATACATCCAGCGCTGAGCGAGGTTCTGGTCGGTGCTTTCGTTCGATTAATGGACCCAGATATGGAGGAACACGAGCATAGTTCCCCGGCGGGTCAAAGTTGAGCGTTTACGTCTTCCGTTCGTTTCGTAATTCTTTCTCTAATGTACGGAACCTTTGTTTGCCCGTCATGCCAAGAAGGAACGGAACCGGTGGCAGCAAGAATATGAAAGAACCAACGAAAGCCGCCAGTTTCTGGTCCGGCCTCATATGTTCGATCCTGGAAATGATGGGATCGTCAGGATCATATCCCTTGTTCAGACCAAGGATGGACCGCATTATCAAATGGTCCGAGCGTATTACCACCTTGATGCTCCATGCGATCCCCAGGAGCAAAGATGTCGGTTCCCCCTCGGGGACCGTACTTTTCTGAAGGATCGACCGCCTGAGGTCCTCTGCGGTGGACCCCTCGAACAAGGTGTGGGCGAAGCCGACGGTCCTAATGTAATGAGCATCGCTACCGCCCATCAATGCCCATCTACCAGATGCCCCGACCTCTTTGGCCTTATTGTTCGCATAATCATCGATATGACCGCCATTCAAAACCTCGATACCATCCAGGTCCAGATCGAATATCCTGTCCTTAAGGCAAGGACAATGTAGACTATATGGATGGGGGGCGATGGTGAGCCCTCCCTGTTCCCTTACCCGTTCGATCGTTTCCTCGATACTGAGACCTTCTGGTATTCTTTCTTCTATGAAAAGTGCTATCACTTCGCCATCGGCGGTACTGACCTCCTCGCCCACCACTACCTCGATGCCACCGACCTTTCTCGCATGATCTCGCGCCTTGTGAGCACCGAGAACGGAGTTATGGTCCGTGATACAGAGAACATTAAGACCGACCTCACGACCTTTCATGACGACCTCTTCAGGTTCGGTCACAGATTCAGGGAACCTTAGCATCCCCATCTTATGGACACCTGAGTATTTCGTATGGACATGAATGTCTGCTTTTCCCTGCACATTCCTAGGAGCATGATGCTGGGATAAAAATCATTCGTAGAGGGATGTTAAGATCCAGTATACTGGTCGCTGCCTTCATCAGGTCCGTCTGATCAGGTCTGACTTGGTTATGATGCCGACCGGGGTCTCCCTTTCCATGACCACGACGGCGGGAAAGTCCAGCAAGAGTTCCTTGACGGTGTCAACGCTGGCCTGTCTCGAGACCGATGGTGGCGGGTCCCCCATGATCGTCTGGACACTGTGGACTATGTTCCCCTTATGTCTGAGCAGGTCATCCTCGGTGACCATCCCGACGATCTTAGGGCCATCGAAGACCATGACCTGCGAGATCTCACGTCCTCTCATCATCATTCCCGCTTGTGCGATAGAATCCGATATATCGACCCCATATATCTGAGGCGACATGTGATCCCCGCACATGTCTATCTCTTCCTGACGGAGGCACTTGAATATCCTTTCGACGGTCGAAAAACGATGATCGACCTTTCCCGATTCGATCTTGGCGATATGGGCCTGAGTTACCCCAGCCCTTCTTGCTAGTTCTGCCTGGGTCAGGCCCGCTTTTGTTCTCAATTTCTTAATATCGTCAAGTTCCATCTTTCAGATATATAACCCATGGTTATATTTGAACTCATTGGTTCATGTATCAAAGTATATATATGGTCTCTTCCATCCCCAAAAAGGGATGAAAATGGTAAATTACCTGTTCACTTCTGAATCGGTCACCGAGGGACACCCAGATAAGATGTGCGATCAGATATCTGACGCGATACTAGATGCGTACATCGCAGCGGACCCAACGGCACATGTTGCCATAGAGACCCTTACAACGACAGGAATGATAGTGGTCGTCGGTGAGGTCAAGACCGATCGAAAGAAGGACGTGCATATCGATGTTGAAAAGATCGTTAGACAGACCGTCAAGGATATCGGCTATGATTCTCCGGGCATCGGTTTCGATGCTGTTTCATGTGCGGTCCTGGTCTCGATCCATGAACAATCTGCGGACATCGATATGGGTGTATGCAGGATGAGGAAAGGGAAGAAGCTTGCTACTGGTGCGGGGGACCAGGGCCTCATGTTCGGATATGCGATAGACGAAACACCTGAACTAATGCCCATGCCTATAATCACCGCACAAAAATTGGCCCAAAGATTGGCAAAGCTTCGTCACGATGGCACATTGCCCTGGCTACGACCGGACGGGAAGACCCAGGTGACGGTCGAGTACAAGGACGGTGCACCACAGAGGATAGACACGGTGGTGGTCTCGACCCAGCATTCAGAGGATGTCGATCATGAGACCATCGAGAAAGAGATCGCCGAAAAGGTAATAGTTCCGGTATGTGGGGACTACATAGATGATAAGACGAAGTTCCATATCAATCCGACAGGTCGGTTCGTGATAGGTGGTCCTTGTGGGGACAGCGGACTGACAGGAAGGAAGATCATCGTGGACACATATGGTGGAATGGGCCGTCATGGAGGTGGCGCATTTTCCGGAAAGGACCCTACGAAGGTCGACCGCTCCGCGGCATATATGGCGCGCTATATCGCCAAGAACATCGTAGCTTCAGGTCTGGCGAAGCAGGTGGAGGTCCAGGTCGCATATGCGATCGGAATATGCAAACCTGTGTCGGTCCTGATAGATACGAAGGGGACAGGCAAAATAAGCGATGAGGCGATCGCGAGAGGGGTCAGCAAGGTGTTCGATCTAACTCCGGACGGTATCATCGAACAGCTCGATCTGAGGAGGCCGATTTACAAGAAGACCGCAGCGTACGGGCATTTCGGTAGAATGGAAAAAGAGTTCACATGGGAAAAGGTGGACCGCGCCAAGGCCCTCAAGGCCGCGTGCGCGGCCAAGTGAGCACCTCCAGGCCATCGGCCCAGAGGAACGCTCTGCCCGCCCATCGCCTTTTTTATCTTTGGATGCTGGGGGTCCCCACATGTGGGGGGCTTTTTATTGAATAATATCTTCCCATATCTATTCACTCAGGTCTTTTATTTTCTGGCCTATCTGCTTACCAAGCTCGAAGCTTTTCGTGATCCCGCTCTCCCCTGGAACATATTGCCAGGTCAGGTCCTCGAAAGGCATCTCTATCCCTGTGGCGACCATCTGCTCGCGGACGGCCTGTACTGCTCCGCCGCTCCATCCATAAGAACCAAAGACGGCCCCGATCTTGCCCCTAGGTCTGAGGCCTTTCATATATGTTGAAACGTCCGCTATCGTCGGGAAAACAGTGTTGTTCAGGGTCGGTGTACCCACGATCACGGCCCTCGCGTTCAGAACCTCCTTCATCACTTGAGATCTGTCCGTTTCACCCATTTTCCATACTTGGACCGTTACGCCTTTGGACGAAATACCCTCTGCGATAGCTTCTGCCATGGCTCGAGTGGAGCCCCACATCGTATCATAGACGATGACCGCTTTCTCGTCCGTCTTGCCATTGGCCCAATCGAGGTAATCGATTTATCACTTCTTTATTGAATTTCCTCCATATAACACCATGGGATGTGGCCAGTATCTTGATGTCCATGCCCTTGATCTTCTCGAACGTCTTGATGACGCGGGGCCCGAAAGGCATAAGTATGTTCGCATAATATTTGGCCAGCTCATACATCAGGATATCATGGTCGACCTCGTCGTCAAAGCGTTTTAAAGTTGCGTAATGCTGGCCGAAACCGTCCATCGTGAAAAGGAGCGAATCCTCCTCTACATAAGTGAACATTGAATCTGGCCAGTGGAGCATAGGTGTATCGATGAACCTAAGTGTCTTACTTCCCACATGGACCTCCTGGCCATCCCGGACCGTTTCCATGTTCAGCCCAGCGTAATGCATTCCCAGGCCTTCGACCCCTTTTTTTGATGCAAGGATCTTTGCACCCGTCAATTTCTGGATCAGGGGCAAGCTGCCGGAATGGTCCATCTCCACGTGGTTCGATATGATCAGGTCTATCTTCTTCGGATCGATCACTGATGAGTATCCTGGATAAGAACTGATCGTAGAAGGGGAGCTTCACTGTGTCGATAAGAACGTTCTTTTCTCCCGTTATCAGATAGGCGTTATATGATGTGCCTCTTGGTGTCAAATAACCATGAAAGTTCCTTATGTTCCAGTCGATGGCACCGACCCAATATATCCCATCAGTTACCTTTACCGCGTCCAATCGCTCACCCGATCATATATCCCTTCCCGATCTATCTATTACTTACGTTCAGACGATAAACGTCGACGAACGAAGCTGAGGTCACTGCCAGCCACCGAACGAAATTCCTTTAATATGTGACGATGCTAGCCTTTAGCGATGGCGGTCATCGAATCAGGGGTGAACATTGTGCTCGATGTCATCAACGCAATGGGTTATCCCGGAATATTCCTGTTGATGACGCTCGAGAGCTTATGCATTCCGATACCCAGCGAGGTGATAATAACGTTCGGTGGGACGCTCGTCGTCATGGGCGGAAGCCTGGCCATATTCGGAAACCCGGCCTTGGGTGTGCTGGCGGTCGCCCTGGTCGGCACTTTGGGCTGTGCGGTCGGATCTTTGATCGCATATTATATCGGATACAAAGGTGGTAGACCGCTCATATTGAGGTATGGAAGATGGATCAGGTTGAACGAAGGCCATCTGGACCGGACCGAAAGATGGTTCCTGAAGTATGGTGACCTAGCGGTGTTCGGTAGCAGATTGCTCCCGATCGTAAGAACGTTCATATCATTGCCAGCGGGCATGGCAAAGATGGATGTGAAGAGGTTCATGGTGATCTCGAGCATCGGGTCGTTCATTTGGTGCCTCGGTCTCGCATATGTGGGGGTGGTCCTCGGGCAGAACTGGACGGTCATGACGTCCATATTCCGTCAGTTGGACATCCTGGTGATCTTGGTCGCGGCCGTTCTTCTGGTCTGGTTCATCCTACAGCGTAGGAAAGGGCATCGATCACGTGATGGGGATGTTCAGGAGTAATAATACTCCCCTTTCTCTTTCTGGCCCCTGTCCAACCTCGACCCAGGTTTGTTGATCCTCGGGCGGTTCGTCTCATTATCGCGCCTGAATGTCACGTCCACCATCTTAAGGAAAAGGTTCATGCCCGATCTCATATCGAAAGGCCCTTTTCCTTCCCCGATGACACCTGGCTTGCCATCGAAGACCATTATCGAGTCGGAGACCATGTCGAGGAAATAGATATCGTGATCGACGATCATAGCGCTCTTCCCCCTTTTTTCCATCACCCTTCGCACCGTCTTAGCGGCTTCCATCCTTTGGTTCGAATCAAGATATGCTGATGGCTCGTCCAATAGGTAGATGTCCGCTTCACGTGATAGACAAAGCGCTATCGCGACCCTTTGAAGTTCCCCTCCAGAAAGGCTCGTCACAGTCTTTTCGTACAATCTTCTTAATGCAAGTGGATGTGCGATCGCGCTCTCGAAGAATCCTGATTCGAAGAAATCATGGGCGGTAGTAAGGAACATGTCCATGACCGTCCCCTCGAAATCAGGAGCGATATATTGAGGCTTGTAGCTCACTCTCATCGTGCTTTCTATGGTTCCAGATGAAGGTTCCTGGATCCCCGCAAGCATCTTGACGAAGGTCGTCTTACCTATGGCATTAGGTCCGACGACCCCCACCGATTCACCCACCTTGATAACTCCACCATCGACGCTCAATTTGAAGTTCTTGAAGTCACATTCCAAGCCCCCGAACTCCAGCAACGGTATGTTCAACTGGCTCTCTCGGGGCGGATGTGATTCGAACCGTATCGGTGTATCACGAAATCGGATGTTCTCTTCCTTCATATATCCATCTAGATAGGTGTTTATCGCGGTCCTGACCTGTCTTGGCTGAGCGAAAACGCCATACGCACCCTCCGACCCATAGACAAGATACACGTTCTCGGCCAGGAAATCCAGGATCGCAAGGTCGTGCTCTATCACGACGACCTGTTTTGTCTCGGAGAGGGACTCGATCGAATCTAGCCACCCTTATTCTCTGATATATATCCAGATATGAAGATGGTTCATCAAAGAAATACACATCCGCATCTTTCATCAAAGAAGCCGCGATGGCGACGCGTTGGAGCTCTCCCCCAGATAATTTGTCCATAGGTCTGTCGACCGCCTCTTGCAGGTCAAGAAGGTCGGTCGCCTCTTCGACCGTTAACCTTTCGGAGACCTTGCTGAGCAGGTCCCTGACCACCCCTTTGGCCACCAGTGGCAACTTATCCACATACTGTGGTTTCAAGGCCGTCCTTACCTTTCCATCGAAGACCTTCTCAAGATAATCAGCAAGTTCTGTTCCGGACAGATGTTCCAGTACTTTCTCCTTGCTTGGCGGGGCTTCATACGCTCCTAAGTTGGGGATCTCATCCCCGGACAAAAGTCTGAGCGCTGTGGTCTTTCCTATTCCATTCGGTCCCAATATGCCGGTGACCATACCCTTCTTCGGGACGGGAAGTCGGTAGATCCTGAAGCCGTTCATTCCATATTGATGCATGAGGTCTGCCTTGATCTCTGCAGGTAGACCGATGATCTTGATCGCCTCGAAAGGGCACTTATTGATGCATATTCCACAGCCTGCACAGAGCTCCTCAGAGATGATCGGCCTTCCCCCTTCACCGATAACGACCGCCTCGACCCCTGTTCTCACCTTTGGACAGTAGTTGAAGCATTCGGTGTTGCATTTTTTTGGTTGGCAATGGTCCCTTAAGAGAACCGCTATCCGCATGGGACTGCCAATAAATACCAACCGATAAAAAGTTGATTGTCTAAAACAGGCGCATATGCGGAAAACACGCTACATATCGCCCATGCCTTATTGGCCGAGAGAACGATCGAAGGATCCCATCATCGACCGGTCGAAATAGATGGGGCAGGTCCCTATTACCGGTTTACTTCGACCGGCCCCCTGGTCCCGGCGTACTGGTCCGGATATGGAACGTGTACATCTCGAACGAAATCACTTCGTCATGCCCCCTAGGTCCCTGCTATGCAGCGTTCTCCAGCTTTCGCAGGTGGGCCCCCGCATGTGTTAAATCCTTGCTCTTCGTTCGCGGCCTGATATAATGGTTAAGGTTCTAGTCTGTACTGCTTGGCCATACGCTAACGCGCCGATCCACCTTGGTCATGTGGCGGGATCCCTGCTCCCACCGGACATACTATCGAAGTATCATAGGTTGAAAGGGAACGAGGTGCTCATGGTGTCTGGATCCGACCAGCATGGTACGCCCATCACTGTGAAGGCCGAAAAGGAGGGGGTATCGGCCCAGGAGATAGCGGACAGATATCACGAGATCAACAAAAGGGCGATCGAGGGTCTGGGCATAGAGTTCAGCCTGTTCACAAAGACCCACACCCAGAACCATTTCGAGGTCACCCAGGATTTTTTTCGAACCTTGATGGACAAGGGGCTCTTATACAAGAAGGGGACCTTTCAATACTATTGCCCGAGCTGTTCTAAATTCCTTCCTGATAGATATGTTGAGGGAAAATGCCCGGTCTGTGGGAACGATAAGGCGCGGGAGGATCGAGTGCGAAAAGTGTGGAAAGGCCTTCGAAGCGGGTGAGCTGGCCGGAGCACTATGTATTCAATGCAATACCCCTCCGGAGCTCAGGGAGACGGAACACATATTTTTGAAACTGAGCGTTTTCGAGGAGCGGTTGAAGGAGTGGGTCAGTGATAAGACCTATTGGAAGCCAAGTGTTCAGTTGTTTACCCAGAACTGGCTGGAGATGGGTCTCCAGGACCGCCCTATAACGCGGGATATGAATTGGGGGGTCCCTGTCCCACTAGAGGGTTGGGACAACAAGGTGATCTATGTATGGTTCGATGCCGTCATCGGATATCTGTCCGCATCAAAGGAATGGTCCAATAACATCGGCAAACCGGATGAATGGAGGTCCTACTGGCAGGACCCGAGCGTAAAGGCCTATTATTTCCTAGGTAAGGACAACATACCGTTCCATACTATCATTTGGCCGTCCATGTTGATGGGATATGGCGGGTTGAACTTACCATATGATATACCTGCGAACGAGTTCCTCACCTTCAAGGGGGACAAGCTCTCCAAGAGCAGAGGTGTCTCGATAGATATCCCTTCGATGCTCAAGAGGTTCGATCCGGACGCGATTCGTTATTACGTATCTGTGAACATGCCAGAGAACAAGGATGCCGACTTCTCATGGGAGGACTTCGAGACCAAAACGAACAATGAGCTGGTCGCCACGCTTGGGAATTTCTACCACCGGGTGCTCAGCTTCACATACAAACATTATGGGGCCATACCCGGATACGAAGGTGACCAGCAGCGATCAGATGAGGTCATGGAAGCCATAATGAAGGCCAAAGGAGAGGTCGATGAGAACATCTCCCGCTGTCAGTTCAAGAAGGCACTCAAGGCAATAATGGACCTTGCCCAGTTCGGTAATAGGTTCTTTGACGCTGTGGGCCCCTGGGCATTGATCAAGACCGACAAAGTGGCATGTGGATCGGTCCTCTATCTCAATCTTATGATAGTCAAGGCGCTTTCAGTTCTCAGCTATCCCTATCTGCCGCGGTCCGCCCAGGCTGCATGGGAACTACTCGGATACGAGGGAAGCATCCTTGATGATGGCTGGCCCGGGGTCGACTCTTCATTACCGGTAGGTCAAAGATTAAGAGAGCCGGTCCCGCTGTTCAGCAAGATCACCCTAGAAAAAGAGGAAGGGGTCTTCAAAGGCTTCGAGACCTTGAACCTCAAAGTGGGCCAGATAGTCACGGTGAACGATCATCCTAACGCTGATGCACTGTTGCTATTGGAGGTCGACATCGGGCATAAGATCCAGGTCGTCGCAGGGATAAAGGCATATTATGAAAAGAGCGCTCTGGTGGGTAAAAAGGTGGTCGTTGTAACCAACCTAAAACCTGCCAAGCTCAGGGGTTATGAATCGCAAGGCATGCTGCTCGCAGCGGATAGCGATGAAAAGGTCAGGCTCCTAGAGCCATCGCCCGATTCCGTTCCTGGTGAACCGGTCAACAGCGGTATGTCCCAAAGCGAAAAAATGATAACGTTCCAGGATTTCCAAAAACTGACCCTGAGGGTTGGGACCATGGTCGGCCCATGCACGGTGAACATCGGGAGGGACATCAAAGTGAAAGGTCCGGATGTGATCGGATCCAAGGTGGCGGTATACCTCCCATCCACAGAGGCGTCCGATGGGCTCATAATCTTTAACGAAAAAGGAAGACCGGTCATGGTCGATGGTTCTATAATGGACGGAGCGACCATCAGATGAAGGCCGATCTGCATGTACATTCTCGTCATTCACCGGATGGCCAACAGACCGTCCAGGATATCCTGGAAAGATGCCAGGAGCTGGGGATCGGGGCGGTCGCGATAACGGACCATAACTCGTTGCAAGGCGGGATCGACGCATTGGCATTGAAAAAAAAGGGGATCATCGTACTTACGGGTGTCGAGGTCTCGACCGCTGATGGTCATGTTTTGGCATATCATGTGTACGAACCTATACCCAGGAACAAGAGCGTGGAGGAGACGATCGATGTGATCCATGGGCTAGGTGGCCTGGCAGTGGCACCCCATCCATATCGCATATGGTCCGGTCTTGGGGAAAGAAAGGTCAGGGATGCGAAGTTCGATGCCGTAGAGGTCCTCAACGCTCGCTCCCTAGAGATCGGCAATAGGAAGGCGGTCAAGCTGGCCTCGGAGATCGACAGACCCGTAACTGGGGGGAGCGACGGCCATTGCAGGAAGGACATAGGAAAGGCCTATACCGTGTTCCCGGACGATTGTACCGATGCAGATGAGATGGTCCGGGCCATCACGAATAAAATGACCAAGGTGGAAGGGGAAAGCCGTAGGACAATCGCATCGCTCGAGTATGGGTCCGGAACGAACTCTCCAGATGGTTCAAACGCGGTTTTAAAAGGATCTAGTTCTGTGCCAAATGAAGTCCCAAGCGAAAGCTGGGGGAACGAAATCCCATAACTCACGAAATCGGTCAGAAGATACGATGGAAAGAAGATACTGGCTTTCTTGAAGAACGGTATATAGTTATCAGATTACGGCCCATAGGCCGGTCTGACGAAACAAGGCTCCCGTCCACAAGGTGAGGTGGTTCAAAGCATTGGTTCTATCGAGGCGATCAGGTTTCTTGTCTCTTGAGCTATCTTACTGGTATCGGCCTCTTTATCGACACTGATCGCCACCAAGTATTTTGGCCCAGCACCTATGAAAATGATGTCCTGTTCGGTCAGCTCGATAACTACCTTGGCCAACTTATCCTTGAGCTCGGTCGATGTGGTCTCTGCCGCTCCAAGGATTATAGCTGACATGGCGGCAAAGGTCTCTCGGTGCACTCCTTTGGGCGGTGTTCCCATGACGTACATGCCACCCCTTGAGACCAATGACGCCTCGAGAACATGGTCCTGCTTCTTGATGCCATCCAAGGCGCTTCTCACTTGAGGAAGTTCACTCATGAATCTGCGCGCTCCGACAAGCTAATGCATAATTGAGAAGCCACCATAAATAGGTTTTGATAATAATATCCCCACCTGATATACCCAGCACCCCCTCCGTCGGTCCGATCGCCGTCCTGAGCATGAGAACATGCACTGGACGCCTCAACGAAGAGGGTATCGATAAATAGACGGTCTGGAGCCCTGATTTCCGATCCATAATCATTATTACGAAGGATCCCGTTATCCCGCAAGTAGGGTGAGCGGTGACTAGGTTAAATTTTTTTGGCATGCCTGGGAAGAACCCGATCGAGAAAGTAGAGAACGTATTGGTAGAATCCTTTCGATCACCTCTTTCGCTCGAGGTAAGGCGTTTGCAGCAAAGGATAATCAAGCTCTCGGAGGAGATGCCAGATGAGACCGTCCACATGTTGCTGCGCTATTATGACCATGAGGACAGTCGGGTGAGGACCGCTGTACACGGATGCCTGGTAGATATTTTCGGATCACCTACTGGAAAAGAGGCGATCCTGTCGAACATGGTGCACTCGAGCCGCAATATTAGAAAGGCGGTCCAATCATTTCTTGGTGAAGAGATCGGAGCCCATGCGATCACCTATGCGTCGTTCTATGAGCAGACCATGCTCCTCGTCGCAATGTCGAAAAGGAAGAACATCCCCATCGATGATATCGTTTCTTTGGCTGACATTTCAAAGCAGACATTCATCGAAGGAGAGGTCATGGAGGCCGTGAAGGACATCGGGTTCTGTCTTGATTATATCAAACATCGTTACAAGAACTCAGAACAGTTGAAGGAGTATGTCGCCAACCTTCTTCAGATGGCCCCAGACCTATCGAGGATGGGCGTTTATAGCAGCTCTATCGAGGAACCTCTGCGGAAGGCCATGAAAGCAAGCAAGAGCAGGAGCTTCGATGAGACCCGTGATATAATAGAGAACAGAGTAAGGGAATCAAGGATGAGGAACGACCTCATGAGGATCGGACGGATGGTCAGGGAATCAGTGATCCTAAGACCGAAGATGGAGCAAACAATGATCCGAAAGGAGGATGAGGACGACCTACGGGCCCTTCATGCGATCATCGATTCGGTCACGGCCCTTATTCTTTCGAATAAAAAGGAAGAGGCCGTAATGATCTTTTCAGATTATATCGAGGAGCAGACGAGAGAATTAGAGACACCGGCCTTCCGTTCCAGATTGAGCAGGAGGGACCAGTCGGCGATACTGACGATCTATAGTATAGGGATCGGCAGCCTTAAACTGGCGTCAAGTATGGTCCCGATAACCTCGGAGGATGTCTATCAACAGAACTTCCGTCATCTCGATGAGGCCCCAAGCATTCATCTGGTCCTTTGGCCGGATGCGGTGATGAGGTTGTTGAACACCCCTATCCAGGAGGGTCGTGCGGCGGCCCCGACCGTTCATTGAACCAGGAAGGTTCATGGACCGGTGGCCCGGGATCGTTTCTTATCGTCGACCAGACATTTTTCTTATATGTATTTTATCGATCGAATTCTCTCAGTAATCCTTATATCTACGATATTCGTTCCGACCAGATGAGGGATGCACTTATGCCAAGTTCATTGGTAAAGAACGCATTAGGTAGTGACTACCAGGCTAAGTTAGCCAAAGAACAGGCGCAGCCGGCCACTAGGCCGCAGGAACAACCGCAGCAATCAATGTCCGATCAGGACAGGGAGCTTTTGGAGATCTCCAAATCTCTGGATGTCTGCATCAAGATCATCGGATGTGGCGGCGGTGGATCCAACACTATCAACAGGTGTGTGGACGCAGGGATCGACGGAGCTCAGCTTTGTGCGATAAACACAGATGCCAAGCATCTTTTGACCATCAGGGCCCCAAGGAAGATCCTGATAGGAAAGAGCGTCACAAGGGGTCTAGGTGCAGGTGCGCTTCCTGAGAACGGAGAGGCGGCCGCAAGAGAGAACGATGCAGAGATCAGGAACTTTCTGACCGGATCGAACATCGTATTCGTTACTGCTGGTATGGGTGGCGGCACAGGTACTGGTTCCGCGCACTACGTCGCTGGCATTGCCAAAGAACAGATCAGGGCGCTCACGATCGGTGTCGTTACCTTCCCGTTCAAGGCAGAAGGAACGGTCCGGGCCGAGAACGCTATGATGGGGCTCAACAAACTGAGACAGGTCTGTGACACGACCATCGTCGTACCTAACGATAAACTGCTGGAACTGGTTCCAAAGCTACCGGTAGATGCTGCTTTCAAGGTCGCCGATGAAGTGTTGATGCAGACGATCAAAGGGCTCACCGAGATGATCACAAAGCCTGGCCTGGTCAACCTTGACTATGCGGATATACAGACCGTTATGCATGAAGGAGGAGTGGCTTTCGTTGGTATCGGAGAGGCGACCAACGATGAGGACGACCGTGTCAAGTCCGCGGTCCATGAGGCATTGACATCACCTTTACTCGGTGAGATCGATCTCAAGGATGCAAAGGGAGCTTTGATCAGGGTCGTTGGAGGGCCGGACATGACCGTTGGGGAGGCCCAGAAGGCCGCCGAGATCGTGACCAATAGCGTCAATGAGCGCGCCAGGATAATATGGGGTTGCTCGATCGACTCCAGAGCCTTGAAGGAACGATCAAGATCCTGCTCATAGTTACCGGTGCCGCTTCCAAATATATGTACGGCAAGGGAGGACCTGCCACCGCCAAGCTCGGCAGTCTCGAGACCCCGAAGCAGAAGCTCGGTTCCGCGGCTCCACAGCAACAGCAGGCAAGGCCACAGCAGCCACAGAGGCAAGCGCCTGCACCGTCCGAAGATGACGGTATCGACTTCGTGCGTTGAACGAGGGGGGCACTCGGGGACACGTCACATCTGGAACCGATCCGCGTAAAGGGTGACCGGTCTCGGCAGAATCAAACGCGTTGTCGCCGAAGGTAATAGCCGGACAGGGTTCAAAACAGTGTCCGCAATGGACACATCTTTCAATCTCTATTTGGATCCGGTCCGTTGTAAGCCTAAGTGCACCCTCGCTGCAACGGGCGACGCAGATACCGCAACAGACGCACTCCTCGGCCTTGACCACCGCTCTGCGTACCCTTTCAATATTTTCTTTTATTTCTTTCTCATTTTTTCCCTTTGCTATCAAAGCACCGCTATCGAATATCGTAACTTGACCGACCGTGCACCATCCTTCTTTCTCGTTAAGGTCGGTCTCTCCTATCATGTTCAGAATATTGGCCGTCCTAACTATATCGATCGATCGGTCGAAGGCACCTTCTATACTGAAACCCAATGTGCAAGGGCACGTTCCTGCGCTCAGGTACAATCTTAGTTCCGATCGTTCCTTGTCCTTTCCAACAGTCTCCCTTGGAGCGATGTCGATCTGCAGTCTCTTAAGTTCCTGGATGAACGAGTCCGGTACTCTTTTCCAACGCCATGCCCCATATTCCACCCACTCTTTTGGAAGACCCCTGTGTTCAGCGTAATCCGTTAGCATCTCCTGCCACTGAACGAACCGTGGGGATGAACTTACCATGCGGAGCTCAGCAAGGTCTGAGGCCGGGCATAGGACGCATCCGATCCTGTCAAGCCCCATCTCATACCATGGGTTGTATTCTTCCCTTTCCGAGAAGATGAGCAACCAGACATGGAGCGCCGTCCAATGTTGAATGGGTGATGCTCCAATCTGTCCAGGTGTCCACGGGTTCGTCCAGACCCTCGGTTTGGATGAACGCATCTCCGATTCATATCTGCGCTGCCCGATGAAAGACAGCACACCACCAGGATAAAGTTCGAGTATAGCACGAGATGTCGGTCCTAGTTTGTTGGTCTTGCAGCACCACCTATAATCACGACCAGGCGGGCCAAATATCCTAAAACCATCAGAGAAAGCGTTCTCAGGGGCCTTGGCAACGATCAGCTCAAGGCCATGTTTTTTGGCAAGCGATCTAACATGTTCGATGGTCTCGGGAAACTCCAGCCCTGTATCTATGAAAAAATCGGGAACCTAAATCCTGCTTTGAGCGTAAGGATCAATGTGGCCAGGCTATCCTTCCCCCCCGATAGCGATACGACCGTCGGGAGAGATCTCTCCTTATAAACACGACCAATGAAGTCCATGGCCTCTTTTATTTTCTTTTCCATGGCGTCCTTGTTCGCCGCCAGTACATCGGTCCAGTCCCTGGACCGACCATTCATCGGTACCTTTGGTTCCGGCGGTGCGGTCCAACGGACCTTTACAGCCAGGCCCTTTTTGATGGAGGACATATCCTCAGACGACATTCGTGCCATTCCAGTTCCGAACGCCATCATCTTACTGTTGAGCAAGATACCTCATCCCCCTTGCTTATACCAGGAGCGAACGAGATAACTCCAGGGACCAACAGATTGGAGCTTTTTAAGATGGGATCTACCGCCCCATCATCGACCACGATGTGCCCCTTAGTTATCACATCTTGTAAGCACCTTGCGCTCGGCATCCTTGATAGAAATGTCCAACCCCTATCAAGATCGAACCTTAGAGATCCGATCACTTCACCTCCGAGGATGACCTCGTCCATGCGGTCCATCGCTGGAACCTTGTTCAGGAGAACGATCCTTCCCTCAGGAACAGCGGTCCTACCAGCTCCTTGCCCGAACTGATCATCTATAACTGTCCTGATCAGTTCGATATCCTTCGGGAACGCTGGCCTTATATCTCCTGGAGGAGTGATCTCGACACGATGGGTTTCGCCACCGCAGATGGAACATCTTTGTGTCTCGAGCACCGGGAGATCACAATGACCGCACCAGCGTAATAGAAGTCTTCCTAGATGGACCTGGCTCATCAGATGCGAGTATGTGGATAGGTATTAAAATACTTCCAGGGAAGCCCCGTCGTACCAGTGCCTATGACCTTCTTTTTGATGGACGAAGCTGAATTATACTTGAGGATTAATCTGGGGACGATCTTATGAGGGCTAGCAGGCGCTCTTTAGGCGTTGAATATGCTATACGTGACATACTACTTCCAGCTCGTGAGCTGGAGAGCAAGGGCGCGGAGATAATAAAATTGCACATAGGGGACCCCAACAAATGGGACTTTGAGACCCCGAAACATGTTCGTCAGGCATTATGCAGGGCGGTCGAGATCAACGATAACGGATACGCAGAGTCAGAAGGTTATATCGAGCTGAGAAAAGCCATCCTGGAAAAAGAGAAGCAAAAGAACGGGGTCAGCGTGGATATCAGCGACTGCGTGGTCACAAATGGTGTGACGGAAGCCATCCAAATGGTGACCGCCGCCACGATCGAGAACGGGGATGAGGTCCTCGTTCCTGGGCCAGGATATCCCACATATTCTGAGTTCACAAAGTTCTTTGGGGGTTCACCGGTCTCGTACAAGGCGGACGAGGCCCTGAACTGGGAACCGGACATTGACGATCTGAGGAAAAAGATCACTCCCAGGTCGAAATACATCGTCGTAATAAATCCAAACAATCCCACCGGGGCATTATATTCCACCAAGGTACTCAAACAGATAGTGGACCTAGCGGGGGAACATGATCTCTTCATCATATCCGATGAGATCTACGATCTAATGACATTCGATGGCGTCCACCATTCTCCAGCATCCTTT
The DNA here is from genome assembly GCA_963741025.1 of Methanomassiliicoccaceae archaeon. GTDB lineage: Archaea > Thermoplasmatota > Thermoplasmata > Methanomassiliicoccales > Methanomassiliicoccaceae > CAVUGW01. The sequence goes on from CAVUGW010000017.1 coordinate 99,071, forward strand.
AGCAAGGACTTGCCCGTCATCCTGTTCAACGGTTTCTCGAAGGTCGACCTTCTTCCGGGTTGGAGATTGGGGTATTCCGTATTTTGCGATCCAGAAGGAAAATTGGACGACATTAAGGAAGGGGTCATGAAACAATTGAGGCTGAGGTTATCTGCGAACAATCCCTGTCAGATGGCGGTGATCGAGGCCCTAAAAGGTCCGAAGGACCACCTTGAGGTGACGAACAGGAAGCTCAGGGAGCGCAGGGACTTTTGTTATAAGAGGATAAATGAGATACCTGGACTGAGCACCAAAAAACCCCAGGCTGCGTTCTATATATTCCCGAAGATAGAATCAGACCATTGGAAGAACGATAAGGACTTCGTTCTGGACATTCTTAAGAACGCCCATGTCCTTTTCGTTCCAGGGACGGGATTCTCTCCTGAATATGGAAAGATGCATTTCAGATCCATATTCCTGCCCCCTGTGGAAACCTTGGAAAAAGCCTTTGATTCGATCGAACAATACATGAAGAAGGTGGCTTGAACCTTCCCTACCAATTTGGTCTGGGGTCCGACCATGGGAAGGTGTGCCTGGGTGGCGTTCGCGATGCGGGTAAGGACGGCGGTCCGAAAGATCACCCGGGTCTATCTTTTTACCATGCTCACCAAGTACAACTTCATTGTCGTCCACGATGCTTGACTTTCAGCTCCTTTGTGAACGGAGAAGCTCTCCTTTCACGAGGTAATGGTATGGGCACGTCCCTTATGCTAAAAAAGAAAAGATGAGAACGCTCCGATGTTCGGACCGTCGATGCTCGCTACCTATGACCTCTCACGTTAACGATCCATTTCCTTCGGACCGATACCAGGAGATGTGATATCGCTCCATCAGCTGGATGACGCGCTCATACATCAGGTTCAAGGCTTTTTAAGAGCTTAACGCACGCCTCCAAGGCATCGCGTCCCTTATCGATACGGTCCTCGGCTTGCAATCTCGTCATCCCCGGACCGCTTATTCCCAAGGTCACGGGTTTGTTGTACTGAAGTGAAAGGTCGATTATTTTCCTTGCTGCATGCTGGATGACCACCTCATCATGGTCGGTCTCTCCTTCGATGACCGCTCCAAGGGTAACGACCCCATCGATCTTTTTGTCCTCTAACATCTTTTTTATCGCTAGGGGCATGTCGTATACTCCCGGAACCGTCATCACCTTGGATATGTTGACCTCAAGGAAATTGGCATGGGCCTTCGCTCTTTCTAGCATCATCGACGTGATGTCAAAGTTGAATTCCGACACCACGATACCTATGTTGTAGCTCTTCATCTCATCACTCCCTGATAGGACCCGCATCCGCGTAACCCTGTCTCAGTCCTTTCCCAGCGTTCTTGGAAAGGTGCTCTCGTTTGAAGATTAGATCATATGCGTTGCGGGCATGTTCTCGCGACCTTTGCTCTGCAAGCCACGCTAACAGTTCTTTCATCTTCGGCCTCGTCCTCATGTACGAAAACCTCGATGATATGGTGGTTCGTCATCAACTGGGCCGCTATTATCCCGGTGGAGGCCTCATGGGCGCAGTTCTTGTCCTTGTCCTTAGGACCTGGCATTCCGAGGGCCATTACAATGTCGCAGCTCTCCTCCTCGATCAATTTCTTACTTGCCACCGGGAGGTCCTTTATCCCCGGGACCGTGTACCTAACGATCTTGAAACCAGTACCGAGCCTTTTGAGCTCATCGATGGCCGCACCACCCATATCGAAACGGGCGAAGGTCGTGTCCGTCGATCCCTATTAGCTTCATTTGACCATCTCCCCTTCGGTCGTCCTTTGGGTGTGCCAGTCGATTATCTTTCTGATGATCTTTCGGGTCCCGTTCAGGTCATCCTCGAACTTGGATAGCCTTACGACCTTTACCTTCATTCCCCTCTGGGCGAGGCGCTCTTCCAGATCCTTCTCATCGAAGGTCTGGTCATACCCTATTGCAATGATATCCGGGCGGATCTTTTCCACGACCTTGAACATATCGCGCTCATCCCCAAGAACGGCCATGTCCACTGGTTTTAGGGCATTGACAAGTTCCAATCTCATCAGTTCTGGAGTGATAGGTTCATGCTTGTTCTTCCGGACCGTGTTGTCCGTGGCGACGACAACGACGAGTTCATCACCCAGTTTCTTGGCCTCTATCAGATAGTGGACGTGACCGGTGTGCAATATGTCGAAGACCCCGCTTGCCATCACCCTTGTCATCATTACCCCTTGGTCCGTGCCCAGTGCTCGATTATATCCTTTCCTTCCAAGAAGCATTTTCCGTTCTTCGATGCATATTCCTTGGCCTTCTCCTTAGGTAATGACCTCCCATCATCTCCCATCATCTCACAGATGGTCGCTGATGGATAGATACCTGCCATCTCCAGTAATGCCGTGGACAGTTCCGTATGTCCCTTTCTCTCGTTCAACAGCCCCCGGCTGGCATTCAAAAGAAAGACATGCCCGGGAGCTCGGAAATTGGCCCCGAAGTCCTTCATCGCGTTATCGCGCGAGAGGGCTGAGGACCGTTTCCCGAACTTTGCGAACTCAGAGATGGTAAGGGCTCGGTCACCGTCCGGAATGCCAGTGAACTGTCCTGCGATGGTTGATCGTAAGAGAGAACGCGGACTTGGTATCATAAGGAAGATCATCAGGTGCGAGCAGGGCGAGGAGCGGATGTGCTTTGGACGCTTCCCCCAGAACCTCGGCCAAGAACGGAAGATCTATCTTTTCCCAAGTGCTCGACGGGACGGTGGTGCAGATAAGACCTCCTGCCTCCTTTCTCAAAGTTCTTATCGATTCATATGTAACATGTTCCGATGCGATCACCATATCGGTCTCTCTTTCTCTTCCTTCGGAATCGAATATCAGTACGATCTCGCCATTTTTCAACGCTCTTATCGCATCATCAACTGGACCCATGTTCATATCCCGTTCGTTAGGATAACGAGGCTTTGATATTAGCGTTGCTGTAGCTACTAATAAATTGGTCATCAATGATCGATGGCCGATGGATTCACGATAACGATGACCGACCCTCAATGATATTTCCTGCCAGCTCGTGGAGCAGGATGGCTCACGAACTCGTTCGCGGGGTCGATAAATGCTCTGAAAATAAAGGTACCTTCCATGGTCCAGGGGCGTTCCCTTAGTAATCGGCCCGCTCATTTGATGAGAGCTCCTACACTGAGGATGGTGCTTCTTCATCGTTCAAATTGCCAGAACGATATCAGAGGGGGCACAAAGAGGTCATCTGGCCATTGGGTGGGACCGGTCCCTCCGATCGTACTTTCCGTTCCTCTATGAAGATCACGGGGAGGATCAAGATCGCAAGAGCTCCTGTTCAGGTAGGATCCGCAATGTTCGATCCACGTCCAGTATTGTCTTTTTCCCCCATTGCCACCCCCTTTGCCCGCTAGCGAACATGAGCTTCTCCCTCTCAAGTAAATTATTATATTCGTTGGGAATAATCATCCTAGCATGGTTTTATTGGATGACATATCCGCCATATCAAGGCTTGATGAACATGATATGCTCCATCAGATCTCCGATTTCCCTGAACAATTAAAAAATGCGACCTCGTTAGAGATCGATATAGATGTGGAAGCAGACAGGGTCTGTTTCTGTGGATTGGGAGGATCGGCCATGGGCGCTGATATTCTTTCAGATTATCTATCTGAGCAGACCTTGCTCGTGTCATCCGTCTCAAGGGGAGTAGACCTTCCGAGCTGGGTGGACGAGGATACGTTCACCTTGTTGGCCTCCTATTCTGGCAACACGAGGGAGACCCTCCAGATGATGTCCGGCGCGAAGAGGAGGGGATGTAGCATGGCGGCCGTCACATCAGGGGGTATTCTGATGGACGAATGCATAAAGGAGGGCATACCGTTCGTTCGTGTTCCATCGGGTCTGCAGCCCCGGGCCGCGTTGGGTTATATGATAGGTTCCATGGGTGCAGTGCTCGAGTGTGCCGACCTCTGTGATGCAGGAAAAGATCTGGCCTCAACGGTGGATGCGGTCCGCGAAAAGAGGGACGGATTGATTCCTCTGGTGCGTACAGAGGACAACCAATCCAAAAGGATCGCGAATGCCCTCATCGATAAAATGCCGTTCATTTACGCGCCCATATCCGTCCGGATGGCAGGAAGGAGGTGGCAGACCCAGATCAACGAGAACGCGAAGATGTTCGCGCTGAGCGGTGAGATCCCGGAAGATCGACCACAATCAGATAGTTGGATGGATAGACGGAAGAAGCGACGCTCATAACGTTCCTGTTTTCTTAAGGAACATGAACGAGTCCGGGGTGATGGCCGACATAGTGAAGGCGACCCTTGACATATTCTATGATTTCAACCTAGGCCCCATAGTGGTCGACCTAGAAGGAAAGACCAACCTAGAGAGCACTTTATTAGGAGTGGTCATCGGAGATTTCGTATCCTATTATCTCGCCATGTTAAAGGAAATCGACCCGACACCCGTCTCATCGATAAGCGAGCTCAAAAAACGTTTGGGCTAGGTCCCTCGGTCCTCGGTCCTCTTGCGACTCTCTTGGCCGGTCAATCGTTCGGCCGCAGGTCTTTCAGATACGGCCGCTCCTTTCTCGGCGCCTTCTCGTTCCATGACCTGCATCTCATGAAGGATGTCCTTTCCTTTTTGAGTAAGGTACAGCATATCGTCAGGGCCACCGATGATGTCGTCCGCCATCATCGCTCTTACCGCCCTATCGATCGATGAAGGGGGCAACCGGCTCCTTTTGCTGATGTCGTCCAACCCTATCTCCCCATGCGAGAGCTCTTCTAGAACGGTCCTCTTGATATTATTATTCAGCATAGATCGAACGTTCATGGACACCATGAGATCTTGGGGCTCTCAACATATATAAGTCATCTGGCCAGAGGTCCGCAGGACCATACCAGGGGACCAATATCTATTATTAGAAGATTACTCATGTCTCGTCGGTAACATTCATGAAGGAAGATGCTTACTGGATAAGAGACCAAGTTAAAGCTCATACAAAATGGTTCGAGGAATCCCTTCCGATGATCGCATCGGAGAACCTAATGAGTCCGCTAGCCAAGGAGATGATGATATCAGATTTCCACGACAGGTATGCTGAGGGTCTTCCCGGTAAAAGGTACTATCAAGGCAACATTTATGTCGACAAGGTCGAGCTGAAATGCCTTGAGCTTGCGAAGAGGATTTTCCGCTCCCAATTCGCCGATGTAAGACCGACGTCCGGGACGGTTGCCAATATCGCTGTCCTGTTCGCATTGGCAAAGCCTGGTGACCTTATCTCTACCCCGGACCTGTCCTGTGGTGCCCATATATCGACCGCCCAGTTCGGCGCTGTGGGTCTAAGAGGTCTGAACACCGTCCATTATCCATGGGATTTCAAGAACATGAACCTTGATGTGGACGGGACGAAAAAGATGCTTCTCAAGGAAAGACCCAAGGTCGCCCAGTTCGGTCTGTCGGTCTTCTTGTTCCCGACCCCCATCAGGGAGCTGCAGGATACTTTCCAGGAGATCGATTGTACCGTATGGTACGATGCCGCCCATGTGCTGGGTCTGATCGCCGGTAACAAGTTCCAGGACCCGCTCAGAGAAGGGGTGCACGTCATAAGCGCAAGCACGCATAAGACGTTCCCGGGCCCGAACCATGGGATAATCATCGCTGATAAGGTCGATGATGAAATGGAGAAGAAACTGCAAAAGGCCGTTTTCCCCGGGGTGACCTCCAGCCATCACCTACACTCTATGGCGGCATTGGCGGTCACTCTTGCGGAGTATGAGATCTATGGTAAAAAGTACGCTGGGCAGGTCATCAAGAACGCTAAAGCGCTCGGTGAGGCCCTTTATGACATGGACATGGACTGTGCCGTGCCCTCATCTCGACTTTACAGAATCCCATACCCTGGCCGTTAACGTATTGAAGTACGGTGCCGGCGCTCAATGCGCTGCGGACCTAGAACGAGCGAACATCATCACGAACAAGAACATGCTCCCAGGTGATGAGAGCGCTGTCAGACCTAGCGGCATCAGACTAGGTACGCAGGAACTCACCAGACTTGGGATGGACAAAGGCGACATGGAAGAGGTCGCTCGTCTAATCTATCGTGTCGTGGTAAAGAAAGAAAAACCCGAGACAGTGAAGACCGATGTCATTGAACTGAAGAAGAGGTTCAACAAGGTCCAGTACTGCATCGGTGAAGGGGCAGAGGCATACAAATATCACGAGCTCCTTTGAGCTCCCCTTTTTTTTATCTCATCCAACAGCTCGCATGCCATACATCTTTCGCCTGGAGTAGGTTCGCCACATGAGCATGAACCGAGATCCGATTGGGGGTATTTTTCCTTCAACAGTGGCCTTATGGCGTCATAGGATGTCAATATCGAGAACTTGGTCCCTGGGCTTCGGTTCTCCATCCTGTCGATGATGTCCCTATATTCGTTGCGCAGGGCGGCTTCCCAGTACGGACATACTTCATCAGAGAAGTCGATCCCTTTCAATAATGCGTAAAGATACGTTTCGTTCTCTGGTATTCTTCTGAGCGGCATGATCCTCGGTACGAGCCTCGGTTGTATCTTCGTATGAGGGCCTAATCTCGCCAATCGTTCGATGTCCCCCCGTGTAAAGTTCATCAGGACCGCCTGAGCGGTATCATCGAGATTGTGTCCTGTCGCTATAACGTCCGCCCCGATGTCACGGGCAACGGCGTTCATGCACCGGCGACGGAAGACACCACAGTAAGCGCAAGGTGTCCTCTCGCCAAGCATTGTCGAGACCTCATCCATCTCGATGCCCAGTTCCTCTTTGAAAGAGATGATATGGTGGGGGATGTTCAAACTTGAGCACAGGTCCCTCACCTTTTCAATGCTCCTCGGTCGATAACCAGCGATACCCTCGTCCACGGTTATGGCGTGAACGCTCACGTCCCTACGATCTTTTAGAATATCATGAACCAGCATCAGGGCCGAGCAGCTGTCCTTACCTCCGGACACAGCGATCGCGATCGTCCGTACATCTGCGAGATCTATCTGTTCTCTTAGCTCTCTTTTTACCCTTTTCTCAACGAACTCAATAAAATGGGCAGAGCACAAGTGACTGCCGTTATATCGAACTAGGGTGATGGCATCCCCTGCACATCTATCACAATGGAGCATTGCATCTCAGATGCGGGGAGGCTAAATAATCTTTGGCCATCGTGAGCAAGGCTCGTATGATGGACCATTCAGATGCATCACAGAAACGGGTGTAGCAGGTATGGGAGGGCCAAAATGATCCCGGCGTTGGTCTGGATCCAATCCGTCGCCCCTCTAAAGATGAACTCGATCGCCATAGCAGCGATCAATAACCCGACCACCTTGGAGAAGATGTCGATCACCTGAGAGCCAAGGACCTTCACCGCGAGCGCTGCGTTCCTAAGAAGGACCCAGGTCAATATCAGGGAGAAACTTCCCGCGATGAGGACGGTCGGCCATTGATACTGTCCAGATAGGATGATGGCGGTCGTTATTACACCTGGTCCTGTCAGGATCGGCGTCGCGATTATGACCCATGCCACGTTCTGATCGCTCGATCTTACGAGATTAAGACCAAATATTATCTCCATGGCCATCAAAAGGAGGACCAGCCCTCCGGCCACTCGGAACCCTGGGGTGGTTATACCGAACAACTGTAGTAATTGAGTTCCGATTATGGCGAAGATCACGAACAGTATCGCCGCGACCAAAACCGCACGATTGGCGCATTCGACGACACCCTCCTTCTTGTAATCCTTCGTCATAGCTATGAATATCGGTAGACTAGCAAATGGGTCGAAAACGAAGAACAGCAGCGTTGCCGCATAGACAAGTCCGTTGAGGTCTATCGAAAAAGCCCCGGTCATGCTCGGACCTCATTAGGCTCAAAGATATTATATCTGCGGTCCCAGCAGCTCAATATGTTGCGATAGAACGGGTCCTCGATCCGTCCGTCCTAAGGTCCGTATGGATCCCAATGTTCTGAACCCTCTACCATGGGGGCCTTCCGTACGCTATCGCCTCTTGATTATAGCGGTTGGCAAGATTATATGCATCTATGCTTTGCCAAACAAGCAGACCTATCCATAAGATACTGAATGCGATCCCGATCAGCCAGACCCCAATGAGTGATGTCCCGAGCGTAACAAAGCCCAACAACAGATCGAGGACCAGGACCACCCAGAACAAGATCGAGAGCAGGATACCGATCACCAATATGACCAATCCCCGGACTATCTTTCCGACATATATTTGGCCGATCCCCATAAGGCCGAACACCCCGAATATCAGGCCAAGGACGGCCGCAAGCGCCGCGTTCTTTCTTGGACCCGAATACGGCCCATATACCGTCTGATACCCCTGATCATATGGAGGATAGGGAGATGCAGGCGATGTTTGTCCAGGCCCATACGGCCCCTGTGTCCCTGCTTGGTTCTGTTGGGTCATTCCAGCTCCGCATCTATCGCAATAGTTGGATCCCGCTCTCATATCGTTCCCGCAATTGGGGCAAAAGACCATATCGTTCCCCTCATCCCTTTATCGATCAGCTCTGACCTATTGTGGTCCAGATCTGACCATAATCTTCCGATCGATACAAAAACTTAGCGATGGATCGAACGGCCTAGACCTCACGCGAGGCATCTTGCCCTGACCAAAGGACGCTGGGTCCGAACGAGGACCGATGCAGGGCGGCACTATCCAAATGATTTGGTCCCCTTCGTTCTTATCGTCCCGTTCGACCATGGTCACCAGGTTCCGGCGTGCTATGGTTCGATTCGTCCCATAAAATATGGCAAGGAACTACCCCTTGAGCGCTCGAGCAAAATAGTAAAGGCCGTATAGCAAGGCGTTCAAGTTCTTGATCTATGACACGGATGGTACGAGCGTGGATCAGCATTGGTACAAGGACCACGAGCTCATCGTTTTCTTCCGATGGTCACGGAGGACGACATCGACCCGAGCCCTGAAATCCAAGGAAAAGGTTTTTGTTACATCAAACACTTAGGTCGGTAGAAGTCCAATGAACGAGATCTGGATTGAGAAGTACCGTCCGAAGACCCTTAAGGAAATGGTCGGCCAGAGGGATATCGTAGATCGTCTCCAATCGTACGTTTCCACCAAGAACCTTCCCCATCTTATGTTCGCCGGGCCGGCCGGGACGGGCAAGACCACCTCGGCCATAGCGCTCGCGAAGGAGCTTTATGGTGAGGGGTGGAGGAACAACTTCAACGAGCTGAACGCCTCGGACGAACGAGGAATCGATGTCGTGAGGGGGAAGATCAAGGAGTTCGCAAGGACCGCTCCGATGGGAGGAGCGGCGTTCAAGATCATTTTTCTAGATGAAGCAGATGCTCTGACATCGGACGCTCAGGCCGCATTAAGAAGGACCATGGAAAAGTATAGTCGTACCTGCCGTTTCATACTTTCATGCGTTACATCCGATACCAAAATTCTCCTTTCAGATGACAGAGAGATCTCTATAGATGACTTCATGCGGAAGTTCAAGAACAAAGAGATAAAAAACACTCTCGGACTTAATGAGGATACTAGGGTCTTGGAAAATGACCTGGTACTTTTCGGCATGCAGATGAACCCCTCGGCCAATAATAAAAGGGTATATGAACTAACAACCATGAATGGCCGGACCCTGAAAGTGACGGAGGACCATCCGATCCTAACGAAGGATGGATGGATAAATGCAGGCGAAATAGTCCCGGGAACGGAAGTTGTGGTTTACCCCAACCTTGAAAGGACCCCATTTGAAGAAGATCTGAGACAAGTGGTGGATATCGGCGAATTTAAAAAATTCCTTATAAATATCGTAAAAGGCAGAACGGACCGCGCGATAAACGAGTTGGCCGAAAAGGGGCTGCTTCCGCTCACATACTCCGATGAGCACATTGGTGCATTGACCAGGATAGTTGCCTTTTTAATGGGGAATGGCCACCTTTCAAGGGACCACCGTGGTCTTCTGTTCGTTGGGAACAAAGAAACCCTTGAGGCGGTAAAAAAGGACCTCGAGACGCTCCAGATAAAAAGCTCAAGGATACAAAGTAAAAAAATCAATTCAAAAATAGCCGAAAGAAGCATCATCGGAACAACCAACTGGTTTTACGTGCCTTCAGAGCCATTCGCTCTTTTATGCAAGTATCTGGGGGCCCAGTCCGGAGATAAGGTAACGAAGAGCTATTTCGTTCCTTCATGGGTCCTTGATGGAACTCGGTTCGTCAAGAGAGAGTTCTTGCGCTCGTTGTTCGGTTGCGAAGCAGATGCACCCGCTCCAGACGGCAAGGAAACGTTCAATATGATCTCGTTCAGACAACATAAGGTAACTGAAATCAGAAACGATGCATTGGCCTTTTTTGAACAATTGAAACAACTCCTATCCCAATTCAACATTGATAGTTACATAGGGGAGAGAAAAACAAGTTACATACGCAATAGGGATGGAAAAACAACGATCATCTTCAGCCTGGTTCTGGACTCATCAAGCGAAAATATGCTGAGTTTTTTTAAGCAAGTTGGATATGCGTATGAAAAAGAAAAGATCAAAAAAGCACAGCTGGCAGGCGAATATTTAAAACACAAATTATACACTCTTGAGCAACAAAAGATAAAAACGGCACTAATACTGGTTGAAAATAACAATGGCACGTATCGTGAATTGGCAACAAGGTACGATCGCAGCTTGGATCTCGTTGCAAACCAGATCAAAGGCAAACCGGATCACCTTCCAAGGGATTTCATCGACTATTCGGAATGGGTGAAAAGGTATGACATACCAGGAACCGAGCTGGTCCTGAACGAAATCATTTGTAAAAAAGAGGTCGAATGCAATGACGTACGTGACATAGGTTGTTTCAAAAACCACAACTTCATAGCAAACGGCATAGTATCTCACAATTGCAATTATTCCTCAAAGATAATCGAACCTATCCAATCCAGATGTGCAGTTTTTAGATTTCGTCCTTTGAGGGCCGAGGACATTAGGACCTTTCTGGTGAGGATATCTAAGGAAGAGGGACTGGACATCACCGATGACGCACTTGACGCGCTGGTACACGTTTCACAGGGAGATATGAGAAAGGCGGTCAATTCGCTTCAGGTCGCCGCTTCGATGGGGCAACGGATAACGGTGGACTTGGTTTACCACACGACGGGAACAGCAAGACCGGAAGAGGTCAAGGACCTGTTAGAAACGGCGCTCAAAGGGGACTTCATTTCCGCCCGGAACAAGCTCGACGAGATCATGATATCCTACGGCCTATCTGGAGAGGATATCATCAGACAGAATCCACCGGACCGTTTTCGAACTAGGGATATCGGACTTCGAGAAGGTACGATTGATGGATCGTACAGGAGAGATCGAGTTCCGGATAGTAGAGGGGAGCAATGAGCGCATCCAGCTCGAATCGCTCCTGGCGTTCCTGGTGCTGGTTGGAGAATCCAGGGGGGACAGCGTCAAGTGAGAGGGCATCGTTGGCCAATTTATTTATACGACATTCATATTCATCATCGGAGAGGACCATCATGGCACGTTTCAAGGAAGCTGATAATAGGCTTCTTAACAAGAAGATCTGCATGAAGTGCGACGCAAGGAACGCACCAAGAGCTACCCGTTGCAGGAAGTGCGGTTACACTGGCCTAAGACAGAAGGCGAAGGAAAGCAGGAAGGCATGATCCTTCGCTCTCTTTTTTGATCCTTAATTTTGCGAGGGGGGAGACCCTCTGCGAAATCTGGAACGTTTTCAGGAAGTGGCGAACGTTTCAGAAGGTCAAGGTCGGTGTCGATCGTAACCAAAGCTTGTGGATGGACGCCCGTTGCGTTCGTCATCGCAAGCTGTGAAGGTTGGCCGGACGAAGCGGGATGTCCAACCCTCAAAGGTGAGGGGGCTCGCTACTCCCGTCCCTACGAGTGTTCTGATCTGGGATAACCACAATTTTCATACAGACCGACCAAATTTAATAATATCGTGCATACCTTTTTAATATAGCGACTCTCTTCGATGGTTGCCCAATCTTAGCCCGTTCGGGAGGTTGATTAGTATAAAGAAGGTTTTGATCGTCGACGATAACCCAGCAATTCAGGACATCGTTTCTGAACTTGTGTCATCTGCCGGTTTCGCCCCAATCACGGCATCTGGAGGAAAGGAGGCCTTGGAAAAGGCCAATGCCGAGAGACCAGATCTCATTCTTCTCGATATCAATATGCCCGATATGGATGGCTGGAGCGTCCTAAGGAAGCTAAAAGAGGAAGGGTTGACCAGCTCTAGCAAGGTGATGATGCTTACAGCGACCACCGATGTTGGTACCGATATTTTTGGGCTCCAGGACGTTGTTTCAGGATACATCAGAAAGCCGTTCAATAATCGTGACCTATCTGATCGTTTGAAAGCGATGCTCCAGGACCATGAGGAGCCTGTACCTGACGAGGACAAAGAGGCACAAGGTCTCTTTCACTTTCTTGGTAAACGGAAGAAGGGCGGTGCCCCGGAAGGAATGGAAAAGGAAAAGAAATCGGCGAAGAAGTACGAGCTGAGGAGAGGTCTGAGCTACATAGTCAAGGAACAGAAGGCCGTGAGGTCCTTCGAGATATTCACGGACCAGGTCACCCACAATATACAGGGATTGTGCATCACAAGGCAGTATCCCGCGATCGTTAGACAGGAATGGGGTCTGGAAGAGACACCGATAATCTGGCTAAGCAACCAGCTTGGTAAGGTCTACGTTAATCCGGCGAACATCGGGATACTTGGTGATACAATAATCAGGTTCATCGAGAAGAGCGACGACAGCGTGGTCATGATCGATGGTATAGAGTTTCTCATTGTCAACAATGGGTTCGAAAAGGTACTGAAGATGATCCATAGGATCACCGAAGTTGTGATGGAGTACAAATCCCGCCTTATAATATCTGTAGACCCAAGAGCACTGGACACGAGGGAGATCGCTCTTCTCGAGAGGAACATGGAGATAATAGAGAGCGAAGGGGCCGTCCAGCCTGTTAAGGTTACGAAGTGACCGATACCTCTTGATCGCTATGGTCATTTAGCTTTGTAACGACCCCAAGGACCTTGATCGACCGTCGAGCGGATAGAACACCATTTGATGTGCGAGATCATGTACGAAAAAATCGATAAAAGGTCCTGAGCATAAGAAATAGGGACATCCTCTCCATGAGGCGGGATTATCTTTTTCATTCCAATCTGTTCGAACGATATCGGTGGATCGGTGTGCAGATCCTTTGTGCACAAAAGTGGGTCCTGGTCGTGCCGATCGCATCTTCATGCTCCTAGCTAGTTATCTCACAAGCATTTTGGTGCGGTGTTCGTTCGCTACGAACCCACCTCCGATCTGAGGTCCATCCCCTCGTTCAAGTTAAGTAAGAAATACTGTATATTCTTGATCGTACGAATTCTCAAGGAAGGAACAAAAATGCAGGATTCTAAGATCGCGAAGGTCTGGGCCAGAGAGGTATTGGATTCGAGAGGGAACCCAACGGTAGAGGCCGAGGTCACCGTAGGAGGGCATCATGTCACGGCGATCGCACCATCTGGGGCTTCGACCGGAACCTATGAGGCCCTTGAGATCAGGGATGGAGGTAAAAGGTACGGAGGTAAGGGCGTTCTTACCGCGGTAACGAACATCCGGGAAAAGATCGCTCCGGCACTTATTGGTAGGGACTCGACCGACCTGGAACAGCTGGATCGAACGATGATAGATCTCGACGGAACTGTCGAACAAATCAAGATTAGGTGCGAACGCCACCGTTGCTGTCTCACTTGCATGCGCAAGAGCCGGGGCAGTGGCCAAAGGAATACCTCTGTATGAGCACCTGACCAAGGGTAGCAATGTCCTTCCCGTCCCGATGATGAACATCCTAAATGGTGGAAAGCACGCAGGTACCGATCTTAAGATCCAGGAGTTCATGGTGGTACCGGCCGGTGCCCGGACGTTCTCGGACTCGCTAAGGATGGGTGTAGAGGTCTATCATTCTTTGAAATCGACACTAATGAAAGATTATGGGGCCTCAGCAACGAACATCGGTGATGAGGGGGGGTTCGCCCCACCGGTGAAAGATACGACAGAGGCACTGGACGTCATTATAAAGGCCATCGAGAACGCCGGATTTGCTCCTGGAAAGGACATATACCTCGCTATGGACGCAGCTGCAAGTGAGTTTTATGAGGGAGGCAGGTATTCGATCGATGGCAAGAAATTGGGTCCAAGCGCTCTTATCGATCTATATGACGATCTGGTAAAAAAGTATCCTTTTATCAGTCTCGAGGACCCGGTCGATGAGGAAGCCTTTGATACCATGAGCGAAATAACAAAGCTGATGGGGTCGAGGGTGCAGATCGTCGGGGACGATATTTTCGTGACAAACGTTGAGAGACTTAAAAGAGGGATCGACATGAAGGCGGGGAACGCCCTCCTACTTAAGGTGAACCAGATCGGGACGGTCACCGAGGCCATGCAGGCCGCGGACCTTTCCAAGAGATGTGACTACAACGTTGTGGTGAGCCATCGTTCTGGGGAATCTGAGGATACGTCGATCGCTGATATCGCTGTCGCTCTTGGCTGTGGTCAGATCAAGACCGGGGCACCGGCTAGGGGCGAAAGGACCGCTAAGTACAACAGACTTATCCGGATCGAGGAGGCATTGGGGAACAGGGCCGTGTTCTTGGGGGTCAAGGCCTTTAAGTGAGAGCGCTGGTCACCGGTTCGCGGGAGGACATGGTGGTTCGGTCCAAGTCCGCCGCTCACCCGACATAGGTCATAACTATCGTGACAAAGGATATTTATGACCCACCTTATTCGGATTGATAGGCCCCCGGAACATATGGGGAGGTAGAAAATTGAAACGATTCTTCTCGGCAACCGATGAGGACATTCTTCAAGGAAGAACGACCGACATATACTTCATGAGGACCGTTGAGGTCCTTAGATCGATGGGAAGATTAGATGACAGTGCGGTAGCCGAGCTTACCGTGGCCAAGCTTCCTAACGATTGGAAATGGGGGGTCTTTTGCGGTCTAGAAGAGGTCTTGCGATTGTTCGAAGGAAAGAACGTGGACATATGGGGCCTACCAGAGGGTACACTGTTCCGATCAAGGACACAGAGCGGTGTAAAATCGCCATTACTGACCATAAGCGGACCATACTCGCAGTATTGTATCTATGAGACGCCCATGCTCGGATTTCTGTGCCATTCTTCGGGTGTGTCCACAATGGCCGCAAGATGCAAAAGGGCCGCGAGAGGGCGTTCGGTCATGGCGTTCGGCATTAGAAGGATGCACCCTTCGATCAGCCCGATGCTCGATCGTTCATCCTACATAGGAGGGTGTGATGGGGTCTCCTCCATAATGGGGGCGGAGTCGATAGGGCAGAGACCTGATGGGACCATGCCTCATGCTCTTGTCATCATGATGGATGGGTCCAGGAACGCCTTTAAAGCGTTCGACGAGATAGTGGACCCATCGGTTCCCAGGATCGCTCTGATCGATACTTATACGGACGAAAAGACGGACGCGATCGAGGCTCTTAACGCCATAAAGGACCTGTTTGCCGTCCGTCTGGACACACCCGGCTCGAGAAGGGGTTCGTTCCCGGAGCTCATAAGGGAGGTCAGGTGGGAACTGGACATCAGGGGCGGAAAAAAAGTGAAGATCGTCGCTTCTGGTGGGTTGGACGATATCACGATACCCGAACTTCTGAGCGCTGGGGCGGATGGGTTCGGTGTAGGGACCAGCATCAGCAACGCGCCTACGGTGGATTTTGCCTTGGACATCGTGGAAAAGGACGGAAGACCAGTGGCCAAGAGGGGGAAGTTCGGAGGAAGGAAGTACCTCCATCGATGCCCCGAATGCCTCAATTTCGAAGTATCGACCGATGAGGATGATATTCCATCATGCGTACACTGTGGGACGGAGATGTCACTGGCCGAGACCAAGCTAATGTCCGGTGGAAAAAGATCGGTCCCCGAACGCTCTCCAAACGAGATCAGGTCCAAGGTGCTTGAACAGGTCGATAGATTGAAAGAGTTCGATTGAACAACGAGATGGGACATGAACGACGGCGTATTCAAGACCAGAGTATGTTGGGAGGAGAACTACAGATTCAAGGTCAGTTTTGGGTCCAGTAAGATCGAGGACATCGAGGTTGACGAACCTGAGCCTTTGGGCCAAGGTGAACATCCGAACGCTGGAATGTTATTGGCCACAGCGGTCGGCAACTGTCTATGCGCTAGCTTGCTCTTTTGTATGCAAAGGTCAAAGATCACCGCGGAGGGACTTACCGCTGAGGTCTATACCACCCTAGAACGAAACGAGAAGAACCGGTTAAGGGTCAAGAAGATCGTGGTAAAGATGTTCCCGATGGTGGAAAGGGACCCGAGATTTCAGAGATGCCGAGAGATCTTCGAGGATTTTTGCATAGTGACGCAATCCGTAAGAGAGGGGATCGATGTTGATGTCGAGGTCTTCCCCGTGCATCGCGGTGAGGATAGCGGCAGAGGGGTCGAGAAAGGTCCCTCCGATCATGGCAGAGATCAGTAATATCCAGCATTTTGCCCACTGATCGGGAACAAATGATATCCATAATAGATAATTAGTCTAATGATAATTTAAAAGGTCTGAATGAAATCCAGTATGTCGGATCCAAGAATCTATGATAATATTGTCTAATGCAAATGTTTAAGTTCGAATCATCGATCTTAACTTATTGCCTCTTTGGGAGATATCACTGATATCCTCTCAAAGACGAGGGAAATCGGGGAATGGAGGAACGAGTAAGATCAGTTCGGATTAGCGGATGCTACATTCGTCGCTCAGCGGATCTTTGTAGAACAAGCACGGAGCAATCTAGGGATAGGGGTTCCATGCATCGCATCCAATGGGTCAGACATATAGCGTATAGGGGTAGTTTATGTTTGGTCCATACTCAACTAACAAGGCATTGTGCTCATGCGGCAATATCGCCGACATCGATACCAACGTGATTAGCACAAAGCATGGGCTAGGGAAAAGGGTGGAATGTCGTTCCTGTCGGAACAAAAGAATAGCAATGGAAAGAGAGGTGTTGGACATGAGCTTTGAAGGCTGTGAGGACAAAGAAGATAACTGGTGAGACCTCTGGTCCACTGGTCGTCTGGCCGATATAAAAACACCAAGACCGTTTTTGATGGTCATCAAATGGGGATGCCGATATATGGTATGGCCCATCGATCTTTCAGATCGATGCTTTCGCTAGATCCTTAGTTGGGTCATGGCCAAATTCTAGGATATGTTAAATATTATTGTTGAAATCTTAGATCGGACGGAGGATCCTATCGATGAGGTTGATCATTGTTGCTGGTTTCCTTGGCTCAGGTAAAACGACATTATTATTGGAGACCGTCGGGAAACTCATAGAGCGGACCGGGAAAAAGGTAGTGATCATCGTTAATGACTTTGGTACGGTGGGTATCGATGCCAAAGTGATGGACAAGTACGGTCTTAAGGTCACGGAGCTAGCAAGTGGATGCATATGCTGCACATTAGGCCCCGATCTGATATCGACGCTCGAGACGATCAGTTCAGGATCTCGCCGGACATCGTCATCATCGAACCTACGGGGGTGGCGGACCCTCAAGCTATCGTAGATGTGATCCCATATTGTAAAGGAACGAGCATCTCTTCGACGAAGGTGATACTGATCATCGATGCCGCTAGGTTCGATCTGATCATCAAGGCCCTGGGCAGACCGCTGGCGGCACAGCTCCGTGCCGGGGACCTGATACTGATCAATAAGTCGGATGCGGTCACCGAGCAAAAGATCGATGAGATCGCACGATGGATAGAACAAAACAGGCCGGGGGCCCGTATTCTGGCGGTATCAGCTATAAGGGGTACGAACCTAGACTCGGTCGTCCAGGAGATGGAAGGTTGATCACTTCGGATTTTTCGGCCTTTGCAGGGGGAGCGACGGTCAGACCCCCTCGTCCCCTCGAAGCGAAATATCTTCAAGCAAAGATGCTCAATATCGTGTCCAGGGTCGCCAAGGAATGCACCAGGTCGGGAGCGTACCTCATAGGGAACATCAAGTGTATCTTGGAGACAAAGGAGAACGGTCATCTGGCCATCACCACGACCGATCCTCAGGAGCCACCATACTGGAGAGGGGACCTGGCGGGGGAGATCGACACCTTTTCGTTCAAGATCAACGTTCTACTTTATGGTCTGAACAATGTGACGATAAAGAGAATAGTGGAATCGGCCATCAATGATGAGATCGGATCAGAAGGTTCGATGATCGACATGTTGAAGGTCGAACATCATGAGCATCATCATGACGACGATCACGACCATGATCATTGATCTTTCGATCAATATACCATGGTAAGAAGAGGACGGACAGTTCGTTCGGTGATCATAGCCCACTCACCGGAACAGCAGGCCATGTCCACCGGTCACTTCGAAACCGATCGCCTGGAGATCTAGGATTGTGCGATCAGGTCGACGGGACCTTTTTCGTCGAGACCTTTTTCTTCGCTGCGGTCGCACCCTTTGAGGAGGTGCTTTTCTTTTGAGGGGTCTTTTTCTTGGCCTTTGCAGCGACCTTCCCTTTCACATCCTTCGATCTGTTCTTTGACCCACATTCTATGTTCGCACAGAACTTCCAGCTCCTTCCTTTGCTCTTTATGAAGAGCATAGGTGCCTGGCATACCTCGCATATCTCCTCCGTTCCCGAAAGGACCCCCATCTGTGGGAGAGGATAGGTCCTGTCGCACAGTTGGATATCCAGAACAACCAATGAACCGCTTTCCGGCCTTCGAATAGATCACTTTGAGGTCCTTACCGCATTTCGGACATTTACCTACGGTGTTCCTTCCTTTGTTGGTCGTACAATCGGGGCTCAAACACTGCACGCTCACAGGTTGTCCTCTTCTGATGACCCTCACGATCGGCGCTTTGCATTCGGGGCACGCATCCTCGGTCGGTTGGACAAGTGCCGAGGCTGGAAGGGGATAGGTCCTCTTGCACTCTGGATAGTTGGAACATCCGACAAATGACTTCCCAAATCTGGTCCTAATGCTTTTCAGATCGGCCGAACAATCAGGACATTTTCCCATGAAGTGTTGAGATTCCAACGCTTTTCGGATCTCATCCCCTATCTCGTTCCTGTGCTGTTCCAAGACCTCAAGGATGTCGGAGAGCATGTCCTGGGATTCCGTGACGACCTCGTACAATACCGCTTTTCCGTTAGCAATATCGTCCATGTCCTGTTCGAGATGGGAGGTCATCTTGCTCTCGGTTATCGTCTTGGCATGCTTTTCCAGAGATTCGGTCACGGCCACGCCGCTCGGTGTGGGGACCAGGTCATTGCCGTCCACATACTTGCGATCGTAAAGTTTCTGGATGATATCATGCCTAGTTGACTTCGTTCCCAATCCCAGCTTCTCCATCTCCTGTATCAGGCTTCCCTGCGAATATTTTGAGGGCGGTAGTGTCTCCTTGCTCTCGGAACCGACGTGGAGAACATCGACCTCTTGACCTACCGTCAGCACCGGTAAAATGGTCTCTGTGATCCTATAATAGGGGTAATACTTCTTCCATCCCAGATACTCCATCTTATATCCTTTGGCCACGAACTCCTCTCCAGCTATATCGATGGAAGCATTGGAGACCCTAGCCTTTGCCGGGGGGGCCACCGTCGCCATGAACCTTCTGGCGATGAGCTCATAGATCGTCCACTTCTCACCTTTGAGCTTTTTGCTCGAAGCTGCCTCTGTCGGATAGATCGGTGGGTCGATCTGTCGTCTGCACCTTACCTCTGGATGGCCTTATATGTTCCTGTTGTAGAAGTTCCTCGGCATCAGCGGCAAGGTCCTCGGATTCCTTCAGCTTCTCCAGGATCCTCTTGAGACCCAGAGAGCCAGGGTAGACCGTATTGTCCGTTCTGGGATAAGATATATAACCGGAGGTATAGAGGTCCTCTGCGATCCTCATTGCCCTGCTTGCCGAAAGACCTAGCTTGTTCGCCTCCATCAGTAACATTGTGGTATTGAAAGGTGGTAATGGATACTCGTCCTTCTCGTTGGACTCATATCGGCTCACCTTTCCCTTTGTGGCGCCCTCGCACGATGAGAGGGCCTTCTTGGCCGCCTCTTCATCAAAGAAAGGATTGCCCACGTGCGAGGCGTTGAACTCATCTCCGGACCTGAACTGCGCATTAACGTTCCAGTATGGTTTAGGAACGAACCCTTCGATGGCCTTGAACCGGTCGACCAGCAACGCAAGGGTCGGACTTTGGACCCTTCCGACCGACAAGAAGTTGTTCCCGCCTTGTTTGGAGGCCAATGAAATGAACCTGGTCAATACCGCCCCCCATGCAAGGTCTATCTTTTGTCGGCACTCCGCGGAGTCCGCCAACTTATCGTCCGGTTCGGTCAGGGATGAGAAGGCCGTATCTATCTCCTGTTTGGTGAACGCACTGAACCTCGCCCGTTTCACGCGTTTCATATCGAATCCAAGAAGACGTACGGTCTCCAGACCGATCAGCTCGCCTTCCCTATCGTAGTCGGTCGCTATGACCACCTCGTCCGATCTCTCTGCGAAGGTCCTCAGGACATCGATGATATTATTAGCGGTCACCCGCTTCTCTGGCTCCGTCTGTATAAGGTCACCTAGCTTGACCTCGGACCATCGGTTCATGGTCTCTGGATAGTCCAGTTCAATGATGTGACCTCTAAGACCAACTATAGCGACCTCGCCCTCATCGCTTTCGAACTGAAAGACTGGAACCTTATTGATACTAGTACGCTTGGATGTCCCGTGGGATAGTATGACAGCGATCCTCGCTGCTGCATCGGTCTTCTCAGAGATGATGAGCTTGCTCATGCGATTCGAGCAAAGAGCATATCGTATAAAAAAGATTGTCCATGCTTTTCGTCCGGAGAGCGTTTTTTCTGGATGATCCATGACAGGTCTTTGACGATACATCTAAGGAAGAGATATCGGTCTCAAGGCATGGCCGCGCATGCCAAAGCCAGGAGGGGATCTGGACGGCATATCCCATGAGCATGGCATGTCCATTCATCTCTAATGTCCAGGACCTGTCTTCGATCGATGAAAGATCTCTCAGATAGTTCTCAAGCCAACTCGCTATTGGGTCGGTCGATCGTCAAATATGATCCCTTCGAGTGGTTCTTCGAACATCTTAGAACGAGGGGTACAAGAAATGGGAGAGGGGACAACCCATGAAAAGGGGGTCGAGATCGGTAGAGCTTGGTAGTTGACAGATATCAACGATGATCCTTTTTCAAAATTTCATACGATCCCAACTGATGGGGGTATGACGATCCCTCGGTAGATAGGGCGGGACGGCTCCGTTCCTGTGGGTCGAGAACAGTGATATCTGGGATGATAATCGTCGTTGATATTTACCAGGTTAATAATATAAATATTCCGATCATTTCACGATCAATCGCGCAGAGAGGTGCCCCCCATTGGAGGGTAAGCCGATGAATGGAGCATCCTCTCTGCCCTTGGTCATCGTTTCTTCGATATATAGTACTTATTTGCTCCTCGTTCATGAACGATCAAGATGATATGTTCTTGACATGGCATTGAAAGGAGGACCATGGAGATCGGATCCACGGACCTGTGGCCCATCCATACGGAACGGCGGGCCGTTCACATGGGTCGTGATTCTGCCAGGTCGCTCGATGTACCGGGTCCTCCTCCCAGGATCCAGCACTGGGCAAGGTCACGGTCCTAATATGGTCCGAGGAACGTCCCTGACAGCATCGTTTTCCTGAAGGGCCCCCTCTCTAGTAGGGACCTCCCAAACCAAGAGGGTCCAAGAGGATCAAATATATAGCACAAACGCGCGTTCCGATCGCAACTAGCTGTTTGGTGGTTTGATGAGCAATTCTGAGGATCTTCTCAGGGACCTCGATAATGTGATACGCTTGATGGTCCAAGATGCTCCACCGGCAATACTGTTCTCTGGGGGTCTTGATAGTGGTGTCGTTGCGGCGTTGGCCTCGAGATATTGCGAACCGACGCTCTATACCGTTGGGATAGAAGGATCGTACGATCTCCAGGCGGGAGAAGGATCGGCGGCTACCATGGGCCTTAAATGGGTCGGTATCGTCGTCGACGAGGACACGCTGCTTGATGAGGTCGCGCGTTTCTCGAGAGCGACCCAGGTCATGGATCCATTGATCATATCTTTCGAGCTTCCCGTCTTCATCGTGGGTAGAAGGGTAAGGGAGCGGTCCCTCATGAGCGGCCAAGGGGCCGACGAACTTTTGGGAGGTTATTCCAGGTATCTTACGATGTCCGAGGCCGACAGGGAAAGATGCATGACCAACGACCTCGAGAACAGTTCTGGTCAAAGGAGCATCATTAGAACGCACCATCGCTTCCCTTTTTCAAAAGGTCATGTTGCACCCGTTCATGGACCCGTCCGTGGTCCGTACTGCGAAGGCGATGCCTTGTTCGGAGAAGATAAGAGATGGAGTGAGAAAGGCCGTGCTAAGGGATGTAGCAACGATCATCGGCAGGGAGGATATAGCATCCCGGCCAAAAAAAGCAGCACAGTATGGCACCGGCTTCATGAAGGTCATGAAACTTGTGCTGCTCGAAGGAAGAACGAGACATTGAGCACGTTCGTTGCCGGTCTCACCTCGAAGGTGGATGAGATACCAGTTCCCAAGGTGGTATCCGATGACGTATGAAGATACGATCGAGTGGCTGTTCCAACAAGAGACGATGGGAATAAAGTTCGGACTGAGCAATGAGACAGAGCTGCTCGGTCACCTGGGCGACCCCCACCTAAAGTTCAGGTCCGTCCATGTCGCAGGTACCAATGGGAAGGGGTCCGTGTGTGCGATGACGTCTTCAGTTCTAAGAGAGGCTGGTTATCGGACGGGACTTTACACATCACCGCACCTGGTCGACTTTAAGGAGAGGATAAATGTCGATGGTGAGTGCATACCTGAACATGAGTTCCTAAGACTGGCCGAAGAGGTCAGGGAAATAAGCGATCGGATGTCGGCAACATCGAAGGAGAAGCGCCTGACGTTCTTCGAGCTAACGACCGCGATGGCTTTCGCCCATTTTGCGGACTCCGAAGTGGAGCAAGCGGTGATCGAGGTCGGAATGGGTGGTCGCCTTGATGCGACCAACGTCATCGTACCACAATGCTCTGTTATCACCAAGATCAGTCTGGAACACACGGAATATCTTGGAAGGACCATCGCTGCGATCGCCGGGGAAAAGGCTGGCATCATAAAGAAAGGGATCCCTGTCATTACCATCGACCAGAGCGAGGAGGCACTAACCGTATTCAGAGAAAGATCGTTGAACATGAGAGCGGACCTGAAGGTAGTAGGATCCGATGTGGGGTACGAACTGATATCCTCTTCATTGGAGGGAACCGATGTCTACCTGGACGAACTTGACAAGATAGTGCACATCCCGTTGATCGGATCATATCAGGCCGACAACCTTGCCCTTTCGGTTGGTTGTATATCGGAGCTCATGAAAAAAGGGACCTATGTTCCGGATGATGCGATCCTGAACGGACTCTCCAATGCTGTATGGCCAGGAAGATTGGACATGGTCTCGAGAGATCCTTTGGTGATCTTCGATGTCACGCACACTCCTGACGGTGCAAGGGTCGTCTCCGAGGAGATCAAGAGGCTCATCGGTGATGACCTGATACTTGTCCTTGGGGTTCTAAAGGACAAGGACCTCGAGAGCATCGCCTCATATTTTGGAAAGGTATCAAGTTCTGCGATAGCCACTTCTCCAAGGACGAAACGAGCTTTCCCGGCAGAGGACGTGGAAGCAGCATTGGCAAAGTTCTGTCCAAAGGTCGAGCGCATAGATGACGTAGGAACGGCCGTGGGGACCGCGATAAGGTCCGCGGATAAGGGCGATGCCGTACTTGTCACCGGTTCATTATACACGATCGGAGAGGCGATGAGGTGGTGGAACGAGCGAAAAGCCTGTTGAACTGATTCTCAAGATGATGGGCGAAAGGTCGGCGGAACGCGCCTCCCCCGGTTCGATGATCGGAAAAGGTCCAGCCTGGGAACCAGACCCTTTCAAGGTCCTGATATCAACAGTGCTTTCCCAAAGGACCAGGGACGAGTGCACCTATGTGGCCTCGAAGCAGCTGTTCTCGGTATACGATGAGGCCGTAAAGCTCGCATATGCTCCTTTGGCAGAGGTGGATGAACTGATCAGACAGGTAGGATTTCATCAGACAAAGGCAAAGGCCATAATCCAGATCTCAAGGATGATCCATGAGGGATCGAACGATCAAGTACCAAGCGATATCGATTCCCTGTTAAACCTCCCGATGGTCGGAAGGAAGACGGCGAACTGCGTCCTTTCGTACGCGTTCGGCCAGGACGCCATTTGTGTTGACACCCATGTTCATCGAATATCGAACCGGATCGGTCTCGTCCACACGAGAACGCCTGACGAAACAGAACAGGCATTGAAGGAGGTCGTCCCACAAAATCTGTGGCGGGAGATCAACAAGGTGATGGTAAGGTTCGGTCAAGAGGTTTGCACGCCGCTCAGGCCTCATCATGACCAGTGTCCATTGACCGCCTTTTGTGATCAGTTTAGGAGGGATCACGACGGTAACGGTCCATCAAAGACCTAATCCCTCATCCAGTTTCTTGGACATCTCTTTTTCCAGTTGTATCTCCGCTTCCCATTGGTCCAATGTGTCCAAGGTCTCTTTCAGATGACGCAGGCAGTCGATGCAGATCCATTCCATTCCTATGTTCTTCATCGGTTTCTTGTGATAGCCAACGCTCCCGCAAAGACAGCATGCGTGCATATCCTTGGTCCGATGCTCAACATAGGCCTCCATCTTCTTCCCTTCGACGATGGATTCCAATGTCAGGTCCTTCCTTGACCTGTCCTCTTCCGCCATAGGTTTCCAGCTATTATCCCATGTTCCATATATGAACATTGCCGGTTGGCCTTAGAGACCTTCCGATCACTTTGCGTCCTTGTCGGGGCAGCCGGACCACCCTGAACTTTCTGGTGGGGCTCTAGGGCCCATCCATCAGAGACCTGCTTGGCATTAACTCGGTCACATTTCGGTAGATCGTCCGCATGCGATGGTTCTGACCGTCCATTCCGGCCATGTTCCCCGATCGCCTTATACTACTGGCCCAGGGAACCTTCCCTCGCTAATGTTAAATAACGGCACTCTAATGATGAAAGTAATGCACGAGGTCTCTATCATCACCAGCATACTCGAGTCCGTCCTCGAGGAGCTGAAAAAGTACGAGATCGAAAGGGTGGAGGAGATCGTGCTACTGGTCGGTGACCTGACATTTTTAGGGGATGAGCAGCTTACCTTCGCCTATGAGGTCCTGACGAAAGGGACGATACTGGAAGGATCCAAATTGACCATTGAAAAAGAACCGATCATGGTCGAATGCTCCGAATGCATGTACGAAGGTGAGGTCGATTACCTAAAGGACGAATCATATCGGAATCTCGTACCTATCATCTCCTGTCCAAAGTGTGGAAAGAAAGTTGAGGTGACCAAGGGAAGGAGCTGCATGGTCAGATCAGCGAAGGTGGTGGAGAGATAATGTTCAAACTCAGGGACGAGAGAACGGCTAAAAGTATCCTCGATTCGATCGATAGGACAGGCATCAAAGCCCGGTTCATGCACGTCTGCGGTACTCATCAGGACACTCTCGTGAGGTTCGGTCTTGAAGGTATGCTTAAGGAGGTTGGCATCGAGATCCGCCAGGGACCGGGATGTCCGGTCTGCGTGACCACCTCCAACGAGGTCGCAGATGCCATTGCTCTTGTGGATGCGGGGGTAACGATCGCCGTCTTCGGAGATATGCTCAAAGTGCCTACTCCAACGGGTTCGTTGACCGACGCGAAGTCGCGTGGTGGTGATGTAAGGGTCGTATACTCGATCGAGGACGCCGTGAGAATGGCCGCGGAGGTCGAACAAATGGTGTTCATGGGCATCGGCTTTGAAACGACGAGCCCGACGACGGCGGCAGTGATGGTCGAAAAGCTCCCAGAGAACTTCTCTGTCCTGAGCTGTCATAGGTTGCTTCCGCCAGCGCTAGAGGCGATACTTTCCATGGGGGAGGTTAAACTGGATGGCCTGATCCAGCCCGGGCATGTAAGTGCTATCATAGGGGTCCACCCTTACGATGTGTTCTCGGAGATGTACAAGATCCCACAGGTAGTGGCCGGGTTCGAACCACTGGACATGTTGATGGCAGTGAACATGCTCGTTAAACAGATCTCCGAGGGAAGGGCCGAAGTGGAGAACGAATATTCACGTTTGGTAAAACCCGACGGTAATAAGAGGGCGATCGATCTGTTGGCACGGGTTTTCCGACCTGTAGATAGGGCATGGAGGGGATTTCCGGTCATCAAAGGTAGTGCATACGAACTTGCATCTGAGTTCGATCCCCACAATGCACGTCTGGTCCACGAGGACATATTGCGCTCTCGTAATGATGTTCAGGAGGAGCTCAGGGGTTGCAGATGTGGAGAGGTACTAAGGGGCGTACTTGACTCGGAACTATGCCCGGCCTTTGGCAAGGGATGCACGCCCAAATATCCTATGGGACCATGCATGGTCAGCAGGGAAGGGGGCTGCAATATAGCCTATCGATATAGGGGGAAGATGTAAAGGTCCATCATTCCCAGGTCATTTATTTGAAGCGCTTTTCGATGGATGATGATATCTGTGATCCAGGCTCGACGTGAGTGATCTGGGTTACTTTGGGCCGTTCATTTACATCTAGGAAAAACCCCAGCGAGAACTGGGTGGTGGACGACGCAAGATCGTGACCTACCTTATCCATTTCGATCGGTCGACCTTTGTAATATCCGAGGATACAAAGAGCGATAAGTTGTCCACGAGCGTTCGTTCCGCGATAGTTACGACCGTCCCTTCATGCAATGTTCACTACTTGCTTTCGCATATCTTCTCTCATGTACGGGACCTCCCGTCAGCGCTGGTCACAATACTATTTTGGGGAGGTGCTGAGGGCATATCGATGCAAGAAAGGCCCGTTCTGATGCATACCACGGAGGCCGAGGAGGCCGATCGGATGGATAATGTGATAGGGCCTGGGAGGTTACTGATTCTCCATTTTTTCCTCTGTTCTCTATCCTTGGAAACTTTTATAACACAGCCGCTTCAATGATTATCGTACTGGACGGAAGATGATCTAGGAGACTAACCTATGGAAAGCCAGGACGTAAAGCAGAACAAGGGTTCAGATAGGCTGAAGGACCTGCTCAATAAGGCCATAGCCGCCGAGCTCCAGGTATCGATACAATACATGTGGCAACATGTCCAATGGAGAGGTGTCAAGCATTTTGCCATTACGGACCAGTTCAAG
Organism: Methanomassiliicoccaceae archaeon; assembly: GCA_963741025.1. Lineage (GTDB taxonomy): Archaea > Thermoplasmatota > Thermoplasmata > Methanomassiliicoccales > Methanomassiliicoccaceae > CAVUGW01. Next base: position 126,506 of record CAVUGW010000017.1, read on the forward strand.
AAGATCGCGATCGCCGAGATGAAACATGCAGAGGCCATCGCCGATAGGTTGTGGTATCTAGGAGGGACCCCCACCACAAAGCCAGAAAAGATCGATGTCGGGGACACCATATGGAGCATGTTGTCCAACGACGTCGCCGAGGAAGAAAAAGCTATCACGCTTTATAATGAGATCATCAAAGTGGCTGTAGAGGAGAACGATATGACAACAAAACACCTTTTCGAAAAGATCTTGGAGGATGAGGAAGAACATCACGATTTCTTCTCGTCCGCATTGGAAGATAACGAGGCCGATGAAAGGTGATCTGCCGCCTCCCAAGATCTCTTTTCTTAGAACCCGATCAGCATGAGGGACATGTCTCGCCCAGGTCCGTCGGGCGGAAGGAATGCCTGCGAGGGTGATGTCGCCCTCATGCACCGGGAAAGCTTTAGTGTGGTCCCATCGGTGGTCCAGCAGGGAAGGAAGTGGGGTCCCTTAGTGGACCCCGGCCTCGATCCAGGACCTCCATTCCATCGGCATTATCGTCTGGACCCATCTTTTCACTGACCAAAGATCGACCGCCAGGAAGGCAAAACCTGCGAAACAACATATGAATATGAGGGCGGCCAGACGAGCTTCCTCCTCCCTATGGGCAAGAGGAATTATCTCCTCCACGATCAATGTCGTTAGCACCCCTGCAGAGAAGGAGAGCAATGAGAACTTTACAAGTGGGGACTGCCCTCTCATCGTAAAAAATCCAATGCTCGTTCCAAGAACGATAGGGGCAATGAAGGCGAACGAGACCATCATGCGATGCTTGAGGTCCATCCCGGTCCTTTTAAATGCTATTATTGTGGCAAAGGACTCAGGAATATTACCGGGCAATTGAGATATGGCCAATAGAAACGCGAGGGCCGTGGCGATGGTAATGCCGGCCCCGACCATCACGCCATCGTTGAAAAGCTCCAAGGACACGCCGAAGAACAGAACGAACGGCCCAACCTGCTCGTCAGATATCCCATATCGTGAACTGACCACACGAAGACCCGCGTCCAGAGCGATGAACGATAGGCCCCCGAAGAAAAAGAAGAGCACGATGATCGATGGGGACCCGGCCGCCAGGGCCAAGGGCATGAGCTCGATCGCCACCACCGCAAGGACGACCCCTACAGCACCATGCAATGATAGATTGAGGACCATCTGGGTGCTTTCGAACAGCTCGGATAGGATCCCCCCGATAAGATAACCTGCCGCTGGTAAGAGGGACAATAATAAAGCTGTTATGAACTCGTCCATTCCACCCTCCAAGGTAGGTTTCCGATCGCCAGATCTAAAAAAGGAGGTCGATCGATAAAAAGGAAACCCAGGGGAGTATATCTTCTAGAAAGTAAGGTGATGACCATGTGGATCTCGGGTTATTTCCAACGTGAAAGGGCGAATCCGGGGGCGGCCTGCTCAAGGGATGGTGAACCTTGCGATCCCATTTTCCCATACGGTCGTCGAACTTGCACACCTCGAGATCGTTCGTTCGATCTAATGGCCGATCCATCTATGTTCATGGCGATCATAATCGGTTCGACATCCTTGTCATCGGTCGAGATCTCCATGACCATCTATAGGTCCGCTGCCCTTCCCATAATGACCGAACATAAGGGGAACGTCCCATAGCTCCTGAACGATGGTGCTGTAACTCCTGTCATCGGTCTAGGGATAACAATTATGACCATGACCTGTCAGGGATGACATACTGCGATCTTTGGGGAAGTGCGATCGTTGCACTCGACCATATGATGGATGTATCATCGTACGTTCTGGTCCAAGAAAAATGTCATGTGCGACACCTTCAACGACCGCTCATCGCCCCCCGTCATGCGGTTTCATCAATGAGGCCGCCCAACATTGAGCCGTTCGAAGGTCATGGAGCTAGATCTTTGTTCGGTCAAGGATAGGTGTTTTATGTCATCATGTAGGTTCTATTTCTGCGATAAGGCTGATAATTGATACCCTAATAGAGCTAATGAACGATCAAAGTGGTCATAGTAAGCGTTAAGAACGACCGCGAAGATGAGGTATAAAGCACAACTATCATCAATTACGTATCTGGAAAGTTGTATCACAATTCATCACGGGATCGAACATGGGCGAAGATTTTGGATCATTGAACATTGATAAACGCATTCTCAAAGCGATAGATGATATGGGGTTCATCGAACCAACTCCTGTCCAGGTAGCGACAATACCCTTGATCCTCGAGGGCAAGGACCTAATGGCGCAGGCCCAGACGGGGACAGGAAAGACCGCGGCCTTCGGTATACCGATCATTCAGAGATTACGATCGGGAAAGAGGCCATATGCGATCGTACTAGTACCGACGCGAGAGCTCGGTCTCCAGGTCTCCGAGGAGATAAAAAGATTATCCGCTTATCTAGAGGTCAGGGTGCTTCCTGTCTATGGGGGAACTTCGATCGAGAACCAGATCGATGCCTTCAGAAAAGGGGTCGATGTCGTTGTTGGTACCCCAGGGAGGATCATCGATCACATCCAAAGAGGGACCTTGGACCTCCACGATATCAAGGTCCTTGTGCTGGACGAGGCCGACCGAATGATGGACATGGGGTTCATCGAGGACATCGATTATATCATATCAAAGCTCCCAAAGGAGAGACAGACCCTATTGTTCTCGGCCACACTGCCAGAGGAGATAAGAAGGCTGGGAAGGGAGCATATGCGCGAGCCGGAGATAATATCGGTCAGCGAGGAGGAACTGGTCCTACCTTCGACGAAGCAGATGTTCTTCAGTGTTGGTAGAAAGAACAAGATATGGGCGCTATGCAGGCTTCTGGACAGAGAAAAGCCGAAGGCGATCGTGTTCGCCCAGACCAAGCATATGGTCGATATCATCGAGAAGAGGCTCACGTCATATGGATATCCTGCTGCGGCCATTCATGGAGACCTTACACAAGCAAGAAGGGAAAAGGTCCTTAGCGACTTCCGTTCTGGCAGGATCAAGATCTTTGATCGCGACCGATGTCGCGGCGAGAGGTCTGGACATCGAGGGCGTCGTATATGTTATTAATTATGACATTCCTGAATCACCGGAATCTTATGTTCATCGAATAGGTCGAACCGGCAGGGCGGGAAAAGAAGGTAAAGCGATAACTTTCGTGAGTTCGGACGAGGGACATCTCCTCGAGGCCATCCAGCAGTTCACCGACGTCAAACTGAAACAGGTCGAGGTACCTCAGATAAAGGGGAAAGAGATCGTTCGCGAGGTCATGGACTTCGATGAGATGGCGGACATATTCGGAATGGTGCGTTTCAGGTTGAACATAGGCAGAAAGGATGATGTCAGTTCGAACGACATTTCGGATCTAGTGAGCAGGGTCGCAAAGGTGAATGAGATAGCGATCGGGCATATCGAGATCGACGATGACAATACCGTGATAGAGATCCACAAGGATGTGGCCATGAGGGTGGTAAAAAGCCTGGGCCAGCTTCCCTATAGAGGGAAGAAGATCGTTGTCGAGCCTATAACAAGATCGAGACCCGCGAAGTAAGCCGGGCTCAACGATATTTTGAATATCTATCCAAAAGGTCGCAAACATCATCCGCAGCGATCTTGTCGATAATGCCGCTCTCCTCTACCGTCCTGATGTACTCTTTTGTTTCCTTGATCGAGACCCTCGATGCCTTCGCAATAATGTTGGCCACGATGGATTGGACCAATGTCTTGTCGATGCCAGGAGATGCGTTGAGGATTTCCCGAAGATCATATTTGAAAGAACCGAGCCTGTGCAGATTTAGCATGGCGATCCTTGGGGTCTGTGTTTTGATCTTCCTCTTTGTCTGAGGACGGCGGGATTGCCCCCCTCTTGATGATGTAGGGCTATGTACCAATATGATAACTCCGAGTGGGAAAACATGGTGACTATTACTTAAACATTTTTCCACATGACCATCGTTGTGAGCCCGTCCGTCATATGATGTGAACGGTCATGATGACGGATGCATGATCTGGGATCTTGATATCATTGAGATCGAGCACGTTAATTCCAATACCATGACCGGGGACCGACCGCAGCAGTTCGAACTGTCGCACTCCCATATTGTCCACGATGATCGATGGCCAGAAAAAAGTTCCCAGCTCACCCACCCAATGTCACGTCTTGGGTTTGATACCAGTCAAGGGCGTCCTTCACCTGTTGCGCATTAAAGTCAGGCCAGAGGTCCTTTACGATAAAGATGTCCGCATAAACGGATTGTATCGGAAGGAAACCACTTAGCCGGTTATGCCCTCCCCAACGAATGATCAGGTCTATCCTGCTTACATCACCCGAACCTAAGGACTCCATGAAATTGCTTTTTCCGCTCTTTTTTTTCGCCCGGTCCATAAGGTCCCATTGCCAGGAATAATTTATCAATAGATTGACCTTCATTGACCCCTTTCCGAAGACCGTTCTCTCGGTGTACGACCTGAGCTCGGGTGGGAACATAGGGGAACCAACGTCACCGATGATCCTTAAGGAAGCATCCCTTTTGGATAGTTCGTTCACGGCAGCGACGCACGCGTTCTGGAAAGCCTCCCTTTGTACAACAGGTCTTTTTGTATTGTCCTGGGTAAATCCATAGATGCTGATCTCCTCGATACCCAATTTGATGCAAAGTTCGTAAAGTTCGAAGGCTGGAAGTATTCCTCCAACATATCCCTCATGTTTTTCAAGTCCGTTCTTCAGGGCCCAACGACGATTTCCATCAGGTATGATACCTATATGGCGAGGTAATCGGGTAAACGTCCAATCTTCGGCAGATGGATGAGGCCCGACCGTCCGATCTTTGGGACCGACATCCTTGCGTCTATGGTCGATAAGTGAGATCGAGGTTGGAGGTGTCAAGGTAGACGATAATCTGTGGATATCGGGAATATTTTTACCTTTGCACGCTTCGGTCCCCGATCACCTTAATATATACAGTTCTGCCTAAAATACCGGGGAGCATCATGGATTGGGACCCGATAATCGCCGTGGTAAGTATCATCTTTGGCATTCTTGTCATCGCGTTCGAGAGCCTGTTGAGGGTCATCGTTGGACTGTTCTTCATCCTATTAGGGATCTGGTTCTTGGTCGAATACATACAAAAGAACGACAAAAGGAAAAAAACAACGCAACAACCCCAGCAACCGACCCAAAGGGAGGTAACGGTGAACGAGCCTGGACAGAAAGAAGAGAAGAAGTAGGAGTCCTTTACTGGACCATCCACGAAAGGTCGACCGGGCCGATCCTCTTCCCGTTCCTGTTTCATTTATGATCGCGGAAGAGTAGGACAGTGAACGATCCCCTATATGCGGAGGATCCCCATTGACCACCACCCAGCATCCCGGGGGATCTCTTTCTTGACATGAGACCAGCATGTGTTCCGACCGTTTTGTGATCGGGGAAGGCGAGCGGGCGAAGGTATTGGACGGGCCGGTCAACAATGCGTGTCTAGCTCTCATCCCCGTCCTAGCATTGTCCGACCCCCCGCTCGTTCAGGTCAAAGGTCCGGACGTTCCCGACCGTCCTTACAGAATGAAATCAAAATATACCTCTGGTTCCGAGCATAGGTCATGGAGACCGAGCGGAACACGAAGACCGAGAACAGAGAGATATGCATCAACTCGACGAACCTTTCCCGGGACTGGAACGTATGGAAGAGCTCTTTGCAAGAGACCTTGAACGATGTCAGGGATGATGATCCGTCAGAGGGAAATGTCATAGGATACATCGAGGACATGCGATCCAGTTCCTAGCCGATCGGGCCTGTCCAGGCTCGGAGTCGGATAAGCTTCTTGGGGATATGTGGAACGCGGCAGATCAGGGGGAGAGGGCAGTGATAGCAAAGCTGTTCATGAAAATGATCGAAGAATGAGAGCGCACGAAAAGCATGACATCGATGGAGCGGGCCACTCGATTTTGCGATCAGGACCGATCTTCTCTTTCATCGATGCTCGATCTATCGATAGGAACAAAGAGATCGAGCGTCAAGCATGAGCTCTTGGGCACGCATTTCGTCCTGTTTCATCATATTATTCAACATAGCGAATTCCACCCGGGCACTATCTCCTTTCCAACCTTCAGGGGGACATGTTCGAAAAAGTTAATATGGAACGATATAAATCAAATCACATGAGCCAAGACCAGGACATCATGTTCTTTGACAGGGATGTGGCATTCAGGACCGCTTCCGGACTGGCGGGCCATATTTTAGAGACCGCGAACGGGTTCCATGTCCTGTCGGAAGATAAGGGGTACGTTGGTCGAGAGAGACTAAAGCTCGGATTGCTTTTGCTCATGTTGGAGGAATCGGGGAAACTGATGACGATGGTACGGGAGCTGGAGAAGGCCGCTAAAGCGGACTATCAATCGGTAAGGATGGAGGGACTGGACGATAACTGCACCAATGGTCAGAAGGCCCTGGCCCAGATCATGGAGGAGGTCAAGATCGTAGGTCTGGCCTCCGAAATGTTGGGAAAGAAGGTCGGTAAGGCCCCGGAACAGCTCGAGCAGATAGTGCCCGGTCCTGATTTCTGCTCCTTCAAGAACGCAGCTCTTTACTATTCTTTTGGCAATGGACCGGCGCTCCATGTCCCGTCCGAAAGGACGATGGACAGGTATGCTCAGGTCATTGAAAGGAACGCTCTCAGCGCTGGGGATTATATCCATGAGCTGGGCATGGCCTTGGGGATCTGGATCGAGCTTGAACTTAGATCTGTCGCATCAGGGGAAGGGGGTAAGGAACGCATACGCTATGGGTGATCCGATCGGGAAAGCTACATAAAAGTGTCCTCACCGATGACCCAGATGCTCAAATGGGCATGGTAAATGGCGGTTCACTGACATGCTGGCGATCTTCGGGACCGTGGCCCGTCGGTCCAGGCCTCTGGCCTTCATTTTTTACAAGGCTTCTGATATATCCTTTCCCTTGTCTTCACCGAAATGAACATGTGCTGGGCCTCACCGATCAAGGTCTCGGTGTTCCCCATTATGAAATAACCTCCGTCGGCCATCGAGCTAAAGAACTTCATGTAAAGTTTTTCCTGCATTTCTTTGTTGAAGTATATGACCACATTTCTGCATAGTATCAGATCAAAGTTCGACCCCGCGGTCCCCGAGAACAGGTCCAGGTTCCGGAACCGAACCATCTCCCTTATTTCTGGAACTACGTGATAAAGCTCACCATCGAACTCGAAATATTTTGAAAGGTGGTCCGGTGGACGTTCACGATCTGTCTTGGAAGATAATATCCTGCTTCGGCCGTCTCTAGAGAGCCTTCATCGATATCGGTACCGATCACCGAGATGGCATAGTCGTCCATATCCTCGCCCAACAGCTCCTTGAACATGATGGCCAGGGAATAAGGCTCTTCTCCGCTAGAACATCCCGCGCTCCAAACCCTCAGTGTCCTTTGCCCTCGTTGGACCTTATCGTAAATTAGGAGAGGGACGATCTCTTCCTCTAATGCCTTGAACACCGCCCTGTCCCTGAAGAACAGGGTAACGTTGATCGTAATATCCCGCATGAGCTCGTCATATTCGGTCGGGTCCTTGGAGAGCAGATGGATATAATCATTATAATTGTCCACCCCCCTCGAACGCATTCTCACCGCGAACCTTCTTTTTAGATAGGAGTCCTTGTACTGATTGCAGTCCAAAGAGGTCTGTTTGAAGATCTCGTTCTTCAATGTTAAGAAGTACCTATCTAGGGTGTTACCCTCAGCGACCATGTGATCGGATTAAAACATCGGATATTTGATATAAAACTGACGAAACAAATATCAAAACAGATTCGGCCAGACTAACGGGTTCATATCTATTCTAAAATCAAGATGTAATCAGTATCGATAATTAAGTCTGCACCCATAAATACTATCCAATTTTTTTCTTTCATTTAATAAATAGATCGAAATTTACTTACTGGCATTGATAATCTCAGAGGTTTGTGACATGGAAACAGAAGCTGAACGGAACATTAGGGATGAACTGATCTCGACCATGCCGATCGCTGCAATCATCGTTGACAACAAATGGAAGGTCATCTCGTACAATGATGCGGTCCAAGAACTGACCGGTATCGATAAGGGAAAAGCGATAGGAATGCAAGTGAAGGAGGTTCTCGGTGGGGCGATCGGGACCCCTGGAGACCCCATATCGCAGGGCATCAAAAAAGGAGAAACGGTAAAGGCCGGTCCGATCAAGTTCATCAATAGCGCAAAGAACGAGGTAGAGGTCTCCATCACGGCAATACCTCATCGGGATCGGGAAGGAACGATGATCGGAGCTATCGTCTATCTTGTTCCCGAACGACGGCCTGCAGGGACGCCTGACGATGGTAATGCGATCGATCTTATGCCCATCTCTGTGATGAAGGTCGACAATGAACTGAACATAATCTACATGAACCAGTTCGCTCTCAAATTCCTGACCAAGAACAGAGAGGAGGTCATTGGAAAGAAATGCTATGATCTTTTCAGGACGGCCGCATGTAAGACCCAGGGTTGTATCTGCAATAGGGCCATGAACGAGGATAGGTCGATCTCAGGTGATGGGAACGTAGCGAAATTGGATTCCGGTGATATCCCTGTGAGAGGGACCGCTGTTCCGATAAAGGACCTTAACGGGGACATCATCGGTGCGATGGAGATAATTCAAGATACCTCAAAAGAGGTGGCGACAGCAAAAGAGGTACAGAGGTTGGTCGCCAGGACCATCGAGGGAGACCTGAAAGTGAGGGCCGACACGAGCGCTTTCGATGGAAACTTCAAGACGATCCTCGAGGGAATGAACGATACTTTGAACGCCGTGGTCACCCCGCTCAACGTAGCGGCAGCATATGTTAGGAACATAGCTGTCGGGAACATCCCCTCGAAGATCACCAAGGAATATAAGGGCGATTTCAATGAGATCAGGAACAATCTCAACACATGTATCGATGCCATAGATCATCTTGTCAAAGATACGAACATGTTGATCGGGGCATCGACCGCTGGAGAGTTCAGCGTCAGGGCCGATGCGAGCAAGCATTCTGGGGATTATGCGAAGATCGTAACTGGCATCAATTCGACATTGGACGCTGTCGTGGACAAGACCTTCTGGTACGAACAGATACTGGACGCGATCCCTTTCCCTCTTTCCGTCACTGATATGGACATGAAAATGACCTTCGTGAACCGATCGTCCATGGCCATCTTGAAGGTGAAGGACCGGAAAGAAGTGGTGGGAAAACCATGCCATGAATGGAATGGTCCGATCTGTAAGACCAAGAACTGTGGCATAATTCGTTTGAAGGACGGGGACCCAAGGACGATATCCGATAGGGATGGAAAGGCCCTACAGATCGACGCATCTTATATCAAGAACAATAAGGGAGATCACATCGGACATGTCGAGGTATTGCAGGACATAACGGCACAGACCAGACGTTTGATGTACGATAAGTCAGAGGTCGACCGGCTCGCCGGTAACCTACAGAGGCTCGCGGAGGGAGACCTGGAATTGGACACCACCACAGCACAGTGCGATGACTACACCAAGGAGAATCATGAGAACTTCGTAAAGATCAACGATAACCTCTCGAAAGCGAGGAACGCGATCTCGGCTCTGGTGGACGACGCGACAACGCTTTCGAAAGCTGCGGTCGAGGAACGGTTCGAGGTAAGGGCCGATGTCTCAAGACATAGGGGGGACTTCGCAAAGGTCGTCCAGGGAGTTAACGAGACACTTAATGTCGTGGTCGACAAGATGTTCTGGTACGGGCAGATACTGGATGCCGTTCCGTGGCCACTTTCGGTCACGGACATGAACATGAACTGGACCTTCATAAACAAACCGGTCGAGGACACCCTGAAGGTAAAAAGGAAGGACATCATCGGGAAACCATGCTCGATGTGGAAAGCGAACATCTGTGGTACGAGGTCCTGTGGGATCGAATGCCTTCGTAACGACAAGAACACCACCGCGTTCGAGCAGAACAACAAGGATTTCCAGGTCGATGTAGCATACCTGAAGAACCTCCGGGGGGAAAGGATCGGGCACATCGAGGTAGTTCAGAACGTCACGGAGAAGTCGAAAGAGACCGAATACCGGAAGAAAGAGATCCGACGGTTAGGTGACAACCTCAGAAAGCTCTCGTTGGGGGATTTCGATTTCGAGGTCAAGGTCACAGAATCGAACGAGTACACCAAAGGGCTGTACGAGACCTACAATGTCATTAACGAACACTTGCTCAAAGCAAGAGGTTCGATCGAAGCGCTCGTCAATGATGCGGACATGCTGTCAAGGTCCGCGATCGAGGGGAGGCTAGATGTCAGGGCCGACCAGTCCAAGCACCAGGGCGAGTTCAAAAAGGTGGTCGCAGGGGTCAACTCGACCCTGGACGCCGTTGTTGGACCGATAAACGAGGCGATGAGGATCGCCGATTCCTACGCCAATGGTGATCTGACGGCCAGGGTGGAGATCGAGACCAAGGGCGATTTCACCGAGTTCGCTTCATCCCTGGACAAGATCGGCGAGAACCTTACCGACCTGATAGTTCAGGTAAATAGGTCGGTGGATACCGTTTCCGCGACATCACAGGACCTTGCATCCTCAGCTGAGGAGATGAACGCGTCGACCGAGCAGGTCTCGGCGACGATACAGACGATATCAAGGGGTGCACAGTCCCAAGCCACCCAGGTGGACGAGACGGCCAAAATAATGGCCGATATGTCCACTTCCGTAACGACCGTCGTTGAGAGGTCGCGGTCCGCCCTTGAGGCGGCCAGGAAGGGAGCTCAGAGCGCTGATGCCGGAAAGGTCGCCGTCGATAACACGGTCAAGAAGATGCAGGAGATATCGAAGGTGGTCTCCGAATCGGCGGTCGTCATCGGCAATCTTGGGAAGCGGTCCGAGGAGATCGGCGAGACCGTCGGAGCGATCACCGGGATATCGGACCAGACGAACCTGCTCGCATTGAACGCCGCGATCGAGGCCGCCAGAGCAGGGGACCAAGGACGTGGTTTCGCTGTCGTAGCTGAAGAGGTGAAGAACCTCGCGGAGGACTCGAGGGAAGCGGCCGAGAGGATCGCAAAGATGATCAAAGAGGTCCAGCTCGAGACGAACAAGGCCGTCGAATCGATGCAGCGCGGTACCAAGGAGGCGGCAGAGGGTATGGCGACCGTTGAGGCGACGGGCAGGACGTTCAGCGAGATCATGCTCACCACTGGTACGGCGGCCAAGGAGGTCGAGATGATCGCTGCGCTAATGCAACGGCAGAACGAGGGGACGCAGAGGGCGGCGAAAGCGGTCGATGGTATCGCATCGATCGCCGAGCAGACGGCGACCGCGTCGGAGGAATCGGCCTCATCGACCGAGGAGCTCACGGCGAGCATGGAGGACATGACCGCCCGTGCTCAATCGCTTTCGGAGATGGCCGTGGACCTACAGAAGGTCTCGGCACAGTTCAAGGTCGGGAACGCCGATGATGATAGCAACATGGTAAGATCGATCCCATGTCCATCCAAAAAAACAGAGGGAAAGCAAATTTTGGATCCACAGAAGGGAAAAGTGCCGACGAAGGTCAAGGAAGCGCTGTCGAAGCGTGGTATCAGGACCAACGCCAACTAAGGGGGGACACAATTGCGGAAGAACAGACAAAAGATCGAACTGACCGGCGACGAGGAACAGCTGGTCTCATTCCTGCTCGGCAAAGAGACGTTCGGGGTCAAGGTGACACAGGTCCGGGAGATAGGCAAGGTGCAGGACATCACCAAGGTCCCGAGAATGCCCGATTTCATAGAGGGGGTCATGAACCTGAGAGGTCAGATAACGACGGTCATCGACCTCAAGAAGAGGTTCGCGATCGCTGAGGACGCCAATGGACGCACCGCCCAATCGAGGATAATAGTCGCTGAGATAGGCGACACCCAGCTCGGCATAATAGTGGATGCGGTCGAGGACGTGATGAGGGTACCTAGGCAGAGCATATCGCCTCCCCCAAGAACGCTGTCGACCGGAATGGACACGAGCTTCTTGACAGGCATATGCAAGTTGCCGAACAAGCTGATAATGCTCCTCGACCTGAACAAGATCATAGGGGACGATGACAAAGAGAGAATGGCGATCAAGGGGCAGCAAGGAAATGGGCTGGGCTTGAACAAGGTTACAACGGAGGCAACATGATGAGCGATTCGAAGAGGGTCCTGATAGTGGACGACTCCATGGTCATGAGGACGATGATCAAAGAGGTCCTGACAAAGGAGGGAGGGTTCAATGTCGTGGGGCAGGCCAAGAACGGAAAGGAAGCGGTCGAGCAATATGTTTCCTTGAAACCTGACCTCGTCACGATGGATATAATCATGCCAGGTGAGCATGGTACAGACGTCGTGAAGAAGATCCTTGATATGGACAAGGACGCACGTATAATCGTTGTTAGCGGTTTGAACCAAAAGAACCTTGTCATGCAGGCGATCGACAACGGCGCACGGGAGTTCCTGGTGAAACCGTTCGAGAACAGCGATCTTGTGAGCGCTGCCAAAAAGACCGCACGATGAGTGTGATGATGCAGCCCTATACCGTCTTGGTGGTCGACGATTCCGCGGTCATGCGAAGGATAATAATCGATCTGATCCAAAAGGACCCGGAGCTCAAGGTGATAGGATCGGCAAGGAACGGGGCCGAGGCCATAGAGATGGTGAGGACGTTAAGACCTAATGTCGTGACGATGGACATAGAGATGCCGGTCATGGACGGGCTCGTGGCACTTCAACACATAATGAGCGAGTTCCCCTGTCCGGTGGTCATGCTATCATCCGTTGACAAACGGCAGGCGGACATAACCCTGAAATCTCTGGAAATGGGAGCCGTGGACTTCATCTCAAAAACATCGGGCTCCCTTTCATTGGACATAGAAAAGGAAAAGGACTCTATCCTGAGCAAGGTAAAGATGGCCGCCAGGACAAAGGTCGTTAAACCTGAAAGAACGGTAAGAGAACTGATACCGGTGGAGATGCCGACCATAAGTGGGGAATGGGTCGTTCTGATAGGTTCGTCCACCGGAGGACCGAAAGCCCTTCCGGAGGTCCTTTCACGCCTCCCAGGGAATCTTCCTGCAGCGGTTCTGGTGATACAACATATGCCGGAAGGTTTCACCAGATCATTCGCGGAAAGGCTCAACTGGATATCCCCCCTTGAGGTCAAAGAGGCAGCTGAAGGGGATGAGATACGGACCGGAACGGTACTTCTTGCGCCCGGGAACAAGCACATGATGCTAAAGGATAACAGGATACATCTTACTGACGACCCTAAGATCAATTATGTTCGACCAGCGGTCGATGTCACGATGAAGAGCGTCTCCCCCCAGTTCGGTCCAAGGACGGTAGGCGTCGTATTGACAGGCATGGGAATGGATGGGGCGGAAGGAATGAGAGAGGTCAAGAGGAACGGCGGAAAGACCATCGTTCAGGACGAACAGACCTCAGTCGTTTATGGAATGCCGAAGGCGGTCGTCGATCTCGGGGTGGCCGACAAGGTCGTTCCTCTAAAAGATATCGCCAAGAACATAGTATTGGCCCTGAGCACGGGGATGTAAGAAATGGACAAATCAAAGTATCTTGATGTATTCATCGAAGAGGCTCGCGAGAACCTTCAAGTGGTCAACAACGTTCTGTTGGAGCTTGAGGAGCATGGGTTCAACGAAGCCCAGATGAACGAGGCGTTCAGGGTCGTTCACACGATCAAAGGCACTGCCGCGGTCATCGGGATCGAATCGATCAGCGAGCTTTCACATGTCATGGAGGACCTTTTCGATGTGCTTAGGAGGAGAAATGAGGTTCCAGAGCAGCGTTTGATGGAGCTACTTTTCAAAGGTGCCGATATGATCGAAAAGATGTTGGACGATCTGGAAAAGAGCGGCAGCACCAGCATCAACGTGAAGGACCTCATTTCTAAGATGAAGATCTTCATGGATTCATCGGCCGAGGCACCGCTCAGGGCAAAAGAACGTCGCGAGCCGCTTTCGTTCGTTCTCTCTTCCGATCAAAAGGCCCAATTAGAGGAGGCCAAGGCCGGAGGAAAGAGGCCCATTTCAATATCGATAGATTTCATCCCAGAAGTTAAGCTCAAGGAAGGCCGAGCATATCAATTGATAAGAGGCTTGTCCTCGATGGGATTGGTGGTCGCTTGTTCACCGGAGGTCAGCGAAGTGAACGACACCGACACTGGCATGCGCATCCTGTTCTCTTCCGCGTCTTCGGACGAGCAGATAAGTAAGGCGTGCATGGATATAACCGGAATTTCAGCAGCGAGATTGTCCATTTATGGGGAAGGGGATACAAGGGCAAGTGATGTTCCAGAGGAGGTCAAGACAGAATCCTCGGAAGTAGATGCGGTAAAGGGCGAGAAATCGATGTCGACCGGCAGCACTATCCGTGTAAAGGCAAAACTTCTCGATCAACTGCTCGACCTGGTCGGCGAAATAATGATCAACAATATCAGGATCAATCAGATTGCGAACGACCTTAAACATCGTGAGCTAAAGCAAACCCTTCAGAACAACGCACGTCTCATGGGCGAGCTACAGGACATCGTACTAAGGACCAGGATGGTCCAGGTGGATTTCATTTTCAAACGCTTCCCCCGTATGGTAAGGGACATCTCCGCCGACAACGGAAAGGATGTCGAGTTCACCATGAAGGGGAACGATATAGAGATAGACCGCAGCCTATTGGACGAGATCGGTGATGCGTTGGTACATCTCCTCAGGAACGCCATTGATCACGGCATCGAGCCCGTCGACCAAAGGCTGTCGGCCGGCAAGAGATCACAGGGTCAGGTCACAGTTGTCGGCCTATCAGGAGCAAAGCAACATAGTGATCACGGTCGAAGATGATGGCAGAGGAATGGACCCGGCCAAGATAGTTGCTAAGGCGATCGCCAAGGGGCTCATCTCCCAGGAGGAGGCCGATCGGATGGACGACAAATCGAAACTTCAGTTCGTCTTCTTGCCAGGCTTCAGTACGGCAGAGAAGGTGACGGACATCTCCGGAAGAGGGGTCGGCCTTGATGTCGTCAAGACCAAGATAGAAGGATTGGGCGGGTTCGTCAGGCTCGATACCCAGTTGGGAAAAGGGTCAAAGATAACTCTCAAACTGCCCCCTAGCATGTCCATCATCCGAGCCATGCTGGTGGAGGTCAATCGGGAGAAGTACGCGATCCCACTTGAGAACGTCAGGGAAACGGTCAGGGTACCATTGGAAAGCATCCATGTGATCGGGGACAATGGTGTCTTCCGTCTTAGGGAGGAGGTAATACCGATACTTAACATCCATTCGGCCTTCGGAGGAGCTGAGATGGACGCGAAGAAAGAGATGCCGGCGATAATCGTAGAAAAGAACGATAATCGCGCCTGTCTCATAGTTACAAGATTGATCGGCCAACAAGAGATCGTAGTAAAGAACCTAGGAAAGGACCTACAGTTCGGCCGGGTATTTCTCAGGAGCGACCATATTAGGCGACGGAAAGGTCGCTATGATACTCGATGTGGGGGCATTTATATGAGCAATGGGAAAATAAAAGAACCAGAGATCGACGATCTGCAAATGGACGCTCTGAGGGAACTGGGCAATGTGGGCGCCTCCCATGCCTCGACGGCCCTCACCGAGCTAGTAAAGAAAGACATATTGATCGATGTCACGGAATGCAGGATATTTCCAGTGGACGCGCTACCGCCAAGGTTCGGAAATGTTGGAAGACAACTAGCGACCGTCAAGATAGATGTCGGCGGTTCGGGGAGCAGCATCGTCATGGTCTTTCCACAAGAGGTAGCAACGGCCCTTTCGGACCTTCTGCTCTCAAGAAAAGGCGATCAAAAACGTAAGATATCGGAAGAGGACAAAGAGGTTTTGATCGAGATGGGTGATATCTGCATCAGAAGATATCTGAACCCGATATCCAGGTTCTTGAGCATCGATATAATGCCCTCATCACCGATCGTGTCGGTCGATCTCATAGCGGACAATCTACACTTCCCTGAGAACCTGAACAGCCTCCATGTCCAGAACACCATCCGTATCGAAACGAACTTTGTGGATGATGAACAGAGGTTCCACGGAACCATCATCTACATGCCTGACAAGACCACACAGGCGCTGACCTTCAAGAAGTTTGGTGTTGACATGGAAAGCCAAGCGGCGATGTTCCAGAAATTTGGGCTATCGACATGAGGTGAGCTTAGATGGACAATGGACTTGAGGCAATATCGGAGAAAGAGATGATGCGGAGGGATGCGCTGCAGGAGATAGGAAGCATAGGGGCGGCCCATGCATCTACGGCGCTTTCCAATCTTACCAGACAGGATATACTCGTCGAGGTCTCTGAATCTTTCATCTGCATGAGCCAAGACCTTCCTACGGCCTTTGAGAACACCGAAGAGAAGTCGTCGCTGTATTTCTTGAGGCCTACGGTAAAGGAAAGGGCTGCATATTGATGGTTCTCAGCACTCATATCGCGCTGGAACTGGTCGATATGGTGTTCGGTCGGGAACATGACCCATATCGGGAGTTCACAGAGGAGGACAAGGACGCCATATCCGAGATAGGGAACATATGTGCATCAGCATATCTGAACGCTATCTCAGCGTTCATCGGCGTAACGATGATGCCATCACCGCCGGGGATAGCGATCGATATGATGAGCGCTATATTGGAGTTCCCGGCCCAGTTGGTCGAACAGGTGGCGGACAACTCCGTCGTGATACATACCAGTTCGTACTAGGGAAAGAGACGTTCCTCGGTTTCATCCTATATATGCCGGACATGGGATCTCAACAGGCACTGATGGAAAAGTTCAACATTGTGTGAATTGAATGAACGAACCCCTAGCTAGCAATCATGATAAGGCAGCCCATGCCCTGTACGGCAATAATGCCTGCAGGACGAACGAAACAAGAGCGATCTCATCGGAGAACTCAAAGTTCGTTCGTAACGTGGACGAGAAGGTCGTTGGCGTAGGGGAGTACAAGTTGGCCATCAGGCCTGAACGGCTCATGTGCATTGGATTAGGCTCTTGTGTGGGCATCGCGATATATGACCAAAGCTGTGGTGTAGGAGGGTTGGCGCACGCCATGCTCCCAAAGTATGAAGAGGGCAGGGACAAGAACAACGCATCGAAGTACGCTGACTCATCGATTATGCTGATGGTCGACGAGCTCGTTGAGAGGGGGGCCAATCGTTCATTGCTCAGGGCGAAGATGGCGGGGGGCGCCCAGATGTTCTCTTTTATCAGCTCTGATACATTGAACATCGGCCAAAGGAACTCCCAGGTAGCGAGGGAGACGTTGAAGATGGAGAGGATACCGCTCATCGGAGAGGAGACGGGCGGAACAAAGGGCAGAACGGTGATCTTCGACCCCTCTGATGGTTCTTACCATATCCAGAAAGGTCAAGAGATGACCATGATCTGAGCTGGCGAAGTATACTTTTGTCGATCTCCCCGATAATATCCCATTCGTTCGTTCAGGACCGTACCATGGTCATACATGAACGGATCGAACGTTTATTCATCCTTGCAGTGTTCCGAGGTTCTTAACGCCATCAGCCAAGCAGCATCGAGATAAGATAGGCTGACGCTAACGAGGCGGCCGAGGCGACCCATATCAAGGCAACGAAATGAATGACCGAGCCAGCCACATGCCCTCCTTTGAGAAGGGGTAGCATCAAGGACGACATGAAGGCATGGACAAGGATGATGGAGATCGCCATTATTTCCAGGCCATTTGTGTTGTAGGACGCGGAAAAGATGTTGGTCAGGATGCCCCCGGATAGAAAGTCAGGGTTATTGACCGCCAGGGTGCTCATCGTCTGGCCCATATATTGAACGATGCCGATGGTGATGTATATCGTGAAAGACAGCGAGATCATGACCCCATAGAGGATGCCGACGAACGAGGAAGAGATGACCTGTCTCTTTTTTCGTATCGTAAGGATCTTGAACATATTGTTGCTGATGAAAATGCTTGTTGGCTCTGCCTTTGAACCGTTCTGCACGCATTGTACGTACATTTCCCCGAACTTATTGATCAGATTGCTGGAGCTCTCGGCCGCGAAATGCTTCCACGAGTCCGTGGCACTAATGTGCATCTGCAGTCGCCTCGATAGGTTCCGTATCATTACAGTGAGCGGTCCAAAAGTGTGCATGGCCAGTTTCTTCACACCTTCGGACATCGTGGTCCCGCTCACGGAAGAGGCCCTTCCCAGGGAACGAATGAACGCCCCGTAGATGTTGTCTCTTTTTTCGATCTTCTTCTCCTCCCTCATGATCAATATGCCCGGGATCAGGACCGGCATGAAGATCGTGGACACGACGAACATCGGTGGCAGGCCTGAAGGTATCATGATGAAGGCTAACATGATACATCCAAAGATCGAGACCAGGACCGAAGTGAACAATATTCTGTCCTTATCAGTGATCAAATGGTCCCTTCGTTTAGCACGCCAACCATACCAAATGTTGTCCTTGGGTACCTTCACCGTTATGAAATAAATGAAGAAACCTTCGATCCCAGCAAAAGAGACCACCACACCATATAGCAAATAGGTGACATCGGAGCCCCCCAAGATCGGGGTGATGCAAACGAAGACGGCCGTGAAAATGAGGGCTGTGGTTATTCCTGTATATATTTCCTTCACAAAATCCAGGTCCTGCAGTGATGCCTCCGCCCTCAACATGAACTCGTCCATGATGACATCATGCTCGTTCTTCATGAAGCGGTCCAACTTCTCCCCGACAGTCCATCGAGTGAGATAGCCTGTTGAAGAACTCTGATTCCATCGTGGATTTGGTCCTCAGGGCCACGAATCGGCAAGCTTCCGCAGCACCTACGCTGTAATGTCTGAGCAGTCGGTACACCACTTTGGCATCCTCGGCCAACTGACCATATTCCTTTTTCTCGGAGAGGATATAGAACACCCTATCGAACGACATGTCCGACGTTGACAATGCTGCCATCTGGGTCACGAACATCGGCATGTTCCTTTCGACGCTCATCTTCCTTTTAGAGCTCGACAGGTTCGGGATCAGGACAATGACCAGTATACCAAAATATGGAACGACATAAAGGATGTAGATGTATGGGGATGGTACGACGGACGAGAGCATCACGCTCATCAGCATCGGGATCACGACACCGAACATTACGATGGTGACGGCCACCAATCTGAAGTAGGTGGACCGTTTCATTTTCATGTCCCGAAGCCAGTCGTCTAATTTCATCGCACACCCGATCCCGGAACTCCCTCAGACCGTGAAGGGGAGCGAGCCTGGCCCAAGCTCATAATAATCGCTCAAGATCTTGTTGACCTCATGGTATCCAGTTATATCCAGGTCGACCATCTTCTGGATGATCTTCTCCCTGAACCTAAGGTCCTTGTATATCTCTTTGGGGTCCGAATATCCATGCTCGACCGCGATCCTCTTCTCTAGGATGTACGAGTTATTGTTCCCTCGGAAGAACATCTTGTCCAAGGACGAGTCCCACTTGAACACGTTCCTGGTGAGAACCCCACCATCCTCTTTTGAAAATCCCATGAACTCCTCAACAGTTCGTTACACGTCTCAAGTACTTCTTGTTGACATTGACCGCCGACTGAAAAATGATGACATTGACAGTTATCGATGAAAGACATCGGAATGTTGATCGGTTGTCCTGTCATCCTTTGGATGAACTTCGTCGCATTGGACGCGTGGAAGGTCGCCATCACCGGTATACCGGTCTGCATGCATTGGAACGCCACCCTTCCCTCCTCACCTCTGATCTCACCGATGATTATGTAGTCCGGTCTGGATCTCAGAGCTGCTCTGAGAAGATCGAACATCGTCACCCTTGACTCTTCCGGACCTGATTCCCTCGTAACGCATCTCTGCCAACCTTTCTGCGGAGGTTTGACCTCCGGTGTGTCCTCGACCGAGTAGATCTTACCTCTGTGATCGATGAACGACATTATGGCGTTCAAGGCGGTGGTCTTTCCCGAGGCCGTCTCTCCCGAGAGAATGATGTTCATCTTATTCTCTAGGCATAACCAGATATAGGCGGCGAACTCGGTGCTGAAGGTTCCCCACTTTATCAATTGGATCGGTGAGATCGGTTCAGCGGCGAACTTCCTGATGCGTGAAGGAGGACCCCCTTGCACTTATCTCGTTGGTATATATCATGTTAATACGGGACCCATCCGGTAATGTCCCGTCAACGATGGGCTTCGAAGCACTTACAGGACGGCCCATTCTCTCGCTCAGGGAGACGAAGAAATCGTTAAGGGTCACATCATCATCGAACCTGACATTCGATTCCAAGCCGAACTGGAACGCCTTATGCGATATCCTCACCCTAGAAGTTCCGATGAGGTGGATATCTTCTATGTACGGGTCCAAGATAAGAGGTTCGATAGGACCATAACCTACGATGTCACGATTAATGTAATATTTCATGAAATCATAGTCCTGCTCCCTGACCACGACCCTGCCTGCGTGTTTCAATCGCTTTTCCTTGCTGTTCTTGCTTATCTCGATCGAACTATCGAACAGTTTTTCTAGGACCCTGATAAGGTCCTCCTTGGTTTCAACGGATTCCTCCTGGGTCGCCTTCTCCAGTATTAATTCCTTGATCATCCGGAGCTTCTCTTTTTCATCTATGCTCATTTGATGTTCGATGCTGTTATATCGGCTTCTGGCAGCGTCTATGTGTATGTAACCGTGGCCTATCTTGTAGATCACGTTCGCGGCGTTCGGATCGCTCACGGCGTTCTTTCTGATGTCCGCAAGGTCCTTCACCGTCAAGTTGTTGAAATAGCGAGGAAGGACATTGGTCTTGGTCAACAGCTCGTCGATGTACTCTCTTCAGATATGGATTGACCTGCATCTCCTCTTCCAGAGCCGGTTCGATGACCACCATGTTAGCCCGACACCTCCGTCAGTTCGATCACAAGGCCTATGCCAGGCTCTATCCTAAATCTGAATATATCGTCGACCCTTCCCCTTGCCCTAGAGAACCTCTTGACCTGTACCATCCTTGCTAGCCCCTGGCTGGTCGGCTTCATCTTCAAGCAAATGTATATGTCCGCCGCCAATCTGAGCTGCTCGACGCTCTTGTTGCCCTCTTCGATCGTTAGAACTATGGTCTTATCATCCTTCGTTTGTTTTTTCAGGAATGCGATAAGCCTGATGCAACTGTTATTGTCAAGACCATCTCTGGCCAAGGTCGTCAGGGAATCGATGAAGAGCAGATCTTTGGAATAGAGATGTGATGAACTTATCAGTTTATCTAAGAAATTGGTCCTTGCGATAGTGTTACCTATGAGGGGATAGACCGGAAAATATTGAAGGCTTCCAGAGATCAACTGCTTCTCTATCTTATAGTTCAATGAGTACATTTGATCGATGAAGTCCTTCAGGGTCATCTCGGTCGATATGTAGGTCCCCGTATGACCGTTGGTCAGCATGCCAAATAGGAATCTTTGGCAGAGCACGCTTCTGCCCGAGCCTTCCTCGCCCTCGATGACCACGATGGAACCTTTCGGTATTCCCTTTCCTAGCTTGGCCGATAGTTCGTCCCCAGGAAGTTGGAAATTATAAATGTCCGACCTTGTGGGTCTTGCCTCTACGGTCGACTCGCTCATTCCCCACCCCTCCCAAAGGATCCACCATCTATCAGACGAACCAAACAGCCAGATGCCAGTTCAGGCCCTGAACTCCATAGTGTCCGATACGCCATCTGTCATCACCGCTTTCATCGTATGATCGCCCTGGGTCAAGGCCACAGTTCACCTCGACCGAAATGATCGTTGACGGGGCCCAGTTCCCGTTCTGGTTCGCCGAGCCCTGGGTCATGTTATCTGTTATGACACTGATAGTGGCGTCCATGATGTGGCCATCTATAAGGATTGTGATGTCATTATAATTTAAAGTAATATCACCGGTGTTCTGTATATATATGGTCAGATTGTTATCGTTGTAGGGAACGATCCTGGGATCGTTAATTATCTCGATGTTGGTCTGCATGGTGTCCGAGATCCCATTTTCCTTGGCAACGAGGTCGTTCGCCATATTGTTCGAGACCGCGATTATCACCCCAGCTATGGATGCCGCTACGAGGATGGATGCAATGAAGAAAACCATGTGAGTGATCGCTGTATCTGCTGCCATGAGCTCATCCTGACCCGTAGTAGGTTGATGCGCCGTTCGATGCGGTGACCTTAATGGGACCGTTCAGTCCGATCGTGGTGTTCACATCCACATATTCCGAGGGGGCCCAAATGTACGAACCTGGGTGCCCAATGACATGGATGGTCACATTGTTATACAGCAATGTTCCATTGAGCATTATCTGTACAGAATTGGTCATCAAGACCGTGTTACCTGTGTTCTCGACCTCCACCGTCCCGTTGGTCTTGTTCACATCGGTGATCGCGATGTTCGATCCTTGGACCTCGCTCAGTTGTTTTATGTCCGAGCTCTCCGCCCCGACAAGATCGTTCTGCGCCTTCTCTGAAGCTCCGAGAAGGACCCCAAAGCAGATCACTGATGCTGCAAAGATTATCGCGGTCGCGGCCGAGACACTTAATCCCATCAGATCCCCCGATCTTCTTGAACTCTGACATCCATCTATCCAGAGTTTCAATGTCCAGGGGGTCGATCGGATTTCCGGTCAATTTCGATTTGTAGATCTTATCGATCTGATGATCGATCAATTTCTTGAACTGGTCAAGGGCGAAGGTATCATCGATCGAGAGGACCTGTTTCCTAGGAACGTCCGCTTTGGCCGGTCCCTTCGGCGCATCGAGGGCGATGGGAGCTATCGGTCCGGGTGCTGAGATCGAAGCCTCTTTTTCAGCTTCCAAGATCTCGTTCTCCACCCCAGACGCCGTTGTCACAGCATCAGGCTTAACTATCCTGTCCAAAGGTTCGTTAGGGTCCAGACTGTGAAGCTCCGCCAAAGCCTCGTCATAAAGTGGAAGTTTGCTTACCGGTTCGGGATCGACATCCAAGCTTTTTTGGTTCGACGCAACAACCATGTTCCGTTCCTCGGCCTTGACGCCGACATCGATATGAGAGTTATCCTCTACCGAATCAACGAACGGATTGTATTGCCTGCTTACCGCCTCATAAACGTTCAAGAGGCTCTTGATGGAATCATTTATCTGGGAGAGGTCCTTTTTCATAGACTCCAATTCTCCCTTTGTGACCTTACTGTTCATGTCGCTGCTTTCTGCATGCTTTTTCAGATCGTTGATGCTGGCCTCAAGGTCCACGATCTTTTTATCATCATGTGGTGCGGACATCGAGAGAAGGGCATCATTAAGACCATCGAGCTTGGTCCCTGCACTGAGATCGGACTTCAGGTCCGTTTTCGGACCGGCCTTCAGATCGCCCTTTTTCTTTCCGCTAAGGTTTCCAAGGTCGCTCAAGGAGAGTGTGCCACCATCTAGGTTCAGATCGTTCAGTGAACCTGGAAGAATCCTCCTCCTCTTTGCCCTTCTTCTTGAACGAAAGGATGGCGAAGGATGAGAAAATGGGCGCCAGCGGTGTATTATGATACTCTTTCATCTGATATCGCTCTCCTTCATTTGTGAGATCCTAGTGAACTGGTTAATGTGAATCTTGATCGTATCGTTCGTTCTTTAAATCGTTTAATAAAAAAATTAAGATGGAAAAGGTTTTCCCTGTTTACTGCAGGTCGATCACAGTTCCGGTCAGCTGTTCCGGGGTCGTGAACACTATGAGGGCTGACTGGCCGTAGGCCGGGATGATCTTTATGGTCACCTGTTCGTTCGTGCTGATGGCCATATCCGCAGCTTCGCCGTCGCCGCCACAGGTCAGTGTGAGGTGTCCAAGGTCGCCCTGGCCCAGTATTCCGGTCCCAAGGTTCTCAACATCGAGCGTCTTTGCAAATTGGAACGTACCTGCACCTAGCTGCACCCATGCTCTCATAGGTTGCACCCATGTGATCTGTGTATGAGATCATCACATTTTGTATGTTCACAGTTGGGGCTGCCTGCCGCTAGCCTGAAGTAAACATCGACCTGGGTGATTGAACCAGTGGTGATGGTACCGACGACATCCTGCACAACGAAGCCGGTAGCGACGTTGTTGATCGCTTCATCACCGGTCGCTAAGGCCTGCTCACGTACCTGGTTAGCGGTACTGATCAAGACCGATGCCGCTACTGCGGCCGTAAGGACCATCGCGATGAAGATGATCATTGTCCCGATGCCGATATCGGCTCGCCTGTCCCTCTTCATATTTGCGAACTTCTTGCTCATTCCCATTTCTTACCCTCCAATGTATCGTCCTTTGATGAACGAGGGCAACACCCTCGTTGACATCGGACCGTTGTTACTGTCAAGGGTCCCGTGCTCATACTGGGCGTTGGATCCTTTCTAACAGTTGATCATAAGATTGAAAATTTTTATATATAAATGCAAAGAAGTAGGAATCATTAATGAATCTAATTATCGTTGACGATAGATAGTGGCCATGCCGGCCATATAAATATCGGAAAGAAAATATGATCTGAACTAGTTCAATGAATGATTTGGTGTAAATCCTACATTACACGAACTCATAGGGTACAGCTTAAAAATGCAAAACCCGATCAAAGGACGGAACTAAAGAATACTCGTTAATGTGAATCTTGATCATATCGTTCGTTCCTTAAATCGTTTAATAAAAAAATTAAGATGGAAAAGGTTTTCCCTGTTTACTGCAGGTCGATCACAGTTCCGGTCAGCTGTTCCGGGGTCGTGAACACTATGAGGGCTGACTGGCCGTAGGCCGGGATGATCTTTATGGTCACCTGTTCGTTCGTGCCGACGGACATTGCTGCTGCACCTGTCCCGTCCGTGTTCAGTATGATGTGTCCGAGGTCGCCCTGGCCCAGTATAGCGGTCCCAAGGTTCTCAACATCGAGCGTCTTTTCAAATCCAAAGCTGCCCGTTGCTGGCTCTCCCTTAGTCAAGGTTGCGGTATATGCCTCATAGGTCGCACCCGCTGCGTCGGTGTACGATATCATGACGTTACCTATGTTCACGTTGGGGCTGCCTGACGCCAGCCTGAAATAAACATCGACCTGGGTTATCTGACCAGTGGTGATGGTACCGACGACATCCTGCACAACGAAGCCGGTAGCGACGTTGTTGATCGCTTCATCACCGGTCGCTAAGGCCTGCTCACGTACCTGGTTAGCGGTACTGATCAAGACCGATGCCGCTACTGCGGCCGTAAGGACCATCGCGATGAAGATGATCATTGTCCCGATGCCGATATCGGCTCGCCTGTCCCTCTTCATATTTGCGAACTTCTTGCTCATTCCCATTTCTTACCCTCCAATGTATCGTCCATTGAGGACCGAGACCAACACCCTCGTTGACATCGGACCGTTGTTACTGTCAAGGGTCCCGTGCTCATACTGGGCGTTGGATCCTTTCTAACAGTTGATCATAAGATTGAAAATTTTTATATATAAATGCAAAGAAGTAGGAATCATTAATGAATCTAATTATCGTTGACGATAGATAGTGGCCATGCCGGCCATATAAATATCCGGAAAGAAAATATGATCTGAACTAGTTCAATGAATAATTTGGTGTAAATCCTACATTACACGATCTCATAGGGTACAGCTTAAAAATGCAAAACCCGATCAAAGGACGGAACTAAAGAATACTGGTTAATGTGAATCTTGATCGTATCGTTCGTTCTTTAAATCGTTTAATAAAAAAATTAAGATGGAAAAGGTTTTCCCTGTTTACTGCAGGTCGATCACAGTTCCGGTCAGCTGTTCCGGGTGGTGAACACTATGAGGGCTGACTGGCCGTAGGCCGGGATGATCTTTATGGTCACCTGTTCGTTCGTGCCGACGGACATTGCTGCTGCACCTGTCCCGTCCGTGTTCAGTATGATGTGTCCAAGGTCGCCCTGGCCCAGTATAGCGGTCCCAAGGCTCTCAACATCGAGCGTCTTTTCAAATCCAAAGCTGCCCGTTGCTGGCTCTCCCTTCGTCAAGGTTGCGGTATATGCCTCATAGGTCGCACCCGCTGCGTCGGTGTACGATATCATCGACCAGTGGCCTATATTCACGTTGGGGCTGCCTGACGCTAGCCTGAAATAAACATCGACCTGGGTTATCTGACCAGTGGTGATGGTACCGACGACATCCTGCACAACGAAGCCGGTAGCGACATTATTCATGACTTCATGCACCAAGTCCAGCTAAGGCCTGCTCGCACGTACCTGGTTAGCGGTACTGATCAAGACCGATGCCGCTACTGCGGGCCGTAAGGACCATCGCGATGAAGATGATCATTGTCCCGATGCCGATATCGGCTCGCCTGTCCCTCTTCATATTTGCGAACTTCTTGCTCATTCCCATTTCTTACCCTCCAATGTATCGTCCTTTGAGGACCGAGACCAACACCCTCGTTGACATCGGACCGTTGTTACTGTCAAGGGTCCCGTGCTCATACTTCGGCGTTGGATCCTTTCTAACAGTTGATCATAAGATTGAAAATTTTTATATATAAATGCAAAGAAGTAGGAA
>CAVUGW010000018.1:0-21523 GCA_963741025.1 Methanomassiliicoccaceae archaeon
CCTCTCCTTTGAGCGACCGAAAGAAAGGATACTCGTCCGTTTGTAAGAACGACCGTCCAAATGACGTCGCGAGCCTGGTATAATCGACGAACCCCTTGATGTCCGTTGGTCTGAACCCTCTCAGACCGTACATCTTCTCGATCTCATCGTTCGCGAGAGTATCTCCCCGGACCGAAGCATCGACGACGAGTATACCGACATCGGCATCTGAATCAATTTAATCGCTTCGAGTCGCGTTTTTGACGCTCTCCAGTTCCATCTCCGTCCTTTTGCGGTCGGTGATGTCCCTGACGACCGATACTGGACTGATCACCCTGTCATTTGGGCGTCCCTGAAACCGGAGAGGCACTTACCTGGCGATACCGCAGTTCGCTCTTTATCGGCGTCCTGACCAGTTCTTCCTGGTCCTTCACCATCTCTCCTCGGAGTGCTCGTAACGGAGGAGCTTCTTCCACCGGACGAGGGCTGCCATCAGGTCGGAACACTTCCAGCCTTGAGGCAATGCTCTCCACATCGACCTCGCTGGTCGGATCGAGACCGAACTCCCGAATGGCCGAAGGATTTGCCAAAGTGAACTTTTCCCGTACATCGGCGAACCAGACCTCTTCACTGATGCTGTTTATCAGAGATGTCAGTCTGTCCCTCTCTTCCTGCAGGGCGGTTTCCGCCCTAGCTCTTTCCATTATCTGTTCGCGCAGTTCCCCAGACCTTCTTTTTCCTCCACCTTCAGCCGTTCTTCGAGCCTATTGATCCTTGCCTCACACGGGCAAGTTCGAGGGATGAGCGCACACGGGCGACCAGCTCGCGCGCGCTGAACGGTTTGATCAGGTAATTGTCCGCACCTGCATCGATGCCCTCGACCCGAGCTTCCTCTCCGGCACGGGCCGATAGTAATATGACCGGAACAGAACGGGTCCACTTACCCCCTCGAACTCTCGACAATAGACCGATTCTGTCCAGTCTGGGCATCATCACATCGGTGAGCAGCAGGTCCGGCCTCCGTTCGAGCATTGCGGTCCATGCCGCCTCGCCATCGGGCACAGCCCTCACATCAAAGAGACCGCTCAACAATCTCATGATGTACTCTCGCATGTCGGCGTTATCGTCGGCCAGTAGGATGCTTCCCCCCGGATGGTCCCTTGGTCCCATATCCGGAGAAGTGGACGACAACAGGACGTCCCCGTCCGCCTCCGGTAGCGATCCGAGCGCCTCCTCCATGTAAATAGCGAGGCCTGGGTCGCCATTTGACGATCGCTGGCCACCACGATGTGCCCTTTGGGTAGATGGTCCGAACCGGTCGGATCGATATAATGAACGTCGTTCCTGACCGATGATGCTGGACACTTTGACATCACCACCATGCAGCTTGGCCAGTTCCTGCACCAGGGCCAGACCGATGCCGGTACCCTCGTGGGTATGGGCATCACGTCCTCGAATGTGGTGGAACTGCTCAAAAAGGTGCAGGATCTCCTCGGCCGCGATGCCCGTACCGGTGTCCTTCACGGTGAGTTCGACCTGCCCCCCGTTACAGCGCAAGGTTACGGTTATTTCGCCCTCGAAGGTGAACTTGAAGGCGTTGGATAGAAGGTTAAGAACGGTCTTCTCCCACATCTCCCTGTCGATGTACACGGGTTCTGGAAGTGGGGGGCAATCGATCACGACCTCAGACCGGCCCGTTCGATGGCCGACCGGAACAGGCTCGCAGAATGGGTCGTGAGGACGGAAAGGTCCGTGGGTTCATAGGACGCTTGTACGCGTCCGGCCTCGATCCTAGAGAAATCGAGCAGGGCATTGACCAACTTCAGGAGACGAAGACTGTTGCGCTGGACGATCTCGAGGCGCTCACGCTCCTCCGGATGTTCACGAAGCTCGTCCTCCAGCGGTCCGATCATGAGCGTCAGGGGCGTCCTGAACTCATGGCTCACATTACTGAAGAAGGCGGTCTTTGCACGGTCCAGCTCGGCCAAGGTCTCGGCGCGTTCTCGCTCTTCCTCATATGCTCTGGCATTGGACACAGCGGACCCGACCTGGCCCGTCACCAGGTCGAAGAACCCGCGATAGGCGTCATCAAAGGCCCTTCGTGGACTGATCCTAGCACGAGTGCTCCCGTTGGCCTCTTTCGTCCGGGGTTGATGATGGGGAGGACCATCGCCTGATGGGCAGGCTCATCCCAGGGTTCTCTGGGCAGATCGTTCGAACCGTTCGGCCAGGTCCTCGAGCAATTCCGGAACTCCCCCGGTCGCCACCCTGGACAGCGGCCAACCACCCTTGTCCGGTTCGTTCATTTCCACCTCGATAGGAGCTTCCGAGGTGCCGGGTTCAAGGCCGGTGCTGCCTATGAGACGAAGATGTTCTCCCTCGTCGTCCATCAGATAGACCAAGGCGAAGGGAACATCTCGCGAATCATGCCCTAGGACCTCAGCACACGACAGGGCGGCCTCCTTTGCCGTGCGGGCCTCCACCGCCAGCTCGTGTAGTATCTTAAGACGGCGATCGCTCAGGACCCGTGCCGTGCTCTCGGTGCAGGCGTTGAATATGCCGCCCACTTTGCCCCGCTCGTCGCGGATCGGACTGTACGAGAATGTGAAATATGTCTCTTCCAGATAACCTGAACGGAACATCAGGAGGAAAAGGTCCTCCGACCATGTGGCCTCACCGGTCTCCATGACCTGGTCCATCATCGGTCCGATTATGTCCCATATCTCTGCCCAGCACTCCTTCCCTGAACCACCAAAGAACTGCGGATGCTTGGTCTCCCCCAGCATAGGCCTATAGGCGTCGTTGTAGAACATCGTGCGATCAGGTCCCCACCAGAGAACGATGGGGTGCCGGGACCCAAGGCAGATGCTCACCGCCGTACGCAAGCTCTGCGGCCACGAATCCACCGGACCGAGTCCGTCCTTGACCAATCCACCAAGCGGATCAACCTGCTCATCTCGTTATCGCCTGGAAACAGCTTCTCCAGTTCTTCGGCATCGAGGCGGTCGGAGAGAGGCATGTCATGAGAACGACCAAAATGATATAAAAGTTCTACGCTCGCCGCCTGACATATTGGTCGGTGCGCTAGGAGCTTGATCCATGGAAGAATATCGAGACCACTTTCGTTCCCATCCCCGTAAATCACCTGAACACCGTTCCTCATTTGTTCAATGAAAAGTACTATATGTACAGGATCAAGACGCTTACCTGTCCGAGCTGTGCTCATGATCAGAATGTGAAGTGGAAAAACGGTCTGATGTTCGTCGAGCAGCCTTGCAAGGGATGTAGTGAGATGGTTCGGTTCAAGGTCCCTAACTCAAGGGATGATCCTATCGACACCATCATGAGACACATTTCCAGATTTATTTCGGCCATTTCCGTCATCCCAAGGTCGTTTCGAGGCATGATGATGGTTAGAATCAAGGTCCATCGAGGCATATCCGTGGGGAATGAGCAAAAGGACCGTGATGAACATCAACATCAAGGACACCCCCATCTATTCCATGTCCTTAGGTCCCAGCTCTTCTGGCATCGTCATGGGGGTAAGGCTGAAGGACCGAGATGTTCACCTGACCTATTGCCTGAACATGAAGGGGGAATTGGACTGCCACATCAAGGACAATGGCGAAACGGTTTGGAGGGAGACCGTCACTGTTGATGAGATGGAGAAAATGTTCAAAAAAGCCTTCGAGCGTGGCACCTTTAAATGGAGACCGTCGCAGAAGCTCATGGTCTTGGACGCTAAGGTCTTCGAGGTGCCAGAGACCATCGTGGGAAAGACCACGATCGTGGACATTCTTAGCTATCTTCAGAACATGGCTTCATTGCCATGGACGAACAAAAGGCATGGAAACGGGTAGATGAGGTGGTCGATGATAAGCCGGTCATCGGGTTGCGCCGACATTTCTTTACATGGTGGGTGTACATCGTAGGTTAGGATGGTCTGTGGTTGGCAGGTGTCCCGATAGAGACCATCGCCCAGATACTCGGGCACGAGGACATCAGGACCACCATCGAGTACCTCGGTCTGAACATTGACGACCAGGACGATGCTATGAGAAAACTAGCACAATTTCAGTCCTCTGTAAAATACAGGGTAGGGCAAAACACTGGATGTGAAAGTGGACAGAGCGGGATTTGTGCCCACAAGATGTCCAGCGCTCAGATCAGGCGCGCGTGAACGAATTTCTTCTCAAGGCACTTCAACATGGCATCGAGGCTAGGAAGCTCTACGCCGCACAGGCGGCGGGGAGGGTCGTCATAATCCCGTCAGCGGAAGCGATAACGCTCGAGGCGAGGCCATGAACCCTTGTTCCGAGGGGGACCCCTCACCCTCCCTCTTTTTCCACCGGAACGGCCTAATCTCTGATCTCAACATGTTCTCAACCATTTCTCAACCTTTTCTAAAGATGGCCAGCATAAGGGTCCTGAACTCTTCCTCAACCCCTTCTCAACTCAACCGGTTGAGGATACCACATACTACAGGAGGTCTACACCATGCCTAAGGTGAGGCCGACCGACCGTCTCATGGAGACATATGAGCTGTTCAAGGAGGGGCTAATGCAGGTGAACGTTGCAGGCCGGATGGGAATATCGGAACAAGCCGTCTCGGTGAAGAAGCATAAGCTCATCGATGCTGGCTATCTTTCTGAGATAGGCAATACCGGTATCTTTGAACCAGGACCCAATGCCAAGTTCTTCGAGAAGGCCACTAGAATAGAAAAACATCTACGTGAGGGCAATGAAGAGAGAGCTGATCATAAGGAACCGACAAAGAGGTCTCAACCTTCCGACAGACAGGCTGTCGAGGACAGCGTTGCTAAGTCACACGACACTCAACCCTATGTCCATCTCAAGGAATACGACATCGAGGGGTTGGAGGCCCATATGCACGGCTCCATCATGTACTACATAGAGAGTGTTGGCAACCAGGTAGAGGCCGTCATCCCTGACCATGGCGAAGGACGACGTGATATCCCTTTGTTCATCGGACCCGATAACCTAAATTATCACAACAACAGTCGATGGGATTGCGACCTTCAGATCCTGGCAAGGACTGGGAGGTCCATCTTCAGTTGAGGACTACCCCCAACATAAAGCAGCTCTACATCGACCCGCCGAGGGTCCTAGTGCTAGAAGAGGAATACGAGGAGAACAAGGACCATCAGGGGGACCTCTTCAAAAAAGAGGCCATTGATGTACTGAACTTCCTGGAGAAGTATGCGGGTTGGTGGTTCGTTAGGGTGGATGGCCAAAGGATAGGAAAGGTTTGTGGAGAGGTATCTTATGCCTATAACAACAAGGAACTTGGCGATCACATACCTGAGAACATCAGAGGGTTCGCGGACGCCCCCGGCATAAAGATCGACTGCTCTGAGGATCACCGGAGATCGAGGCCAATATGGAAAAAGCGGACAATGTCTGGCATCTGGTTCACGCAAAAGAGATAGACGACGCGTTGGGAACCTCCATAGATGATCTCGAAGATCAGCAAGAGAAACAGGAACATATCAATCTGTTTTTGGAGCTGAAGATCTCACGGACAAGAGGGGAGAACCTTAGGTTGATAAGGGGGATCGAAGAGGATAATAACAAACAGTTGAAATCGATCCAAGAGAAAGAAAGGATCGAAATTCTGGCCAGGGGAATTGATAAAAAAGAAATCGCTTCCATTGAAGAAACATCAGATGATCTTGTGGGGATGTACCGATGAGGGCCGCCCTCTACGCTCGTGTAAGCACCAAGGACGGTGAACAGGACCCTGAGGTGCAGTTCTTGCAGTTGCGTCGCTACGCCGCCTACAAGAACTATGAGGTCATCGGCGAGTACAAGGACCAATGCTCGGGCAAGAGGCCCGTGCGGCCCGGTCTACAGCGTCTAGAAAGGGATGCCGAGGCCCACCGCTTCGATGTCGTCGTCGTGGTCCGCATCGACCGCATCATGCGTTCGCTCTCCCACTTCCTCAATCTCGTAGAAGCGTTCGAGCGGCAAAGCATATCGTTGGAATCATCTAGCGACGGTCTGGACTACTCCACCCCGACCGGTCGGTTGATGAGGAACATCCTCGCATCGGTGGCCGAGTTCGAGGGCCAGCTGATCGTGGAGCGGACCAAGGAGGGGTTGGCCAAGGCCGCTTCAGAGGGCCACTTCCCTGGCCGACCCCGGGTGGAGGTAGATTTGCACAAGTTCCTTGAGCTGATGAAGCAACCAGGCATGACCAAGGCCAAGGCGTGCAGGACACTAGGCTACAATCAAGGGACGGTGAACAACAGGCTCAAGGCTGCCGACCAGATCAGAACCCTGGTCCCGGATGACCACCAAGAATTACGCTCATGAACGGAAAGCGTCCAATCGATCGACCTGGAAGACCTTTGGAACGAGGTTTTCGGAGCTAACTTACACCTATTAGTTAATGGACCGTGTCTAGCTGGACCGTGTCTAGCTCTCTCTTGCCAAGTTCAGTAATAGAATAGATCCGCCACTTCTTCTGAGGAATTGACTCGATGAGCTTTGCTTCTTCAAGAACGTTCAGATGGTATGATAGCTTGGAGTCCGAAAGGGAGGTTATCTCCTTCATGAGGCATGGGCACAGGTCGCAACGGACCAGAGCGTGCATGATCTTCAATCGTATCGGGTCCGACAGTGCCTGATGCATCTCCGCCGCGTCCTTCAGTGCACTTTCGTCGGGCAAGCCATCTATCAAGGATGCCAGTCCACCACCCCTTTCCAGTTCATGCTCTATGGAGGCTGGCAGGTTCAACCGTCCATTTATCTCGCAACACTCCTCCTCGTTCCTGACGGTCTCTTTACCCACTGCTCTGCTCATCGATCGACCCGTTCTGCTATCTTTTCCTCACCTATCAAGATTGTCCTCATCCATCCGAGTATATCGTCCCTTATTTCCCTCACGGCCTGGAGCTTCTCCTCTTCGGTCCCGGTGACCCTGGACGGGTCCTTGAAACCATGATAAATGTGCTCCTTTCCAGGGAAGAAGGGGCAGGTGTCCTCGTCCTCGGTGCACATGTTGACCACGATGTCGAAGCTCTCACCCTCCAGTTCGTTGATGCTCTTTGACCTCTGACCGGAGATGTCGATGCCCATCTCCTTCATAACCTCGATCGCCAACGGGTTTATCTGCGTCGGAGTAGAACCCCCGCTTTTTGCCACCAATCTATCACTAAAAAGATGATTGGCCAGACCCTCTGCTATTTGAGACCTTCCGGCATTATGGGCGCAGATGAACAGTACCTTAGTTCGTTCCATGTTCTTCTCTCCTCATCTTTGTTCTATGGACAAAGAACAAATACTATTGTATCGTTTCAACTAATATTGAAATGTTCGCTCTCATAGAGGTAGGATCATATGGCCGAGACCGCTGATAAGGGCGGGAACGCATCAAGCACGCCCAATCGACTGTCGTTCCTGAACAGGTACTTGACCGTCTGGATCTTCGCGGCGATGTTCCTCGGGGTAGCGATGGGTGTGCTCATTCCAGGGTTCGCCGATGCACTGAACAAAGCGAGCGTTGGCACGACCTCGATCCCGATAGCGATCGGTCTCATACTGATGATGTACCCCCCGCTGGCGAGGGTCAAGTACGAGGAGCTTCGAGAGATAACGAAGCAGCCGGATGCCAAAAAGATGTTCGGCACGTCCCTCGTGCTGAACTGGATCGTTGGACCAATGCTGATGTTCTCCCTGGCCTGGATCTTCCTGCCCGACCAACCGCTGTTCCGTGTCGGCCTCATCTTGACCGGCGTGGCCCGATGCATCGCAATGGTCCTGGTCTGGAACATGCTTGCAGAGGGTGACCCTGAGTACGTCGCCATCCTAGTGGCATTGAACTCGTTGTTCCAGGTAGTCCTCTACTCGTTCTATGCATACTTCCTGATCACTGTCCTGTCCAACGTCGTCTCGCCAGGATCTGGTGTAGCGGTGAACATATCCATCGCTTCGGTGGCCTTAAGCGTGCTGATATACCTTGGCATCCCTTTCATCAGCGGGATCATCTCTCGCTACACTCTCAGGCCACATAAGGGGGCGGAATGGTACGATAACAGGTTCATGCCCGTGGCGGGAAAGGTCTCGCTTCTGGCACTGCTCTTCACCATCGTGGTGATGTTCTCTCTACGGGCCGATACGATCGTAAGCTCCCCGCTAAGACGTGGTCCGGATCGACCATACCCCTGCTCGTTTATTTTGCCATCATGTTCCTTCTGTCTTTCTCGCTATCGATCCGCTTTAGGTTCGACTACCCTCATGCTGCCGCTCAGTCCTTCACGGCGGCGAGCAACAACTTCGAGCTGGCCATCGCGGTTGCGGTGGGGGTCTTCGGAATAAGCTCTGCGGTCGCCTTTGCCACGGTCATCGGTCCGCTGGTGGAGGTGCCCGTCCTTATCTCGCTCGTGAATCTGGCGTTCTGGTTCAGACGACGGTATTATGATACGGACGGAAAGGTCAAGCTCATAGAGCAGAAAGGAAAGGGCTCGGATGTTCCTGCAAAATGAGGTGAGAAAATTACGATCGAAGAGATAGACGTTTACAGCCTGAACAAGAGCGATCTAGAGAGATACCTGCCAGTCGAGGGGTGTTCAATCTGTGGCGCAAAGAACGCTCGAGAGCTTGCCGGCATGCTCCTAGAGAAGAGGGTCAAGGCATCGGATTGCAAGATCGATAAGAAGCTCGCCGAGGTGATCGATGCGGTGCTGACCATCGATCTTCATCTGCCTGAGAGCGATCCGATGATGCAGAAGGTACCTGAGAAGCTGATAGAACATAATTCGCCGGACCTGACCTCACCGGTCATCATATCTGGCAACTCGGTCCTTACACATCAGGTCCTTAAGCTCATCTTTGACACGACAAAGGTAAAAACGTACATTGTTCCAGTTGACACGATAGGCTACACCGTTGACAATGCGGTCGTGACGAACAACTTCACCTCCGCAGGTGTGATGAGGGCGCTCCAGGAGAGTGGCATATCCTTAAAGGTCTCCTCGAGAAAGATGATCATACCTGGGCTGGCAAAAGATACCAAGGGAGGGATCGAACGCATCACAAGATGGAGCGTGGAGATCGGACCGGTGAGCGGTTTCGAACTACCCCTGTTCATCATTGCAGGCCGTTGATAGGGGAAGGAATGTCGGTATCATCGACCGCTCATCGGAGCATGGACGAAGAACATCGTTCCCTCGTACCATTATGCAGACTGGGTACATCGGAGGTGCCAACTTGGCTAAGGGGTGAGGTGAGAAGGCATTGTGTTCGTTGTGAGGCAGAGGTGGAACGGCTCGACAGGAAATGCTCCTCGTGTTCCGCACCTCTCAGAAAGGAATGTCCTCGCTGTCATTATTGGGTAGAGGTAGACTCGAACACTTGTGTATCGTGCCGTTATGAGTTTTCTCTCCCCGTGCCCTCCAAGGCCATTGTCAAGATGTGGCATGTTCAGGACCAAAAGTGATGAGAAGTATTTTCATAAATATGAAAGGAACAATGTGCTCAGACCATCCTATCTGTAGTACCGATTCGCTGCGGCCGGGGTCGATCGTTCGACATATGTACCTGTCGGAATGGACTCCTGGAAAAGGGGGCCGTTTCGGATTATTGGTTTTTCAATAGGGCTGCAAAAAAGGGTAAGCTTAGAAATCGACGTTTCTTTAAATACTCTTAGGGTGAAAGTGGATTCGACAACAAACGACCGTTTTTTGCTAATGGATGCAACATCGCATATTCCAAGATTGCTTACCTATTCGTTTTTTTCATCAAAGTAGCTTAGTTAAATATATAAATCGTTAAAGGCCTCGATATGTCTGATATCTCAGATCGCCCATTGACCGATCCAAAGGATGACCTCTTTGGTTATTCTCCGTTTGCTGAAAATCTTGCTAAATCGATAGTCAAGATGGAGACAGCGGACGGTTTTGTTATCGGCATACATGGAAAATGGGGCTCTGGAAAGAGCACTTTATTGAACTTTATAAAATATTATCTTAAGAACCCTAAGGAAAAGGAAGTTAATAATTGTAAAAACACTAAAGATGGGGAAGTAAAAGTAATCACATTCAACCCTTGGTGGTTTTCTGGGTATGAAGATCTGACAAGGAGGTTCTTCGAAGAGCTGAGGGCTGACGTAGATAAATGGGGAACTCGATGGGGGTCAGTTAAATCCGCCATAGGGAAATTCAGCGGAGTTGTATCATCATTAAATTTACCTCTCGCCTCGACCGCTTCAGGCGCCCTAAGTACCTTCGGAGAAGTTAATGATAGTCTTGACGATTTAAAAAATGCAGTTTGTAAGGCAATTAAAAAAAATGAGACCACTATAGTAGTATTCATCGATGATATCGATAGGCTCAGTGACAAAGAGGTTTGCGAGGTATTTAGACTGATAAAATCAGTTGCTGATTTTCCCTACATAGTATATTTGATCTCATTTGATAGGGAGGTCGTTATTGATGCGCTGGATAAACTATCGAATGGTCGTGGAGGAAAATATCTAGACAAAATCGTTCAGCTTTCGTTCGATCTACCGCCTATCGACCAAGAGAGAATGGATACGATTCTTTTTGCACGATTGAATGCTGTGGTCAAAATGCCGATGAAATTGGAGGAGAACTTGTTCTGGATGAACACGTATTATGACGGAATTCAGTTAATATTAGATACCCCCAGAAAAGCGAACAAACTAGGAAACGAGATTTCTGTGATCTATGAACTAGTTAGGGATGAGGTGAACCCTGCCGATTTTATTGCTATAGAAACTATTCATATATTCTACCCGAAAATCTATGATTTTATTAAGAGCAATAAAAAGGCGCTAGCAGGGGTAATGGGCACATCACAATCGGGCGATGAGACCACCGATATAAAATCAACATATGAGGAACTCATCAAAATAACTGATGAAAAGAATCGAGAGCCGATATTGAAAATGCTCGTCGGAATGTTTCCTAAATTGAGAGTTGCTGTTGATAATTATTCTTATACAAATGATTTCATGGACATATGGAACAAGGCTTTACGTATCTGCCATCCAGACAGATTCGATACATATTTTAAACTCAACATTCCAGACAACACTATTTCTGAACGAAAATTCAAAGAGATCATGGCCTCATCGAACGAACGTAGCTCGCTTTTCAGATGGCTTGATGGACCTAAGCACTCAGTTAGGAATGAACGGTAAATCAAAAATTCCATCTTTCCTTGGAAGATTGAAATCCGAAGGCATAGCCGAATCAAGGCGAACGACCATCATGGAAGCTTTCTTTTCGGTGGGAAGATCGAATTTACAGGAAGGAAGACCAAGATATAGGCTTCTTTTCGTTAGATCTTCAATTTCGCATTTGTTGGACACTCGCCAGGTCGCTTAGAGAACTAAAGGAGATCGATAGGTACATCCTGATTGCTGACTCTATTAAAAAGGGAAATGCAATCTCATTAGCTGTCAGATTTGCGATGGCACTTGAAGATGAACATGAAATGAAGGGTCCTCAACCAACTCCTGAGGATCAGAGGCTGTTGACCAAAGAACATATGAACAATATCAAAAAGTTGGTTGTCGAAAAAATAAAGGAAGCATCGAGAAATGGTAAACTGGCCCAAACACCCAAGCTTGAAAATGTATTGAATTATTGGAAGTACAATGGTGATGAAACGGAGGTTTCTACCTGGATAAACGATTTCATCAAACCTGATAGTGGTCTAGCTGATTTTCTCGAATTGTTCGTGGGGTATTCAACGAGCCAAACTGTAGGAGATGCTGCCGCAAGTGTAAACTATGTTTTTTATCTCGATTCCTTTCTGCGTTCATTGACCCAAAGGGCATAGAAGATAGAATCTCAAATTTGAAGGAGACCTCCTCGCTCACAGATAACCAGAAAAGAGCAATCGCATTATTTCTGAGGGCAGTTCATGAAAAGGAAGAAGGTAAGAGGGATAATGCTCCCAATGATACTGTCCCAAATGGACAGATAACTCCTAATAATTAAAGCGGGACCTTCGGAAATGCCGATGAAAACAGACATGTGGAGCATGACAAAATGGTTTGCAATCGAACAGTTTATGGGGAGCGCCCAATAACCGAGCTTTTTGCTCTCCTATCAAATGAGTGGGAAAGAAGGAACATACTCGATAACATCGAGCTAATGGATGGGTTAGATTCAAAGTTCAAGGCCGGTAATGTCAATGAGATCATTCTAGAAGCCCCGCTCAGGAAAAAATATGGATGTGTGGACCTGGCAATCATCGGTGATGATTATTGAGTCATGTGCGAGGTAAAGCCCGAGGCCTTTTATAAAGTAAAGAAACGGTTGGATAGGTAAGTCCCAAGATATTATGAAGCTATCCAGAAAGCATCATCGCCGTCTAGATCATCCCTTGTCCAAAAA
Organism: Methanomassiliicoccaceae archaeon; assembly: GCA_963741025.1. Classification (GTDB taxonomy): domain Archaea; phylum Thermoplasmatota; class Thermoplasmata; order Methanomassiliicoccales; family Methanomassiliicoccaceae; genus CAVUGW01. Next base: position 12,369 of record CAVUGW010000018.1, read on the forward strand.
GTATTCGGGGCAATCTCAACAAAGGATACCTATCTGGTCTCAATTACAGGAGATCATACATTTCCCACTGGATTGAAGGAGCTATATAATTAATGTTCTGGGCATAGACCCAATTGGTCAGAAATAGGAAATATGGGGAAACCTCTTATTAATTCATCATTACGCCAGAATCTTCTAAGGTTCCTTGTTATTAGGGGTTTTATTTTTTAATTTTTTACTTGATTTGGGACTATTTATGGATTTAAGGAAATAATCTAATTCGTCCCTAACTCCAAACTTTCTATAAGTCACTTTATATCCCTTTTTGCCCCCATTTAATATCTCAACTATAGGCTCATTTAATTTTGTCTTTTTATTCCTGACAGTAATTTCGGACAACATTTCCATGGCTTTGGTCACCAGATTGGAATTGAATTGCTTTTTTGGATTACATCCAAACGCTGGCATTGTGTAAAATCTATGTAGGTAGTTCATTAGCAGTTCATGAGATACTTCAAATGTATGACATTCAGAATCTTTCCATTCAAGAATTTTCTCGATATCATTCTTTTTAATAATCTCAGGAAATATCTGGGTCCATATCAGGGTCATTACATATTCTACAGGGGTTTTATCCGATTCCTGATATATTTTATATCGGCCTAAATCAGCCTTTATATCTTTCGTGGACCTTCTACATCCCATCCTCAATTTTTCATAGATTACCTCATTCGAAAAAAACCCATCTTCCAACCTAATTATAATAAATTGAGTGCTGGCCCCGGCTTCAACCTGACCTTGACAGTTGGTCCACTGTTTTTCAAGCATTTTTGAAAGTTGACACATCGTTTTGACATCCTCGAAACCGCCCCGGAACATCGTTCCTGAGGCGGAAACCGCTAGGTTTCCGCCAAGAAAGAAGACAAGATGGCCTTGTTGAGGGGGTCGAAGTTCGAATAGTACCGGCGTTTCCGACCGTCGTCCATCGGAACTATGGTAAGTGTCAAATTTTCCAACGAACTTGAGATGAACTTCGTTGACACGGTCCTTGCTGGCGAGACGAAATATCGTGTCAAAGAGATTCATCAATTGAGCGATGAAACCTAGCAGGAGGACGCCATAGACGGCGTCCTCCGACCATTCTCTCAAAGGTCGCACCTCGATCTCGCTCTTCAACGAGTGGAACAGCTTCTCGATGGCGTCCTTGCTCCGATAAGTCTTCAATGCTTCCTTAGCTGGCATATCGCGGCTCGAGGTCAGGCAGAAGCATCCCTCTCGTCCGTCGATCACCTCATCGAGGAGGAGGCGGAGCGCCGCCTCCTCGTCCATCTCAGCCAACCTGGTCTGGTAATCGTATCGCACGTCCACGAGAGGATTGTTGATGCGGAAGCGTTTTGGAAGACGCTTTCCCTCATCGAGGCTCTGCTGTATCGTTCTCGCCTCCTCAAGGAGGCGCTCGGCCTTACGCCTCCTGGACGCGAGATGCTCGACCTTCAGTTTCTCGGAGAAGAAGTAATAGTTGACCCTCGATGGAAAAACACGCTTCAGAGCATAGATGCCGTCCTCGGCATCTATGAGCTCCCAGGCGTTGTGGTCGAACGCCTGGAAGACATGATCATCAGAGAGGTTCAGCTTCTTCGAGGTCAGAAAGTCGTTGTGATCGAGGACGATGTCGTCCAAGTTCCTCTTATCGTTCGCTCCCTTGTCGAAGACGACGAGGGAGCGTTCCTCGAGAATGCTCCTCACTTGACCGTACGTCCTCCGAAAGTGCTCCTGGTCGTTGATGTTGCCCGCTTCCACTGTCAGACCGATCGGTACGTTGATGGGTGGCGCGAGCTGCGCCACCCCTAAGGTCACCTGTTTCTTATCGGGACGATGATCTCTCGAGTAACCGTACTTTGCAAGGGAGGCCATATCACCGTAGTACACGATGCTTGTCCAGTCCATCGGGACATCCGTTGATGGAGCATCAAGAAGCTTCAGGACGCGGTCCTGAAGCTGGCGGACGATACGTTCGCAATGACGTCCCAATATCTCCACCGCTCGGTACAACATCTTGACGTTGAACGATGGCAGCTCGTAATGCTCTCTTACTTCCTGCCTGTTCAGCCATTCGCCCGCCTGAAGGACGCTGAAGTTCTCGCCCATTTTATAGGCGAGCATACCTCGGACAAGAGCGTCCAATGAGATGCCCTTGTCCTTGTGCCGGCCGATGACGGCCGGCAAGCACAGGCGTTCGTAGAGGTCATCGACCATCAACATCGTGCCGACGGCAAATGATTTATTCTGGTTCGGCGTAAGCTGAGATGTCCTCAGCTTTGTTTGTTTTGTCACAGATCCAAGCGTAAGTTGAGGACACGTTTAATTCTTCTCAGAACGCCGAACTTGAACGAAGGCCAGCATTGCTATGCTATCCATGCTCGATGAAATAAAAATGAGCTAGGTGTCAAGGTCAGGTTCCAACCAAAAAGCAGACCGGCGAGCACTGAGAAGATGTCCGGCTATGGCCACGACCACATCCCGGACCAGTGTCGGGCCTTTGCCGTTGATGAAGAAAACAGGGAACAGATCGGACTAAATCCTTTCTTATCTCTTTCATTTCTCTGAGATGCTGACGTTCCAGGAACCGCTCGCGATGACCTCTACCTGATAATTTTGAGGTCCGATCTCAGCGTTGTTTATCGTTGGGTCGAGCATGTCAGGGATGGTTATCTGGTTCACCCCAACGATAACATGCACAGACCCGCTGGCGATACTCCCATTCACATATGGAGAATAGGAGAAGTTATCGGTCACCAGTTTCAATGTGAAATCTGGCGAGTTAGTGTAGGAGATGTTGAGGTAAGCATATCCCCAGTGGATCGGGATGGATGATGTGATCTCGTTCCCTGTGCCCGAGAATGTATAGTTCGTGGGGCTCCAAGGTCCTGGGTTATCAAGGGCCTAGATCCCACACGACCGTTTCATAATCATTGGGTCTGGAGGCCGACAGCCAGCTACAGACGACCGCAAGAACGACCAATATCGATACCGCTACAGCAATCGTAATTATGATCGTTCTTTTGGACTTTCCATCCATGAAGAGTGATTAATATGCTCTATATTTATAATTTAAGATCATAATTCTCGGACGGTCAATCAACGCCATAAACGTCCTTGTGACTGCATACTTTCAACATCGTGATGTAACAGATCCCTTGCTTTCTCTCCACCTTGTAAGATATTCTAGATTCATAGTTCAGTCTAATGGCCAGTGTCCCCTTGTTCTTACCGTTCTTCGCCTCTCCCAACGCTACTGGGTCATCTGCAGCCATAAGCTCTTCGATGGCCTTATCGATCTTATCGACGATGTACAGACCGGCCTTTTTCTTTCGTTTGTACAATCTAACAAAATTGTTCGGGTAAATTATTTGATTTATATGATCGCCTCCCCGAGCGAGCGTTTACAGGCTTGACAGAAAATCTTTCACGGACATGTCCTTGGGCTGGACGACATAGTTCCCATTAGCGACATCCTCAAGGCTCTGAGCTATCTCCATCTCTTCGAGGGGGGTGAGGGGGTCGTTGTCAAGCACTTCCCTCTGCATCTCTCGGACCATCGGTATGTTGAAACAGTTCACGTCAGAGCGGGAGGGCCTGCTTCTCCACCTCCAATACCGAGCTCGGATCGAACGCATTGGTAATCGATCTCGTTATCGTACTCATAGGGGCGCACTGACCTTGCATCATTATTTCCTCTCCTCTAGACGGATACCGCCCTTTTCATCGACGGTCAGGATCCATTTGGTCCCGACCAGATAAGGGGCCGCTCCTTTGAAATTCAAGAACAATGTCAAAATGACCGACGCTTGCTCCTTGATGGGAGCAGCACCCATAGGCTGCGGTATGCTCCTACGGTTCTGTTCATTGACCTCGATCGTTTTCCCGAACTGTATCTGGTATATCAGGTCTCCAGTTGTAAAATCCGTGGCCCTGCCGACACCCAGTACTTCTACCTCGATCTTCTGCATTGTCTCTTCCGGTCCCCTTGCAACAATAAGTATGACATCAAAGGAGATATAGATTGTTCATCTCGTTATCAGCATAGATCTATCACTTTCACTGACCTCTCCCCCTCCAATTTAAGAACCCCCTAGCGAGGTCAAGGCAGCTGGGAAGGGGAAGAGGACGTGAACGAGTACGCGTTGAGGTTCGAGCGTGACCTGCGAACGATCAGGGACCGCTTGGTGCAGGAGAAGGGAGAGCACAGCGACGAGTGCTATGCGTTGTATCTGTTGAACGCCGCTCTCGATGCGGTCGAGACCGCTAATGCAGGTGAGTCGGCGAACGAGCTCGAGCTGCCATCATCGATCCCTAGGCGGAACTGGTGCCGCGAGTGCGACAAGGGGTGTGGCAAATGATGATGAAGGAATCGGTCGGAGATACTTCCGCGAGGACATCTCGGACATGCTCGGGCATGCGGACCTCAAGCAGACGAGGATCTATCTCGGCCGTACGGTCAAGAAGCTCGAGCGAGCGCAGGAGAAGTACGCCTCGTATCTAGAAACGGTAAGAGCGTCGATGAGAGCGAACCCCATGCCGGTGGAGATGTACCGGCGGGACCTGCTCATCAGTCGATAAGTGGATCGCAGAAGGTTCTTCGCAACCTCGAAACTGCTGGACATGTATGGTGGGCCCAAAGAGATTTGGATAGACGAGAATGACTGGATAAGCTCGAAAATGCCCTACTCTAGGTAACTTATTAGAAAGATTTTCTTGTAGCTTTGGAGGATACAAAGGAACGAAAAACGCTTTCCCTTCTTTTATTTGACCTATCTAACTTTTATTATTATTCTTTACTTTACTGGACCGTCTTAAAATTAATCGGTTAGGCTCGGTTAGACTATGGTTAGATGGAGGTTAGATTTCACATTCCATCGGTGGACTTAGCGGGATTTCTGCCCATCAAACCATCTTGATTTTGAAATAATGGCCCTCATTAAAGCAGAGCTGTTAGCATTGTTCAGAAGTTTCCCTGTTCTTCTTCGAAAGCCCTATCGTCGGGAGACCTTTTACGATCTCCATCGTTTTCACACTGACGGTGATGACCGACAAGAGCAATTTCAGGATGTAACTCCCTCCCGCGAACTCATTAGGGTCGTTGACGATACCTGAATCCTTGTCAACATCGTACCGATACTGATCCACGATCCACCCTATCGCACTGCGACCGTTCACAACGTATTGGAACGCCTCTTCAGGGATGTTCTCGATCGTGATGTATTCGTTGTACACTACCTTCCTATCCTCTGGAGACAGTACCATCTTCTTGACCTTGCAAATGTTCTCTTTCTCCAGCAAATCACGTATGTCGAGATTACCGGAGATCTTAACAGATTCCAGGAGGATCCAGATCCTCATAATTAAGATGTAATTCGGCAAGATCTCTTCCCGCTTTTGAGAAGGAATCGAAATCCTCTTTGCTGTCGACAAGCCCTATTTTAGGCAATGATAGTTTAAGATCGTCGGAGAAGGCTTCCCCGTATTCCGGAGAATGTAAGTATCCATAGGTATAGTAGAAGATGTCCTCTTTCGTCACATCGGGACCATATTTCTTCTTGGCCTCTCCAAGAATGTAATCGCTGATCCCGTCGCGTCTGATAAGACGGGCGGCATCGTCACCGAACAGGGATTGTTGCTTGTTCTTGCGTCTGGTCTCAGAATTATCCTCGTACCAGTAGAGAGGGAAACATTGACCTTTGCCGTCTAAATTAAGATCAGTCATACGATTTGTCATGAGACATGAAAAATCCTTCTTTACGCCCACTCCGGCTACACAGATTAGTCAGTTATTTGTTTTTGATTTGGAAATATCTTTTTGTTTAGATATGAACTCCACATAAAATTGTATTAGAATAAAACCAGTGTTTACAAAATGGACGATAGAACGCTATACACTCATCAGCATCATCATGATATGCAGTGATGCCTCTTTTAAATGAATTTTTTAATCCATCGATCCCAAGAGATTTTTTTAAGATCAGATTGTGATTGTTCCTAAGGCTAATTGATTATTATATTCATTCACCATTCGTTCAATATTAGAATGTAGTTCAGATTTTGAATAGTTATAAACCAAACGTCTCTTGATGTAACATAACCTCTACTATATCCGAGAAATGCTGTATTTTCACTATGATTTTCAAATTTCTTATGAGTATCTCCAGCAAAGGGAATGAGCGTGTTGAAGATCTCGTTGCGTTCGATCAGCCAGTCGCCATTAGGCTTAGGTTTCAAGGACCCTAATTGCTTAGTCGACAATAATAAATAAAATGAATTCAGAGTCATTCAGCAATTGACATTTTTCAAAACCTTAAGACGATACTCCGAAAGTCTTGCAATATCTTTGTAAAATACCTTAGCTTTTCCAGAACGCTTTTTTGATTTGACCAATAATGTTATGGCTACCCCTACAGTACATCCACCTCTATCGCTAGAATACTCGAAAATATTTCGACCTTCAATCTGTCTCCAATTTCGTCTGTAGTACCTTTATTACCTCTAAGATCGAAAACCATGATCTTCGAAAATTCGTTCTCGATGCATTTTCTAAATCCTTCGAACGCACTGCCTAGTGAGCCAACCGTTAGGAGTAACGAACGCGATTATCCCATCCCTGTCACCGATACGATCGGTCGCCCAGCGGAACGCACGGACATAATTATCGTAAACCGAACTGACCATTCCTTTATCTTCAGACAGTAACGATTCATCCAAATATGATTCTTTGATTCTTTTATCAATTCCACCAATATATTTTCTCTTCTTCGCGTTGTCATTGGCAGATTTCTGGTTAGCCCCATAAGGTGGATTGGCCATGATGACGGTGATCGGAGTGTCGTGCTCCCTTCTGATCATTCCTTTGTTCCTTTTGAAGGTCTCTCCATCATCCAGGGACATCTGTTCCGTCTTCTGTTCGCAGATATGCTCGATGTTGAACGTGTCCGTGAGAAGGATGTTGTCGAACGGAACGTATTCCTCCTTACCGGTAATTCTAGTGAATGTATTCTCGATGTTGACCGTCGCGATGTAATATGCCAGAAGAGTGATCTCGTTGGCGAACAGCTCGCTACGATACTTCCTTTCTAGGTTCTCCTTCGTGATGATGCCCGTTTCCATCAGTCTGGCAATGAACGTACCCGTACCGGTGAACGGATCGAGGATGTTCACTGTTCTCATCGTTGATGTCGATGTCGAACTCCTCTTTCAAAGCATCAGCGGCCGAACGGATTATGAAATCGACTATCTCCTGCGGAGTGTAGACCACTCCATTGATGGATTGGTCCTTGGGGAAGGCGTTCTTGAAGAACTTCTCGTACAAGGCCGTGATCACTTTCTGTTTCCCGTCAGCGGTATCGATCATGCTGAGGGTGTTCTCGACGCTGCCGTAGAACTCCTCCAGATCTTTGTTGATGTCTTCAAGGCCCTTCTTCGCATCGATCTCCTGAAGCATCTCGTCTATCGTCTGGGAGACGGCATTCTGCATGGCGAAGCCATCCTTCGCGAACAGCTTCTCGAATATAGGTTTCGTTATGATCTGCTGCGCCAGCATGTCGATCGCGGTCTGCTCGTCGACGTTGTCATTGACACAATACCTCAGTCCTTTGAGGAACCTATTGAAGGCGGGTTTGTATCCCTTGTACCCGTGTTCCTCATGCTGGCAGATTCTTCGTCAATCTTTCGATGAGCGTGGGCATGACCTCGGCGACATTCCTGGCCCAGTTCTCGATGTACTCTCTGTCCCCGACCTTGAGCACGAGTCTCGCCAACAGTGCTCCGCTGAAATCGTCCAGAGAGTATTGGCCGTCGACAAATGGAAGGTATTCCCCGTCATCTGAACCGCCACCCATACCATACGGACGCCCTATGTGGATGTGCCCCTTCGAATTGTTCTTCCTGAGATCGAAAGTATTATCTCCGCGTCCAATCTTTCGTCGTGGGACCTCAACGCGCGGAGGACGTCCCATACGATCTTGTAATTGTCGTTGTTGCTCAGGACCGCTTCCGGGTCTTCGCTCTCCGGAATAACGACGGGGATGATGATGTAACCGTACCTCTTGCCCTTGGCCTTCCTCATGACCCTTCCGACGGATTGGACAACATCGACAAGAGAGCTCTTGGTCCCCATGAATATGACCGAATCCAGTGCAGGGACGTCCACCCCCTCGCTCAGACACCGACAGTTAGATAACGCACGGCATCCAGTACCTTCATCGGCCTTCAGCCAGTTCATGAGCCTTTCACGGTCCATGGAACGCATCCTTCCGTCTATATGCCTGGCATCCAGAGACGTGGGGCTCATCGGGGAAATTGCCATGTCACTGAACGCTTTGGAAATGGCCTTCGACAATGCGATGGTACGGCAGGAAATGACCGCAGAACGCATTGCGTCAGGATCGGTGTTCTTCAAGGTCTCATCGTAGGCGATGTTCTTAGCCAGTGCGTTCAGACATCCCCATATCTTGCAACGAACGTCCACATCGATACTCGCCGTTCTCATCTGTCCAGTGTTCCTTGACGATCTTCGGAACATCCTTCTCCGGGGTCGTCAAAATAAGAACCTTGTAATCGGAAAGAAGCTCCAGTTCCACAGCCTTTCCGAACGAGATGTTGTAGAACTCCTTACCATAAAGTGCATCATCGTCCATCGAACATAGGACAACAGGATGCCTTCTGAGCGTCCTCCTTACCTTTTACACCGTATAGACGCGGAGTTGCCGTCATATACAGTCTCTTCTTTGCCTTGATGTTGTCGTTGCTATGTACCTTGGTGAAGCTGCTTTCATCCTCTTTTGAGATTATCGCGCCAGTTGTCCTGTGCGCTTCGTCGCATATGATGAGATCGAACTCTGGAAGTCCTGTCCCTGTGCGGCGATCACGAATCGATGGATTGGTAAGTGGAGAAAATGACGGTCGTCCCTGTTCTCTGCTGGTATTGGAAAAATATCCTTCCTGCATCTGTGGTTGCGGGCGCCCCAGGTCTTCAACCCGTTCCCCTATGTCATCCTCGATACGTCTCTTGGAGACAGACGGATCAGAACACACGCAGATCGGAGTTAATTCCTTTTCCGTATTCGCCATCCATTCTCTGAGCGTCTGCCCGACCAATGCTATGGAAGGCGCAAGGAACAGGATAC
>CAVUGW010000019.1:0-122299 GCA_963741025.1 Methanomassiliicoccaceae archaeon
AAAACAGGCTCAGGGCCAACCCGGCGAGGTCTTTGACGAGGGGCGGCTGAAACGGGTTCATCCAGAAATGCCCGGTCTGGACGTAGGTATAACCGGCGGTGGCGTGTTCGGGCTCGTCCATGAAGAGGAGAGTCACTGCAACTGGAACTCATAATAAGACCCAAAGAAAAGAGCCACAGGAAAAGGGTCCAGGCCATGGGGAATGAGTGAGTCGCGTCAAACTTCAAATCGATGGACGGAGCCCCTCCTCAGGCAGGATCTGGATTGGCCCCCGGTGCAACCAGTCGTTATAATATTTGTAAACAGATTTGGTAACAGTTCATGGACGATCATTGCCAGATGTTCGAGATATTCTAAGACCTGAACATATCCAATTGATCACAAAAGAACGAGCAGGGACGGTTGATGATCGAGCATCTTATCGTCATACAGGGTGTCTTTATGAGATTTCCCATTGAATAGAAAAGAGTAATATGGAACTACGTTCGATGAACGGACCATAATCCGAACAAAGGTAAGATCATGAGCTAAAGCCGACATCAAACATTAACCGAACCACGGCTAAGACTTATATATTGGCTGATAAGATAGTTGTGATCATATGAACATGTTCAACAACATCCTGATACCGACAGATGGAAGCGATTATGCGAACGAGGCCGTTGCAAAAGCCCTTCAGCTCGCAAAGATAATGAACGCCCAGGTGACCGCGATGAGCGTTGTTGACACGGGGTCGTTGGCCCATTATAAAGATTGAGTATCTCAACGTCGCTCGGCGAATTCGATTATGATCAAACCGGGGCAAAAGATGCGGTGGACAAGGTCAGCAAAGAAGGATCAGAGATGGGGGTCAATGTTAAAACGATCGTAAAAAATGGCTCGCCTGCGCATGAGATAATCGAGGAGTCAAAGAACCACGATCTCATCGTGATGAGCTCACTTGGAAACACCGGTCTCACTCATCTATTGGTAGGTAGCGTGGCCGAGAAGGTGATCAGGTTCGCTGCATGTCCGGTCCTGGTCGTTAAGAGCTCCAAGAAGAAGTAAAGTGGATAATGAGCACTAGGGGGCTCCCCCTTCCCTAGACCCTTTCCTTTTTATTTACGTGCTCTGGTCCACGCCCATTTGATCTTATCGCTCATGTCGATGTCATAAAAGTATTTTGTTCAATGATGGGCCTTTCTCGAACAGTTCAGGTGATAGCGAATAAGCAGCGGCCCAAACCGCCATGACCGACACACCTATCTGCAGAGGATCATGAACGATAGCTCTTGCTTTGCGTTCTGCTTCCTCATCGAAACCATAAGGTACACCAGGTGTCGAGATGACCGCATCTTCTTTGATCAGGTGACCTGGACCTTAGCCGGCGATGCGTTCAATATCGCGCTCGAATTCCTGATCGCCTTTTCAGGGTCCTTTACCAAAGTCACGCCATAAAGATCTCTCGCCCTTTCGGCCCTTCCTTTATCGGTCTCGATCAACGAGACCATCGCTCCTTGTGCTATGAGCCAACAGATCGCGGACGATCCCACTCTTCCAGAACCGATCACCAGGACCTCTTTACCGCTGAGGTCCCCATATGCGGTCCTCAAGGCGGTACAATAGCCGAACGCGGTGCTTCTCGTATTGTCAGCTAGCCTTCCTTTAACAGCTTCAGAGCTATGAACTCGCTATCATCGGCCATGAAAACGATGTCCGCACCGAGGCGGATGGCGTCCGTCAGCCCGCTCACGTCCGCCCTCTGGGTGATGAAGCTTTGCATACCCAAATGACCGGTTATCGCGCTTACCGCATTACAAAATGTAGGAATTACTCCCTCCCCGCTGGACACCGGCACTGCGGCTACCTTGAACTGGGTAAGGTCCAATTCCCTGTCGTCCCTGTATATCGTCCCTATGGCCAGATGTTTTAGGTCCTTCCCGATAATGGCCATTAGCTCATCATCCCTTTCCGGCAACGTGAGCGGAACATGTCGATCAATCTGGTCGTCAATCTGGTCAAGTGAACACCTGGGGCGACGGATCGATGTAGCGGGACAGTCGGTTCTTTTCCATTATCTCGTTCAGGACCTTCCTTCTTTTCTCGTCCGCGGATCTGGCGTTCTTACCGGTGCAGATGATGGTCGCCGTCCAGTCATCTTTTCCGGGCACATAGTCGGTGACCATCTCGTCCGAGCCGAAAAGCCCTTTGATGACCTGAGGTTTGCGAACTCCGGAGAACATGCCCTCCCCGCAGGACCGCATGATGCCATCCTTTACGACGATATGCTCGTAGTAGGCGACCTTGTTCATCGTTGCGGCGGGGACCTTTAGCTCCCCCGAGGTGAAGAGATCGACCAGGATCCCCACCATGTTGATGCCGGTCGAATGCATAACGGTGATGGGGGTCTGGCTCGGGATCCTGGCATCGATCTCGAGGATCCTAGGCACATGATCACTGACGATCGCCTCAACATCCATGATCCCCTTCAGTCCCAGCTCCTCTGCGATCCGTTGGCTGGAGTCCTTGAACGCCTTCTCCATCGCAAGATCGCTGTCCTTTAAGGGGGCCCTTATCATCTTACTATCATAGATATCGTCCATATAGACCTGGGTGTTCACAAGAGGTATGGCCTTCGTTCCATCTCCGATGACCTCCACCGAGATCGAGGGCCCCTCGACATACTCCTGTATGACAAAGTCGTCCCCGATGTCCCTGACCCTCTTCATACCGGCCTCGAGCTGGACCTGGTCAGCCGCCTTGGTGACACATACGCTTCCTGATTCTCCAGAGGGCTTGACTATGACGGGGAACCCGCACTCTGGCCAGGGCCTTGGCAATGGCATCCCCAATCGTGTCATCAGTTCGTTCGATCTCAGTTTTGAAGAGGAGACCTTGTAGGCGTTCATATCGAAGATCAGAGGAACCTCCAATCGGCCAAATAGACCGACCAGATGTTCAAGTGTTTCCATGTTCTCGTTGGCAGGAAGGACGGCATCGCAATCTGAGAACAATCTTGCTGCCTTCTTCTCGTCCTTTATGATGTCGAGCACGACCGGCTCATCTGCTAATGAGAGCGCGGGAGCATCGGACCAACGGTCGATCACGACGGTCTCGATCCCTGCTTTTTTCGCAAGGTAAGTGGCCTCGATGCCCTGAAGAACCCCACCGACGATCCCCAATCTCATTTTGCACCCCCCTCTGACATGATATTACGTTTGCATGAATCTACGAAATTCTTGTATTCAGATGGCGTTGCGGCCTTCGCTCCGATATCCTCCAGCATCTCCTCTACATTTTCTGCCGACCGTTCGCCATTGTCGATATCAAGCTCGTGCTGTGCAACTCCCGCCAGTCCCTTTTTCGGCGGGACGATCGATGTTATCACATTGGCACCAGCGTCCAATCTGGGGGTCAGACCTTTGGCCCCCTCGATGTCCAATGATGCAGGGATGAGCTTGTCCTGGTGCACAAGGCGCATGACCGCTATGGTGATCAGTTCGTCCATATAGGGAGTTGGGGACAATGTTTCCATGGGCGTGTTCTTCTGAGGCACGAAGGTCATTGCACGCACCTGCTGAACGCCAAGTCGATCTATCACCTGGATCGAATCGGCCCTGTCGGACAGCGTCTCACCAACACCCACCATGATGCCTTCCTCGGTCAGGATGCCCGCCCTATGGGCCCACATCTTGGTGTTCAATCTTGTGTCATAGTCCTGCGCTGGCCTCAGCTTGGAATATAGCTTTCTATTGTGGGTCTCCTGATAGCATGCGAACCAGTCCGCACCCGCATCTCTCAGGGACGGAAAGATCTCTTTGGGCAGGACCCCAGGGGATACCATGATAGGGACCTTCACAGAATCGTTGACGGTCTGGACGACCTCAAGCAGCACATTCCAATCCTTGGCAACGTGTATCTGTGGGTCCTCTCCCATCGTGAGATCTACAAGATGAACGCCCGCGTCCTCTAGGCTCGTAGCCAGGGAGATAATGTCCTCCCTTGTTTTTCTGTACCTAACGCTCTCGCCATTGGACCTGCGGTAAAAACAGAACGAACATTCGTTCCGACAATATGTCGAAAAATAAATGAAACCATAGATAAATACCTTGTTCCCGAAGTTCCTTTCCTTGATCGTCCTGGCCGTCTGGAACAACCTTTCTATTTGTTCCCTGTTCTTTAATGATAATAGATATAATATCTCATCTTTGTTCAAGGTCTCCCTATCCAAGGCCTTTTTCAGAACTGTTTCCGTCCTCTCTTGCATGATTACCCCAGCTAGATATCGATCCTTGCTCCATTGAGGTAGATCAGGCTCCGGCCGACCTTCTTGATGTTCAGTTCCTTCTGCTTGAACATCAGGATCCTTTCCAGACCAAAACCAACACCTACCCATGGGTCCTTGACACCGAACTGTTTGTCCATATCGATCGGACCCACGGCACCGGACGCGAGCTCAGAACCATCGACCATCACGTCCAGCGTCTTACCATAGACCTCGGAATCGCAGATCGCCAGATCATATTCCAGATCAACTACATCCATCACGGTGGCTATATGCTGTTTCAGACGCTCCGTTCCATCGATCTCTGGGCCTATCTCGACCAGATTGAGCATCGTGAACTCCTCGAGATGGTTCGTCCCTTTGGACTCCTTTCTAAAACATGAACCGATCTCGAAGAACTTTATCGGCAATGGTAAATTACGCCTCAATTGACGCATCAGGAAGTAAAGGTTCGGCGCCAACATAGGCCTGAGACATTTATTGGCATCGAGCCAGAAGACCTGTTTATGAAGGGGGTGATCATCACCGATCCCCATCTTCGTCAGGCTCGACGAGGAAATTATCGTTGGGGTCTTCACCTCTAAGAAACCTTCGGCCACTAGGGCGGTGGCGAGGTCGTTCTCAAGAGCCGCGATCAGATGACGCTCAGGGGCCACCCCCATCCTGATCAATCTTTCCCTGTTCTCTTTCTGATGTACGGTGACCTCTCTCAAGAAGAACCTCTCCCTGTCCTCCAGAGAACCGAACGATATAGAGATGTCAACGGTCCCGCCCAACTCTCGGAGCCTTTGGACCTGTGATGATGTGAGAACAATTTCCATCCTTTCATCCCTTATATTTCAATTCATTATATTCTACTAATAATCATGAAACAAGCGAAGGGCCCGGGAGTTGAACCCGGCTGCCGTGGCTGTAGAGGCCGGGTGGTCGCCGGACCAACCCTCCACATCATCAAGCGCGGGGGTGATAGTGATAAATACAATATAATCCTTTCCAAAATGGTGGCGAAAGAGGCCCAAGATCGTTCTGAAAACGGGGCCGGTTCGCTTAGGACATCGAGCTCTCTGGATGGGATGCATGAAATGCATCTCTCGCTCTTTGCTCTCCCGTCGGTAACCCGATGTAAGAGCCGACGTTCATCGGGCCCTTTTTATCTATTCGCTATTACCTGAAGAATCGATCCACATCATATCGGTCAGGCAATGTCATCGATCGACCATTATGATTTTATAATCGATCTATTTCTGGGCACGAGCAGATCTTTTCCGGGTCGATTCCAGTGATCTTCTGTAATCAATTCGTCTTCATCGATGGTTAGGATTTTGGGATCGTGGCTTAATAAATTAATTGGGAAGATTCAAAGGTTTTATATCTTGTTTTACATTATGCCCCCATAAGAGGTAGAAACATGGCTCAACACTACTATCCCGGAAGGGAAATTTTAGAAGGAGTCAGTCTTGGTCTCTTCTCTAAAGAGGACCTAAGAGCCATCGACTACGCTACCATGGAGGTTTTGCAGAACCCCGGTATTCAGGTATCTGATGCTGAGGCAAGGCAGATCTTCAAGGAAGCAGGATGCTTAGTCGATGAGAAGACGAAAGTGGTAAAGATCCCGCAGTACCTTGTTAGAAAGGCGCTCAGCTGCGCACCTGCGAGATTTACCCTGTACGGCCGTGACAAGAAGAACACATTTGCTCAGGAGCACCTAGGCAAGGTCCACTGGACCTGTTTTGGTACCGGTATCAAGATGTGCAACTACCAGGATCCAACCGTTTCACCACGGTCGATTCCACGGACAAGGACGTTGCCGACACCGCTAAACTGGTGGACTGGGCAGATAACATCGATTACTACTCGCTCGCTGTTTCGGCGCGTGACTGGGCTGGAAAGGGGAAGGAAGATGTCCATGAGATGTTCACGTCTATCCAGAACACCACAAAGCACTTCCATCACATTGATCCAGTTGGAGAGAACGTTGAATACTATTGGGAACTGGCAAAGGCCTACTACGGTGGGAACGAGGAAGAGGCAAGAAAGAAGCCGATATTCTCGATGTTGCTCTGCCCGACAAGCCCGTTGGAACTGAGCGGAAATGCTTGCCAGGTAATCATGAAAGGTGCCAGACTAGGCATTCCGACGAACTGTCCTGAGCATGGCGATGTCCGGCGGTTCATCCCCAATATTCCTCGCTGGTACATTGGTAACCCACAACGCTGAGGTTCTAGCCGGTATCACACTGTCACAGCTGACAGTTCCAGGTGCACCGGTTTGGTACGGAAGCTCCACGACCACGTTCGACGTAAAGAGAGGCACTGCCCCAGTAGGCTCCCCGGAGCTTGGCTTGATCAGTGCCGCCGTCGCAAAGTTGGGTCAGTACTACGGTCTGCCAACTTTCGTGGCAGGCATATAGTCTGACGCCAAGATACCTGATGGCCAGGCGGGTCACGAAAAGACACTTACGACCCTTCTCCCGGCCTTCGCAGGCGCGAACTCCATCTATGGAGCAGGTATGCTTGAGCTCGGTATGACGTTCTCGATGGAACAGCTAGTGATCGACAACGATATCGCACTGATGACCAAGAAGGCCATGCAGGGGATCTCGGTCACCGAGGAGACCCTCGGGGTAGAGTCGATCCAGAAGGTTGGTATCGGTAACAACTTCCTTGGGTACAAGACCACGATGCAGAACATAGACTACCCGTCCGACCCGCTCCTGATAAACAGGGACATGATCGGAGACTGGGTGAACAACGGTTCGAAGAGCATCGTTGATGCGGCCCATGAACTGGTCGTTAAGATCATGAAGACCCATGTGGTTGCGCCGATCGATGCGGACGCTCTCAAGGAAATGAAGACCATCGTTGCCAAGGGTGACAAGGCCTTCTTGGGACACTAAGGAGAGATAATAATGGCTACAAAGAATGAGATCATCGCTAAGGCCAAGGCCTCGGTTCTTGAGTATGATGCCGATGCAGCAAAGGAAGCAGCGGCAGAAGGTATCAAGGCGGGCGTCAGCCCGGTGGACATCATCCAGAACGGTTTCACCGCTGGTATGAACGAAGTAGGTGCCAAGTTCCAGGCAAAGCAGCTTTACCTGCCGCATGTCATCGCTGCCTCAGATGCGATGACGGCCGGTGTCAATGTCTTGACCCCTGAGCTGGAAAAGATGGGTGCCAAGGAGCAGGCCGGACTGGGCACAGTTGTCATCGGAACGATCGAGGGAGATATCCACTGCATTGGAAAGGACATCGTTGCCATCATGTTGAAGATCGCTGGCTTCAATGTTCTCAACATCGGCAGGGACTTACCGGTGAAGGAATTCATCGCCGTGGCGAAGAAGAACAACGCCAATGTTATCGGTACCTCCGCATTGATGACAAGCACCATGGTCAACCAGATGAAGGTCGAAGAGCTCCTCAAGGAAGAGGGAATGAGGAACAAGATAAAGACCATGGTCGGTGGAGCACCTGTTACCCAGGCGTGGGCAGACAAGATCGGTGCGAACCTGTACGCAGAGAACGCCACAGATACCGTGAACAGGCTGAAGGCCGCTCTGAAGTAAACCGTTCCAAAAAGCACTGAAAAGTGCACCTTTCTATTTTTCCTTTTTTTATGCCTTGACCTGCAACATCCGATCTAGCTACATCAACATGTCGATCGGACGACCTTTCGAAAAGATCCGCGTACACGAAGTTTATGGTCGACCGACCATAATGCTCTTGAACCATCGACCATAATAGGTCCTGCTCACCGACGATATCGAACCCTATGATAGGGTCGATCATTATGTCAAAGTTGGGAACAATATGAACATAAAAAGGTGAGAAGGACCGGGACAGATGGTTCTCGGTCCTTCGGAAAGAGAAAAGAAATGGTTTAGGGAGCTTCATGCCCCTTACTTCAGCTGGCCCCTGAACCTCTTGCAGCAGTTGATCTCGAGCCCGAGCAACTTCTCGATGTTCTGCTTGGCCGCTATTCCCTTTGGAGCGCCTGGAACCGATGTGATCACACCGATGCCCAAGTTCTCTCTGATCTCCCTCATCGCATACTCATCGCTGAGGTCCATCGGAGTCACACTGAGCTTCTTGGCAACGAATTCCTTGGCCTGCTTGAGGCGCATGGACTTCGCAAACTCCATTCTTAATACTAGGTCTCCAGCTGCTCTCATCCCGCTCATACCGGAGGTCATTATGTGTGCGATCGGCATACCCATCGGGTCGCCGACCCCAACCTATATACCGTCGACTCCAGCGATCTCGACCATCGCCTTGCTAGCGTGAGATACTGCATCGATGGTCGGGGTCTCGAACATTGGGATACCGCCCACACCCATACCCATGTTCACATGGCATGGTATCGGGGATTCCTTAACGGCCTCTTTTACAAAGGTCACTGCCCTTGCGAGGTTCCACGGTGATGACTTGCCCGTGCTCGTGTTGACCACAGGTCCAAAGATGTTCGATCCCGCCTTTGCGACCAACTTGGCGTGCTGGTGAGGCCATGTCCCGGCCAGTAATTGACCATCGTACTTCAGTTCACCATGCATCCCCAAGACCATCTCTCCGGCCATTCCGCTCTCGATGTACATCTGAGGGAACTGCCTCCTGAGCTCTTCGATGGCGTGCAGTGTGGCATACATATCCCCATCTCCGGCAGCTGCGGTGGTATCGAAGTTGACACCATCTGTTCCGGATTGCCACAGTCTCTGCATGACCCAGATCATATCCCTTGTCAGGTGCTCGGCCGCCTTCTCGGTGGATTCCTGAGCTTCTTTGATCTTGAAGGCCTTCATCAGGTCTCCCGGGTTGTCGAACGGACCATCTGGCCTGTAATACAGTCCCATGTTAGGCATTGCACCGTACAGGATAGGAACGATCATGTTCTGCTGTACGACCTCCATGGACTGCATCTCTTGGGCGATGACCGGCTTCACTGGCTTGAAGCTGTAATCGATATGACCAAGCTCCATGCTGTCTGCGCCCATTGCGCGCTCATGGAACATCATACCAACAAGTCTTGATGAGGGGATACCGACACCACTGTTACCCTGGTCTCCGTCCAGTCTTATGGTACCGATATCATGGGTCACTGGAACCTCCATTCCCTGCTCGACCCCGACCATCCTTCCAGGCATCATCAGGATCTCGAGAAGTTTGTCCTGATCGTTACCGTTGAGCGCCGGGATGCTGCCGAGCTCGGCGGCGTTGTTCGACCCTTCCTGGATCTCGCTCTTGATCTGTTCTTTGGTTAGAGTGATCCTCTTCCGTCTCCCCGCCTAAGTACGTAATCTTTTGCCATACTTACTTCCTCCTAGACCTAGGTTCAAGCTCCCAGGATCGCTTGGGCCTTCTTGACGGCCTCGCTGGCGTTCTCTGCGTAGCCATCAGCGCCTATCTTGTCTGCCCACGCCTGGGTCGCTGGAGCGCCTCCGACCATTACCTTTATCTTGTTCCTCATTCCCTCTTCCTTGAGCATCTCAATGACCTCCTTTTCGGATGCCATTGTGGTGGTCATCAGGGCGGACATACCGATCATCTTTGCGCTTTCCTTCTTTGCGGTCTCCACGAAGTTCTTCAGTGGCACATCCCTTCCAAGGTCAAAGACCTTGTAACCAGCGCATTGGAGCATCGTGGAAACGATGGACTTTCCGATGTCGTGAACATCTCCTTCCACGGTTCCCATGACGATCGCGACGGTCTGTGCCTTAGAGCCAACCTCCATGTCGGATTCGAGCATCTTGACCCCTGCGGTCATTGCGTCCGCAGCGACCATTACATGAGGCAGGAACAATTTTCCTCTCTCGAACCTGATGCCGACCTCGTTCATTCCCTGTGCTAGAGCATCGATGATCTCTTGAGGTTTCATCGATGACCTCGCAGATTTCACTGCAGCTAGCACCCTGTCCTTGTTGTATGCAACGATCGCATCAAACAATTCAGTTTTCGCCAACTCCTTACTTGCCATTCAAACACCTGTTTTCTAATGTACCAAACAAAAACATTTTGGTACTTTACACTTGAATCTATTTCTTGATATATGTATGTAATGGTAACTATTGTTAGCAGTTCCTTTAAATAAACAAAATATTGAAAGATCGTGATCTATCTGGCCAGGAGAATTTTCTTGGTGTATTTCTTCGTTTAGGTCTATGGATTCGGTCCACAGATCTTGAGCGATATGATATAAATATCGTGGGTAATATTATTATAAAATATATTATATTGTATCTACCCATCCCTTGAGCCATGGGGTCGTTTTTCAGGACCCTGGCCCAGTATGTTCTGTAGTTCTATCTTTAAAGCTCAACGAACATGTTCTGTGAACCTTGTATGGGTCGGATAGTTTTATCAATCCGAAGATATATCATCAAAGGGTCGACCTTGAGCGAAGAAGGAGGATTGAGTCGTCTTGAGAGCGCGCAACCGGTAATATTGATCGCAGCGATGTTCCTTGGTCTGCTTGTCGGTTCATTGGTCAGTTCTTTTACATCGATAAGCAATTCAGTGGTCTATTTCACCCTCATCGGTCTGATGTACGGGATCACTCTTGGGACCCCCCTAAAACGCGTCTTTCGTTCGTTCTCACGGATCAGGTTCTTTGCTATCGCTTGGTCATTGAACTTCATTTTCATTCCTTTGCTCGGTTATGTCTTGGCGTCGATATTCTTTGGAGGTTCTCCACTGATATTTGTGGGTTTCATCCTGTATATTGTGACCCCATGCACGGACTGGTTCCTTGTGTTCACGAGCATGGCCAAAGGTGATGTATCCCTGGGTCTGGCCTTGCTCCCCACGAATCTGATCCTTCAGATCCTTTTAATACCCGTTTATCTGTGGCTCTTTGCGGGTCAGATCGTCCCTTTCCAGTTATCTGCTTTGGTCGGGACCGTATTGATATTCATCGTTCTGCCCTTCGTGCTGGCCATTCTGACGAGCAGGGCAGTAATACGTTTCAAGGGACAAGAATGGAAAGAGCAGAAGCTCGACAAGACCCCCATATACATCCAGACCGCGACGTTGGCCATTGTCATATTCTTCATGTTCGCGGGTCAGACCCATGTGATCTTGCAGAACGCGGGACCGTTATCTATCGTACTGGTGCCGGTCCTGATATTCTTCATCATATCATATCTGGTCTCCCAATCAGTAAGTAAGGCATTAAAGCTGAAGTATGGTGAAAGGGCGCTGCTGACATGCACTACCATAGCGAGGAACTCTCCCTTGGCGCTCGCGATCGCTTTTGGACTGTTCCCTGACCAGCCTCTGACACAGGTAGCGATAATCATTGGAGTTCTAATCGAACTTCCAGCATTGGTCCTTATCGTGAGGTTGCTGAGAAGGAGCATGGGTGCAAGCCCCAAGACCCGTCCTATCGAAGAAGATCAAGGACACCGTTCAATGAGACCATGCGATCAGATCGGTCGTTGATGAGGCATCATGCTAATTTCATCATATTGGGGGTTTCATCCTCATCTTCCACTTTTCATAATGGTCGACCAAAGCACGGCCATGAAACGGGCGGAACGTCCGTTCGTCCAGCGATAACCAGAGGATGTCTGAGCATATGCGCATAGGGATAATAGCATGTGAGATGATGAAGCGGGAGATCGAAATGATCACATCGAACGATCCAGATGTGGTTCATAGGGAGTATATCCAGTGGGGACTTCATAGCAGTCCGGAAATTTTGCTTCGAACGGTCGTCGGAAAGGTGAACGAGCTCGAAGGAAACGTCGATGTCGTCTTTCTTGGTTACGCGATATGCAGCTCTTTGGGAAACGTTCGCTCTTCGATCAAGCTTCCCTTTGTTATGCTCCAAGATGAGGATTGCATCGGCTCCATGCTCGGTCGGGAGGAGTATATCAAGGAGAGATCCGCCTATCCAGGAACATGGTTCTCAACACCGGGATGGGCAGTACTTGGTATCAACGGGGTCGTGAGGGAAGACCAGATGGTAGGGCTGCCTGAACATGGTTTTGATCAGATCTATTTTGCCAAGGCCCTGCTGAACGGATATTCTCGTTGCCTTTTCATCGATACCGGCGTGGGAGAAGAGGAGACCTACGCCTCCATGACCAAAGATCTGGCATGCAAGATCGGTCTTCTTTATGAAGCCCGGAAAGGGGAATTACGGTCGATAAGAGAAGCATGGAACAAAGTGAAGACATTCCCATTGAAGGACCAAGGAGATGAATGATCCTGCGATTCTCCCATGGGAAGTTCATGTTCCGATCTATGAGCATTATGATCTTTCAAGATCTTTTTGTTGTCAAAAGATGCTTTTTCGATGAAAAAACCGTGAAAGAGGCACGTCGAAGGCACTGATATCAGTACAAAAAGGACCAGCTGTCTACCATAGGTGAAATTTATCAGGGATGAACGGGGGGATACAGCTCGATCCGAAGGGATCCCAATATCTGAAGAAAAGGTTATTATGAAGCATTTTAATGGGGGTTCGTGAGCCGAAGAAGGGACCTTAACCAGATCAAAGAAGGGCAAGGAAGTTCAAGACCATCAAGAAGGAACTATGATGACATCGCAGGCCCCCATGATATATTTGCGATCCCTATCCCTGGCTTGATCAGGTTCATTCTTATCCCGATCTGGATCCTCACCATATTATTGCCGATCTATTCGGTTTACACCAGCCAGACCTCATTAAAGATACTATATTCCACCCTGCCTTTCGTCGGCCTAGGGATCATATTATATCTACTCATCAGGGTCGAGTGTCCAAATGCGATAATAACCTCAAAGGAGGGTGCTGTCATCGCTTATAGAGGTAAGAAAAGACTTATGATCCCCTGGGACCGAATGGTCTTTGTGCCTCGGAAAAGATCGCTCTCTTATGGGTTCGAGAACGTGGTAGGGATCGCATTTCGTGGCGCCAAGATAGCCTTTGCGGAAGCTCCTGTTAAGGTGGCGGATGAGGTAAAGAAAAAGAAGGAGCAATATGAGGCCGAGAAGGGACCCTCATCCTGAACGAGATGATTCTTTCAGGTCCACCCTTTTTTTTAATTGTCATAGTTCGCTATGCCCGATATGCGAGCATGATCTGCGAACGATGATGTGTTTTGATGAAGACCCGTTCTTCGTTATGACCCTGCTATCTGCTGAGGTCAGACCCTCTCCTGATGGCACCGATAGTGAAAAGAACGGTGAGCAAATTCCAAACCGTCATCAAGAAGTCAGATGATAAACCCATCATCATTTCATCCAGCACATCGCCCTGTCACTGGTAAATATGGGAAGGTAATAGATGGGGTGGCCATATTCATTGATATCCCGTCAGAAAGGTACGAGGAGGATGGAGTAGCAGACCAGGGAGCTAGCTAATTCTGGGGTGGATCGCAGGGGTTCGTTTATGTGACCCCCTACGAGCTCATGAGCTTGCTTAAATACATTATAAAAATCTTCGGCGGAAAATGTTATTCCAAATGATCCAATGCCCCAATCGGTCTGCTGTAATGAACGAGCTCGTGTTGTGCCTCGCTGAGCATGAGGTCCCTTAATCGTCACGAAGGTCTTCGTTCGATCATAAAATATTTGTCGGAGTCCGCCCCACGAACAAATTCATAGGTAGCTGATTCGATAAAAATATTTTTAAAAATAATAAAGAATAAGACGCTCGATGGAGCGTCTTATTTTCTTAACGAACAGGTCGCTATTACTCCGTGGGTCCCCCTGGCTCGGCTTTGACGACCTGCTGCTTTTCTTTCCTCGCCGCCGCATACTCCCGCCGTGAGTACCACCAGATCGGGATGTATATCAGTAGAACGCCCGCTCCCGCAGTAACTGGCAGGTAGTTACCACCACTGGCGTACAGGTAACCTATTCCGATCAGGAGGAAAGGCACATCGAATATGCCGACAGCCAGTGCCACCCACTTATAGCCCCTTGGTGCCTTGAAAGCTCTGGGCCGCTTAGACATCTCTGGGTCGTTCTTGGCCTTAAAGTACGCGAACAGGGTGATCCCGGTCGCAAATGTGTAGCCAAACGCCGACGCTGTCAGGATAGCAATTGGGGTACCTAACAGGATCAAAAACATGTTGAAGGCAAATATGACCAGCAACCCCCTGACCGGCACGCCATGCTTGTTCAGCTTGGCGAATGCCGCCGGAAGGTAACCGTTCTGGCCCATAGTCTGCATCGCGCCCCCCGAGATCAGGTAGGAGGTCATAATACAGAGGATCATCGCTGCCACCAGCATGATCATTAACAACCCTCCTCCGATGGTGCCGAAGGTCGTCTGGGCGATAGGGACGAACGGAGATACGCTCTGCGCGATAACGCCGTTCACTCCCAGGGTCCCAGTGCATGCGGTCTGGACGAGCAGGAAGAAGAACAGGGCTATGAAGCCAGCGCCGAAGAGGGCCTTGGGAACGTCGCTGTGCGGGTTCTTGTACTGCGGACCGAAAATGGCAGCACCCTCAATACCCCAACCACTCCATCCTGCTATACCCAGGAGCCCTAGCAAAGTTAGGATGCCGCCAAGGTTCCATTGCCAGTTGGTGGGCCACCACGAACCGGTGATGTTAGACAGATGGAATTGGCCCCCGATGATAGGGCCAATAGATAGCACCGTAAGGGGAATGATGGAAAAAACCGCCAAGGCAACTCCCACCCATACCCCATTCCCGATCCCCTCGAAACAACGATGGTCAGGAATGCCATTATAACGAAACATACTACTAACGATAAATACATATTATTGATTCCAGCCAAATTGGGCAAGAGTCCCTGAATGGTGCTGGTAGCTGTGATCGCATATATCGCAATAACTGCGTTCCATCCAAACCAGTATCCCCAAGCGCTGAACCCGCCAACTAACTTACCGAACGAGTAGTCGTTCGATTCGCTATTTCCAACGAAGACACGCTGCGAGTACCCAGGTAGTCCAGACTCATCCGGGAAGGCGGTGGCCAACTCTCCAAAAGCGGTCACCTGCAGGAACCCTTGAAGTATCGCGAACGCCCAAATTAGGATGGCCGCTGCCCATACATAGCCTGCTAAATAACCGATCGATGGAAGAACAAGGACCGGTACGCCCATTGTTATGAATATTCCTTGCTTCCAGTCGATGCTACGCTTGTATACATTTCCTTCAGTCGCACTTTCACTCGATCCATCAGACACTAAATACTCCTCCAAGTTTCTTTTTTTCCGATAATTATCTAGACAAAGGAAAAGATCTCTCTTATACAATCAATGGTTGATCGGGTTCTGGGTTCCGTAAAATCATTGGAACCATCATTTGGTCTTATCCGTACCCGTTCTTTCGATCGAGAGATCATCTCTCCATCTCCACGCCTGTGACGGTGTCCTTTATCCATTCTTTATTCCACCTCAAAAATGGCGATGGCGCTTTACAAGGTCTATCTATTTCTTATTATATGTAGATAATGGTGGTGACATGTATTCACATATTGTCATTTTGTCTGATCCTATGGCCGATCTGTAAACATCTGAACGATTCATGACAGATTCATTTTATGATGGTTATTTTTTAATGTAAATCAGTTAATATCCGTCCGAATTGTTAATAATCTATTTTTTTATTACTCTTAGAATCATGTTTGGAAATCCTTTAGCCTCCGGAGTCAATATTCCTGTTAGGGAATAATAAGATCTTGGAGGTCAATAATTGGAATAAAGTAAATACAATTCGATCGGTAATAGAAGATCCTAGACCATGACATGATCGAACAGTTATATGATGAGGAGATACCTATTGTTCGACCTTAACGTTTCTGAAGGGCCGTTCTCATCCTTACGCCTCCAAAAATGTTCATGATCC
Organism: Methanomassiliicoccaceae archaeon; assembly: GCA_963741025.1. Classification (GTDB taxonomy): domain Archaea; phylum Thermoplasmatota; class Thermoplasmata; order Methanomassiliicoccales; family Methanomassiliicoccaceae; genus CAVUGW01. The sequence continues at coordinate 16,061 of CAVUGW010000019.1, forward strand.
CCAGTATCACCAGGAATATGCCGATCAACCATAGTAATGCAAGGACCCCTGATCCCTGGAACGCTATCAATAAAACACCTATCAACAGCGCCCAGATCCCGGCAATGAAGAGTAGCCATCGATTAGATGCACCGAATGTCCTCTCACGCCTCTCAGCGGCAACTCCTTCGAAGATCTGAAGGATTCCTGCCAATATTGCGAACACGCCAACGATGAACACGGCAACGGTCGAGGATGTTCCCGGCAAAAATATCGCCACTATGCCGATGATGATATCGATGACGCCCTCCGATTGGTTCAATCTCTTGCGTAACCCAGGCCTTCTCAAACGGCTGAACCCGAGAAGGACGAAACCTGCGATCAGCATGAATATACCGAATATCACCAGGAAGACCGTCAGTCCAATACCAGGTACGAAAAGAAAGGTCAGACCGAATATGAGCGCTAAAAACCCGAACAAGGTCCGGCCCCACCATCTTTCGCTCATCTTTTGTTTTGCCATGATCCTGCTCCCGATGATGCTCGATCATCGTTATGTAAAAAAGTGTTAACCGTGGGGTAATAAAACATTCGGTCTCGAACGGGTCCATTTCCGGGCTGAAAAGGATAGGTCTTGATCCTATTTCCAATTGATACGATGATCGATCCGTTCGGTACATGGAAGCAAAGGCCGGACGAAAATAGATCGAGATCCCCTAATGGGCCCCATCCTGAGCAGAGCTTTGGTCTCGATATGGTCGGCTCTAGTTGTACCGATCTCGAGTCAGGGCATCGCCTTCTTTGAAAATGGTCGAATGGGCGGTGCCCAGCCTTGGACCCGTCCGAGACAGGGTGCATGGAAAAGGATCATCCTATTTGGTCTCTTGAGATATTTTCCAGCGCTTCAAGCTAGATCTTTGGATTGGTGAAAAAGGACCATGGGGAAAGCAATGTCCCTCGCCAAGCTCTCAAAGAATTTACTTAACTCGGACCAAATGGATCAAATAATATGCATAATGGATCATTCATTACAGGACACCATTCGTTCTACATTGATCCGACCGACCCTATCGACCTCATGATATTTCTTTGGATCGAGCCAGACCTTTACCCTGTCGATGTATTCGTGCCATCCCCCAGAAAAAGGACCAGGGGTCCCTGAGCTGTACGGATTTTCTGGCCCCCTCGAAAATAACTTCCAGAGACGTTATCAGGAACAAGCTTCCGGGCCCGCCATCATGAACGAACTGACCTGCCAGTCCCCATCAGTCCTGGTGTCTAGGACCGAACTTGCTGAACGTTTCTTGTCTTAGGTGCTTGCAGACCACGGGGACTTGATAGATGTCATATCCCGCCTTTTGCATGGTCATACTGAGAACAAGATCTTCGAAAGCGGACATGTTCTTGATCTTCTCCGTGTTCACATTATCGAGCAAAGGGCGACGCTAACATAGAGTATTGTTCGTGAAGGCCCTTTCATGAGATTCCAGTTTGTAAGGTCGCCCGTTATATGTCGCTCTCATACGAAAAAACATGAGCTTACCGATATGGGGATGATCATCAATGGTCCAACCATATATCCATCCTACTTTCTCACTATTCACTGCTCGGAGCATATCGGCATGCCATCTCTCGGGCAGCTCGATATAGGAATCGATGAAAGCGACCCACTCGGTCCTTGCCTTTTTTAACCCCAACAAACGGGCCCCTCCAAGTGAAGAAACACTGGTCAAGATCCTGCATCCATATTCCTTTGCAAGTTCTAAGGACCCGTCGATACTACGCCTATCTATGGCAATGATATCACCTAGAACGTCCTTAGGAAATGCGATCTTGATCCCATCCAAACATTTCCGGAGCTCGGGCATACTGTTCCAGGTCGGGATGATCATGTCGACCCTATCTTCCATGCGGTCCACCTGGGTAGTTAGGGTCTTTTCAATCGATCGTATTTCAAGGTGCGGACACGGGGCGATCGGATGCGGTCGATCCGACCGTCGATCCATTGGTCACGTTCGAGCGGTTCGTACTTCGGGAGGGAATTGAAAAGGGCGGGCCGATCATCGATCCTCCTTTCCAAAAAATAAAGTACCCTGCTCAACATCCAATTGACATACTATCGGAACGACCGCGATGAGATATCGTGAAGAGCGGCCCTCTTCATACATTCCCAGGTGTTACACGGAATGCCGAGGTCAAGTTAAGGAACCTGTGCGCATTTCTGGGCAGTTGACCATATCATGTACAAAACATTGACGTTCTAAATGGAGGGTTGTAATATATGCCAGACAGTGATAGGGATATAGAGCGCTTCGATAGATGGTCCGAAACTTATGAAGGTTCCTGGATGCAACGGGCCTTTTTTGATAGGGCCCACATAGCAACCCTGAACCTGGCAATGGACATCGTTCCTGGCCCTGACAGCGTCCTCGATATCGGTTGTGGAACGGGGCGATTGCTGCGTCGAGCGCATACCTATTGGCCGGAAGCGCAATTGGTCGGCGTGGACCCAGCGAAAGGTATGATAGATATGGCCAAGCGCCTTACCCCATATGCCACCTTCCATCTGGGCATGGGGGAGGCTTTGCCACTGCCCGATGATTCGGTCGACCTGGCGATGAGCACGGTGTCCTTCCACCATTGGCAGGACCAGGCGGCGGGTGTGAGAGAGGTGGCACGTGTTCTAAGGCCTGGAGGGTATTTTATTCTGGTGGACATCTCCTTCCCTCACCTGCTGGTGCGATCCCTTGGCATAAAGCGTTTTCATTACCCAGCTCGGATGCGAACGCTCTTCGCACAAGCGGGATTGAGCGTTCAGACCCAGAAAAAGATAACCTGGCGCAGATTGCTTGCATCCGTTGGTAAAAAATCATGACCGCCAAGAGGAGAACGATCGTCACCATTTGCTCGATGTCAGGACCAGGCCATGGTTCTCCTTAGATCAATGTAGATATGTAAGAAAAGGCGAAATAAGGACTCCTTTACGGGGATCGGTGATAGGAAATAGATATTGCAAAGTCCTATCGCCATCTGAACGACCTTCCCCGTAATTCCCGTGCCATTGGCTACTGCTTCATCAGATCCTCCAGATCGATATGCGAATATGAGGGTGTGTTCAGGTTCGACCCCTCCCCACCCTAAAACATCTTTTACATTCTCGCTTTCCCTCTTCAGATTGAATACTGCACGCTTCACAAGCGGGGGTCATCTTTTTCTTGCCGTTCCTCTCGTCCGATGTTTCATCGGAGTTAAACACCCTCCCTCCTGTCGTCGCCCAGGGGGTCAACGGAAGGTCTGTATAATATCCTCATTTTCTCTCGATCCATAACGATCCATCCTGCTTGAGCCCTAGCGCAACATGCAATAGCCCCATACCTGTTCTAGGCTCAAGCCCATGAAGTGATGTGCTTTGGCGTGTCCTCTAGATAATCTTTGCCGTGATGCATGGCCCATGAGCGAAGAAATGAATGGTAGACCAGCTCTCCCTGAGGTTCATGGTCCTCGAGTTCGACAACGGGGTGGGTGGGGCGGACCGATGAACCCAATGCTCCGTACGACATCGAGATGATGGCCGAGGATACCGCTTCCCTCATGAAGAGGGTCGGGGTCGAAAAGGCTAATATTTTAGGTTTTTATATGGGGGGGTCCCATGGCGATGGACCTGGCCGTAGAACATCCCAAGCTGGCCAAGAGCCTTGTTCGCATCTCGGCCTCGGATAGATCGAGAAGCGGATCGTTCCCTCGCAGATACATTTTCGTTAAGTGGGTGGTAGGCAGCGGGTTATTTGGAAAGCATCGTCAGCTGTACTAAGCGCTCATGAGGCAGTTGGGGACTTTGCATCCCTTCGATCGTACTGACGATCTGAAGGGGATCCGTATTCCTACGCTCATCCTGCATGGAAGGGCGATCGGATCGTTCTGATCACCTTAGACGGAGAGTTCCATCCTAGGATATAGGGTTCAAAGATGAACATTTTCGGGGGCGACCGCTCGTTCCTTTTTAGAGCCCCCGAACCCTTTCCAAGATCTGTAGAGAAGTTATTGGTCGACATATCTCGATCGGACGTCATTTGGTCACAAGGGAGGATGGGTTTCGGACCTCACCCGTAGATCCAAAGCATATCTAGCCTTGCCCGAGAAAATTTTTTTAGTCCGATCGTTAGTTCGATCTTAGGTCACCGCCCTCTTCACAATCTCTCTTATCCTCTCTTCTTCGACAGAGGTCAGATCCTTTATCGCGAAAGCGACAGGCCACATGGATCCTTCGTCAAGGTTCGCCACGTCGTTGAACCCGAGCGTCATGTACCTTTCTTTGAACTTTTCCACGCCGCGGAAGAAGCAGACGACCTTGCCGTCCTTGGCATACGCCGGCATACCGTACCAGAGCTTCGGTGAGAGCATTGGTGCGTTAGCTTTGATGATGGCATGGATCCGCCCGCCTATGATGTTATAGGGCTCCGGCATCGCAGCGATCTTCTCGAGCACAGCACTTTCTTCGTCAGCGGTATCTGTGGGCGGATTTGTTCTTTGTTGATCCGGGGCTGCTTTTTTCATGATATCCTCTTGACCATTTTTTATTTAATGTTATTATGTGAAAGACCTCCTCATCCTTTTATCTGTGTCGTCCATGTTTGAAATTTCTCTGTGTACTCATAAATATATTATTTTGATAGGTGTGTTTTTCTGTATTCCCCCAGACCGTTCTCATCGAGACCCGATGACCGGAGAGGCCATCATGTTTTGTCGATGGCGCCTGCCGACCACGGAGCGAAATGATCTGATCGCTTTGACCGGATATCCGCCGATGACATGTATACATGCATGCGCCCTCCATGAAATGTTGGCCTGGCAGGATACCACCATATAGCTCATCCTCCAAACATATCGCGGCAGAAGGTCGGTCACGGCCAGGTCAAAGGATCTATTACTATGATGCGATCGAAAAATACCATGACCCCGTTCATGATCGATGTTCCCCAAAATGTCCTTGACGATCTGAAGGGACGTTTGGCGCTTACCCGGTGGCCTGATGAGATCGTCGGATCTAGCTGCGACTACGGTGTTAACCTAGAGTATCTTAAGGGTCTATCGCGTTACTGGGAAAATGAGTAAGACCGGCGCGCCCAGGAGAAGATGCTCAACCGATCCACCCAGTTCCACGCGGATATCGATGGATCTCGCATCCATTTCGTTCATGTCAAAGGCAAGGGGCGGAACCCGCTGCCGATCGTTCTCACCAACGGCTGGCCGGATTCGTTCTTTCGCATGTACAAGATCATTCCATTGCTGACCGACCCCGCGAGGTTCGGCGGGTACCCCGATGACCCTTCCGATGTGGTGGTCAAATTCGCCGAGATCGTTCTACAGTATGAACCGGCATCGGATATCCATAAATGTTTCCTTGGACCCGTTTTCATGTCTTTCCGGTGACGATTTAGCGTGATGGTCCTGTCAGTTTTATGATCATAGCTCCCTTGCTCTCAGAAAGAACCCGTCTCTACCTTTCCGGCTCGCTGGTAGTCTGCGATGATGACACCCTTCGGTGAGACCTTGCTGTCGATCAGTACGAACGAGGCTGGGATCGTGCCATTGGCGAACAGTCGCTTTCCAAGGCCGAGAGCCACCGGGAATATTTTTAGCCGGATCACATCGACCAGGTCGTGCTTCAGGAGCGTCTGGATCAGATCACCACTACCGTGGACCTGAAGTTCAGGGCCGTCGCTTGACCTAAGGTCGGATATCGCCCTGGCCACATCACCGTTGAGTTGGACCGATCGCTCCCATGTGAACCGCATGGGGTGACCGGAGGCAACGTACTTGGTCGCATCGTTGATCCCCATGTCCTTATCCCTGTGGTGTGGCCAGTAGGAGGCGAAGATATCGTAGGTCTTCCTGCCTAGAAGTAGGTCGAACGGCCCTCTCATCTGCTCGCCCATGATCTTGCCCATGAACTCGTCAAAGTAGGGTACGGTCCAGCCACCATATTTGAAGCCACCGGATGTGTCCTCCTCGGCCCCGCCAGGCGCCTGCATGACACCGTCGATCGTGACGAAGGAGAGAACGACGATCTTCCTCATGGTGTGTAAATTGAACGTGGCCCGATTAATAGATTGACCTGCATCGATGCCAGCGATCTTTGTCTTTTTCATACATAGGGAAAGTTGCTTTCCTTGAACGGTCACCGGCACGAAGCTCCGTTTCCCCCCGCCTAAAGATCGATCACCCTATTTCAAAATTCTAGCCTTATGGTCCTTCCTCTTGGTCGTGATCCTTTTCTTAGATAAGTATGGTCTGTAAGGAAGAAATTCCAGACGAACGTTGAAGATCTTGGATCGGCGCTCGCTCGTCTGGTAGGGGACCTCACTGTTGGACGGTTGTTTTGATCACTTTGTGTCTCTCCTCCTTGATGTCCTCGGTGGGACCTTTTTCCTGAACGCGCGATAGATTGGCCGCTACCCAGTCCCCCATCTCCAATTTGCCTACCCCACCGAACCACGCGAAGGTGACCGCGGCGTGAATGACGCCGAGATGAGAGAAGGCCTGGGGGAAGTTGCCGATGTGCTCTCCCGGTATCCGGGTCGAGCTCCTCGGCGAACAGACCTAAGGGAGAGGCCTTCGCCAGCAGGTTATCATAGATCTTACGAGCCTCCTCGACCCGTCCCGCCATGATCAGGGCGCTGACCAGCCAGAAGGTGCATAGTGTGAAGGTCGCCTCCTTTCCGGCGACCCCCACCGGGGCCTCGTTGTACCGGTAGCACAGCCCGTTGACGACCAAGTTCTTCATCGTCGCATCGATGGTCGAGAGCATTCGCGGGTCCTTGGCGTCTATGAAGCCCATGAGCGGGAGCATGAGATTGACCGCGTCCAGGTAATCGTCCTCGAACGATTGCTTGAATGCATTGAGCTTGGTGCTCCACCCCTTGGTCATTATCTCTTCACGAATGATATCTTTCGTTTCTCGCCAAAGCTTTATATCGCCTTCCAGGTTCAATCCTTCGAAGATCTGGATCCCTCGGTCGAGCGCTAACCACAACATGGCCTTACCGTATACGAAATTGCGGTAGCCTCCCCGTACCTCCCAGATGCCGCTGTCCGGCTTGCGCCAGTTCTCGACGACCCAATCTAGTACTTCTCTCATTCTTTTACCTCCGTCAGGAGGTTTGTACAGGCCAGAACGCCACGCGAAATAGGCCGCTATCATCATTTCTCCATAGACATCGAGCTGCAACTGGTTCGCTGCCTCGTTACCGATGCGCACTGGCTTGGAGTCGCGGTAGCCTCTTAGATGATCGAGCGTCTCCTCCTTCGTCTGCCCTTCCGGAACGATAGGGTATAGGATCTTTACATCTCCCGGTTTGAGGGTGGTCAAGTATCCATCGCGCATAGTGCTCGACAAAGTCGGGGTAGCCGGCCATCACCAAGCTTAGCAACGTGTACGAACCATCCCGGAGCCATGTGAACCGATAATCCCAGTTCATCTCGCCACCGATCGTCTCAGGCAGCGAGGTCGTCGGCGCGGCGACGATCGCTCCTGAGGGCGGGTAGGTCATCAGCTGAAGGGTCAGGGCGCTGCGGACCACCGTGTCGCGATATGGACCCTGTAGTGTACACTTTCCGGCCCAGCCCCTCCAATAGTTCATGGTCGACTGTAATGCGGCCGAGACAGAGGCAAGCGGGCTCTTGTCCATGTCGTTCGACAAGGTGAAGTAGAACTGTTCACCTGGACGAACGACGAACGTCTGGGACAGTGACATGTCGTTCTCGTCCATGAGCCAACCTTGAGGACCTGTTATCACGAACTGCTCTATGGCCCCTGCGTTACCGTTCAGAACGATCGTGGGAGGGTCCCGGGCATAGTTCGGCCGGGGCCGGACCGTGCTCTTCATCTCGACATTGCCGTCCAGGCCCCTGACGATCCTTATAAGCTTCCCGGGCGGGCCTCCTTCGACGTCCTGCTCTGCCCAGGACATGTCCATGAAGTCAAGGACGGCCACTTTTCCCTGAGAACACTCGAACACGGTCTCTAGGATGTTCGTGTCCTTCAGGTAGCGATGATGGCTCTCGAACTTGCCAGTAGGCTGAATGGCCCAGTCCCCACCCTTGTCAGGGTCCAGGATCCCAGCGAATATGGACGGGGAATCGAACCTTGGCCAACATAGCCAGTCGATCGATCCTACACTATTCACAAGCGCAGCCGCATGCCGATTTCCTATAAGGCCGTAATCTTCGATCGGCCAATAGCCGTTCAATGGTCCTTTTATCATCTCACCGCCTCCTTTTCTTTCCGTACTTCGATCTGTTCCATGGTCTTGGCTCCTTTGTGATAACTCTTATAAGGCCCACCTGGGAAGATCCTGACCCCTGGCATATACTGATGATGCCCGTTGGGTGTCGTCCCCATATGATGGACCGTTCATCTTGCTCTGACCGCACTTTCACCCGCCCCGTCCTCTCTTTTCGATCTTACCTCTTGATCGCGGGGGATGAGCATCGCCGCCACCAGACCTACGATCGAAATGAAGATGATCGCGATCAGCGCCAGCCCGAAGGTCTGGGTCTGCGAAACGACCGTCGTGACGAGGATCGATCCGACCACCGCCGTGCCGACCGACGAACCCAGATTGGAAATGCTCCTTGACAGGCCGGATATCTCGGCCTGGTCCTTCTCCGGGAACGCCGATTGAACAAGCATGTTGACGGAGGAGGTGATCATGATGCCGAACCCAAGCCCCATCAAGAATAGGCCAGGAACATAGGTCCAAACGCTCGCCGTGACCGCGGTGGCGATGGCTATTGGTAAAAGCAGGACAAGGAGCATGCCCACCGTGGTCAAAACGAAGCCGATGACAATTAACCTCCTCTGGGTCGTCCTCGTTGCCAGCTTTCTTGCCCTGACGCCGGTCAGCAGGATCCCGATCGTTGCAGGGGTGAGTATCAGGCCGGCCCCGATGGCACTGAACCCGCGGATCGTCTGGAAGAAGACCGAAACGGTGAAGAATGACCCCTGCAGGATGGTCCATTGAACGAACTGCGTCACAAGACCACGATTGGAGATGCGATTTCGGAATATATGGGTCGCTATCAGCGGCGCCCTCCCCCTTCGTTCCATGGACCGGATGTGGAAGAAGAAGAGACCTACGATGATAGCCCCGATCAATACAAGTATCCAGACCACTGCGGAGAACCAGCCGTAAGTTCCGGTTGTGAGGATCCCTATGACCAGGAAGAACAGTCCAGCGGCCGATAGAAATGCCCCCAGAATGTCCAGCTTGGGTTTGGTCCCTTGGATGCCCGGATTGCACGATCCGTCGGGCCATAAGAATGATCAGCAACACGATGATGGCCTGCAGGATGAATGAAGCGCGCCAGGTGATGGCAGTGGTCAAGAATCCTCCCACCAGCGGCCCCAATGCCGCCCCGATTCCTCCCGCGGCGGCAATGGTTCCAAAGGCCTTTGCCCGCGATTCCGTGGTCGTGTAGTTCACCGTGGCAAGGATGTAAACCGGGGGGATCAGTAAAGCGGATCCCACACCTTCCATGATCGAGTAGCCGATGTAGAGAAAGCTAATACCCGGTGCCAATGCCCCGACCAGCGCTCCCAGACCGTAAAGTATGAGGCCGATCTGAAATGTCCTCTTTCGGCCCCAAATGTCCGTCAGCTTACTGCCAGGGAGCATCAGGGCAGCCATCGTGAGCGTGAAAAGGGTGATCGCTATTTGCACCCCGTGCACCGTCGTGCCCAGATCGATCACGATGCTATTGATGGCGACGTTCATGTTCGATCCGGCGTAGCTGCAGACGAACTGGGCCAATGCAAGAGGGAGAAGGATGGATCCGATCAAAGAGGCCTTTCCTGCATTGGTGCCCTTTTTTGATCGTTCTTCCATATCAGCCCTCGATCCCTTTGGATTTGAACGTTCGAGGGATGAGCTTATACATTTTTCGGCAAAGAAATGTTCATTTACAGCCGCTGGCATGTGAGAATATCGGGACCCATCAATGTGTTCGCATGAATTTGGATCCAAAGGAGACCTATGGCCAATTCGCGAACCATGAAATTTATTCCAAATTTTCCCCTCCGACGGGTTTGCTACCCAAGCTCTGACAGGAACGGTCCAAGCAAGAACAAGGGGTCTAGACCTATTTGTTTGATCGGGGATGAACTTGATGCGAAAATGGTTCTTCCACCATGTTGGCTCACTTTTTATTTCGACCACAAATGATTTTAGCTGAATGTCTGCAATAGGGCATCAAGAAAACTGGTGGACAGATGAACATGGTTGAAAGATCATCTTTGGCCGGACTTGTTCTAGTTATCATAGGTTTGTTCATAGTGATCGTTCAGGCGCTCAATATGGGCGATCTTCTTGATATTGAAGCCCTGCTTAGGTCTTTGGGCCTAGTTCTGATAGGAATGGCAGTTCAATTGCTAGGTTTGAGCCTGATCTTGATAGGCAAGAAAAAGGATACCCTTTGAGATCTTGAAATAGGTACAGAGCTAGAAAGAGATCTTGGAACACCCGATCAGTAGGGATCGTTCATCATTCCCCAGTTCGTGCTCCAGCTGTATTATATTCAAGTTAATAAAATATATTATGTCATCAGAAAATATATCGGAAATGGCAAATACTCCCCTTTAAAATGTTCATCCCCCCAGGTAGAGCGTCACGAAAACTATGACCGAGCCAATGATGAGGAAACCGATCCCCGGCCCTAATATTTTAATACCCTTAATACCCGCATAGCTACCCCACTCCAACCCGATGATGAACATCATTACCAGGGCGATGAAGTTCGAGACGTTCAATGCAAACAGTGGGTCGCCCGGAAAAGCGATGAAAGGGAGGATGACCGGGAACAATGAAACAAAGACGGTTATGAAGATCCAAAGTCCTCCTTTCAGATCATCACTGAAGTCCTTGAAGAACGCCCTCCTATCCGCAACATTAGGTACAGCATCAGTGACGATCGCTATGATGCGTTCCTGATCGTCTGGGTTAAGCGTATGGATTATTGTCTCATCGAGGTCGTCCGCCAAGGCAATTTTGGCCTTTACATCATCTTGATCTTCCTTAAGAGCCTTTGATATCGCGGCATATCTGTTTCGAGTGAAGTAGTTTTCAATAGAATATGCCATCCCATCGATGATCCCCCAAGCTAGGTCGACCAAGAGCACGGCCAATAATAAATGTTCCAGTGAGAATCCTATCTGAGAATGGCCAACCCTCAGCGAACCAGTTACCCCTAGGACAATTGTGAGGCCAAGGAAAAGCTCTGGCAATCAATCGACCGGATCAAGATACCGTTCCGCTTGCTTTTTTAGCCAGCGAGCTGGACCATACATCAGTTCATGTGAACATTTCTCGTCCTTGGTACATAATGCTTGACCCCGGTCACTATAAAAAAGGCATGATCATAGACCGATGGGGATCCTCCAGCTTTCCAAGGTCCATACTACCTAGATCATGATTGTACAAGGCGATGACAATGAATGTATGGGATACATGTTCCCACGATATATCCGACATACCGCGATCCGATGCTAAAAAGGACGGAAGAACTTCGCTGTGCCATTGGTGGGTGTATTTTCCTCCAAAAATAATATAGTAAATGATGATGAAAACGTACAATCCCAGGCTTGTATAGACCGATATACATGCAAATATGATCGCTAATGCATAAACCGTAGGGCCTACGATGATGATCCTGCTTCTCTGGGTTATTGTTTCTGGGTTCGTTTCATTATGAGCCGGACGTCGTAGTCTCGGGGATAACCAATGGGAATTGTACAGTATGGAAACTGCTACTCCGTTTATCCCACACACGATGATCACAGTGGGTTCCAGGGGGTATCGCCCAAGTAGTGCCGTGTTGAAAGGTACGAGTCCTACGCCCGTCAATAACAGAATGTTTATCCACAAGATCCTGAGATCCATTCTGGCTATGTGTGGCTCAGCGCATTTTGATGACTTATCCACGGGATACCTAAGAAAATAAAGGTGATAATGTATGCGAACAGGTCCGGAAGAAGTCCGTAAAGGTCGGCCTCTAATGTCGGTGAGGCTTTCGATCCCGTTATGGTATGCACGACCAATGTTAAGACTATAATGGTCATTACCGTGGCAAATATGCCATCAGCAAGAGTTTCCATCCTATCTTTTCTAAAGTAAGGGGAGACATCCTCCGTCATTTCACATGACCTACCCCGACCCCATGATCCATCATGATCTCCATTTCCCCTACAAAGCCCATCATAGAGAAGGCATCGATCGCTATGGCCTCGGATCATTGAAGAGCCAGACTTCGTTATATGTAATGATCCCGGTAGCCAGGAGGGCCCCTAAGATGCCGGCCTTAGGACCGGAATGGCTGATCCCATTTTCACGACCCTATGATGAAATAGCGGGCGTGTCCAAGGATCGGTACATCCGTAACTACCCCACCCGACGATATCTTTAGAATAGTGCGCCTCAGAACGCTCGGTCAGGGCCCTAGCCATCTGAAATGTTATTGGCCAGGGGATCGATCATTTGTGTATATCTTTTGCAGGGATCGTCCTAGCTGATAATGGCAAAAATTCAATACAGCGATGTTCGATCCATTGTTCTGATAGAAAATGAAGAAACGTTGTTCATGGTGCACAGAAGCGATCCTCATCGATTACCACGACGCTGAGTGGGGAATCCCTGTCCACGACGACCGGCTCCTATTTGAGTTCCTCGTGCTCGAAGGAGCACAGGCGGGTCTGAGCTGGCTCACCATCCTAAAGCGACGGGACGAGTATCGCCAAGCGTTCGATGACTTTGACCCGACCAAGGTCGCTCACTATGATAAGGCGATGGTCCAAGCGCTATTGTCCAACAAAGGGATAATTCGCAATCGGCTCAAGATCGAGGCTGCTATACTCAACGCCAGGGGTGTGATGACCATCAAGGAGGAGTTCGGAAGCTTTGACACGTTCATTTGGCAGTTCGTTGGGGGGCGCCCTATTCAAAACCGATGGGCTTCATCTTCCGATGCCCCAGCGGAGTCTGCCGAGTCCAAGAGGATGAGCGAGGCACTAAAAGCCAGAGGTTTTAAGTTCGTTGGGCCGACGATCTGTTACGCCTTCATGCAGGCCGTGGGTATGGTCAATGATCATAGCATAGACTGCTTCCGCCATAAGGAACTTAGCGATGGAGGGGGCGGTCTTGAATGATCCTCGATGAAGACAGCCTCCTTCCCGCTTCACCGTTGCTAAACTGCCACATATGTGACCATTGGGGTTTTCGTATCTACCGCATTTGTGTTCAGATCAGATGATTTGCTACATATATATGTTGGATAGCATAGGCCAGAGGGGTAGTTTCAACTCCTCAGTAGAGCTATCACTTTTTTTGAAAGGAGCTCAATGTTTGCACCAGTGAATTGTAAGCGTCCTTCCCTTTCTCCGTTATCTCGATCATCGTCCGGTCCCCGCTGAAGGTAGCTTTGGTCCTTATCGTGATGTAGTTCGACGACTCTAGCTTCTCGAGATGGAAGCTCAAGCTTCCTTTCCCGATGCCGGTCAACGTCAGAAGGTTCATAAAGGTCATCTTGCGGTTGAGCGCAAGGGACGCCAGGATCAATATCCGAGCTGACGATTTTAACGAAGCATCGGCAAGCTGTTTTCGGAGCGCAGCTAAAGCTGTGGTCTCGGACAGAGCGTCATCGTCCTTCATACCTTGGCCAGCTCCTCCAATTCGTCCGGGGCGTGTAGTAGGGCGTAGAATCGAGGCGGAGATCCATATAAGGGCGGTGATCGTCCAAAGATAAGTGATGATGGAAGTGCCCCAGGAAACCATCCCCGGAAGTGATACTATCAGGCTCATGATGGCGCTTATTTCATACGAGATGATCGCCAGAGCGCCTTCTATGGGTAGCCTGTCTGGAAATGTCAGCCCCAGTAGGAAATAGATGAGAAACGGAACGGGGATCAAGTTCGCATAAACGATCGCACCAGCATAGGATGGTAAGAATGCCTCCGCGACGACTATCAGGAGGTAGATCGCCGCCAACCAGATCACAAAGAACGGCCAGTGTTTCCTTCCTCCTTTATTGGTCCACATGGTCCGGCGCAGCACCGTGGCTTTTCTTGCGTCCAAGAAAAGGCGGGCGGTAGCTACCACCGCCATCAGAGTTATCAAAAGACTAATGACCATGTTCAAAGCGGTGGCTAAACCTCCGTTCAGGGACATGAGCTTGGCAGTTCCGGAACGATCAGGTAAAAAGCGATGACCGCCGCCCAGATGGCATAGTAGACACCCCAGGCCCTCCGGAAGATGTACTTCTGGAAAGCGAGGTCTCTCTGAAAGACCTGGCGTATGTCATTGATGTGATATCCTCTTCATCCAACTCTATCATCTACAAGGGCCTCGCTTCCTCGATGTTCCTGGGCCTAAGTTTTCTAAGCAGCACGCCGTTCGACAGCAGTAAGATGGTCACCCAAACGATAAGGGATACAAGTAAATATGGCCACTGCAACACGGCGCTGGTCGGGTCCGTCAGCTGTACATGTGGAACACTTCCGCTGTAAGCAGAATAGAGCAGGGACTCAATGGCGTTGAACGGTGATATGTAAAGAAGCGCGGCAGGCAAAGGAACGAATGCCTGGGAGAGACCGAGTACTATCGTCAGCATTATGGGGACGAAGTTCAGGAAACCCTGTGACTGGAGGCCGGTATAGTTCACCGCTACCAAAGCAAGCATCATGCCGAACATCAACATGAATGCGCCCGCCAGAACCGATAGTAGCAGCCCTGCCACAGGGTCGCTTGGTGGAATGTACTGGCCGAACCTAGCGCTGATGATCGCGTAGGTGGCGACGAGCTGGATCGCACCGAACACTATGCCCATTATTGCCGAACTTTCGAGCATGAGCGTCGCGTAAGAGGTCGGAGAAAGCTTGGTGTACCGAAAACCGTATGCCAAGGAAGCGCTGGAATAAAGGACGGTGGCGGCGATGGTGACCGATAGGGTACTTAATGAAGCTAGCACTATGTATCCGTACCACACCCCGGTGTAGGGAATGAGCGCATTTGCCGGGCCCTGGCTGAACACATATACGATGAGGCCGAGCCAGACGAACATCTGGATGACCCCCATCATCCACAGTCGCTTGTTCGACAATAGGGCCTTTGCGAAGTATTTGAGCAACATGGCTCACACCTGCTCTAGGATCCCGTTCAGATTCGTAGCGGTCTTCACCGCGATGTCACCATGGTCGAGCGTGACCGACAGCTTGCCTAGGCTAGTATCCATGATCGACAACGCATCCCTAGCTTCCCCCCTGGTCACATAGAGACGGTCCAGCTGAGAGACGGAGAACTTGCCCCATAATTTGCCATCCAAGAGAAAATAAAGAGACCATCCGTCCAGACGAGATAGGAGATTGAACTCATGGGTGATGACCACCATCTCTGCATCAATGGCCTTGAACCTCTCAACGAGCTTTCGTCTCCGGGCCTCGTCCACATTGTCGAAGGGTTCGTCTAGGAGGATGAGCTTTGGGCCGAAGCACATGGCCATGATGTTGCCGAACATCTTCTGCTCGCCGGTGCTTAGTTCGTGTAATCGTTTTTTCAATACCGATGTCAGTTCGAACTCTTCAAGCAGCTTGAGAACTTGATCGGGTTCACTTTCTTTCAACTCGGCGAAGACGTTAACAAGGTCCTCTGTCGGAAGATATACTAACCTGTATACTTCTGCAAAGTTGGTCGACACCCGGACAGTCACCTTTCTCATCGCGAACAGTTCCTGCCAAAGAGCGAAATGGTACCATAGGAAACGGGAACAAGACCTAGAACGGCCTTGAGAAGCGTCGATTTACCTGAACCGTTCGGTCCAACTATCACGATCTTATCGTTGTCTATGTTGAGGTTGACGCCGTTCAAAACCGGTCTCTCATCGTGGTATCTGACCTGAAGATCATCGATCCGTAACATATATCGTCGTTGGCCTAAAAGGTGTCTTGATATTAGACCCGCTGGACGAGTACAGTTTCTGAACCGAACACCCAACTCGGTACTTTGAGGGTCTTCATCAGATACGCATAGTACTTTTCCATGAAAAGATGAGCGAGAACGGTAAAAGAAAAGGGAAAGTGTTTCCACTTATGCGATCTGCTTCGGATGATGCTTTCGTTCCTTAGTTCGGGCCTCATTCATCGGACACGCTCGCTGCGAGCGAAGAAGAACGTACCGATGATGAAGAGGGCGATCGAAACAACGATCGTGATCGTGAGGTCGATCAACGGGCCGTATAGGACCACCTGACCATATGTTGGTGTTCCCCAATAGAATACACCCCTCATAAGGTCCACGACATACACTGCGGGCATCAGATGGACCAGCACATTGACCCATCCCGTTGAGCTCCCGATCGGTATAAGGGCCCCGGATAGGAACATCTGAGGGAACATGACCAGCATCACCGCTTGACCAGCGGTCCTAGGGCTCGAACTGAAGATGCCGCTCACCAGAACGCCGAAAGCACCGCCCAGAAGGAACACTACAGGAAGGACGAGCAGTATGAGACCGACACCTTCCAAGCTGATCTGGATCCCTATGACGATACCGACCGCGATCGTTGCAGCAACTATCACTAGGCTGTTGATGCTCGCTCCTAGTACCTTTCCTATGAGGATCGAGTACCTCGATACCGGTGAAACGAAAACCTCCTGAGTGAAACCGGTCTCCCGTTCCTCTACTAGTGTGGTCACGAGGTTCGCTGTGAACAATAGCCCCATACTGGCGACCATGCCCAGAAGGACGAACTGCATGTAATCGTATGGAAGCCCGCCGCCGAGGTTCTGTCCGATCGTGCTTCCAAAGATCCCAAGGAAGATGGCTGGAAAAATAATGCTCATGCTGAGGTTGCTCTTCCAGTCCCTGAAGAAGCGGACTATATCACGCCCACAGATCGCTACCGTTGCGTTAAGTTCCCTGCTTAGTGACATCAGCAAACCTCCCCTTCATCTTGACCGTTGCTCACAAGATCGATGTATGCCTCTTCCAAAGAGGGCATGTGCATGCGCATCAGCGACAAGCGGACCGTGATATGGGAAAGTATCTCCTGGGGGGTTCTCTCGCTGAACATGATTTTAAGGCTTCCATCCTCCATTACCATCGGGTCGAAATCCGCTAGATCGGCCCTAAGGGTCGTCTTGTCCTCGGCGTCAACCAGGAGATACTTGTCCGTCATCAGGTCCTTCATCGCTTCCGGTGTTCCGTTGAATAGCAACCTTCCATGATTCACTATGCATATCCTGTCGGCCCCCTCCGCCTCCTCTATGTAGTGGGTCGTTAGGAATATGGTCATGTTCTCATCCTTGTGGACCTTCCTAAGATACTCCCATAGTGACCTTCGGCTGACGGCGTCCAATCCCTGCGTCGGTTCATCGAGGAACAAGACCTTCGGTTTGTGCATGAGGCTCCGGATGATCTCCAACTTCCTCTTCATTCCGCCCGAGAATGTCTTGACCTGTTTGAAGACATCTTTCTCCATTCCTAGCACCTTCGCCAGCTCCATGACCCTGTCCTGATATCCTTTGGGCATCATGCGGAAGCTTGGTCGGTACGGGTAGATGCCGAACAGGCTCACGTGGAACCGTATGTTCTCTTCTGCGGTCAGATTGGTATCCAAGCTTGGGTTCTGGAAAACTATCCCGATGTTCTGGCGTATCTCTTTCTGATCATCGTCCATATCGTAGCCTGCGATACTTACCACCCCGCTCGTCTTTGCCAGAGTGGTCGTCATGATCGATATCGTCGTGGTCTTGCCGGCCCCGTTCGGTCCTAAGAAAGCGAAGAACTCACCGGGATACACATCGAAGCTTGCTCCATCGACCGCCATTTTTTCTGAATTGTGATAGCGCTTTACCAGATCCTTCACGTGGATAACTGGCTTCATATCATCATGTGCATCGTTCATCAAAACACCTTACGTCATTAATCTCATTTAACATCATTAGATTAGCTTACCATCATTTGTTTATATATACCTTTTGCCATATCTACTTCTAATGAGGAGTCAGACCGAACCCCAAGAACCCGCACATAGAACCAGAGGCAGTGGTGAGGGCAGGTCTCGAGATACTGGACGAGGAGGGGCTGGACAACATCACCCTACGCAAGATAGCGTCCAAGCTAGGCGTTCAGGCACCGGCCCTTTACTGGCACTTCAAGGACAAATCGGACATCATCGACGATATGGCCCAGGCTATCCTGAAGGAAGGAGGCATTGAGGACCTGGTCGCCCCGTCGGACAAGGATGCCTGGGCCGATTGGTTGACCCGCACAGCACATATGTTGCATAAGGCCATGCTCTCGTACCGGGAGGGGGGACGCATAGTTGCCGGGGCCACGCTACGTTCGAAGGCGATGATGAACCTCAAGATAACATCGACCCAGGTCCTAAATGATGCTGGTCTCGACCTCCTTCACGCCAGCTTGGCCTCCGAAACGGTGATCGACTATGTGTGGGGATATGTGATAGAGGAACAGGCCGGAGGCGCCCCCGAAGTGGGGTCCGGTCCAGCTCAAGAACCGGGATCGTCCTTCGGTCCGAGGAACTTCCGGAATGGAAGATGCTCGAAGAGGTATGGGACGAACGAAAAGCGCTGACCGGGGACGAGCTGTTCGATTGGGGGCTTCAGATCATAATCGGTGGGTTAAGATCATCTCTAGATCGGGCCAATGCAGATCTTAGGAGATGAACTCCCTTAGTTCCGTTGGAGGCTCCCTTCAGTAATATAATGGGGTCAGATCGCTCCCCCTTAGAACAAGTCGTTCGAGGCGAATCGATCTGTATCTAATGATCAAGGAATAAAACAACTTGAGGAGCACCATCACTCACAAGTATCTTCTTAGAGCCGTTTTTCTGCTCTAACCTCCGACCGAACATGCCATCCAGAACTTGTTGATAGGGCGCGGCCGACCACCAACAAAGATGATATGAGAACAAAGAAAACGCCGTTTTCTTCACAATGAATTGGTTCTGAACGAATTTTCGATAAGAAGCTGGCCGGAGCTCGCGGACGATGTTCAACCTATGCTTGTCATCTTCGGTCCTCTCTTATCGTAAAGAATGCTAGCTACCAGCACGATGGCGACCACAACAATGCTCGCTAAGAGCAGCGCTTGGACGACCTGATGAGCACCCTGATCGACCGCTATGCCCAAGAATGCCCAGACAATGACCAGCTCGTAAGCGACGTCCTTTCTGACATAGGCCACAAGGCACGCGATCAACAATGCGACCAGGATGGCCAGGACGGCCCAGGCCTCTGGGCTGATGCCGAATCCGTTCCAATTCACCGATACCAGGGTCGCCGCAACATCGGCAATGGATGCGATGGTGATCCATCCGAGGTAGACACTAAAGGGCAAATGGACAGCCAATCGCTCGTTTCGGCTCACATTTGATCTACCGATGTCCAGTCTAAGGTAGATGAGGATCAAAAAGGTCAGGAGCAGGAATATGAGGAGCACGGACAAGGGAAGGAACTCATTTTGCCAAGCGAAGATCCAGAGAATATTGAGGATGCTGCTCAAGACAAAAAGCCAGCCAACCTTTTGTTGGAAGGTCCGCGATCTTGTTCTAGGAAGGGCTTGGTAAATTACGAAAATGCCTAGGAGGACATAGATGACACCCCAGATAGCGAAAGTATAACCAGCCGGGGTTATCAGCGTCGGGTTCATATTTGAGACGTCGGCTGTATTTCTTCCGCCGATCGCGGTTGTGCTTCCAGCCACTCCGTTCACTATGATGACCAAAACGAAAGCAACTATGTTCGACCACCTCAGAAGGTCAGAGCTGCTCGACATCCGCTATCCATCTCTGTAGTTTCAAATATTACAAATTTGCTCATAGATATATCAATGAGAATGACAGAAAGGAAGGGTCTTGGAAGAGCGTCCGCCATATTTCACCACTGATGAGGGACGAAGGAAAACGCTAGATCAACGAGAGAACGAATGGACCGGAATGAAGTACCTGGTTTTATGTATTCTCCATCCAAGTTGCTCAGTTCGCAGTGGGGACTGTATGATCGCCCTTTCAAATTTCAGAAACACCGGACCTATCCTTGTTCTGCGTCAAATATCAAAAAACCCACAAATGCCTTCTTACCTCTTTTATTCGGGCTAATCTCTGACCTAGGACCTCATTCGTTCAAGGCGAGCACATTCATCTATTGTTCTCGTGCCATTTCGGGGGCGCTTGATATATCCCGCTTTCAGGTTATCTGATATAGTTACAAAACATTCCAGGACCGAAAATCATGTCCCAGATACCTACCAAACGTGCACATGGTCGACGACCCGAGCGGAGCGAACACCTATATCATCGTGGACAATGGTGTGACACTGATCGATACGGGAATGAACAAGAACCCTCCAAAGATATCGGCCGAGCTGAAAAGATTGGGATTCGGGGTCAAGGACATCAAGAACATCGTCATCACACATGCACATGTCGACCATTACCAGTGCCTGTCCCAACTGATGGAGGGAACGAGCGCGAAGGTGATGGTCGGGGAGGCCGACGCCGATGTGGTGGAGGGCAAGGTGCCGATGCCGCTGCCAAAGGGCGGAATGGGTCTGTTGTTCCGGCTGTTGAGGCCGATGATGAGGAGCAGGCCGGTGCAGGTCGACTTGCGGCTCAAGGAGGGTGACAAGGTGGATGTGCTGGGTGGTCTGAAGGTGATCAGCCTCCGAGGGCATACCCCCGGTAGCATCGGTCTCTACCATCAGCAGATGGGGCTGGTGTTCTCCGGTGATGCGGTCGGACATCGCAAGGACCAACTACAGGTGCCGTTCCAGTACAAAGACCATCGTGATGAGTGCAATGCGGCCATGCGGCTTCTCTCGGAGATGAACGCCGAAGTTATTTTGCCTGGTCATGGAACTCCCATAAGGCCTAACGCGTCCGAACAGTTGCGGACCTTCTATCAAGGCCTGACAGGGAAATAAGTTCGTTCAAGATCTGACGATCGGTGCGCGGCATGCTCAGACCGTTCACTACCACGCCCCCCCGTTCGTGTGCCCTGAAGGAACATCTCTCTAGCGGTGTTGTCACGACCAGCAGGGTCATGATATTCGATCGGGGACCTCACCCCCGGTCTTTTGTTCAGACCCGTTCTCCCGCCAAACCTCTGTCCGAATGTGTAACACCTGATCGGGATCATATCAAAATTTTTTGAGGCATCTTTCTTACTTCAGCCAACCTAGGATCATCGGCTCCCCTCTGACGGACTGTTTTATTTCCTCGTTCTTTGGGTAACCAAGGATGATCGACGCCAATAGTTGATGGTCCCCAGGGTACAGTTCAGGTCCTTCATGAATCCAGGATCCTGGCCCAGGCTACGGGCGAAGCCTATCCAGCAACTTCCAAGACCTAGGCTTTTAACTGCCAGCATCATGTTCTCGGCGGCCACCGAAGCGTCCTCCAAAGGAGTGAGGCAGCTGGGCGAGGCGAAGACGAACACTATAGCAGGGGCCCCATGGAAGATGTCGTTGTTAGGGTTAGATAACATCTTGACCATGTGCGCTGTTGCATCGCCGGGTCGCTCCTCGTTCATCTTCTGGAACATAGCCAGTGACATGACACGAGCTTTCTCACCATAGGCCTTGAGCTTTGCTCTATCCGTGACGACCGCAAAACGCAACCCTTGAGCGTTCGCTCCATTTGGCGCATGGAACCCCGCTTTGAGGATCTCCAGGATGATCTCCTCAGGGACGCTCTTGTCAGCATAAGAACGAACGGACCTCCGATCATAGATGTTTTTCAGAACTTCGTTCATTAATGGATCCCGAGTAGGTGATGGAAATTCCACTTACTTATAAACCTTTGATAAAGGTGCATGAAGGTGTGATATGAACCGATGACCGTTGAAGATCCACACTGGGTGGATGTCGGATGGAACGGGCCTCAAAAATCAAAAATTTTCCAAGAAAATGAACCGGATCCCACAAATAACTCCTCTTACCTGTTCTATTATCTAACCTCTGAAAAACGCTACTTGACCTCTCTTGATGGATGAAGCAAGAAGCCCCGCCCAAAAGGGGCAGGAAGTTGACCTTTCACCAAAGGTTTTATTGTTGGGCTCCGCCGATATTTCGCACACAAAGTGGTCTCTACAATGAATGCCCCATCACCGAAACTTCTTATGGATGTTATACAACTTTCGCCGAGCCCGGACCGTCGAGGAGCGGATCGACGGCGAAATGATGAACTGAGGTTTGGGGGCATAGATCGAACATGGCGGACGTCGAGCAGGAAAGGTGATGAACACTTGAGCGTTCACCCTCTGATCATAGGCGGCATCGGGAAGGTCGACCTGACCGTGACCGAGGTAGGCGCCGGTCGCCCGTTCCTGCTTCTTCACGGCGGTGCGGGTCCGCGATCGTTCATCGGCTTCGGAGAACTGCTCGCTCGCAAAAGACCCGCTCTCGTCATTACACCTACTCATCCAGGTTTTAATGGGACACCGCGACCAGAAGGGCTTACTAGTATCGTAGGTCTTGCACGCACCTATGCCGCCCTACTGGACGAGCTGCAGATCTTTGACGTCACGGTCGTTGGCAACTCGATCGGTGGATGGATCGCCGCAGAACTTGCACTGCTCGATACTGGAAGGATAGGTGGCGTCGTTCTCGTCGATGGGGTCGGATTGGAAGTGATCGGCCATCCCATCGCGGACACCTCCAAACTGTCCATAGAGGAAGTATCTCGTCTCTCTTACCATGATCCGGAACGATTTCGTATCGACCTCTCGACGCTCCCTCCTGAGCAACGTAAGGTGGTTGCCGCCAACCATGCAACCCTAACGGTCTTCTCTGGCCAACCTCCAGGGGTCGATCCGAGCCTCCGGGAACGACTACAAAACATCGACATCCCGAGCCTGGTCCTCTGGGGTGAAAGTGATAGGGTCGTTGATCCGGACTACGGCCGTGCTTACGCCGCCGCTATTCCAAATGCCAAATTCCAACTTCTCCCAAATACCGGCCACCTTCCTCAGATCGAGACCCCCGATAAACTTCTCGAGGCGATCTGGGAATTCTCCGACATTTACTCACCCACACCTCAGGCACCAAACCAAAGGATGGTTTCGCTTGAGGGTAGGTAGGTTTATTCGCGTTGCGGAGAACACTTAATGTCCGCGCGATATTATCATCTTGCTAATGGCCACATATATCACATCAGATCCTTTTTCCAGCCCAACCTCCGACCAAATATGAAAAAAATCTAATGTGGTTCATCTTCATATTTATTGGTTCATCTTTGTTATTTCGTTCCTTCTTTGCCTCGAACAGGTATTCTGTTCCGCCGACTGCGATAATAATAATACCAGAAGGGAAAGCTTTGGTCCGAGGCATTAATGAGGGGGCATGATGAGTTAGAACTAAAGGAGCGTGCATGTCATGATAGGGTCGCCGCAACCACGGTAATGATTTAAGTATCGATTTGTGCAAGGGAGAGGATAGGCTTATTGAAGCATTGTTTGGAGGTCGACGTATTGAGACAAGAACATGAGGAAGTGCCGGACGCGATGCGGGCCGCGAGCAATGTCTACGGACTCGTTATGGAGAACGACCGAGTGCGCGTGCTTAGAGTGGTCTTTAAACCTGGAGACAGGGCGCCGATGCACCACCACCCTGATCATACCATATATGTTGTTAAAGGGGGCAAGCTTGACCTAACATCGCCTCTGGGAAAGACCGAATCCATGGAATTGAGATCGGGAAAGGCCATATTCATGGAATCTCAATCACATGAGGCCACGAACGTTGGTGACACGGATATAGAGCTCATCGTCGTCGAGCTTAAGTAAGAAAGAATGTCATCTGCTCAAACCATCATTGTTATTCCTTCTTTATCTTCTATTTGATCCTGGGGAGGTCAGGTGTTGCCTTGGACATTTCGGATCAGGCTGAAGGTGTGGGGTGGGTCTTCTTTCGTTTCTATGTGACCCCCGAACAAGTAGTTCGAGTCAACGGTCTGAACCTAATGAATAACGAATAACGCAGGATAATATGTGACAAAACCCACAAATACCTCCCTCAACCCGTTTTCCCTCCTAACCTCTGACCAAATATGCACCGAGAGGGTCTCGGTTGGGACCCATCTCCGACAGGTCCTGTTTTGTAGATCATAATATCTGGCCCCAATAGTTAGAGGTCGGGCATGGCTAGCTCCCCTTTTCTTAATATATATACATCGATTGGCGGTGCTATGAACATGACCAAGAGAGCTACGTTATTAAGATCAGAGGTAAGAACGCTACCGAGTATTATTACAAAGACAAGGGATGTTGGTATAAAGTTAGCTCACGTGGCCGAAAATTCAAGGCGACCGCCGAGCAAATATTGAATCATGTCCTTCCGACAATTGCTGGAATGAATCCAAGAACGACGATCAAGGTGGAGCACTATGAAGATCCTGAGAGGAGGATCCTACGAGATATGACCGAGTAAAATGTTCTTGTGAACTGAGAACAAATTCCTTAGCCCCCGTCGATGAAATCGGGGTAGGTATCGTTTATTTTATATTCCAAGGTCATCTGGCCAATATATAGAAATAACTCCTCTTACCCGTTCTAATATCTAACCTCTGAAAAACGCTACTTGATCCCTATTTGATGGATGAAGCAAGAAGCCCCGCCCGAATGGGTGGGGTAGTTCACTGGGTGATCTTCCTTTATGAAATGGACGAACGAGAACTAAGGTTAGGAGACTTAGTGGTTCAAGTACATAAAAAGATCAATGGCCTCGTTAACCGATCGAGGCTTATCGTTCTTATTGTTCATCTCTTAGAGCGATGATGCTAAGGCCCTCCCAACCTCTCCATTCCACAATTTGGGCAGGTCGTCGAGTTAGAGGGCATCGGATCGCCGCAATTTGGGCAATTCATGTCCGTCTTAGGCTGGTCGATTTTCGATTTATTCTTCTTGGCCCGTTTTTTCTTTTCTGAGAACCACCATGCAAGTATGATCGTTGTCGTTAGGGCAACAGCTAGAACCAACAAACCCAGTTGTTCAATGATGCTAAGTTCTGCTGAAGTTACCGTCACCTGACCATGGTATATCCTCGTGCTCGTCACCAGGTCGGACGGGCCCTTAGCCCATATGGTGGTTGTTGTGTTGTACTTCCCAACTGCTATATTCGGAACGGGAAGGGCATAGTTAAAGGTCTGGCTTTGCCCAGGTGCGATGGTGGACGAACCATTGAACACTGTATAAGTTTTTTGGCCAGATGACCAGTTCATCTCTACGGTGATCTCCGTCAAAATCATGTTCTGGTTCCCAGGGTTGTTAATGGTAACAGAATATTCTTGAGCGAACCCATTTTTTAGACTGTTAGTGGATTGTACCTGATTTGGCCATACCACACTGGCGGATGCTGTAAGTGAGATAGGAACGACGACCAATAAAAAAACGATCGCCATTGTAATAGCAAAACGACATTGCCTTATCATGAACACCAAGGGTATGGGATAGCTGATAATGATTTAATTATTGTTAGAGATGAAGTCAGTTGAACAATTCCTTTCCCATTATCGAGTAGGGCCATAACTTGTTCTCTGAGGCAGAGAAGATGGGACCGCGTCGCCGCGATCTCACCTCCGAGCCGAGGACACGTTTCAACATGGTCATGCCCAGGAATAGGAAGGCGCAATAATGGAGAGGCCATGATCGGTCGGTCAAACGCCAAATCCCACAAATACATCCTCCAACCCGTTTTCCTTGCTATCTGGTTTAGACTTTGTGTTCGAGGAAACCAAACGTTTCATGACACTCTACCGATGCCATCATTTTTTTATATACAATAATAATTGCCAACATTTAATCCATTATTCGCGTCGGAGATATTTATGAAGGTAATTGGAATAGTCGGTAGCCCCCGTAAGAACGGGAACATTGACACATTGGTCCAGGAAGCTTTGGACGGGGCAAAGGAAGCTGGACATACTGTGGAAAAGTACAACCTCTGTACGATGAAAAACCTAGGTTGTCAGGCGTGCGATCATTGTAAGTCCCATAATGGATGCAGGCTGAACGACGATATTTCGAAGCTTATGCAGACGATGAAGGAAACGGATGCCGTAGTGTTCGGCGCACCGATTTATTATATGCAGTTCAGCGGCCAGTTCCGGCTGTTCATCGACCGTTTCTATGAGTTCCTTGACCTAGACCTAACGCACAGGTTCCCAAAGGGCAAGAAGGCCATAATAATCGGGAGCCAGGGGAATCCCGACCTGAAAATGTTCGATGGGGCTTACAAGACTCTCGGGGACGTGTTGAAAATGGATGGGTTTAAGATAGTCGGTGAGGTGAGGATGTCATGCGCTATCTCTCCTTCAGCGGTCAAGGAGAGGAAGGACCTGCTAGCGACCGCGAGGGCCTTGGGTAAGGGCCTATGAAGGAACAGTAAATATTGTCTCGTATGGATCCGATCGATGAGATGGTAAAGTGGTCATCAAGCGACATACCGCCCTTTCTTTTTATCTTAACATAATTTCTAATCTCATTGTCATTGGTCGGAAAGTGTTACGACCATCTCGAAGAGGTGGGTCATAATTTCATATCCCTGGTCGATATAAATATATGCTGCATCAGGTCTTTTTTCCCTCCTAACCTCTGACCAAATATGCACTTATCCAGACCTCTGGTCTTGGTAGGGAGATACGGTTTTGGATAATGTCCCATGGGCCAAAAGATCCCCATCCTTTCTTCATTGAAACCCGACATCGACAAATGGTCTAAATGATATCATGAGAAAAAGAAATAGATCGGGTTAAGGAGTTTAGTTCCCAGGATCGCCCTCGACATCTGGAAGCCGAACGAATAGCCGCCGGGTGGGGCATCGCTCGTGATGTCCACCCCTATGCTGAAATGAACGGCGCTCGTTCCCATGGCGCTATCAGCGGGTGCAAAGCAGGTGAACGTTCCACTGCTTACTTCTGTCCATGAGGTCGGATTGCTGAAACCTCCACCTGACGCATCGCTAAAGCCGACGACCAGGTCCGATGGCGTCATGGTCGAGGGGCCGCTGACCGTTATCTCTATAGAGTAAGTGCCAGTGTACAGGTTGGACGGGTCGGCCTGCGAGACCTCATATCCGATGACATAGTCGTTCCCTGCTACTAAGGGATTATTATCCGAGGGCCATGGATTGGCACCATAAAAGTTGTTCACGGCCACCTCCTGCGTCAGGGTCAATGGGTCTGCAGCGACGACAGTGGTCGAGGCTGTTTGCTCCTCGGATATGGATATGAGGCCCACCGCGCTAACGACCGTGGCTAGGGTGCACACCACTGCGATCAACATCAATAAGCTTGTTCCCGTTATCGCTTTTCTTCTGAGCTTCATGTTCGTCACTCATTTGGGAGAGTTCTCACTCTCCAGATCTATACGTTCAAATATCATAATCGCAATATAAAGAGTGTTGAATAGATATCATTCCTGATATTAACGACCCTTGAGCTTTGAGGGCCTATTGGCCATTCCGATCTGGTTCATATAGAGCGGACCGATGATCAGTAAAGACGGTCAAGGAATGATGAGAGAGAGCGGTATCATAAGCATAACGAAAATGAGGGCGCAGACACCTGGAATCGTCTTATTTCGCGGCAATTCCTGTCCGTCCATCACATGTGCGATCATAAGCAGGATGCCCAAGGAAAACAGTTGCACACCTACTACTGCCATCATTGCGGCGGTCGTACCATATTCATCGAGCTCCTCAGGTTGATCGCGGCGATGCCCTCAAGGCTTAGAGCAGTTCCGATGGCGATCGAGGCCCAGGACGCATATCTCTTGAGCTTTCCGACGACCTTGAACCCGTCCAGAAGATAAAACATGGAAAGGGCGATAGCGATCACGGATAGGACCTTGACCTGGAGCAGGAACATCGATATCGTTTCCGGAGAAATGAAACCGAGACCTTCGAACCTTGCGGGCACCACCCGACCGGCCAGTTCGATAGAGCTCTCGAGGGTGACCAAGCTGGAGAACATCGTCATGATGCTCAGCAACCTGCTCGCTTTTGTCGATGCCTCAGTACTAACACGGCGTTCCATGACCATTTCATCCTTATCGTGACGATCGAACCGTCCCTCAACTTGTTCTTGGTCAGAAACAGTGACCGATCAAGATAGAAGGTCTGTCACTAATATTCAAAGATTTGTATATTGCTATCATTTAAGGATAGTAGAAAGGTTTCCAAAGCATTCATTCTATCGATCATACCCATTTTTCCCTCCTAACCTCTGACCAAATATGCTACTGATAAAGACGAAAAGCTGCTTTTGATGTTGACCCTAACTGTACAAATCGACCTTGATCAACAGACCCAGCGTTTTAATTAAACCATCTGAGGATGGATCCCTAGACCTGAACCGAATGACAAGCAGTTCGTATTTTCAAATGGTAAATCAAAGATAAAGGATTCCGGTCCTTGTTTTGATCGTATTCTTCATCTATTTCGGCGTTTGTCGTTTCTTCTCGTTTTCTCCGGCATGCCTCATGATGGTCTCAACGAAATCATCCCTTGAGTTCGGGACCTTGAACCTAACAAGCTCACCGAATCATTCGCAGGTCTGCTCGACGTACATTAGACCACTCTTCCACTTCACCCTGGAGCGTATTTAATGTTGAATGAACTGTAAGCAAGCGTCATCCTGTTATGAGTTTAATTTACAGTTCGAATGAGTTTTATTCAAAGAGAACATATCGAAAATGGGTAAAAATACCGCCCATTTTCACTCGATTATTTTTGGGCCACTGCCCTAGTTTTCTTGGCTGTCCGCTTCGTCATCAACCTCTTCAGATACATCCCCATGATCATCGCGGTGACGATGGAGACGATAATGAGCCCTTGCAGATATATGTCGGACAGACCCTCCGACGCCACCGCCGCCACCAGCAGGATCGTCGTCAGCGGTCCGCCCAGGAGAAGAGTGAGGGCCGCCCCCTCTATGCAGGTGACCAGGAGGATAATAGGAAGACTTGGAAAGGCCAGGCCGATCGCCAGCCCGATCATCGTGCAGGAGAACAGTATGGGGAAGGTCGGGCCGCCCAGGAACCCGCCCTTGAACGCCACTGCAAGCAGTAAGATCTTCAACACCGCGTAGAGCAGGAGAGTGGCGATCCCGAATGTGGCCGCGGTGCCCACAATAGTATGTATCTGACTTTCTCCAGAGAAAGCAACATCGGGGACGAAGTAAACGACCACGGCTGTTATCACACCGGCGACAATAGCACGAACGACCACTTTCTCGTTGAACCTCTTCATGAGCTTCCCGAAGAACTGGAAAGCTATGGCCAGGAACAGCACCAGAAGGGCACCGATTATGCCCAGAAGAATGGCATAAATGATGAACACGACGTCCTGGGTCTGGAGCGGCGGGAAGGGGACTTCGCCCAAGAAGGAATGCATGCCCGACCAAGTGAAGATAAAGTAACCGATGACCCCGGCGAGCAGGTTCCAGCCGATGAGCAACATCGATCTTTTTGGGCCCGGCTATCTCTGTGGCCAATACCGCCGTGAACAATGGGGAACCGATGATGCCGTTGTACGCCGAGGCCAGGGCCGCGGTATAGAAGCCGGTCCTCGATTCCTTACTGACCTTGAACTTGTCCTGCATCCACCCGGTCGACTTCCACGACCAGGAATCCAAGGGGTCCCTCCGGACCGACCGCCACACCGGAGAGCAAGGAAACGGACGAAGAGAAGAGCGTTCCGGGGAATCGCTTGTAGCTTACTGCCTGTCCCCCCTTGATCGCATCACTGGCCGAGCCGTTGATCACCGTGGGAGCGTTCAGGTATTTCTGACCCAGACCGACCAACAGCGAAAAGACCAGCACTCCTAGAGGGAGGACCCAGCGATTATCGGAAACGAAACTGTTCCCCCACAGAGCACTGTTAAGGACACCATAAACGTACAACCAGACGATGGCGAACACGATCGAAACGAGTCCGATGAAGCCGACCATCCAGATCCGGGGCAACTGACCCATGTTCATACGATCATATAATCGGGAACAGGCCCCTGCTCGGTCGGAGCGGTATCGTCCGCGATCGTTTCAGTGTCGGTCATGGCATACTAACATCCAAATTGGTGCCGTCTTTCGTTTACCAGTGTTGATATATTTTGGCCGATCATGTCATTAAATAGTGGCCGTTCTGGCGTTTTATGGTCGAGATACAGGGCGATGTTACCAGCACGCCAAGGGAGAAAGCGAAAATATGCTAAAGCACAAGGTCCTTGCGGTCCATAGGAACGAGCACAAATAGCACACTATCATATCGAAAATCACATCATCGAAGCATCCCAGAAAACCGACCCCTTCCTTTCCACCAAGCTATTTATATGTCGATCTTTGACATGATGACCTTAACGGAGTACATAACAAGGTCGGGGCGATGGCATCCAATCGAATAGCACGATTCCAGAGAACCTACATGTCCTAAGGCAACTGGCTCGGGGAGTGGCTGATCGGGTTCATCATCGTCGTCATCTTGAGCGGGCTGGTCAGTGGATTTAGTGCCCTAGGGCTGAGCAGGTTCGATTCCACCGTCCTCCTGCTGTTCCTGACCTTCGCCTCGACCGCAAGCTGGGGGCTCATCGATGGTTTTGAATCGATCTATGGAGGCCTAGTGGACGAGGCGGATCGTAAGGAGCTCATCGACCGGTTGAAAAAGGATAGTACGAACAAAGAGTTGCGGGGCGAACTCATCGACTCTCTGGATGACTCACCGGCTGAGTATCTCGCGGAAGCGGAGAAGGAAAAGCTAGCGGACCAGATCATTTTGAGGGCCCCGGAGGAAAAGAAGAGGTATCATTTCACCAAGGACGACCGTAACACGCTCATCGCCACTGCCTCTTGTGACATCCTAGCCGTCATACCGGTCATACTTCCGTTCATTCTCCTTGGCTTCGGGCGCGTTCCCCTGGTGGCATCCCGGCCATAGCCGCTTTCGCCATCGGTTACATCGCCTACCTTTACTCCGAGCACACCGGCCGGAGGAAGTATCTGGCTGCCGGAATATTCATCATATTGACCATTGTGGTCATGTCCGTCGCCTACTACTTTGGTTGGTATTTATCCTGTGTTTTGAGGATTCTTAGGAGGTGACATTTTTCGATTGCTTCCCTGCTCATCCCTAGATCCTTTTTGTTCGACTTTCGAGCGATGGATTTTGCACCATTTTTGGCAAAGAAATATTATTTCACCATCGGGACAAACGCTGGCAAGTTAGGATGCCGAGAACTGTTGGAGATCCAACCTTGTAAAACTTTGATGACCAGAACCTTTCTGATATGAGTTAGCGACAGTATGAAAACCGATCTCCTACATTGTTCGAGAATTGTAGTACTCGTTCTTATCTCGATAAGGGGACTGGGGCCACCGTCCATTTCACTAGCAGGTATTAAAGACCAGACATTTCCACAATGCACTAGTCTTCGGAAACATCCCTGAAGGTAAGAGGCCCATATAACGGATAAAGACCGGTCCATCCGATCACTGGATAACACCCATCAGAGATTTGTTCGAGAGATCATCAAAGAATGGGAGATAAAGACAATGGTAATGTACGGACCAATGCAATTGATGGTTGTCGGATTTCCAGGGAACGAGTTCTCTGGCGAGATCGCCCCAGCAATAAACGATGCACGAGAGAAAGGCCTGATTCGTTTAATTGATTATGCGTTCTTGTCAAAGGATGTCGACGGTAACATGATCAGGGTCAGAGGTACTGACCTCGGCCCGGTGGAGGTCGAAGAAATGGGGGCTGTCGTCGGTGGCCTTATCGGTCTAGGGGCCGGCGGAAGGGAGGGGGCCAAGAAGGGAGCTAAGGCCGGTGCGGAAAGGGCCAAGGAGGAAGAAATGACAAACGAGAGGCCTATGGTCTTTCCAGGATGATTGAGGAGATCGTGGACGCTTTCCCAAAAAACAGCTCCGCCGCTTTCGCTATCATCAACATTTGTGGGCCAAGGACATCAAGCAAGCAGTGATGGATTCTAACGGTAACGTTCTGGTCCATGGGATGCTAACACCGGAGCTATTGCGGAGGATTGGAGAACCACTACCGACCGCGACCAGCCAGTGATGACCCCAAAGCATATCAAGAAAGGATGCCCGAGGAGGGTTCAGATCCGTGGTAGATCACCCACGAAGAACAAAAACCTTTTTATTATATTTTACGACGCGGACGTCGGGGATAATGAGATAAAAAGTCTGGCTGCTAGAATATAAAGAATCGACACAAAGAGGACCAGTAAAACATTCTGATGGATCCGGTCGAATGGAACGATGACCACATCATCCTTTCTGAAGAAATGACAAACTGTTGGTCATATCCGTGGTGCATGGAGAAGGCCATTTGGTGAGTATGATCATATGAAGAGCTCATATTTACTTCAACACATGTAGCTATATGATCTTCGCCTGGATCTTTGAAACCTTTGACTCAGCCTTGGCCTTTATCCCTTTCTTTTTTTGCCTCGTCCTTGACTACCTCCCTTTTCTCCTTAGTATTTCTTATACCCCAAAACAAGTGGTGCGAAGGGGTAAATTTGAGGTCCTGGCCAGGTGCGAAGAAGGTATCATTTTTCTTGGATGGGTGAGCTAGAATGAGGGTTTTATTTTTCAAAAAATGTAGAGAAAAACTAGAGCGGTATCATTTTTCCTTGTTAAATAATACCCCCGAATATCAGTGCGAATAGTCGATTTGAGCCGAGTTTTCTTGTCCCTCTTAAATTTAGGCAAAAAGTTGACCAAGCGGTCAACAGCGATCTTCATAGCAGTCCCAGGTCCGGATAACCCCTAAAAACCACATTCCTAAGATCATCTGGCCAATACCCATTTATGTTCGTTTCAAGTTGTTTAGCCCTGAAAGGCATGACCAAATATGCTATTTATAGGGACGAAAATACCCTGGCTCATGGGTGCATCGATGGCCTATCCATTCTGCCTTATTTTTACATACTGGCCATTGTATAATATATTTATATATATTATAATAATGTAATATAACACATGTGTTTTGACGGTCCTTAGCCGGTTAAATAGAAAATTTGGTCGCCTAATTTACAAGGAGATACCGGCTATGATAAAAAGACATGAGATAGATGGTATTACGAACATGACCAACGGTAGCTACATCATCAATATCGCAATAAAACCAAGATTAATGGGAATATCGCCTGAGCTATCGCCCATATTGGTAAAAGCAGCAGTTTCATTTCAGGATATCTGGCTTGTTGATGCCCCGTTCCAGATGGGTGTCGTGAACCCGATCGGCCCATTATGATAGAAGACAGTCAAGTCCTCGTTGTCTCCTTGTATCCAATTGTTGCCCACACATGTGGCGAGTTGCCGTCAAATGTGATGTTGGTCAGAGCGGTGCAACCGCTGAACGCACCATCTCCTATGCTGGCGACGTGTTAGGAATTGTGATGATGGATGTCATGGAACATCCTTGGAACGTATAGTTCCCGATGCTCGTGACGTTACTACCAATCGATACGTTGATCAGACTGAGGCAATCCTGGAACGCACCATCCCCTATGATCGTGACGTGTTGGGAATGGTAATCGAACGTCAGGGAGACACACCAAAGGAACGCCTGAGGTCCGATGCTCGTGACGTTGTTCGGTATGGTAATGGAGGTAAGGGAAGAGCAGTCGGAGAAGGAGTTATTGCCTATGCTCGTGACATTGTTAAGGATCGTGATGGATGTCATGAAGATGCATTCCTGGAACATATGGTTCCCGATGCTCGTGACCTTATCACTCATCGACACATTGATCAGCCTTAAGCAACCCTGGAACGCACCATCCCCTATGCTCGTGACGTTGTTCGGAATGGTAATGGAGGTAAGGGCAAAGCAGTCGGAGAACGCATCGTCCCTTATGCTGGTGACATTATTCGGGATTCGAATGCGCCCTTTTTCCGCAGGGCATCTATGAGTGTCGAGTTCGTTCTGTCGTACAGAATGCCGTTGATGCTCGAATAGTCAGGGTTCTGGGATCGACATCGATGGAGGTCATGGAAGCGCAGCCAAGAAACACATCGTCCCCGATTTTCGTTACATTGCTAGGAATGGTAATGGAGGTAAGGGCAGAACAGTCGGAGAAAGCATCATCCCCTATGCTGGAAACAGTAGCTTTCAGGATCGTAATCGATGTCAGTCCTATGCAATGGAATAACGCTCCATCACCTATGCTTTTTATGTTATTGCCCATCGTGAAGGAGCATCAGAGCGAAGCAGAATTCGAACAAATCGTTACCAATGCTGGCTACATCGTTGCCCAGGGTCACCGATGCCAGAGCGATACATCCCTCGAAGGCACTGTCGCCGATGAATGTCACATTGGAAGGAATGGTAATGGAGGTTATGCTCGGATTTCCTTCGAACGCATCGTTACCGATGCTGGTGATGTTGTTTCCCAAGTTAACGGATTTCAGACCGACACAGCATTGGAAAGAACCATTTCCTATACTTATCACGCTGTTAGGAACGGTTATAGAGGATATGCTCGGATTTCCTTCGAACGCATCGTCGCCGATGATGGTAACGGACAAACCATCGATCACGCTTGGTATAACGACGCCTTCAGCTGACCCGTAGGTCCGATGCAATGGGTTATCTCTATTGCGCTCCATCATGATCACTTCGTATTGATAATCAACTTTGCGTTCCCGTCAACGCTGTAATGGCCCAACGATCTACCGATGTAACGGCGATCAAGGACGAAAGAACGATGATTGCTACTAAGAATACGGTGGTCTTACGATCCATAAAGTACCTTTCTTCCCCATGCCTGATGTAATTTCTCAAATATTAATAATTGACAGGGCTTGCTCATCGAGAGAAAAATCTGGAGACCTTGGTGATGTCCGCACATAAAGTATTGTGATGTTCTTGTTCAAGGTCGATATCGGGTCGGTTCAGCCTGGTCGACGAGGTTTAGAGCATGGGCTTTTTTTCGATCTATCAGTGACGAAAATCTTGGAAATAGGCATCATTTTGACTGCATATGACTCACAACCAAACACTGCGAGGCAACCGATTTGATCTTAATGAGCAACGAACAAAACTGTTAATGACTTAACATCCAAACCCCATAAATACCTCCCCTCAACCCGTTTTCCCTCCTAACATCCGACCTGAGACCTGATCCATTACAACCCAGTACCTTCATCTCTTATTATTGTGCCATTTGATGGTCAATGCTCAGTTCACCTCCAACGCCGAGTTCAAGGACAAAGCCCTGGGAATATCTCATGAGCTTTAACAAAAGAAGGGGAGTTCGCCGATAATTTACTTAGAGGGAGAAAGATCGATGGATGAGTTAGACCCTAGGTTAGCATCCAGCGGGTGGATAGCGCTGAGCTGAAGGAGAAAATCCCCAACATGTCCTGTGCTGAGAGGAAATAGCTGGGAATAATAAATCGACCATATACTACCTCAAGAAAGGGGCTAGAGGCCAGAAGGCGTTCAATGTGTACGAACCTGTCAAGAGAAAGCTAGAGATGATGACCAATGAATGAAAAACCATGATATGCTCATAGATGATCAGATAATGCAAAGTTGCAATCGGTTAATTGATAACATCGGGCCATAATATTCGATAGACCTGGTTAGAAATATTAGAGTGTTCGAATATATTCCCACATACCCATGCCCCCATCCGTTGAGGACGGGTGTGGCCAGCCTCTACTCTTCCAGCACTTTTTTCTTGTGTCGGTATTCGTCCTCGGTTATTTCACCATTAACGAACTTCATTTTCAATAGGATCAATGGGTCCTCATGTTCTTTCGAAGTGCTTTTGCGGGTCAATGTCCAATGACAATGAACATCGCCCTGAGTTATCATCTTGTGGTATGTAAGTTCATACTCTGGATTAATTGCACTGACCATCCCCTTGAAGAACGATTCGTACTGCTTGCACAGCTCGCCAGTAAAGACCTGTTGGGAACAATCAGAGATGATGTTCGAAATACCCTCCTTATGAACTTCTAGGTCGAAATCCCTTTGACCCAAGGCGTTCTGCATCATTCGGACGAACTTTGCTGTCCGAACCATATCATCGACCAGGTATGGGTTCGCCTCTATGAGCCGCCGCCCGATCTGTCGTCCCACCCTTGATGCATTGAGACCGAGCCGTTCCTATTTGCCTCTAAGCCGTGCAGGTCCAGAAATGCCTTTGTCGTTCCATCCAAGAAACATGATTGTCCCCATAGTGCGGCCGCTTGAGCCTCCTCTTTCGATATCTTTATCTCTGGCAATGTGAAGACCGTTTTCCCAAGGTCGTCAATTACAGATATGGGTGCCGACCTCTTCTTGAAAACATACCTGCAGTATGGATTCTCCCCGGCTCATGGTGCGTCCATACACATTCGTATTCCGGATTGATGTGGTATGCCTCACCCTCCGTGTAATAATGGGAGAGGGATATGCAAAATTCTGGGGAAGCATTTCTGAAGATGCATCTTCGGTTCGTGCCCACCGCTCCCCTTTCCCGCACCTCTCCCGAATAATTTCAGGTGGCACTGCGACAACACTGGCGAATGCATGGGTGAGAAGCAAAGCATCCGCCCCGTTACCTTGAATGTTCAACTTCTTTCTTGAACCATCACGCAAGATTTTGCGTTGATGATGCGATAGGGCTTTACAGCAGTTCGGGCGGCCTCCGGTCCCGATAATCTAACGAGTTCATCGAAAACTGAAGTATTCAATTGCGCGAGTGCATCGACCATTATCTCTGCAGCAGAGACGTTCTTTTCGCCTTCCTTGATGAACCAATCTATATCGGCCATTATATTTCCTCATGGGATAGATGTAGGTTTAAGATGATAATCGTTATTTATTATTAGAACCTGACCTTGACACCTAGCTCATTTTTATTTCATCGAGCATGGATAGCATAGCAATGCTGGCCTTCGTTCAAGTTCGGCGTTCTGAGAAGAATTAAACGTGTCCTCAACTTACGCTTGGATCTGTGACAAAACAAACAAAGCTGAGGACATCTCAGCTTACGCCGAACCAGAATAAATCATTTGCCGTCGGCACGATGTTGATGGTCGATGACCTCTACGAACGCCTGTGCTTGCCGGCCGTCATCGGCCGGCACAAGGACAAGGGCATCTCGCTGGACGCTCTTGTCCGAGGTATGCTCGCCTATAAAATGGGCGAGAACTTCAGCGTCCTTCAGGCGGGCGAATGGCTGAACAGGCAGGAAGTAAGAAGAGCATTACGAGCTGCCATCGTTCACGTTGAACACGTTGTACCGAGCGGTGGAGATATTCGGACATCATCGCGAACGTATCGTCCGCCAGCTTCAGGACCGCGTCCTGAAGCTTCTTGATGCTCCATCAACGGACGTCCTGATGGACTGGACAAGCATCGTGTACTACGGTGATATGGCCTCCCTTCGAAGTACGGTTACTCGAAGATCATGGTCCCAATAAGAAACAGGTGACCTTAGGGGTGGCGCAGCTCGCGCCACCCATCAACGTACCGATCGGTCTGACAGTGGAAGCGGGCAACATCAACGACCAGGAGCACTTTCGGAGGACATACGGTCAAGTGAGGAGCATTCTCGAGGAACGCTCCCTCGTCGTCTTCGACAAGGGAGCGAACGATAAGAGGAACTTGGACGACATCGTCCTCGATCACAACGACTTTCTGACCTCGAAGAAGCTGAACCTCTCTGATGATCATGTCTTCCAGGCGTTCGACCACAACGCCTGGGAGCTCATAGATGCCGAGGACGGCATCTATGCTCTGAAGCGTGTTTTCCATCGAGGGTCAACTATTACTTCTTCTCCGAGAAACTGAAGGTCGAGCATCTCGCGTCCAGGAGGCGTAAGGCCGAGCGCCTCCTTGAGGAGGCGAGAACGATACAGCAGAGCCTCGATGAGGGAAAGCGTCTTCCAAAACGCTTCCGCATCAACAATCCTCTCGTGGACGTGCGATACGATTACCAGACCAGGTTGGCTGAGATGGACGAGGAGGCGGCGCTCCGCCTCCTCCTCGATGAGGTGATCGACGGACGAGAGGGATGCTTCTGCCTGACCTCGAGCCGCGATATGCCAGCTAAGGAAGCATTGAAGATCTATCGGAGCAAGGACGCCATCGAGAAGCTGTTCCACTCGTTGAAGAGCAAGATCGAGGTGCGACCTTTGAGAGTATGGTCGGAGGACGCCGTCTATGGCGTCCTCCTGCTAGGTTTCATCGCTCAATTGATGATCTTTTTGACACGATATTTCGTCTCGCCAGCAAGGACCGTGTCAACGAAGTTCATCTCAAGTTCGTTGGAAAATTTGACACTTACCATAGTTCCGATGGACGACGGTCGGAAACGCCGGTACTATTCGAACTTCGACCCCCTCAACAAGGCCATCTTGTCTTCTTTCTTGGCGGAAACCTAGCGGTTTCCGCCTCAGGAACGATGTTCCGGGGCGGTTTCGAGGATGTCAAAACGATGTGTCAACTTTCAAAAATGCTTGAAAAACAGTGGACCAACTGTCAAGGTCAGGTTAAAGTATACAGATCATCATGTGTTCTCATGAATAAGGAATCGGCGGTATCATTTTTCCAATTTATTCCCGATCGACCAGAAGAAAAAGGTATCATTTTTCGGCGTTGTATATAACCCACAACCATGTTGTGCGATGCAACTGATTTGAACTTAATGAATAACGAATAATGCAACATGAGAAGTGTCAATATTCACAAATGCCTCCTCCAACCCGTTTCCCGTCCTAACCTCTGACCGAATACGAAAAGAACAGATGGAGCCCATATCGACGTTCATCGAGCTATCTATGTTGCATCACCCATTCATATTCTAGAAAATGTGCTACATATCGCGGACACCGATAGCAATGATGCTAGAAGAGAAAGCACAAGACATAGATATCAAGGAGACGTGGTAAGTTAGAACCAAATAAGCGTGCTTGGCATGAGGGCGTCGCCGCAACCACGGTAATGATTAAGTATCGATTTGTGCAAGGAAGGGTAGGGCATATTGAAGCCCTGTTTGGAGGTTGAGCGATATTGAGACAAGAACAGGAAGAGGTGCCGGACGCGATGAGAGCTGCGAGCAATGTCTACGGGCTCCTTATGGAGAATGACCGAGTGCGCGATGCTCAGGGGTGATCTTTAAACCCGGGGACAGGGCGCCGATGCACCACCACCCCGATCACACCGTGTATATAGCAAAAGGAGGTAAGATGGATCTGAACTATCCTTCAGGAAAATTAAATACAATAGAACTTGAATCTGGTAAGGCCGTATTCTTCCCAGCACAATCGCATGAGGCTACCAATGTTGGTGACACAGAGATAGAGCTCATTGTGGTCGAGCTTAAATAGGAAAAAAGATCCACATATTCCATTTTCTGAAGATTTTTAGCCTAAGCTCTGACCAAATATGCGAGCGTACCCTGATCACATGATCGATCAACACAGTACCCTTTAGTTTACCATGCCTGACCTGGGGAAGTTGGCACTTCCATCTGTCGCTTTATCATCATCGTTCTTGGGATATCCGATGATTACCTGATCGATGAACGGGTGCCACTTCGAGGTGCGGTTCGTAACAAGTTATAAGTAAAAAAAAAGGACTAATTTCAAACGTTAGAGGGAAATGGACAATGGACCTCGGTTTAATTTGGGCAATAACGCATGACACCTCTGAGACCCTGCACTTGCATCTTCGACCGGAGAGGCATTTGTGATGCCCGAAGGCAAGATGCGTGCGGTGGCGATCGATCGTTTCGGCGGCCCAGAGGTTCTTTGGGTCAGGGATGTTCCAACCCGGAGATCGAGACCGATGAGTGTTTAATTCGGGTAGCATCCGCTGGTGTCGGGATATGGGATATAGCTGAGCGAGAGGGGATGTTTGCCCGTACAGTACTCTCAGATGTACAGGATGAAGTCAAGTTTCCCCTATGTCATCGGTTCCGAGGGCGCGGGCACAACGGTTAAAGTTGGGAAGGAGGTCGATAAGTTCCGCGATGGGGACCTCGTTTATGGTGACATACGGGCCCGAGATCGTAAGGCAGGATTCTATGCTGAATACACTGCAGTGAAAGTTGAACGGGCATCGATGGTCCCGTCCAACCTGACGGTCGAGCAGGCCGGGGCCTTACCAATTGACGGCGCGACCGCACTGCGAGGATTGGATGTTCTCGGTGTGAGACCCAATGAAAAATTGATGATATTCGGTGCCAGTGGCGGCATCGGACATCTTGCGATCCAACTTGCTAAAAGAATGGGCATGGAGGTTTTCGCCGTAGCATCGGGCGAGGATGGTGTAGACTTGGCAAGACGATTAGGCGCTCAAGCGGTGGTAGAAGGACATACTGGCGATGTACGGGCCTCCGCCCAAGAGTTTGCCCCGGGAGGATTTGATTCGGTCCTGCTCACGGTCCAGGCGCAAAATCCAAGATCGATCAAGGAGGCAGAAAATGTGCTTGACACAGTAGTAAGGGAGGGCGTGTAGCATGTCCCTACTGGAGCACGCGTGCTCCCAAGGCGCCACCTGGTGTTCTCATGCTTCCCTATGGTCTCGTTGATGATAAAGGAAAGGCATTGCCCGGGTTGATGAGCCGGCTTAACAATATGATCGAAGGCGGGACCGTTCGAGGTTCATTTGGACAAAACGTTCTCAATGGATAAAGTGGCCGATGCCCATCGGGCTTTGATGGCACACCATATCGGACGGTTTGCCATTTTGCCAACGATGTGATAAGATCTGGTCGTGCTAATGAGCTTCAATTCGGGACAGGTGAAACACAAATACCTCCTTCAACCCGTTTTCCTTCTTAACCTCCGGTCGATTAACGATCAAGTATCATCAAAATACCCTGTTGGATCTACCATTTAGATTCCATCTGGTCCATTTTCATATAGGGAATACGTCAAGCCTGGTCAAACTTGTCTCATCCATTCCCACAACCAAGAATTACAACGAAGTTATGTCCTGGTTGGCGTCACATGAACCCAACCCCTACCTGGTTTTGCATGAGGTTGGTCAAAATGATCATTTGATACAATAAAGACCAGCTTGCATGTAGGAGTACCAGAACAGTTCCACAATGCTAAATCCGACCCCCCGAAGCAGCTCAAGATGTTCTTCCACGGTGATGGGGAAGTATTCATGGTCGAACCTAGCCAGATGGGCATCTACCTCCGCCCCGCTCTTACCCATCTCAGACTGGAAGCGCCCCCAGTTCCTCTTCCCGATCTGGATCCCTCGGGCCGTGAAAGGTCGAATGTTCTCGAAGGTGGCAAATATTCCACCAGGTTGCAGGAGGTCAAAGCATACTTCGACCGCTGTTTTTCGGTCAGCCTTTGATAAATAATGGTGGCATTGGATGGCGGTAATGGTATCTGGTCTTTCGGTCATCACGCCCTTTAACTCCTGAGTACTGGTTGGCTTAAGGATCTGCACCCGTTCCTCTCCCATTAGTTTCTTTCTTGCCTGGTCCAGCATCTTTTCTGATGGGTCGGTTAAGATGAATCGAGTGTTAGGTAGGAGGCCTATTGCTATCTTAACCATCGATCCAGTGCCAGAACCCGTATCCAACCATATCCTTGGCTGATGGTCCAGGGATAGGATCAGGTTCGATCGTTTCCTTATGCATGATATCATGATATGGGATCGTTCTTTTGATCTGAGAATCATAGTCCTCGGGCAAGTGAGGCGTTTTGTTGTTGCTAATGGTCATCGACCTCATGAATGGTTTTTCCATTATAAGTCATGTTTTTTGGTCCCCCACTCCTCGTCTAGCGAAAGATCAATGAGTGCCCTTTTTGACCCTAGTTCCCGTCCCTTCCCACAACTTGTACGGTCCACTGATTAGTATCTAATGACAAAAGAATAAGCATGATGGGAAGTAACGAAACCCACAAATATCTCCCTCAACCCGTTTTCCATCCTAACCTCTGACCAAATATACTATTTATGGGGACGAAAATACCCTGGCTCATAGGTGCACCGATGGCCTATCCATTCTACCTGATTTTTACCTACTGGCCATTGTATAATCTATTTTATTATATCATAATATTGTAATAAAACACATGTGTTTTGACGGTCTTTAGCCGGTTAAATAGAAAATTTGGTCGCCTAATTTACAAGGAGATACCGGCTATGATGAAAAGACATGAGATAGATGGTCTGATGCGAGTAAATATAGGAAAGGACCAGATGGAAGCGTTCCGGAACTGGCCGTTGGGGAACAAGCAGAGATCAGTAGGGAAGGCAAAGCCCTACGCCGACGAGATGACAAGGTCATGGGTTACAGTATGAACCAAGGTTCAAATCGTGTCTTTCAAAAATGCTCGTATTCCCATCGAACTTCGTATTCCTCAGATCAAGGTGTTCTGAAAATATCGAAATAGATAGGGGTATGTCCACACGTTCTCGAGGACCGTGATAATGGACGATATAACGGATGACGAAAAGCATAAAGAGGTAAGAAAAAAATAAAGAGAGGTCGGGAGACCTCATTGTAGCATAGAGGTTTGATGACGCACACCGATCCCACGGAAGAGTGTGGTCAATGTAAAGATGAAGAGCCTTAAGGTGGTCATTTGTTCCGGCCAAGACCTCCCCTCCATCATCTTCTTCCTCATCTCCTCGAGCGCCTTTTGGTCGAGATAATACCGCCCACTAACCTCAACGAAGACCCGGGTACGCCCTGAATGCTCGTCCATGAACTCCTTGAACCGTGGAGGAAGACCAAGTTGCTCGGCCGTCATTGCATATTCTGGACTAATGGCCCCTTTCTCTTGGAATGTATTGACCAATCTTCGGAACCTCTCTGCACGTTCGTTCTTTCCCATAGCTGAACCTTGTCCGTCCTGTGATGGGTTCTTATCCGTCGTATTACTGGTCGGCTGTTCCTCATTGGATGCTCCTTGCGTTCTCGCATTTGTTTCATCAACGGCCACTACTGCATCTGGACCTGACGTCCCAACACTCTCTCCGCCCATCGAGGTCCCTGAGGTGGTGGTCGAACCAAGGTCCTGCCCGGGCTTGGCCGATACTGACCTTTTGCCAGACCCTGATCTCCTGAAGTAAAGAACAAAAGCGACCAGGGCCGCTGCCACTACTACAACCCCTATGACGACGATCAACGCCGAGCCTCCTAGCAGAGATGAAGAGGTCGATGAAGATGACCCCGAGCCGGACGTAGAGGAGCCAGATGTGGAGGAACCTGATGATGCAGTTCCGTTCGGTTCCGCTAATATCGAAACGGCGTTCAGGCCACCATCGACCACGAAGGCCTCCCCTTTGGCCGAATCGCAAACGACTCCCAATGGAGCAGGTCCGAACGAATCCTGACTTATGGGTAAAGTAACCAGGGGTGCCCAGGCAAACAGAGAATCGTTCGTGTCCGAAATGAAGTAGACGGACGCACCCGCTGTAAAGATCACCTCACCTCTACTGGGATCGCAAACAACACCTTCGGAGTTTCCATAATCTGCCCCTTGTTCATCTGCGACCACGCTATTGTCCTTGCCCGAAATCACGTAGAACTCTGAGCTTGAAGTATCGCTTACGAACAGCTCACCCTTGTTCGAATCATAAGCCATAGCTTGGCAACCCGTAACTCCGTCCACGGTCGCGACCACTTTGTTATTTATATCTGATATCACTGAGACATTGCCACTGTCATGGTTGGCCACGAAAATCTCGCTCATGCTAGGATCGTAGGCCACGCCAGATGGTTCTGATCCTACAGGTATTGTGGCCACCACTGTATTTGTGCTGTCCGATATCACGGATACATTGTTTGAATTATAATTAGTTACGAACATCTCACCTTTGCCTTGATCATAAGCTATATTTTCTGGAGCGTAACCTACGCTCATTGTGGCGACCACTGTGTTGCTGCTGTCCGATATGACCGAGACAGTTCCTGTATTCCCCCCATTCATCT
Organism: Methanomassiliicoccaceae archaeon; assembly: GCA_963741025.1. GTDB lineage: Archaea > Thermoplasmatota > Thermoplasmata > Methanomassiliicoccales > Methanomassiliicoccaceae > CAVUGW01. The sequence continues at coordinate 60,026 of CAVUGW010000019.1, forward strand.
CATTGGTCACGAATATCTCGCCCTTCCCTGAATCGTAAGCTATGCCTGTGGGGTACGTTCCTACTGTCACAGTGGCAATGGTAACGTTATTAGCATCCGAGATCACTGAGACCGTTCCATCTCCTTGATTCGTGACAAAGATCTCGCCCTTTGCCGAGTCATAGGCAGCGTATTCTGGATCGCTCCCTACCGAGACCGTTGGAGGGATCAGAGCTCTGTGGCGGCCTGGACCATGCTTGTGGTCGATAATAAAAGGACCACTGTCAGCAATGAACATAAGGCCAGTACCTCAACGGCTTTAACATTAATAGGTCTGTGCAACATATCATTCTACCATCCGAGTATTATTAAGAAATATAATTTATGTATGTAAGATCATCGTTTTTGTAAAGTGAATTTTGGATCGATCGGTCCAGACCATTCTTTCACGATCATTCCCGTAATACTCATTCAAAGACCCAGTAAGTAACGAAGAAAATACTCTCAATACCCATATAGTGGGGTAATCTAGCCTAATGATATATTGATACTACGATATATATTATATAAACTGCGACGGTGTTACGATCTAGGGGCTTATGCAGTTTGATGAAATAAGGTCTGAATTTTGTTCATAGTTCTATCGATTGACTACCCTGCTTCTGCGCCCCCCAAATAAGGGACGAGGTACAGCATCCACGATGAGCATTGCCATCTATTGACGCTAAGAATCACTTTTATATTCTGTCACCCCTCGCAAGATGCATGGCCAAATCCGCCTTCGAAATAGGGGAGAGGGAGAAGCACACGCTTACCGTAGAACGTGACTATTTTATGAAGAAAGACATCATCGAGCTGGACGGAGAGAAACTGACCGAAAAATTCACCCTCTGGCCCGGGGCGAGGAAATACTCTTTCGACATTGGAAGCTCTGAGGTGCACAAGGTAGAGGTCAGCGTCGGAAGGTTTTCGCCCCCGACGGTGCTCGTGGACGGGAAGCAAGCACGGAGTTCGAGCATCTAAAACCGAGAATATGGAGCTCTGCACCAGTGCTACCATAGGGATGATTGAAACTTGGAACGAACGCCATCACGAATGAATCGATTGGGGTTTGGCATGTTGCTGGATGAAAGTGATCAAAACCTAACCTCGAATTAGATGCCAAAGGGCCATCTCCATAACCTGACCGGAATCAGGTCTTTTTGGTCAATCCCCCCTCTTATTATCCTATGATCCATTCACCGTCCAGTGCTTTCGCATGCCCACAAATTCCTCCTTCAACACCCTTTCCCCCTGACCTATAACCCGGGACCTGATCCATTCAACGCGAGTACCTTCATCTCCTATTATTGTGCCATTTGATGGTCAATGCTCAGTTCACCTCCAAGGTCGAGTTCAAGGACAAGCCCTGGGAATATCTCATGAGCTTTAACAAAAGAAGGGGAGTTCGCCGATAATTTACTAGGAGGGAGAAAGATCGATGGATGAGTTAGACCCTACGCCCAACATCCAGCGGGTGGATAGCGCTGAGCTGAAGGAGAAAATCCCCAACATGTCCTGTGCTGAGCGGAGAGAGATGGGAATAATAAATCAACGTTGTATTATCTTATAAAAGACGCTAGGTCAAAAGTTCAATTTCAAATATAGGAGCAGGTGGGATATAAATAAAACACTACATTTTGAGGGCCTTTGGATGCAGTCGTATTATGAATCGTATATCGATCTTAGAAACCCTTGATGCACATCATTCTAAACATATATAATATATAAACAGAACGCCAATATTGACTCTGGTGGAAGGAATAGTGGGTCCAAGTGATGACGAAGCAAATATGTTCCTAAGGAATTTTGCCGACGAGGCCTTTTTCATGTTGGGCAAGTTGGCTTTCCGAGCGTTGGTCGATGAATCGGGCGTAGTAAAGGCCATGTCGACAATGAGGCCATACAAGGTCCGTAACTGCTACATCCTTCTGTGTATGCTTAAAGATAGGATGCAGCTGAAGGGTGATGGGCTTAACACCATCATAATGCCGATGTCCTTGGCCCAGGCTGGTGCTATGGGGGTCGATAATATTCACCAAGAGATCATGGAAAGGGGAGCGGCATGCTACGTCGATAAATGCCCGTTTCAGGACCAAACCTCTGTGTTCTGCGCCGCCTTCTGTCATATCGTTACCGATAGTATCGTCGATGCCCTAAACGAAGAGTTTGAGTGCATCTGGACCCACCATTTGACGAACGGAGACCCATATTGTCGGTACATCTTCAGGATGAAGAGCAGCGTTTACATTAACGACCACGACCTGGGGAAGACCTTAATCACGGTGCCACGGATCAACATGTCAGATGAAATTATTAGAGAGATACGTGATTTTGTAGGGTCCTATTGGCTGGACGCCGTGGTTGAGGCGTTCAACGACCTTCATGGGCCAGATAAGACATTGGAAATCCTCATTCCCATAGCAACTGAAATCGGATCACATGGAGGCAAGGTCCTCCTCCACGCCTACCCGGATATGAGAGAGGGATGCGATCACTATCGGTCGGTTGATAGACTCACTGGGTGAAGTCATGAAGCAGTGGGGGAACGCGCAGGTCCTTTCAAAAGAAGAACTGAGAAAGGAGATAACAGATTGCCCCTTCCAGATATTTCCCAATGAAATATGTAAGGTGTTGGAAGCTTTAGTGCAAGGGGTCATCGATGAGATAAACCCCGACATGGTCTATTCATACGAGAAAATGATGACGAAAGGGGAAGAGACATGCGTGTGGAATCTTCGGACAAAGGGAACGGCCCCTGTTATAATCGAAGAACAGGAAGATGAGATGGTCGATCCTCTGGCGATACTCAAGGTTAGGCTGGCGAAGGGGGAGATAGATAAAGAGACCTATGAGGAAATAAGGTCCATTATCTCCTCATGACCATAATATGGGACTCACCCGTGTCCAAAGATGAGGTCGGTTTGTTTGAGATTTGGTGGGTCAGAATTGTTAATATCGAGCATCTTTTTCTTGAAAAGCCGACTGGGACGAGGGAAGGATTATTCTTCAATCAAGCGACGGGTAACTAATTCGGGGGAAAATATAAACAGCGCTAGGTATAATTTTTGAGAAATATACTACCCCCAAAACAAGCTATGCGATGCAACTGATTTGAACCTAATGAATAACAAATAACCTGTGATGAGAAGTACCAAATCCCACAAATACCTCCCTCAACCCGTTTTCCATCCTAACCTCTGACCAAATATGCTATTTATAGGGACGAAAATACCCTGGCCCATAGGTGCACCCATGGCAGGTCGAACCGCTGATATCGAGAAAAAATGGCAAGAACGCTGGTATGCCGCCAGGATAAACGAGGCCAATAGAGGTCCTGGACCCAAGTTCATGATGATCTTCGCTTATCCGGGTGTAACTGGCTATTTGCATGTTGGCCATATGAGAGGATACACCTACGTTGATGGGATCACTCGTTACAAGAGGATGAACGGGTACAATGTCCTTTTTCCGGTCGGCACTCATGCGACGGGGAACGGTGCGATAAGCTTGGCAAAACGAATCAGGACCGAGGACAAGAAGACAATCGATTATCTTCTTGCGAACGGCTGTCCGGAGGGGAGATTGAAGGACCTGAACGAGCCGGTCCAGGTGATCGATTTCTTCAACGATGTTTATGTAAATCAATACTGGAAGCGGTTCGGTTTCCTCGCGGATTGGAGAAGGTTCACATGTACCATATTTCCCGATTATGGTAAGTTCATTCAATGGCAGTTCAAGAAATTGATGGCCGCGGGACTACTGATACAGAAACCTTATTTTGCCCCCGCATGTGTAGAATGTGGCCCAGTGGCTATCGATGCATCTGAGACGGACCTCTCGAAGGGAGGCAACGCCGAGACCACCGAGTACACATTGTTGAAGTTCAAGTGCGGGGACATCTACCTGGTGGCCGCGACCCTGAGACCGGAGACGGTATATGGGCAGACCAACTTTTGGGTGAACCCGGACGTCAGTACGTCAAGGTACGGGTCGGTTATGAGACCTGGGTCATAAGCAGGCCGTCGTTCGAGAAGATGAAATATCAGAAAGATGGTCTTTCCTTGGAGGGTACGATACAAGGAAGGGACCTTGTTGGAAATATGTGCATCGCCCCTGTCGTCCATCGGAGCATACCGATACTTCCAGCCTCTTTCTGCAAACCCGAGGTAGGGACCGGTCTCGTTACGAGTGTGCCGTCCGATGCTCCTGACGACTGGATATCGCTCAAGCTCATACGATCGACGAAGAGGCCATGTCGGCCTTTGGTCTGGACCCGGACATGGTCCGTGCCATCAAGCCTATCCCAATAATCGATACAAAGGGCTATGGCCAATGCCAGCGGTCGAGCTGGTTGAAAAATTGGGTATAACCACGGCCGGGGATACAAAAGATCTAAGAGGCCAAGAAGGCGATCTATAAGGACGGGTTCCACACAGGAAGGATGAACTCCAATTGTGGTGAGTTCGCCGGGATGAGGGTCGAGGAAGCAAAGGACCTGATCCAAGAAGATGATGATCGAGAAAGGGGAGGCCGATGTCTTCTTTGATCTATCTGAGGAGGTCGTATGCCGCTGCGGCAAACCCGTCGTCATAAAGAAGGTCCCGGACCAATGGTTCATCGATTATGGCAACGTCCCTTTGACGGAGAGATGCAAGGACCATTGCCGTGCGATGCAGATCCTGCCCCCTGAGTACTATAACAACGTCCAGGGGGTTCTGGATTGGTTCAGGGAAAGGGCCTGTGTAAGGCAAGGGAATTGGCTGGGTACCAAGTTCCCGTTCGACCCGAAATGGATAATCGAGGCCATATCCGATTCGACACTGTATCCGATATATTACATCATATCGAAATATGCCAACAGCGGCGAGCTCAGGACCGAACAGCTGACGGAGGCGTTCTTCGATCATGTGATACTCGGTCTGGGGGAGGCGTCCGAGGTTTCCATGAGCACAGGGGTTACGATCGAACTGCTCGAAAGGATCAAGGCGGATGTCTATTATTGGTATCCTCTGGACATAAACCTGGGCGGGAAAGAGCATATGACGGTCCATTTCCCGGCCTTCTTGAAGAACCACATCGCCATACTTCCCCCTGAACTATGGCCAAGAGGCATCTTCGTTAACTGGTATGTGACAGGGAAACTAGGGGAAGATCTCAAAGTCCAAGGGCGGGGCGGAACCGATACCGGGGGCGGCCGAACGGTTCGGTGTCGACGCTCTTCGTCTCTATTATGCCCATATCGCCGCCCCGTTCGCCGATGTGGAATGGGATGAGGGGGCGATCGAGAACTACAGGTCCAGGATGGATAGGCTTCTTCGTACGATGGAAGAGCTCTCGGGACTGTCGAACGATGGGGAGATGAGGACGATCGATCGATGGCTGTTGTCCAGGATCAATAATCGCATAACCTCTGTCAAGGAAGGGATGGGGGAGTATGACCTTCGTCGAATGGCAAATGAGGTGTATTCGAGCGTTCACCGATGCCCGATGGTACATGAGAAGAGGTGGCGCCAATTCGGATGTGATATCAAGGCTCATGAGCATTTGGATAAGGATGATGTCACCCATAACACCCCATACGGCGGAAGAGCTTTGGGAGAGCAGAGGCGAGAAGGGGTTCGTATCGATAGCTCCATATCCAGAATGCGACCAGAACTATATCGATCCAAAGGCGGAGATCGCCGAACAATACCTCGAGAGCGTATTAGGGGACATCAATGAGATCCTGAGGGTGACAGGGATCTCACCCGGGAGCGTTCACATATATACGACCCCGGACTGGAAGCGCAGGGTTCTCTCGCTAGCTATCGAGATGGCAAGGTCCAAACAATTGAACGTTCCATCTTTGACCAAGAGGACCATGAGCGATAATGACATGAAAAAGCTCGGAAAGGAAGCGTCAGATTTCGCTCGACGGACCGCTGAGGAGCTAATGAAACGGTCCGAAGCCGAGCTGGACCGTATGGCGATCGATCTAGATGAGGGAGGTCATCTGCTCGAGGCGGTCCCTTTCCTTATGAAGGAGCTCGGGTGCGAGGTCCACATATCGAGCGCGGATGACAAAGAGATATATGACCCGCAGAAGAAGGCTAGGATGGCCCAACCGAGAAGACCGGCCCTGTTCATCGAGTAGGACAGGCACAGACCGATATCCGGAACTCTGATCGGCCGTTGTAGATCGCTTGGGATCTATTGTGAATGTGGCCTGAACGACCTCTACGGGTCCGGGACCACCTGCGTCTCGTCCCATCTCTTGAATAGCGAATGCTCCTGTCCCACCTGGTCCAAGACCTTCCCGACCACAAAGTTCACAATATCATCCAGGGTGTTGGGCAGGTGATAGAAACCCGGACTTGCGGGAAGGATCACCACCCCCGACCTGGCCAACCTAAGTTCGTTCTCTAACATGATGGCGCTCAGAGGGGTCTCCCTTGGGACGATAATGAGCTTTCTACCCTCTTTGATGGTAACAGCAGCAGCCCTTGTTATCAGGGTATCTGCTATCCCCCCAGCGATCTTTGCCAATGTGGACTGTGAACATGGGCAGATCATCATTGCATCGGTCTTGTGGCTTCCTGATGTGATGACCGAGAAGAGGTCGTCGTCCTCAAGGACCAGATCGGCCATTTCGGCGAGGTCCTCAGAGGTCATACATGTCTCATATTTAAGTACCTTCTTACCGGTCTTTGAGATGACCAGTGTCTTCTCTCCCTCTAACTTTTCTAAAAGACGTACCCCATATATCATGCCCGAGCAACCAGTGAGGGCCACCACATAGCGCATGATCTTCATATGACCGACGCAATATATAATCGTGAACTACCCCGCCCTTTCTGGCGGGGCTTCTTGCTCGTCCGATCGTCTTGCAGACCGATCATAGACGGCTGCAGTGATCGCCCGTCCACGAGCTTGAGGTCCGGTCGTTCCGATCCTAAGTTCCGTGTCTCTTTGTTCAGATGGAAATGGAAAAATTGGCGAACAATATCTCAACATCGTTCGTCGGCGTACATGTGAATGAACTTCCTTCCGTGGGGTTAGTGGAAGTTCCATCTGCTCGTTCCTTACAGGCGTTTCCTAATTTGTTCGCTCTCTTTCCCCAGCTTCACATGAGATGAACTGAAACATATAACCGACGACGACCTGATCGAGCATGGTCATCATTTTACATTGGACGGCCATCCTATGTTCTGGCCAGGTATCCTCAATTCGGAAGGTCGAGGAAGCAGGACATTCGGAGGGACCGATGAAAACTCTATTATAGGGTAGCTCCTTGGGTGAAATAACACGCAACTTACCTCCAGGGCATATGTTCCAGTGGTCTGTACGATGAGAAACGCTTTAATACAGGAAGCATATTAATGCCGTCGGCATTATCTATAGCTTAAATAAGGATCGATGTCACCTTCGAGGTAGATCATATGGTTACCGTCTATGATGTTCCGCCCGGAAAGCTAATCGCTAGGGCAGCACTCCAGTTGAAAGAGATTAAGACGATAAAGCCCCCTGAATGGGCAGAGTTCGTAAAAACAGGAAGACACACAGAGAAAGCTCCGGTCCAAGAGGACTGGTGGTATGTTAGGACCGCTTCGGTGCTAAGAAAGGTCTATGTTAAGGGACCTATCGGAGCATCCCGTCTGGCCGCAGAGTACGGTGGATTCGCGGACAGGGGCTCAAAGCCGAACAGGGCTGTCAAAGGAAGCAGAAACATCGCCAGGAAGTGTCTGATCCAACTGGAACAATCCGGGCTTATCGCCAAGGACAAGAAGAACGGCAGGATCGTCACGTCCAAGGGACAAGCGTTGCTCGACAAGATCTCGAAAGAGGTCTATGATGAGGCTCGCTGATCAGGAGCGTGAACACGATGCAGGACGCGGAGCTTGAGGCGCTTCGCCGGCGCAAGATGGCTGAACTGCAGCAACAGCAGCAGCAGCAGTCAGCTATGCAAGACCAGGCGAAGCAGATCGAGGCCGAACGCCAGAACGTGATGAGACAGATCCTGACACCCGAGGCGAGAGAGCGCCTGGCGCGTGTCAAAATGGCCTATCCAGATGTCGCACAGGCCGTGGAAGATCAGCTTCTGCGTTTGCTACAGATGGGAAGGATCCAGTCACAGGTTGACGATAATATGTTAAGACAGATCCTTAGAAAGATCTCCCCACAAAAGCGGGATATCAGTATCGAGAGGAAGTGATCTTATGACGAGGAACAAGCCGACCGCAATGAAGATACGCCTGATGAGGGCGGAGAAATCAAACCGGAGGGTTCCAGCGTGGGTCATGCTGAGGACGAACAGGAGCGTTCTGAGGCACCCCAAGCGAAGGAACTGGAGATCCGTGAAGTTAAAGGAGTAAGAGGGGTCTTTATGGACGAGAAAGTAATGAACCTCACACTGAAGAAGACAAAGGTCGCCCCAAGGTCGAAGAGGGCAAAAAGGGCGATCAACGAGATCAGGGAGCAGGTAGTTAGGCATATGAAGGCCAAAGAAGAGGACGTTTGGATCGATCATAGGCTGAATGAAGCTATCTGGTCAAAAGGCATTCAAAAGCCACCCATGCACATCAAGATCAAGGCCGTCAAGTTCGAGGATGGTCTGGTCGAGGTATCCTTACCAGAGGATACGACCGTAGAAGAGTGAGATCTCGGTGCGAACATGATGAAGCTCTCGAGCTACTACGGAAGCCCGTACATAGGTGTTTATTGTGTAGCGAACGAGAGCGTGTCCATGGTCCCCCCGGATGCTCCTGAAGCATTAATAAGGGACATCCGTGAGGGAATGGGCGTTGATGTCATCCGAACGATGATCGCAGGTACGAACATTTTAGGTGCGTTCGTTGCGATGAACTCATACGGGGCCGTGATGACCAACATGGCCTCATCTGACGAGACCGCCCTGATGGGTGAGCATCTGCCCGTGCTCAGGGTAAAGGACCGGCTGAACGCTTACGGGAACAATATCCTGGTGAACGATAATGCCGCCCTGGTGAACCCTGAACTTTCAAAAGCAGCGATGAAGCTGATCAAGGACACACTACAGGTGGAAGTGGAGCAGGGGACCGTCGCGGGTCACAAGACGGTCGGGTCCGTATGTGTAGCGACCAATAAGGGCATAGTGTGTCATCCATCATCTACGAAGGAAGAGATGGACCTGATGAGGTCCCTGTTCAAGGTCCCTGTCTCGGTCGGTACACTGAACTATGGTGCACCAGTGATCGGGGCATGCTTGATCGCCAACAGCAAGGGTGCGGTCATCGGGTTCAGAAGCACTCCGATAGAGCTCGGTAGGGTCGAGGACGCATTATATTTTTGAGATGAGTTCGGAAGTATCCTCTGGAGACAGCGTTCGATCCCTCCTATCATTTCGAGCGCGTCCCATTATACTAGGACCATATTGTTCGACGATCGATGTCCAGGACACTTTATGGGGAGAACACCCAGCATTCTGTGAAGGGAGGGAGGTCCTCCTTAAGAAAATCGACCTCATTACCGACCCTCAGTACGGCGTCCGCGGGGATGTTCTCAAGGAAACGATCTACGGTCTCGATCGACATTGAAAGGCCGCCCATCCTGAAGTGCATAGGGACCGCCACCCTTGGTCTGATTCTTGATACAAGCTCTCTTGCTTGTTTCCCATCCAAAGTAATGGCCCCTCCGACAGGGATGAACAGTACATCGATCTGGCCAAGCTCGGCGATCTGTTCGTCCGATAAGGAATGACAGAGGTCACCGCAATGGCAGAACCTCATTCCATCCAGTTCGAACTTGAACATGATGTTCTTTCCCCTCTTGGCCCCTCCCTCCACATCATGAAAGGAAGGGACGCCAAGGATCTTCAGGCCCTTAACCGTCCTTTCCCCCGGTTCCCGAACGACCGCTGGGTCGCCCCTTACGATACGTACGCAATTGTGATCGAAATGTTCATGGCTCACTAGAACGATATCCGCTTTGACCGCCGGGGTCTTTATTCCTATCGACCTACCGTCATGGGGGTCCGTCACAACGGTGATGTTATCATGAAGCTCAAAACATGAATGACCATGCCAAACTATCTTCAATCGCGCTCACTCCCTAGAGGTCACGTCCTCAAAGTGAGCACCACAGTTGGGACAGCTTCTTTCCGGTCCCGCCACCACCTCGTGACATTCAGGACAGAGAACTACTTCAGCGGCCTCGCTCCCATCAGAGGTGTCAGGTGTCGTTCGGTCGATGTATAACATTCCAAGACCGGTCACGATGAAAAGTGCGCCGAAGATCCCCATCAGCCATCCCAACGGGGCGGACATCCCTGGTCCTGCGGACAGTGCAAGGGTTACCCCATATATTGCCGCTCCGGTGATCAAAAGACCTTGAGGCAAGTATCTGGTCAGGTCCTTAGAGGCATCACCGCTTTCGACCTCCCCACCCGCGCTGGCCTCGACCTTGGTTTGGACATCGACGTCTTTGTGATAGATGGGGGCCTCTTCTTCCGTCCCGGTCTGGGCCTGCGAGTATCTCCTCGGGATCGAAGGGCACTTCGTCCTTGACGGCCGCTGCCACGATAGGTTCTACATCGTTGTGCTCATCGAGCTCCAGTTTCCTGGGGACCTCCATTTCCGGTTTTGGCTCCTTGACAGGGACCTCTGCAGGATTGACGATGGTCATTTCTATCTTTGAGGTCGTTCTCTTGTCCAAAACAGGTGATTCGACCTCTTTGTTGATCCTTTGAAGCTCGTTCACCTTGCCCATCCAGTCATCGGAAGCACCACGAAAGTCCCAGCCACAGAAATCGCATTGGTACGCCCCTGATCGATTCCTGAGGCCACACCTCGGACATTCCTTTAGACCTGATGGTTTGTCCATTATTTCGGAATGAGACATCACAGTGGTGATAAATAATGTTTTCATCTTGGACCACGTTCAGAGAGAGCGAACTCAGAGGGCAAATTAGAACACGCCAGAACAAATGGTCGTAAGAAAGTTTCAAATAGAGAGTAACGGGATAGCTTGAAAGAATGAAGATCCTCGTCCTTTGTGTCGATCGTGATGATGACTTTGGTGCGAAGGCAGGTTTGAACAGTCCTTTTATCGGTAGAGAGGAGAACCTGAACGCAAGCATCGCTCTGGGATTGAAGGACGCCGAGGACTCTGACATAAACACATTGTTCGCCTCGATCAGCATCTATGATGAGATGATCAAGAAGGGAATGAACGTTGACATCGCCACCATCTGTGGCGATGCCCAGGTCGGGTACGAATCGGACCTGGTCCTTGCCACACAGCTTGAGACGGTCCTCGAGATAACAAGACCGGACCGTGTGGTGCTCGTATCAGATGGTGCGGAGGACGAGTACATCTACCCAATGATCTCTTCCAGGGTCAAGGTCGACTCGGTAAGGAAGGTCTATGTAAAGCAGGCACCGACCGTTGAAGGGGCATATTATGTTCTCATCAAGATGCTCCAGGACGACAAGGTCCGGAAGAGGCTCCTCATACCTGTAGGTCTTGCGTTCTTCGTTTTCGGAATATTCGCGCTCATCGATCCGATCATGATGCTGGCCCGTGGTTCCCAGGACGTGAGCTTCTCGAGCATGGGATGGGGCGGCATATCGTTCGTGATCGGTCTTTATTCGATATTATACGCTTATCGGGTCGGTGAACGAACAAGACAATGGACCGCTAATACAAGTAAGGCCATACGGTCCGGAAGCCAGATGATACCGTTCGCGGTATTGTCCGTCCTGCTGTTCTTTCTGGGGATAATATATGGGTTCGATGCTGCACAGGCAGCACCTGCCAGTGAGGGTATCGAACAGATATTATTGTTCGCCAGTGGAACACTATGGATGTGGGTATTTGCATATTTCACGTTCCAGACGGGAAAGGTCGTCAATCATTACCTTTCGAAGGGACGGATCGCATGGCCGTTCCTGGTGGCATCGGTAACGGTATTCGCCGTGGGTTTCATCACCCAAGGCGCTTTGGACGCGACCCAGATCTTCCTCGATTTCAAGAACTATGATCAAGTGGTCGTCATCCTCGAGATCATCTGCGGGTTCCTATTGGCCGTCTTCGGAGGCCTGCTCAATACCTCGATGCATCATATGCCCGACGCGGTCGAATCATCAGATTAGGTGGCTGTATGGACTTCCGAGAATGGGAACCATATTATGAACAGATACGTCAGGACATGGGGTACTCCAGGGAAGAGGACGAGCGATCGGCCCAACTTCTTTCTAGACTATGCAAGGGTAAGTGGATATGTCGACCTGACTGCCTCCAGTTGGCGGTCAAAGGAGAGGTCACCGTTGTCGGTCATTCGCCCGCACTGGAGGAACAGCTCGATGATCTCGTCATCAAGGGCACCCTGATATCGGCCGATGGCGCGACGGCACAATTGATGGAACGAGGTCTCCGGCCAGACATCGTCATGACCGACCTGGACGGGGACATGGGACCGGAGCTGAGGGCGGGGGAGGAAGGAGGGGTCCTGGTAGTACTAGCCCATGGGGACAACATTCCCGAGGTGGAAGCGTTCGTCCCTTTGATCGGGGGACCTATGACCCCGACCACACAGGTCCGTCCGTTCGGGGATGTTTATAATTTTGGGGGATTCACCGATGGGGACCGCGGGGTCATGCTCGCAAGACATTTTGGTGCTGGACGCATCAACCTTATCGGGTTCGACTTCGAGGTCCCAAGGCCAAAGCCGGGAAGGGACCCGAAGATAAAAAGGAAAAAGCTTGAATGGGCGAAAAGGATAATCTTCGAGATCGCGGCTAACGGAGCCGAGCTGTCGATTCCCTGATCCATTCCATATATGGAAGATACCCCTCTGCGATATCGTATCTGACGATGCACGGAACCCTGTACGGATGGCGGCGCAGCACGAGCGATCTGAGATCGGTGAAATCGACGGTCCTGATCTTATAAACGGCCGCCACCTCGCTCTCCTCCATCACACCTCCCTCCCATCTGAACGCGGACTCTATCGGGAAGAGATTAACGCAGGCTGCCAGCCTCATGTCGATCAGCTCCCTTGAGATCATCTTCGCTACGAGCTTGTCAGGGTATGTGATCAGAACGCTCGAGTACATGTCCACTTGATAGAGATGATCGATAAATACCCTTTTCAATATATCGAGATGGTCGCGTCCTCTACGATGATCAGAGATGTCCCTAACGCTCGTCCAAAAATACATCTTAGGTTCGATCGATGGTCGATGTACTTGATATCAGGAACGGACGATCTGTGACTATGGGTTATTATATCCAAAGATCGATCCACCCCACGACCTGTTCATGATTTGGATAGGTGACCTTGATTATGCAAAGTTCCTTCGATCGGCCACCAGACCATAGTGGACCAAGAAGTAGACCATCGATAAGGATGGCTTCGATAGTGTTGGTGGTCGTTCTTATCCTAGCTTCGATCTCCGGGATCGTTTACCTTTCATTATCGAAGACCGGACTATCGGTCTCGATAACTTCGGACCGGACGATCGTAACGACCGGGGAGAACATAACGTTCGATTCTTCATCAAGCGTGCCATCGAACGAGATCATGGACCGCACATGGAACTTTGGCGATGGGAAAATAGATACGACGAACTCACAACAGGTCGTCCACGCCTATCTGTTCCCGGGGAAATATATAGTCCTTCTAACGGTCCGGGACACACATGGCGATTCGGCCTCCAACTGGGGATCATTATTGAGCATAGAGGTCGGGGCCTCTTCATCGAACGACACCGAGGGGAACTCCACAGCACCTATTGCGATGGCCGCTGCCGACCCGAGCGTCCTCCCCAGTAGCGCGAACGGTGCGGCCGTCTCGATCGACGGCTCTTCCAGCACTGCCTGGAGCGTCGTCCAGAGCAGTGGAGCATGGTCGGTCGCCCAGGGCCCTGAGTACATCTCTAACATGACATGGATCTATGGCGACGGGTCACCGAACGTCTCGGTGAACGTATCAAAGGACCTATCCTCGGACCCGCTCAATTTCTCGCAGAACTTCGCCAATATCACCCAAAGCGTCCATGAATATTATGGGAGCGGTAAGGTGTTCGACCTTGCTCTTATCGTAAAAAGCGTGCAACCCGAGGCACCCATGTCAGAATACATGGTGACCATAGTTCTGCTTCCGACCAATGAAGTATCGGGGCCGGTGAACGACCCGGACACCTTCATCGAGGCAACGAACTTCAGTCCCCAGACGTTGGACCCCGCCAGATGCAACGATCAAGGGGGCTGCGGCATCCTTCAGAACGTTTATGAAACATTGTTATGGTATAATGGCTCTTCATCCTCGACGCTCATACCTATGCTGGCCACTGAGGTTCCTTCGGTCAGTAACGGTGGCATAACCGATAACGGTACGACCTATGTGTTCCACAGTCCGTCAGAACGTCACTTTCCAGGACGGGAACGAGATGTTGCCCATCGATGTCGCTTACTCCATAAGAAGGGCATTGGTCATCAATGATCTGAACGGAGGGCCACAGACATCCTTGGGAGCGGCACTGATCCCCAATTATACCAACTATGACAACGGTCCAGAGGTCGGCGGTATCATACCTCAGGACGTTATCAACAGTTCGGTCACATACAATGATACAGCTTGGACCGTAACGTTCCATTTGGTCGCCCCATGCGCACCCTTCCTTGCGTATCTGACCTATACGGTGGCATCGGTGGTGGAGATGCGCTATGTGGAGGAACATACCCCAGGTGGGGACACACCTGGCTCTGACAACACCTGGATGGACGATCATGTGATGGGGACCGGGCCCTATGTCCTTGAGCAATGGGACCTGAACCAGTTCGTTCTCTTGAACAGTTACCAGGGATATTGGGGCGGTCCGGACCACGCGGGTCCGGCAAAGGTGAAACAGGTGCTGATAGAGAACGTTCAGAGCGAGAGCACCATGGAAATGCTCCTGAGGTCAGGCGCCGCAGATTTCGCCACCCTGAACCCGACGAGCTGGAACGGCCTGTTGACGGACAAGGACCTGACGGTCTTCCAGGGAGAGCCTACGTTCAATGTGGATTATATAGGGATGAACGAGAACATAACGCCCTCGAGCGAGGTCAGTCCAGGAAACATCCCGGACAACTTCTTTCAGGACGTCCATGTAAGATTGGCTTTCGAGGCCGCGTTCGATTATAACAACTACATCAATAACATCGCCATGGGAAACGCGGAAAGGATCAACGGTCCGATCCCTGTGGGAATGTTCGGATACAACGAAAGCGTCCCATACTATAGTTATGACCTCAACATGGTAAGGTCAGAGCTACTGAACGCTTCCGATCCGAACGGTGGGAACTATTGGGACAATGGGTTCACTTTGAACTTCTATGTCGTCTCGGGATCGGCGCTAAGGGTCGAGGCCGCCTTGATGCTCAAGGACACGATGGAGAACCTGTCCGGTGGACATATCCATATCAACGTGATCGAAACCGACTACAACACGGTCATAGATGATACTCTGGAGGGTTATCTTCCCATATCCTTCTGTGGTTGGGACCCTGACTATAATGATCCGTACGACTTCGTCCTGAACTCATTGGCATCATATGGAACCTGGGGCCCTGCGATGGACATACACAATGTGACGCTTGACGCATTGATCTCCAGTTCGGTAACGGTCTCGGACCCGAGCCAGAGGGCGGAGCTCTACTATGAGATCGAGATGTCCGCATATCAGAACGCCTATTACATATGGACGGGCCAATCCCTGACCTATCATGCCCAGAGGTCCTGGGTACAGGGCTATTACTATAATCCGATGATCTACGACCTTTACTATTATTCCATGTGGAAGTAGGACTGAGAAGAAGAGGCCCTTGGTGCCAAGGGGGATCTCCTCGGTCCAGGCCCAGATGGTTCTGAGGTGGACCGATCAAGATGCCAACCATTTTATATTCTCGATCGGTTCGAACGATGGGGATCAGGATGAGGCTGTGGACGTACATCTTGCGTAGGCTCCTGATCATGATACCCGTCCTCTTCGGGGTCTCCATAATCGTTTTCTCTCTTACCAGGATGGGCGGGGACCCGGTCGCCGCCTATGTCACACCACACACTACGCAGGCTCAGATCGAGCAGATAAAGAGCTCTCTCCATCTGGACGATACCCTTCCGGTACAATACTTCTATTGGTTGGGCTCGGTGCTTCAAGGTAACTGGGGATATTCGAGCTCGAACGGTTACACTCCGGTGCTATCCACCATAATCGACAGGTTCCCGGCGACCCTTGAACTAACGATCGCAGCGATGTTAATCGCGATGATCGGTGGGACGATATGGGGGACCAGGTCGGCATTGGGCAGGGACAAACCCTTCGACCATGGCTCGAGGGCCGTGGGTCTTTTATTATACTCTGCTCCGGTGTTCCTGCTGGGGATAGTCCTTCAATACATCTTCTTTTTCAGGCTGGGATGGCTTCCTGCCGGCGGGCAATATAACGAGCTCCTTTTCATCAACTATGCGGGGGGATGGCGGTCCTATACTGGGATGTTCATATTGGACAGCATCCTCAACGGCAATATGGCGATGTTCGTCGATTCGGTACTTCACATCATATTGCCAGCTCTGACATTGGGATTGGGGTCGATGGTACTGATATCGAGACTGGTCAGATCATCGATGCTCGAGGTTCTAGATCAGGAGTTCATCAAGGCCGCGAGGGCCAAAGGTCTGAGCGAGAACAAGGTCATCATCGGACATGGGTTACGGAACGCTCTGCTCCCGACGACGACCATGGTCGGCCTGATGTTCGCCGGACTATTGAGCGGGGACGTGATCACCGAATATGTGTTCCAGTGGCCAGGCATCGGAGGTTGGGCAGCGAACGCGATCACGAGCTTTGATACACCGGCGATAATGGGGTTCGTGCTCTTTACTGCGTTTCTGTTCCTCGTGATAAACCTGGCAGTGGACATATTGTACGCCTATCTGGACCCAAGGGTCAGGCTGGAGTGAGATCTTGTCCGGGACCAGGTCCATTGACAATGGTCGAAGGCCGGGCATCTTATTTCGGGGCCATAAAGGACCGTTCTCGACAACGGTCCATATCACGGGGCGCAAACTTCGGTCCCTGGTCTCCAACAGGACCGCCCTCATGGGCCTTGTCATGATCTCCTTCATGGTCACGATCGCTGTTTTAGCACCGGTCTTGGCCCCTCCGCTTCCATCGCAATCGGGATCCTCTGATGGACCGCCTGGACCTGGCACCACCAGTTCCGCCGGGTGCGAGCGGCACGATCGATGGGTACAGGTTGGTCTTCCCCATGGGGACCGGGACAATGGGCGAGGACATCTATTATGGGGTGATCTGGGGTGCAAGAACATCTCTGATGATCTCCATAACGGTCGTAAGCATCGCCGTCCTTATCGGTGTGGTCATCGGAGGGATCGCAGGATATTACGGTGGTCCGATCGATGAGCTCTTGATGAGAATATCGGACATGTTCCTGGCCATCCCTGCTTTGATCTTCGCCCTGGCCGTGATCGCGGTCCTGGGAAGGACCCTTGACGACCTCATATTGGCGCTGGCCGTAGCATGGTGGCCCGGTTATGCTAGGTTGATACGAGGGCAGGTGCTCTCGGTCAAGGAGAAAGGATTCGTTGAGGCCGCAAGGGCAATGGGCGCTAAGGAGAGCAGAATATTGTTCAGGCATGTTCTTCCGAATTCCATCTACCCCATCACATCCATCGTGGCGCTCGATCTCGGTGCCGTATTGCTGACGGCCGCGGGTCTGTCGTTCATAGGGTTCGGCCCACCCGGATTGTGCGAATGGGGAGGATTGCTATCGAACGGGATCACACTATTGTGGAGCCAGATCCCTTATCCATTTCCGTCGGGGCCGCTGTTCAATCCATGGTGGACCTGGTTCTTTCCCGGTCTGTTCATATTCATCTTCGTCCTTGGTTTCGCACTTCTGGGCGATGGCATCAGGGACCTGATGGACCCGAGGTCAAGGGGGCGAAGCGGTGGGCGATGAGGTCCTGTTGAAGATCAACGATCTGAGCGCCCACTTCTCCGCATCGGATGGACAGGTAGGGGCGGTGGACGAGGTCTCATTTAGCGTCAGGAGCGGGGAGATCTTTGGTATCGTGGGGGAATCTGGATGTGGAAAATCGGTCACCATGGACTGCATCCTCAGGCTTTTACCGGATAATGCCGAGATAACGAAAGGGCACATCTTCTTCTCTGTTCCGGAGGATATCCTGTCCAGGATAGATAGGCTCCTGGCCGAACACCGGAGGCTCGAAAAGGAAGGCCTCTCCCGGAACGATGAGGGCGAACGGTCCAAGGAATTAAAAGAACTGCTTGAAAGATGGGACCTTCTTTGGATGAACGATAGCGCCATGCGAAAGCTCCGCGGAAAGGAGATCGCCATGGTCTTCCAGGACCCGATATCTGCCATGGACCCGGTCATGTGCATAGGTGAACAGATCGCGGAAGCGATCATTACCCACGATCTCTCCGGACTTGCGGGGCGACTTCTGGATGAGGAAAATGGAACGAACGGGTCCCGGGGGATTCGATCGTTCGTGAGCTACAATATGGCTAGAACCAGGTGGGGTCTTTTTAAGCCGTTGTACGAACGGTGTGCGTAGCGACCCAACGGACCGATTTGCCATGATCTGCTCGAAGATACCTGTGATCGATCGGTACATGAGGCCTCTTGAGAACATCGCATATGAAAGGGCCATCGGTCTGCTCCAGGACATGGGGCTTCCTGAACCTGAGGCGATCGCAAGATCGTATCCGTTCGAGCTTTCGGGAGGAATGCTTCAGAGGGCTGCCATGGCCATGGCGCTCGCAGGCGAGCCGAGATTGCTGATAGCGGATGAACCAACGACCTCTTTGGACGTAACGGTACAATCACAGATATTGGGTCTGTTCGAGAGCTTGAAGAAGGAAAAAGGCATGTCGGTGATCTTCGATCACCCATAATTTTGCGGTGGTCGCAGAGGCCTGTGATCGCGCTGCCGTGATGTACGCGGGGTCGATCGTCGAGGAGGGGGATGTGTTGCAGCTTTTCGATGGCCCCCTTCATCCATATACCATAGCTCTTATGGGCTCTATCCCAAGGCTGTGCTCTGGCGCTGAAATGTTGAGGAGCATTCCTGGCTCCGTCCCTGGACCGAGCGAAAGGATAGGAGGTTGCAGGTTCCATCCAAGATGCTCGAGGTCCTTCGATAGGTGCAGGTCCGAAAGGCCAATGCTGAACGAGGTCGGGCCAGGTCATAAGGTGGCATGCCATCTTTTCGGAGGTGAGAAGAATGGGTGAGGTCCTCGTGGAAACATGCTCCCTCGTCAAACATTTCCGTTCAAGAAGGGGGTACATCGGTCGTCCGAACAGGACCATCAAGGCCGTGGACGGGGTCGATATCGCGGTAATGAAGGGTGAATCGGTCGGACTGGTCGGTGAATCGGGTTGTGGGAAATCGACCGTCGGACGGTGCATCTTGAACCTGCTCGAACCGACCTCAGGTCATGTGCTATATGACCCTCCCCCGGATGTTAGCACTAGGATCGAAGAGCTGAGGGCGGAGGTTCTTACCCATGACCATGGGGATGGGACGGATAATATCGATCGCTCCGCGGAGCTTGATGATATCTATGAACGTTATTCACTGGACATGATGAGCGAAGGTTCGTTGCGGGAGGTCAGGAAAAAGATCCAATGGGTCCCGCAGGACGCCTTCTCGGCGCTCGATCCAAGAATGAGGGTCATGAGCGCATTGGAGGAACCTTTGATAGTTCACAAGATCGGTGGAAAGGACGAGCGGACGGGGAAGGTGACGGAGATGCTCAGGACCGTAGGCTTGGATGATACTTTCATGGAAAGGTTCCCGCACGAGATGTCCGGCGGTCAGAGGCAGAGGGTCTGTCTTGCAAGGGCCTTGATGCTCAGACCAGAACTTATGGTCCTGGACGAACCGACATCTTCCCTCGATGTCTCTGTTCAGGCCCAGGTGCTGAACCTGCTCGACAAGGTAAGGTCGGAACGTTCGATGTCATTTCTTTTCATATCGCACGATCTTAGTGTCATAGATCATATGTGCGACAAGGTGGTGGTCATGTTCATGGGTAAGGTCGTGGAAACGGCGCCGAGAAAGGAGCTGTTCCTATCACCTATGCACCCCTATACGAAAGAGCTCATCGGGTCCATACCTGTCCTTGACCCTCGAGCAAGGGCAAGAAAGGTCAGGATGATCAGGGACATGCCGGACCGGGTACGGACAAATGACGGTTGCAGGTTCTGCGAGAGGTGCTCAGATCAAAGAGAGATCTGTCATGTCAAAGAACCAATGTTGAGCGCGGTCGGCGGGGACCATATGGTCGCATGTCATCTCTATCGTTGATATCGATCTCGCGCGTGGTATGTTCTCATGATCGAACTTGAGCAGGGATGAAGATTTTTGAGCAATGGACCTTTCAAATCAGTTATATCATGGGATGAACATTCTATATCTTTAGGATCGGATAGAAAATATATTTTAGGTAGCGGTACAAAGTAATTCAGCATGTCAGTTGTGAGCATGGAAGAGCTGATCCAAGCGCTTACGAACACGATCGGGAAGAAAGGAATGTCCGAAAACGACATTAAGCGATTGGCAGATTACATCATGAGCTTCTTCGGGTACACTGACTCGGTTATCGATAACCGTTTGAGCTCTGAGGACAGGGACGTCTTCTATATGTTAGAGGAAGAAGGCTTCCTTACGACCACTCAGGAAGAGGTCCACCTCAAGAAGGGGAAGATGTGGAGGATCCATTATTGGATCTTGAAGAAGGACCAGATCCTTAGGTTATCTGCGATACCTACGGAAAGAGGTCGGAGCGAGGATGAGTTCTCCTCGGTATACGACAACATTTCCAACGATGTCTGGACGAGACAAACGGAAGAGCATTCCGAATGAGATCTCGACCCACCAACCCTTTAATACCTAATCCACATTAGAGCGGAAAGAGGCAGCCGATGGATGGTCTTCTGATCGCTCTGATCATTTTAGTCGTCTATATAATAATCATTTATGTTTTAAAGGTCAGGGGGACGCTGGAAAAATACAACATTACCCTCTGGGGCCCAGTTCTCATGTGGAGGACCCAAAGAGGGAAGGGCCTGATAGATCGGCTCGCCAAGTACAAAAGGCTCTGGAGCTCTTATGCATTTCTGGCCAAGATAATCTGTGCTGGCGCCATGATCGCCATCATGGCACTTCTCATTTGGGAGGCCACCCTGGTACCAAGCATTCCAGCGAGCGATGCCCCGAGCCCACAATTGATCCTTGGGATCCCAGGAATAAACCCTATCATCCCTATATGGTATGGCATACTCGGTCTACTCGTAGCGATCGTATGCCACGAGTTCGGGCACGGCATATTGACAAGGGTCAATCAAATGAAGCTCAAGGCCTTGGGCGTCCTCCTGCTGGTCGTGCCGATCGGGGCGTTCGTGGAGCCTGACGAAGAGGAGCTGACAAAGACCGAGAAGAAAAGGAGAACATCGGTATATGCGGTCGGTCCAGCGACGAACATAATAATCGCGTTGGTCTGTGCTCTGATATTCTCGTCCGTTCTGGTCGCATCTGCCGTCCCGGTACGTGATGGACCAGTGATCGTATCGGTCGCCGGAGGGTCTCCAGCTAGTCAGGCAGGTCTTCAGTTCGGGGCCCAGATCATCGATGTTAACGGCTCGGCCATCTCCAACGATGGTTACTCAAATATAACGGCCGTCCCAGGAACGCCTGTGAACGTGACCTATTACTATGGCGGGGAACAGAAAGAAACGACGGTCATCGCTGGTCTGGTCGTCACGAGCGTAATATCAGGACTACCGGCGGACCAGGCAGGTCTGAGGTCCGGGATGATCATAAGTTCGATCAACGGAACAGAGGTCACGAGCCAATACGGGTTCCTTTCACTGATATCCCAGCTTGCCATCGGAAAGACCGTGAACATCACCGCATTGGTCTACGAACCGACCCAGAACAAATATGTCGTCGACTCGTCCGTAACGGACCTTACCCCGGTAAGTAAAAAGGCATATTATGAGAAGAACTACCCAGGAACTGTCGGTCCTAGCTTTCATGATATGGCCTTCTTGGGTGTAACGAGCGGTTACTTCGGGGCGGGCGCCTCCGATCCTAACAATATCGTGGACCAGCTCGCCCATCCGTTCAAGGGAGCGAACAGCTTTGGTGGCTTTGTTCAGGATGGGTTGTACTTCATCGCTCTGCCGTTCTTCGGGCTGGAACCTATCCAATCACCAATGTCCGAACTTTTCCATCCCGGAGGGGTCTTCGCAGGTCTATCGAACGGGGAGTTCTGGATAATCAGCAATTGCTTTTATTGGATATTCTGGTTGAACCTGATGGTAGGTCTGACGAACTCACTTCCGACCTTTGCACTTGATGGGGGCGTACTCTTCAGGGACTGGATGGACGGGCTTGTCCTAAAGATAAAGAAGGGATCGAACAGAAAAAGAAAGAGAGCGGTATGTGGCCATGATCACAACGGTCTTCGCCCTGTTAGTGATATTCCTAATAGTATGGCAGTTGATCGGCCCTAGGATAATATGATCATGACCTGCTTTCGATGACGATGGCATCATCCGGGATGCCGTTGCATCTTTGGCAGATGTCATAGTTCAAGGCTCGAAAGTTGCTCGATACCTCGAAGACCTCCCCACAGACCTTGCACCTTTTGAAAGCGACAAGGGCAGGAGAGAACTTGGGGCAATGCATCATACGGCCCTTTGTGCGATAGGTGCACAATCTAGCTGAACAGTTGTCGCAGATGCTCCTTCGACTTATGTTCATCCATACATGCTCACCGACCTTGACCCTCCCCATTATGTCACCTCTTACCTTCGGTCTTACGTTTAAGCCCCGTTCCAAATATATAAACATTGATCAAGATCGATCCGATAGGCCTAAAGAAAAATAAAGAAAAAAGGGAAAGAAAAAGATTCAACCTATATTGTTTCGGACCCTGTCCTTCAGCTCCCCCAGTTTCCCCTTGTTCCAGGACCGGGTCTTGGAGAAGAAACCGGTCACTCGGGTGATACCCTCGACATCCGGGGAAGCACAGTAGGAACATGTGTCCCTAATGCCTCTGGCCGTCCGACCGCAGCTTAGGCAGGAGGTGAACTCCGGGCTGAAAGCGATCTGAGCGTTCGATGTGTTCTGGAAAGTCTTTATGACGAACGCAGCTATGGATTCGGCCGGTGGCCTCGATTCCCCAAGCCATACATGGGTGAGGGATCCGGCATCGATCAGCGGGTGGAACCTGCCCTCTTGTTTGGTCCTCTCTATCGCGCTGATCGGAGCTCCGACAGTTAAGGTAGGTCGAGTTCGTGTAGTATATCTCGCCATTGCTTTTGTTCCCTCTGATCACTGTTGGTGCTTGCAATGGGAAATATTTCATGTCTAGCTTAGCGAAGCGATACGCGGTGGACTCTGCAGGGGTCTGTTCTAAGGGCATCTTGAGACCATACTCCTTACCGAGCCTCTCGCTCTCCGTCTTCATGTAGGATATTACTTTCAGGGCGAACATCATCGCTTCCTTGGACTCATGGATCTGTTGTCCGGTATGGTATTGCACCATCTCGTTAAGACCGACCATTCCCACAAGGAAAGATGATTTGTTGATCCTGTAATATGGTTCTCCGTCCAAGTTCATGGTCAGCAGGGACAACGGCCCGTTCTTTCCCATGTTCAGCAATTGGGATATGAACTCCCTTTTCTGAATATGCGCTTGGGCTATCATCTCAAGGCGCTGGGTCAGTAGCTCGAACATTTTGGTGTCGTTCTGATGTGACTCGTATGCTATCCTTGGAAGGTTTATGGTCACGTTCTGCATGGCGGAATATCTCATCTTCCAGGGTGTCTTAGCATCCTCAAGGTCCTTCTGGTCCAACTGGAAGGACAGACGGCAACACTCGGAGATCTTGGCCGTGTTCCCCCGGTCAAAGACGAAGTACGTGTTCCCCTTTTCAGAAGCGACATTGGAGATCTTCTGTAGAAACTCCTCGTGCCCATCCGTTTTGAAGAACTTTTCCGTCATATGGACGTTCGGCTTAGGGAAGAAGAACGGTCGTCCCATCGCGTCTCCGTCCAGATATACATCGAATAGCGCGCTTACGAACCTTTGGCTCTCGGGGAGGTAATCCTCATAGTTCTGGCCAGTGAACCGTCCCCCGGGGCCGATCGCTGGAACGCCCATGAAGTGGTTCGGGACCTCCCAATACAGGTTAAGGTCCGAAAATATGGATTGTCCGCCCCTGGCGACCGCCTGCTGTGCGAATTCATATATAAGGATCTGAGCTAATTGTTTCATCCGTTTATCGTCGACATCGACAAGGTATGGGGCAAGGAACAGATTCACCGCATCCCATCCAATGGCCCCGGAGAAGTGCCCCTGCAAGGCCGCCGAGAACTTTATGATCTGCTCGATCAGGACCTCAGGATGCTTTGCCGGTTTCGCTATCGATATCGCGTTCGGAAGGTTAAGACCGAACTTCTTAACATATTCTATGCTCTGACCCGAACAATATGGCCTGTCCACCATTCCAAGGTCGTGAAGGTGTATATCGCCCCTCATGTGCGCATCCGCTAGGTCCTGTGAGAACACTTCTAACAATGCGAACTCTTTCTTAATGTTCTCTGCCAAGGTGAGGTTCGTCGCCTCAGGCCCATGAGGAACATTGGCGTTCTCTTTGTTCGGGCACATGATTATCTGTCGTGCATCATAAAGTGGAACGCCAAGTCTCGTATGCTGCTTTCTGATCTTAGATAATCCATATTCGACCAGTTTTGCGTTAGTAAGTTCTCTGATAAGGGGGGCGGTCACCATATCGATCTCTAGTTCAGAGATCATCTTCTCCACCTCCCGTGAGACTATTGCTGCCGCATCTTCACTAATGGTCGTTTCTCTGATCAGCGCATCATATATCTTAGAGCGGTCCCATTTCTTTATTTCCTCATCAGAGGTCCTCACGAACAATGATAGTTCTGTGGATTCTTTACTATCCGTAAAGATCTCACCTTTGGTCTGGAAAGATTCCCCTGCCTTCATAGTATCACAATCCCCATCCTGTGCAATTCAGTTTTGAATGGAAGCAAAAAGGCCTATCGAATGCGGGGTTTAAGTTCTTTTTTTTAACTTGGTCTGATATCATAGAAACAAACAGTTAGGCTTATTAGTTACCATGTTTGTTACCATATTGGTTACCAGATGTTCCATCCAGATAAAGAAATGCGCGATCTATTGTTCGAAATCCTCAATAATGATGGGAAATCCATCAGCGCAATTTCTCGGGAACTAGAAGAACAGGGATGTTCCATTCATAGATTGATCCTAACGGGATATTTGAGGGCCCTGACCGATCTTAACATACTTAAAGAGAAAGAGGTTCCCCCTGCAAAGGTCTACGTGTCCAGTAAAGACCCGGAACCGCGATTTTTACGAAATCGTTGGGGAACGTGCGCGACAGATCTCTAGCGGTGTAGAAGCAGATCAACTTGTTCTCTACACTTTGGGAAAGCTCTTCCGACGGCCGATATTCATAGATGAGCTCAAACGCGCAGGAATAAAAGAACAGGTCCCGGGGAAAATGGCATCCCCTGAGGAAAGGGCAGAAGCTAGGAAGACCTTCCTTAGGAACGGGGGCAAGGTCCCGGACGCTAGCATGGCATATTTCATCGATGAGGTTCACCTGCAACCTATGTTCGAAGAATTGCTCTCATCATTGATAGTCGATATGTATGACATATCATATCTGATCCGAGAGACAAAACAAACGAAACTCACCTTTGAACAGAAGATCTGATCGTATGCAAAGGTCGTAGTGTGGGCGATCTTGAACGGGATGATGCGAT
Source organism: Methanomassiliicoccaceae archaeon (assembly GCA_963741025.1). GTDB lineage: Archaea > Thermoplasmatota > Thermoplasmata > Methanomassiliicoccales > Methanomassiliicoccaceae > CAVUGW01. Next base: position 85,923 of record CAVUGW010000019.1, read on the forward strand.
CGTTCCATCTTCCAATGATCTTCAAGAAAGGGGATCTTTAGTGAACAGGTCCATCACTTCGACCGAGCGGTTCGTGGACCGTTCGGTCGTCGGGATCGACCTCATTTGACCGGCTTATGTCCCTCCGCTCCGGCCTTGCTCATGCTGGTGTTCGCGCGACCCAATAATTCGTCCTCTTCGACGACCGTCGCTCTTATCCCTCGGTGTTCGCGGAGCCCCTCGCTCGCATATATTAAATGCTTGAATGTATACTCCGGAACATGAACCTCGATTCCCTGGTATCCGACCTTAGGAAATATCCGGGGATCACTCGGAAGAGGACGATATCCGATGTGATTCGCTTCTTTCCATCACTGCAATATGCGAACGTCCTTGCGTCCTATGGAGAGGATGCTGCGGTCATCGCGTTCAATGATGACGTTCTTTTGCTCGCAGCAGATGGGATAATGGAGGCCTTGATGAAGTCCAACCCATACTTCGCGGGATATTACGCGGTCCTTGTGAACATCAACGATATCTCTGCCATGGGGGGAATACCTCTGGCCATGGTCGATGTTATATCGATGAAAGAAGAGAAGGTATGCGGCCAGGTAATGAAGGGGATGGAAGCGGCCGTCCGTAAGTTCGGGGTCCCCATCGTCGGTGGACACACACATCCGGATTGCGCTTACAATGCTATCGATGTATCCATTCTTGGAACGGCTAAGAGGGATGGCGTGATCTATAGTCATACAGCGAAAGTAGGTGACGACATCATTTTCGCTATCGATCTGGATGGTTTCTTCCCACCGGGTCTTCCATACGCGTGGGATACCACCAGCAGAAAAGGGGAGGAGATCTGCCGTAAGCAGATGTTGGTGATGAACGAGATAGGTAGACGGCATCTTGTTCATGCAGGAAAGGACATGAGCAATCCTGGTTCCATCGGTACCCTAGGTATGCTCCTGGAGACAAGTGGTAAGGGAGGCAACGTGAACATAGATCTTGTCCCGATGCCGAACGATCAGAGCTCGACCCAGTTCCTGACCGCTTATCAAGGTTGTGGTTTTGTGGTCACCTGTCCGAAGGAACGTTCGGATGAGATTATCGACATTTTCGGAAAGGTGAAGGTCACGGCGGCGGTCGTTGGAAGCGTAGATGTTACGAACAGACTGGTATTAGAAAGCGAAGGGAAAAAGGCGGTGCTTTTCGACTTCGCATCCGACAAGATCACAGGGTGTGGTCCGTCGATGGTTCCAGGTTATTGTGGCATCAAGAGCTAGGCCACAGGGTTTGCCGCTCGGATCGAAGAAGGTTGACCAGACAGCTTCTCAACCCCGCTTCCCTCATAGCGTTGGTAGTCCACGGTAAGGCTGCTCCCGTCAGGGCCTGACCCGATCTCCATGATTAGAGCTGGGCTTGCGACCCTCCGATCGCAATTCCCAACTGCCATCAACCCAAGAGGACAGAGCATCATAGGTGCTGGCTGGGCTTTCGTCTTTCCGGATACGGTGCCCCCTGTTGTCACCCCCGTTATAGACGGTTCACGGTGTATAAGGACACGCCTAACGTCCCGGTCAAGCCTAGCGTTCCCTCCTAAGTGGATGTTCATATATATGCTTTCTTCTGGCCAAAAAAAAAGGAAATGCCACATCTTGAGAATGGTCAAGATCAGTGCTTTTGAAGTTCCCTTGCAACTCCCTTCATACAATAATAGGTGCCCCGGAGCTTGAGTTCCTGACCGACCGGACAGGTCGGGCAGATGCACTTGACCCCTCTTATTATGCAGTCCGGGCTCTTTCCGAGCACACAGAACAACAGTTCATCCCTCTCCTGGGCACATTCCGTGAAGGTTGGACATTTTGGGCAGATACAAGATCCTCTCAACCTGCGTTGGTCCAGATTTTTTCTCTGTCCGGACGAGAAGCGTGATGCATCGAACTTTGCCATGGGTCCCCTCCATCAGTTCATTACGATCGTTTCCTCATCTCTTCCTCGGACCCTTGGGTGCAATAATATAGGTTGACAAGGTCAAGGTCCGCCGCGACCGGACAATCTGGGCAGATACACCCCAGCTCATCCGTTATGCAGGAAACGCTCTTTCCGAGGAAGCAATATAAGAGCTCCTTTGCGTCACCAGCACATTTGTTATATGAAGGACAATCTGGACAGATACATTCCTTTTTCATTCTGTCCAGCTCGCGATCTTTTTCCTCGTTCCCCGACGTTGATATTTCTTGCACCTTTTTTTCGAACGAGTCCATATGGCCACCGATGATTTCAGAATACAAAAGCGACATATATATACCCACCCATCATGATAATAGTAGTACTGCGAAAAATATTAAAAATTCGCCTCAATAAAAACGCTTTCCTTTATAAATGTCCGAACTAGGTGTATGTGATGAACCACTTGGTTCGAACCTTGGACGTTGATGTTCATGAACGGAACGGGTATGAACCAAGAAAGGTACCACGAACATGATGTCGTTGTGATCGGTGGGGGACTTGCGGGACTCAGGGCGGCCCTGGAGGCCTCGCGGGCGGGTGCAAAGGTGGCACTATTGTCCAAGGTCCATCCTCTGCGTTCTCACTCGGGGGCCGCCCAAGGGGGAATAAATGCCAGTTTGGCAAACTCCCCGGACGCAACGGAGGATTCTTGGGAAAAACATGCATATGATACGGTCAAGGAATCGGACTTCCTTGCCGACCAGGACGCTGTGGAGGTCCTATGCAGGTCGGCACCGGAGGCGGTCTACGAGCTCGAGCACATGGGTGTGGTATTTTCAAGATATTCGAACGGTAAAATAGCCCAAAGACCGTTCGGTGGTGCCGGTTATCCACGGACCTGCTATGACAGCGATAGAACGGGACATGGTCTTTTACATGCTATGTACCAGAACTGTGCTCGTATCAAAGGTCGAGCTGTTCGATGAGCACTTCGTCACATCCCTCGTGGTCCAAGAAGGAGGTTGCACAGGGTGCATATCCCTGGCCATGAAGGAAGGGACCGTTCATGGTTTTCGAGCAGGGGCCGTTGTCGTAGCAACCGGTGGGTACGGCAGGTTGTACTCTAGGACGACCAACTCGTTCACATCCACTGGCGATGGGGTGGCGATCGCGCTCGCCGCGGGTGCCTGGCTCAAGGACATGGAGTTCGTCCAGTTCCATCCAACGACCCTGACCGGGAGCAACATCTTGATAAGCGAGGCCGCCAGGGGAGAAGGCGGGATCCTTCTGAACGCGAAGGGCGAAAGGTTCATGTCAAGGACGGCACCTAGATCGATGGAGCTTGCCCCCCGCGATATCGTCGCGCGGGCCATCCAGCGCGAGATAGAGGCGGGTAATGGCACCGATGATGGGTCTGTTCTGCTCGATCTGCGTGGAATTGGCAGGGACAGGATCAACGAGAGATTACCTGGGATCAGAGATATCGGTATCGATTTCGTTGGGACCGATATCATCGATTCACCGATCAAGGTTCAGCCTGGGCAGCATTATTCGATGGGAGGCATCTCGACGGATATTACGACAGCGACCTCCATTCCTGGCCTGTACGCTGCCGGTGAATGTGCTTGTGTGAGCGTTCATGGGGCGAACCGTCTCGGTGGGAACTCCCTGCTCGAGACGATCGTTTTCGGAAAGATAGCGGGAAGGAAGGCGGTCGAGCGGTCCAGAACATCGCTCTCCGGGTCCAATTCGATCATCAAGGAAAGGGTCGCCGAAGAGGAGATCAGGATCGAGGAAATGACCAGGCAGAAAGGGACCGAGAGGACGGTAGACCTGAGAAAGGAACTTCAGAGGCTGATGATGGAGGACCTTGGCATATTCAGGGACGGCCAAATAATGAGCGTTGCCCTCGCAAAGATCGAGATCCTTCGATCGAGATCTAAGGACTTGGAGGTCATGGACCGTAATAAGGTCTTTAATCAATCTTTGATAGCGGCATACGAATGCCGGTCGATGCTTGACATAGCTGAGGTCGTGGGGATCGCGGCCTTGGCAAGAGAAGAGAGTCGGGGTTCCCATGCTAGAACGGACTTTCCGAAAAGGGATGATGAAAGGTTCTTAAAGCATTCGATGGTCCGCCGGACCGGGAACGGCCTAGAACTAAGCTGGGCACCTGTTACACTGGGGACGTTCGACGTAAAGGAGCGGGTTTACTGATGATGTTCAGAGTGTTCAGGGGGGACGATGGTTCTGGTCGGTTCGAGGACCATGAGATCGTTCCGCGGAGCGGAATGACAGTGTTGGACGCCCTGATAGCGATCAAAGAGGAAAGGGACCCGACCCTGGTGTTCAGATATGCATGTCATTGGGCCGTATGTGGTAGCTGCGCTATGACGATCGATGGTGTCCCTCGATTGGCATGCAAAACACAATTGAGCACGATAAAGGACCGGGAAGGAAAGACGGAGCTCGCACCAATACCGGCTCGTTCAGGGAAGGTCGTCCCGGAGAATGTTGTCCTGATCGAGCCATTGATCGGGATGCCCATAATAAGGGACCTGATAGTCGACATGTCGCTCTTCTATGAGCACTATAAGATGGTCGGCCCTGTAATTACGCCCAGCTCCCAGGTCGATGAAAAGGAAAGGATGCTCCTACCATCGCAAGCGGGCATGCTTGAAAGATATGCTGGCTGCATTCTGTGCGGTGCCTGTGTGGGTGCCTGTCCTGTCAGCGGGATCGACCCCATGTATCTGGGTCCCGCGGCTCTGGCGCAACTGTACCGCTTCTCGATAGATCCTCGTGATGAACAAGGGGAGGGGCGGCTGAAGAATCTGTGATGTCCCTAATGGATGGAGCGAATGTCGGTTTTTCAGCAATTGCAGGAAGGTGTGCCCTAAGAAGGTGACACCTGACGAGGCGATATCCAAGGCCAGACGTTCACTGAGGGACGATCATGGAAAGAATGGAGATGTGGCACCATGAGATTAGAAAGGGACCCGTTAGGGACCATGGAGGTCCAGGACGATATGTATTATGGGATCCAGACAAGGAGGGCGATGGACAACTTCAGGATCAGCGGGATACATGAGAGCGGCGAGATGATCCGTTCGTATGCTCTGGTCAAGAAGGCCGCCGCGATGGCGAACATGGAACTTGGCATGCTGGATAAAGAAAGAGGAGATGCGATAATCGCTGCGGCGGACCACATCATTGCGGGGGACCTCAACGACCAGTTCCCTGTAGATGTGTTCCAGGCGGGAGCAGGGACATCTTTCAACATGAACATGAACGAGGTGCTGGCCAACAAAGCCCTAGAGATACTCGGGCGAAAGAAGGGCGATTATGAGCATCTGGGGCCGAACGACCATGTGAACATGGGGCAATCCTCTAACGATACCTTCCCCACGGCACTGCATATCGCTTCCATCGAGGTCTGTGACCATCTCCTTGGTTCCCTGGAGAGTCTCAGCATCGCCTTTAGGGAAAGATCCGAGGAGCATTCAGATGTCGCCAAGACCGGGAGGACGCACCTCATGGATGCCCTTCCTGTTCTTTTAGGGAACGAACTGCGCGCGTATGGTGTGTCAATAGATCGATCGGCCATCAGGATCAGGGAGAGGAGGGACGATCTCTTGGAGGTTCCCATAGGAGGGACAGCTGTCGGAACGGGGGCGAACGCGCATCCATTGTTCCGGAAGGTGGTGGTGAGGATATTGTCCGAGATAACTTCCCTTCCTCTCAGGCCTGCCACGGACCCGCATGAAGCTCTGCAGAGCCGTGCGCAATCGATCGCGCTGTCCTCCGCTTGCCGAGAGCTTGCTCTCGAGGTCGTGCGAATGACGAATGACATACGCTTGATGAGCTCAGGTCCATTCTCGGGCTTGGGGGAGATAGAATTGCCGGAGGTCCAACCTGGCTCATCGATGATGCCGGGCAAGATCAATCCGTCCATCGCCGAATGCGTCGCCATGGTGTGCTTCCAGGTGATCGGGAACGATACCGCCATTGCCTTGGCAGGACAGGCCGGACAGCTGGAGCTCAACGCCATGTCGCCTCTCATAGCGTTCGACACCCTGTGGTCGATGTCGATATTGACCGCAGCGATCGACGCTTTGAGGGAAAAATGCATCGCTGGAATAATAGCTAATAGGGAAAGGTGCGAGGCAGAACTGATGCGAAATCCCATCCTGGTCACCCTTCTCTCGCCTAATATAGGATACCTTCGCGCAGCGGATCTGGCCCGAACCATCGCCGCGACCGATAGGAGGATCGATGAGCTGGTCGTGGAGATGGGAATATTGTCGCCTGACGAGGCCAAGGAACTGTTCGACCCAAAGAAGATGGCCGAGGACAGACAAATATCGGGTGGAGATGATCCCATGCATGAACGATCGCCCCGAGCAGAACGTCGGCATGACCTCGTCAATGGTCATTAGATAGGGGGCCATGACCACGAGCCTTGTTCTCGTCCCCAGATCGAGCAAAGGGTCCTCCCACGCAAAAGTTGGGAAGCGAGAGCGTCTAACATGGAACGAAGTCCTTCAGGACCTGCAGATCCGTTCATAAGGGGGGAGCGGAACTCTGCTATGGTCAGCACACCAGCACGAACAATATCGTTCGGAACAGGGATCGTCCCAACAAGAGCTGGTAAGTTCACCCATCGTTCTATTCAAAGAATATTCTTTTTATCAGGTGAATGTTCGTCCGAACAGTTAATACAACCAAGAGTAAGTATAGGCATAAAGGACGAGATCGGGAGTAGTTTAGATGAAAAAACCTGAATGGTTGAAGGTCAGAGCGGCGACGGGCGACGATTTCACCTCGACCAGAGAGGTCCTCACCAGAAGACATGTTCTATCGGTCTGTGATTCATCTCAATGTCCAAACATATCTGAGTGCTGGTCAAGAGGACGCGCCACCTTCATGATCCTGGGGGACCGATGCACAAGGGAATGCCCGTTCTGCTCTGTGGAACACGGTTTGCCGGACGGGCCCGTCGACGAGGACGAGCCCCAAAGGGTCTCTGAGGCGGTGAAGGACTCTAGCGTTGGACCATGTGGTGATAACCTCGGTGACAAGGGATGATCTTCCTGATCATGGCGCAGGACATTTCTCCAGCGTGGTCTCAGAGATAAGACGGATGTCGCCCGGTACTACCATAGAACTTCTCATCCCCGATCTTGAGTGCTCAAAAGAGGACCTGAACACGATCTTGCGCTCGGGTCCGGACGTCATAGGACACAACATCGAAACGGTCCGGAGACTGCAAGGAAAGGTCCGTGATGGAAGGGCAAGTTACGATCGTTCTCTAGCGGTCCTGAGAACTATGGGGGGATGGAACGAAAGGCCAATGATCAAGAGCTCTTTCTTGTTGGGATTCGGGGAGGACCGTCAGGAGATCTCAGATACCTTAAGGGACCTCAGAGGTGCCGGTGTCGACCTGTTGGCCATCGGTCAGTACCTCAAGCCCCGGGGAAGTGATCTCGAGGTGACCGATTACATTGGTCCCTCGGTGTTCGATGAGATCGGGGGCGAGGCGATCGACCTGGGTTTCTCCGCAGTGGCCTCCGCCCCTTTCGTTAGAAGTTCGTTCAATGCCATGGAGATGTTCTCTATGAGATCTGGAGGGAAGTAGAGATGCTTATCGAAGAGTTCGATCCATTAAAAGGAAAGATGCTACAGGTCCTTGATAAGGATGGAAATATTGTCAGGAAGGACCTAGAGCCATCGATACCGGACGATCGTTTGAAAGAGGCATATAGGACCATGAGGTTGGCCCGGATGGCGGACGAGAAGGCCGTTCTCCTGCAACGCCAGGGGCGTATGGGAGCATATCCTCCTAACAAGGGACAGGAGGCCGCGCAGCTCGGTCCAGCACTTTCATTGGAAAACGAGGATTGGCTCGTGTGGGCGTTCAGAGAGCTTTGCGGACTTCTTCAAAAGGGCGTCCCACTTCTGAAATATTATCTTTATTGGATGGGCAATGAGGAGGGAAATTGTTTTCCTGACGGTGTTCGGGTCACCCCTTCGTGCGTGCCGGTAGCAACTCAGATCCCGTATGCGGTCGGCATAGCCTATGCTGGCCGCTACAAGGGGGAAAGGTCCGTTACATTGACGTTCTGCGGGGACGGGGCCACATCGGAGGGTGACTTCCATGAAGGTCTCAATTTTGCTGGGGTGTTCCATACCCCGAACGTGTTCGTCGTCCAGAACAATCAATGGGCCATATCGGTCCCTAGGAAGAACCAGACCGCATCGGCCACTATCGCCCAGAAGGCCATCGCATACGGGATGCCGGGGATACTCGTGGACGGTAACGATGTCCTTGCCATGTACGCGGCCTCGAAGGAGGCGGTTGACAGAGCAAGGAACGGTATGGGGCCGACATTGATCGAAGCATATACATACCGTCTAGGTGACCACACGACCTCGGACGATGCAAGAAAATACCGTTCTGATAAGGACCTTTCCGAATGGGAGGAAAGGGACCCGCTCATAAGGTTCAAAGCATATATGGTGGCAAAAGGATTGCTAGATGAAGAAGAGGACAAAAAGATAACGGCAGAGATCACGGACATCGTGGAAAGAACGGTGGTAGAAGCAGAGGCCTTCCCGGCCCCGGCAATAGATGATGTTTTTGGTCACACTTATGCCCAGATGCCCATCGAACTGAAGGAGGAGCTAGAGTTCTTCCGCCATGAAACGGAAGGGGGTGACAGCAAATGACCATGATGAACATGGTCCAGGCCATCAACAGCGGTCTTCGGAACGAGATGGAGGCCGACCAGAACGTTATGGTGCTAGGAGAGGACGTGGGCAAGGACGGCGGAGTGTTCAGGGTCACGGAAGGCCTTTACGATCGGTTCGGTCCCAGCAGGGTCTTCGACACGCCCTTGGCAGAATCAGGAATAGCTGGGATGGCCCTTGGCATGGCGATGAGCGGCCTCAGACCGGTCGCCGAGATCCAGTTCATGGGATTCTCCTATCTTGCTTTCAATATGATGGTATCCCACGCGTCCAGGATGAGGAACAGGACACGGGGTGGAATAACGGCGCCCATGGTACTGAGGATGCCATATGGGGCCGGCGTAAAGGCGTTGGAGCATCATTCGGAAAGCACTGAGGCCATATATGTCCAGATACCAGGATTGAAGGTCGTGGTCCCTTCGACCCCAAGGGATGCGAAGGGGTTGATCATATCCTCGATCAGGGACCCCGATCCGGTCATCTTCCTGGAGCCGACCAGAAGCTATCGTTTGATGAAGGAGGAGGTCGAGGACGATGCATTTACGATCCCCTTGGAGAATGCGAGGATCGTTCAGGAAGGTAACGATGTGACCGTGATCGGTTGGGGTGCTATGATGCCACCGATCCAGCATGCCGTCGATGCATTAAAGGACGAAGGTATCTCGGTGGAGACGATCGACCTTAGGACGTTGTCCCCTATGGACACCGCGACGATAACATCGTCCGTCAAGAAGACGGGCAGGGTGGTCGTTGTCCAGGAGGCGCCGAGGACATGTGGGGTCGCTGCCGAGGTGATCGCAAGGATCAATGAACGTGCGTTCCTCTCCCTCGAGGCCCCTCCTGAGAGGGTGACCGCGCCAGATATTACGGTGCCGTTGCCTAAGGGGGAGAAATACTACTATATAACTCCAGACAGGATCTATAATGCGGTCAAGAGAACGGTGAGGTTCTGAGGTGAGCAGATGGTAAGAGAGTTCAAGTTCCCGGATCTTGGCGAAGGCGTCAGCGAAGGAGAGATCAAGAAGTGGCTGGTCAAAGTGGGAGACGCCGTCAAGAAGGACCAGAGCATTGCAGAGGTCGAGACGGACAAGGCGGTCGTGGAGATGCCTTCCCCGTTCAGCGGAACGATCCTGAAGCTGAACTTTCCTGAGGGCGGGATGGTCAAGGTGGGGGAGTCCTTGGCGACCATCCAGGAAGAGGGAGAGGAGCCCAAAGGCCCGCTTCCTCCGACCGAACCGGTGAAGGAAAAAGAGTCGGTTTCGGTCGTGGGGGAGCTCCCAGAAGAAGAGACGCCGGCCGGGACGGAAGGGGCAGGACGGCCATCCGCTCCAGCCTCAGGCGTTCTGGCCACCCCTTCGGTCAGAAAGCTCGCGAAGGACATGGGGATCGACCTCAGGAGCGTAAAAGGGAGCGGTCATGACGGTCGGATCACCGAAGAGGACGTGCGAGGTGCGAAGGGAGGGGTCCATGCAGCTGTACAGAAAACGGTCCAACCCAAGTTCGACATTTATGGTTGGGTCGAGCGAAAACCATTGAGAGGGATAAGACGATCGACCGCCATACATCTTAAGGAAGCGCAGAACAAAGCGGTCATGGTCACGACAATGGACCTCGCCGATGTGACCGATCTTGTGGCCTTAAGGGAGCGGACCAAAAAATATGCGGAAGAGACCAAAGGTATCAAATTGACCTATCTGCCGTTCATCATCAAGGCTCTGGTATCGGCATTGAAAAAGCATCCTTACCTAAACTCTTCCATGGACGAGGAGTCGAACGAGATCATCCTTAAGAAGTACTATAATGTGGGGATCGCCGTGGCGACCGAAGATGGTCTTCTGGTCCCGATCATAAAGATGGCCGATGATAAGGACATATTCACCCTGGCCGAAGAACTAACGAACCTGACGGAACAGGCACGGAGCAGGAAGGTGGACCTTGCCGATCTAAAGGGCGGCACCATATCGATCACCAACTATGGAGTGTTCGGTAGCACATATGCGACACCGATCCCGAACTTCCCGGACGTTGCTATCGTCGGACTGGGAAGGATATCAGATATGCCGGTGGTAAAGGATGGGGAAATCAAGATAAGAAAAATGCTGCATCTGTCAGTGACCTTCGACCATCGGGTGCTGGATGGTGCGGAGGCCGCGATGTTCGTAAACGACCTGAAGGAACTGCTGGAGAATCCAGAGATCCTCTGATGGCACCCTAACGTGAGCGGTTCCAGTCATCTTGCGAATATCTAGTGCTCACCAGGTCTAGAGACCGATCGGTCTCTTCCTTGGTCATGGGGGCGGAAATGATATCCTTCCCTTTCCCGAAAGCCGTGACAAGGGCGTTCTTCAGATCGTCCATTGACGCGTTCGAGATCTCCTTCACACAGGTGATACCCTGCTGGGGACGCTGGATCCCCTTGTCGGCCAACTTTTCCTTTCTGATCTTCAACGATCCGAACATCAGGTCAGGGTTCAAGGAATAAAGCACCGTACCATGTTGCAGGATGACCCCGTTCCTGCGCGTCTGCGCGCTTCCTGAGATCTTCCTCCCGTCGACCACTATATCGTTCACGGGACGGAAGGATGATCTTATGTTCAGATCGTTCAAGGCCTCCATGACCCAGCCACAAATGGTCCGATAGGATGCTGCGATGTCCGTTCCGATCTCTGGTTCAGGGCAGATCACACTGTAGGTCACCTCTCCTTCACCGTTATGGAAAACAGCCCCGCCCCCTGTCCTTCGTCTTACGACATCGATCCCCCATACCCTGCATCTCTCGACATCCACCTCATCTTCGATCGATTGAAAGCGGCCGATCGAAACGGCATTTGGCATCCAGCCATAGAACCTTATCGTAGGGGGGGACGAACCTGCGGCCACTTCGTCGCCGATGGCCTCATCGATCGCCATGTTCATCATGGCACTGATCTTCATGTAAGGAAGGAGCCTCCATCTCATTTCATGATCCCCTCGATGACGGTGGCGAGATCTGCTGGAGAAAAGCCGATGATCTGTGCCCCCTCCCTTGATAGAACTTCGTTGACCCTTTTCAGGGCCTCGCCCTTCGTTCCGCTCCCATCGACCCCTATCAATGACCTCTCGATCGCCGCGAGCGCCTCCTCAGGATATATGAAAAAATCGCCTGTGATCGTTACATTTACGATGGTCCCGTCCGCAAGATCGACCTGCACATGGAGCAACTTGCCCCCAGGGACCTTGAAAGTTCTTGATCCTCTAAGGATATGACCGACCGTAGGACCTTCTAGGTCTTTTCGCTCGCCCACTTTATGATCTGCTCCTTTGTCGTTCTCATCCCGCATAGCGCCTTATCGTTCTTCTCGTTGTAAAGGGCGGGCACACCGAGCGATCCTCCACATGCCTGCGTCAAGACCTTTCCATATGAACGCATGAGATTCGCGTTCTCTTCCGAGTGCCAGACCTCTAGCTCCGTGATCTCTACACCAAGTTCCTTGGCCACCTCACGTACTATCGGATGAAGCTTTGCACAATGGGGGCACTCCCGCCCCCAAAAGAAGACCAATCTCTGTCCTTTCTCGGCCATGTGATCACCTTTTTACGAAGAGTCCACACCAACATTCCCCGATCTCTTTATAGGTCTGTTGGATGAAGAAGTTGCATGGACATATGAGGTCAAGGTCCGCTTTGTAGTCCCCGGTCGTCATACGACAGGGACAATACTTGAGCCCATGGTTCTTAAGGTTCTCGATCTCACCCTTCGCCAGGGTCCTCACGAACTCATCATCCGGGTTCAATTTATACGGCCGGTCCTTGGTGAAATCCTTCCAGGCGGCGATGATGATGTCCTCGGAACTCAAACGTTCGCTATCATCAAGGATGACCTTCTTCATCTCCTCATAGTCTATTAGCACATAGGCGCTCTTTGCGCCACATGTCGGGCAGACGGTTGGTGGCTTGATCCCATAATGAACGTCGTTACAAACGTTGCATCTCCATAGTTTCTTTACCGCCATCGTGTCCCCCTCTTCACTATGGTCACCGTTCGATATAAATCTGATGATGGGCGAACGGTCCACGCTCAGTATGGTAATGGGGATACCGTGGGTCTGGTATGGTCGAGAGAAAATCATATGATCGATGGGGGCGAAGAGGAGATCTGCTACTACCAAAGGGGGCGGGTCGCTGGATGGCCGCGAGGTCCCTGATGGACCGGACCGAAATGACCGACCGTTCCGGTAGTGCCATGTGGACCTTCGTGCCTGGAGGCAAGATATATATCTGCGGGGATCGAAGTTCGTCAATCGAATGATCGTACGGATCGAGTGTCCAATATGCGGAGAGAGGCTGGACATGGCCGAAGAGGATATGTCGGCCCGTCTCAAAGTGCACATGGAAAGAGTTCATAGACTTTACGGGACGGACGATGAGGGAAAAAGGGGTGGGATGGAACACCCCCCATCCTCCGATGCGATGGCTGGCGGAAGAATGAACGATCCCAATGCGACATACTCCGAGACCTATGAGGACGATCTCGCCCAAAGGGGAGAGGACCTCTATGGGGGAGAGGCACCCCTGGATTCCTTGGTGATAAGGAGAAGGGCGGGAAAGATCGTGTTGTTCTGTCCAATGTGTGGATTTGAACTCCTGGGAAAGAACGGGAAAGAACTTAGCAAGGTCCTCAAAGAACATATGATGAACAATAATGAGATCGAGGGGACCGTGGTCCATACTGAAAGGCCGTCAGCACCTTGATCCGATCGGTGAGGCATGATCATGCGGACAGTTCGGCACTCGCCAGAACTCCTTTTCTTATATGGCCACCCCGCACATGCGGACGGGTCTTCCCGCTTCGACCTACCGATCCATGTTGCATCAGCATGGATCTGCCGGTCGGAGGTCGACAAGAGCGAGGTCTGGTCGTTACGAGCGTATCGTGAACGAAAATGACCGGCAGTGGTCATGCTTGGGGTTCGGTCGAGATATGTGGTCCGCTAACTCCCCGCGCTGACGCATGGACCCCCTGCTCGCACCCAAATATGTGGGCCAAAGGTTCTTTTTAGATGGTCGCTATGACATCGCTGGATGTCCTGAACTCGCCGTCCCAATACATCAAAGCATCTTTTTTGTCGTAGTTCTCGACGATATCCGTATGAACGACCTCTCCGAGGAACCATACATGATCGCCCACTTCTATGACATCTTTCTTCTGGCATTCGATGTTCGTCAGGCACTCTTTGATCACCGGTGACCTGATCCTCTTTCCAGGAACAGGCGTCAGTCCAAGGTCCGAGAACTTATTGATCTTGGAGCCACTGATCTCTCCGGCCCTGATGACGGTCTGGATCATGTCCTTCCCAGGGATGTTCACAGAGAAGTCCGGGGTCTCTTCCAGCAGTTTATAGCTGAACCTGGACACTTTTATACCAACGCCCAATGTTACAGGGTGCATCGAGAACACATTGAACATTCCTACGGTCGTTATGTTCTTTTCTCGCTCTCCCACCGCCAGCAACACTACGGGTTGTGGCGGCAAGGACATCGCCGCCAATGTCGGGTTCAGATCGATCTTTAGAGCACCAGTTTCCATTCGTTCACCGATATATCATTGCCCCTATAGTAAGTAAATGCTTGCTCCGCGCACTAGAACCCATACGAACGATATTGATAGCTTATGGGATTGGTGACAGATGTACCACTTCTTGAGTACTGGGCCTCGATCATAGGCCTGGCCTATACTTAACAAGATCATCTCTCGACCGAACTTGGGTCCAGAAAATGTTCCCGTTCTTAGGCTTCCGTCGTTCGTTCGCTACGACGCCCATCAAATTCCTAAGTTTGGACGGGGTCCCATCGTCAGCCAGGTATATAGAATGAAGGAACGAAAGATAATAGTATCAATGGATCAAAACAGTATAACGATGTCATGGTGAAGATAGAGGTCTTCTTGATAGGATGCTCTTGGTGCAAACATATGGAGGTAGTGGCCCATGCAGCTGTCGAGGAACTTGGTCTGGACGCCGATATCGTAAAGTTGACCGATCCCATGATGATGAAGGATCGCGGGGTGAACGCACAGCCTGCTTTGTTCATCGATGGAAAGCTCATGATCGCAGGGAGGGTACCGACCATATCGGAGGTAAAACATATGCTTCTCGAGGACCGGCAAGAGAAGGGGATCAGCGCTCGTTCCTGAAATAGTGATAGTCCCCGGACGCATCGTCATCTGTACATCCGAAGGCCCTGGGGATGAAGCTCGATCGTCAAAGGATCCGCGACCTCTCCCTTAGATATCGCTTGGTTTCGATGCTCATGACGACTCACTGTGATGGCTTTATATCAACAATGACGTTCTTACATGGGGGATCGCATGATCATCGAGGTCTTCACCGTCGGATGCGGAAAATGTAAAAGATTAGAGTTCGCGACACATGCTGCTCTTGATGAGCTCGGTCTTGATATAGAAGTGGTTCGGCTTACGAACTTTACCGAGATGAAGGAAAGAGGTGTGATGTCAGCACCCGCTCTCTTCATCGATCACGAGCTGAAGGTCCAGGGAAGGATACCGATCGTCCCGGAGATAAAAGGTTGGATCAAAGAGGCCCTCGAACACCCAGCAGCGGCAGGGCGCGAGGATCATTAGAAAAACGGAAAGTTTTAACCATACCTCGTCGTTGCGTCTCCCTCATGGCAACCAAAGTTCATGCTGCACATATACTGGTCAAGGAACAAGCAAAAGCTTACGAGATCTTGGCGAAGATCAAATCCGGTGAGGATTTCGGAAGATTGGCCAAGGACTATTCGTCCTGCCCTTCAAAGAGCAAGGGGGGGGATCTAGGTACCTTCGGACGAGGACAGATGGTGAAGAAGTTCGAAGATGCGGCCTTTGCGGGAAAGAAGGGTGAGGTCGTAGGACCCGTTAAAACGGAGTTCGGTTATCATCTTATAAAGATCATCGACATCCAGTGATCGCCCGAAACCCTGACCTTCTCTTTCTTTTCTTCATCATTTTATCTGAGCTATGAGCCAAAGCATCACAGCTACTATGAGGAGGATAACGGCCTTCTCTCCATCAAAGACCATAAATCCAGCGACGAAGGCACAGCCTATCGCTATTAGTCCGATGGCCCCAGCCAGTCGATAAGCCTTTTTCGAACGTTGATATGCCTCGATGATCGAGTTGTAGGTAAAATATATCATTATAAGAAGGACGATCAATGAAAGGAACTTCAGATAGGGGCCAAACGCAGCCCATGCTGCCTCGAAGATCATTTGACCAGGATCGATACCTATCCCGAAAAGGACTCCCCAGATGAAGGCGGAGAAGACAGGTTTTAGCTGGATCTTCCTTCGCTTCTTTCTTCCCATCGACAACGGGAACGGTTAGAACGATTTAACACATGCGAGCGGGAAGTCCCCACGCAGAAAATAAGGTGGTGGGGGACCAGGAATGATATAACGAACTAGACGGAAATGAATGTCCATGAATGTGGGGCAGGAAAGACCTCGACCAAAGCCCGGCAACGATGGGCGCACGTCATCGATGCAGAGCGCCACGCGGGTCGTTGCAAGGAGGTCAAGTTCCCCATGGTCGAGTTGACCACCTCAAAGTTATATCCATCTATCTCCATGCATGATCGATGTTCAAGCAGCTGGACATAGAGGAATGGATCGACCTGAGAAAAGGGGCGCTCTCGGATGTGAAAGCGTCGGTTGAAGATATCATCGAAAGGGTCAGGTCTGACGGGGATATAGCATTGAGGGAACTTACCGAGAGGTTCGATAAGGTCCGGCTCGACGACATCACGGTATCGCATCATGAGATAGAACGCGCATATGAGGAGGTCGACAAAACCCTCATCGATGCGGTCCAGGCATCAAAAGAAAGGATAAAAAGGTTTCATGAGATGCAAAGGCCGGCCGATCTATGGCTCAGAGAGGTCGAAGATGGCTTATCGCTCGGGGTGAAGGTGACCCCCCTACAAAGAATAGGGGCTTACGTTCCAGGAGGGCGAGCAAAATACCCGTCCACGGCTTTGATGTGCTCGATCCCAGCAAGGGTAGCGGGAGTTAAGGAGGTCGTATGCTGCACACCTCCACCCATCGATCCTCTGACATTGGTCGCAATGGACATCGGTGGAGCGGACACGATCTACAAGATAGGTGGTGCCCAGGCGATCGCGGCCATGGCATTGGGTACCGAGACGGTTCGTCCGGTCCAGAAGATAGTGGGTCCCGGGAGCGTCTTCGTGACCGTCGCCAAAATGCTGCTCCGGGACAACGTAGAGATCGATTTTCCAGCGGGACCGAGCGAGATCGCCGTTCTGGCCGACAGTTCGGCAGATCCAGAGTTCATTGCGGCGGACATTCTCGCACAGGCTGAACATGACCCTCACGCCGCTTGCATTCTTGTGACCACGGACCCTGACCTTCCTACCAAGGTTGAACATCATATCTCGACATTATTGGTCAAGGAAAAAAGGAAAGAAATAATCACGAAAGCACTGGGGAACGCTGGTCATGTTCTCGCCTCGGACATGGACGAGGCATATGCGATGATAGATCGGGTCGCTCCAGAACATCTATCGATACAGGTCAATGACCCGCTCACAGCGTTGAGACGCATCAAGAACGCGGGGTCGATCTTCGTCGGAAGATATGCCGCGGTGGCCTGCGGTGACTACGCCTCCGGGACCAATCATGTCCTGCCTACGGCAGGATATGCCTCATTGTACTCAGGTCTGGACGTCATGCATTTCTGCAAGCGGTCGTCCGTTCAGATCATCGATAGGAAGGGATTGGAAAGGATAGGTGACGTGGTCGAAGCATTGGCTCGAGCGGAGGGGCTCGAGGCGCACGCCTCATCGGTCGGTTTGAGACGAAAGCGATCAACGTGAGACCGTCCTATTGAACAATGCTATCGTGGCCGACAATGTGATCGCCCCGATCAGAGCGATCACCAAGAAGCACGTCCCGATCGCATTCCAGTTGTAACCAGTTATGATGAGCGAATGAAGGGCGTTCGCGATATAGGTGATCGGATTATAGTCGGAGACCGTTTGTACCCATGACGGTAAGAGCTGCTTCGGCATCACCGCTGTCGATAGGAACAATAATGGAAATGTAGTGAGGAGACCTATCAATAACATGGTCTCTGAGTTCTTCGTCCACAACGCCACGAAGGTCGAGATACCTGACCAGGCTATTCCGAAAGTGGCAGCTATGATCAAAATTATGATCATCCCGCCTATCCCCGTGACGATGTTCACACCAACGACCAGGGCCAGCATCAATATGATTATGGATTGGACGAGAATGCGGAAACCATCCGAGAACACCTTTCCTAGAAGGATCGATGACCGATAGATAGGGGCGACCTTCATCTTATCCAGATAACCGCTCTCGAGATCGTCCACCATACCTATCCCGGACTGCAACGCTGAGGTCACCACCGTCTGAACGACGACCGCCGCGCTGAAATAGGTCAGGTATGACGACAGTTCCGGTAATTTCTTGGAAGCCCGGTATGTTCGCCACGGCCGAGAACGCCTGGGTAAAAAGTAGGAACCATACGAGCGGTTGAACTAGGGAGAAGAACAGAAAAGTGGGTCGGCGAACGAGTACTTTCTTACCCATCTGGTGAATATAGAGAAGTCTCGTCCGGAAGTTCCCTCATCGTCATCAGCGTCGCCTCCTCATGTTCCTGGGATTCCTTTTTCCTGAGGCCCGGGTGTCCTCTACCCGTAATTTCCGCCCAGTGAACTTGAGGAAAACATCATCCAGCGATGGAACGGATAGTGTGAGCTGTTCGATCGGAACTCCGTTCTCGTCCAACCTTCTGACGATCTGCGGCACCAACGCCGGGCCGTTCTTAGCATAAATTATCACTCCGTTCTCACAGATGAGGCCCTCTCCACAATCCTTGACCTCCTGGACCCCCTCCATTCCTTTCAATGCAGCGATAGCCCTGTCACGACCATCTGATCCGTTCTCCCCGAAGGTCATCTGGATCTCGATCGGCTCGATCTTGAGACTTAAGTCCGGATGGAGAGATCTTCCGCCACGATCTTTCCATGGTCCACGATGCAGAGATCGTTGGCGAGCCTGTCAGCCTCTTCCATATACTGGGTCGTCAGAAGGATGGACATACCATCGTCGTTCAATTGTTTGATATGTTCCCATATGGCCGAACGGGACTGCGGGTCAAGACCCGTGGTGGGTTCGTCCAGGAACAACAGCTTCGGTCGTGAGACCAGAGCGGTCGCCAGGTCCAGTCTTTTCCTCATGCCCCCGGAATAGGTACCAGATACCCTGTCGGCCGCATCGGTCAGACCGACGGTATCGATGATCGAGCGGACCCTGTCGTCTATCTCCCCGCTCGGAACATGATAATAATGGCATTGCAAACGGAGGTTCTCCCGGGCGGTCAGATCATTGTCCACCCCTATCTCCTGTGAAGCATATCCGATGATCCGCCGTATAGCTTTGGCGTTCCTTTCTAGGTCCATGCCATCAATTGTCGCTTCGCCCGATGTTTTCTTCAGCAGCGTGGTCAGGACCTTGATCGTCGTGCTTTTTCCCGCCCCGTTCGGACCGAGGAGGCCGAAGATCTCACCTCTCTTCACTACGAAAGAGATGTCATCAACGGCCCTGATGTCCTCTCCGAACAGTTTGGTTAGGTTCCTGACCTCGATTATGTTATCTTTGCTCGCTCGATCGTCCATGTTCAGTAGTCGACCTTCTTGTGACAGAACCACCAGTCGAAGCACCTGTCATCGTTCTTTAGCGCCATGGCATCCTTGATATTGTTCGCCGGAGGAACAAGTACATCATCTCCAATGATCTCATTGTCCGGCCAATTGACCGGGATGGCCACATGATATTGGTCAGCGATCTGCATGGCCTTTAGCAACCTCAGTATCTCGTTGATGTTCCTTCCCACACCCTTCGGATAGTAAAGGATGGATCTGATAGCTCCGACCGGGTCGATGACGAACAGCGCCCTGATCGCCACCGATTTACTGGGAGGCTGCATGGACCCAAGGAGGCTAGCAAGCTTTCCACTAGAATCCGCTACAATAGGATATTCGATCTTGACGTTCAGCTTCTCTTCTATCCATTCAAGCCATTTTATATGTGAGTATACCTGGTCGATAGAGGAACCGAGCAGCTCACAGTTCATGCTCTTGAACTTCTCCATGTTCTTGGCGAACGAAACGAACTCGGTGGTGCATACAGGCGTGAAATCAGCAGGATGGCTGAACAATACCAGCCATTTTCCGTTATAGTGGTCGGGAAGCTCGATCTCCCCCTGTGTTGTCCTCACCTTTATATGTGGAAACCTCTCGCCAATGCATGGTACTTCGACCTTTTCAGGATCTGGATCATCATCCATTTTTCAACCTCTCTAAACTAAGTTGAGCGCTGTATATATCTGACTTGCTCAACCTCATGTTCGATCGTGAGGGGGAGGACCAGGACCTGTCGGAAGATCTTTCGGGAACCATAGGGCCGTTCCATTTTATAATCGAGCCAATACCCAAACGATATAAGCACATCCATCATCAATGGTCCATATGCCCTCGGACCACGAGCAGGTCAAAGCATGGGACCGGGAATATTCAGCGGGCGCCCCTGTTTGGAAAGGCCCGGCCCAGTTCGAACTCGACATCCCGGCAGGTTCGACGGTTTTGGAGATCGGATGCGGGAATGGCAAGAACATCGGATCGCTCATGGGAAATGGGGCCGAGGTCATGGCACTGGACATGTCCAGGAAAGGTCTGCTCGCATGCAAGCGTCAGATCGGCGAACTTAAGAACCTACATCTAGTTCAGGCACTTGCCACAGCATTACCTCTGCCCGATGCATGCATCGACGTCGTGGTCGCATCCCACGTGTTCGAGCACATGTACTTCGACGATAGGGCCAGGGCGGCGACCGAGATCAAAAGGGTCCTGAGAAAGGACGGCTTTGTATATTTGAGAATGTTCTCGAACAGGGACATGCGCAATGGTAAGGGAAAATTGGTCGAGAAGGGAACGTTTCCTCAGAGGGAACGGGAGTCTTGTACCACATGTTCGAAATGGATGAGGTCCTTTCCCTATTTGAAGGTCTCAAGGTCGATCATCTTAAGGAACTGGAACAGAACAAGGTCTTCGATGGGGTAAAGTATAAACGGATGGAGATCGAGGGCATTTTGCACAAACGGTCATGAGATGTGCTGATCATTTCTTGATTATCTTCCTTTCCTTACCAGGCATTTTCTTCAGCTTGCCATTATCGAGGGCCCATTGAAAGTTCTCTTTCTCGGACCGTGCGATCAGCACCTTGTCCCCTACCAAGAACTTCTTTTTGCTCACCCACTCTGTGAACCCCGAGATCACTTTGTATACCTCGGCCTCCTCGACGGCGTTCCTGCCCGTTCTAGCGCCCTTATATTCCGAATAGCTACCATTGAAGACCCTTATTCCATAATCCCTTACCTCGGCGATCTTGTTGCATACGGAATCGAGCAGATATCTGTCATGCGTGATCACCAAAATGGTCCCGGCATATTCCGCCAGCGCCGATTCCACTGCATGTTTGGCCATGATGTCCAGATAGTTCGTCGGCTCATCGAGAACGAGCAGGTTCCTTCTCTCCGCTATCAGCATGGCCAATGCGACCCTTGCCCTCTCTCCTCCCGACAATGTCGAGATAGGTCTTTCCACCTCCTTTTCTGCTAAAAGGAACCGCGCAAGAAGGAATCTCGCCCTTGCCCGGTCATTCCCTCCAAGTGCTTTATTTATCTGCTCTAGGGGAGAAAGATGACAGTCCAATGTGTCATGCCCTTGGGCGAAGTAGCCGATCTCTGCACCCGGGGCGACCCAAAGGTCCCCTCGAGAAGGTATCTCGCCCAATATCGCCTTTATCAATGTGGTCTTCCCGGCCCCGTTCTGTCCGAATATGCCAAGTTTGTCCCCTGCATCGATGTCTAGATCAATATCCTTCAGGACGACCTTGCCGCCTCTTGAGATCTTCAATTTTCTTGCTATGATGACAGTTCTTCCCTGATTTCTGTGCTGCGGTGATCATCACCTTTAGGTCCTTCTGTTCTCTGGGGGGTTCCTTCTCACCGAGACGCTCTAGCATCTTTAGTCTGGTCTTATGGGTCGAGGCGAACCAAAGCATCTGGTGTTGCTGCTCTGCTATTCTTGATTGTCTCTCCCTTTCCAGCTGGTTCTTCTCATATTCTTTTCTCTGGCGCTCCATGTCCATGGCCTTCTTGTCCACGAACTGGGAGTAATTTCCGCCATAGTGTCTAAGTTTTCCTCCATCGAGCTCATAAACTTGGGTGACCACCCTGTCCAGAAAATAACGATCATGCGAGACGACAAGTACCGATCCCTTGAAATCCAGAAGATAGTCCTCCAGCCATTCGACCGCTTCTATGTCCAAATGGCTCGTCGGTTCATCAAGTATCAGTAGATCGGACCTCTCTGCCCGAGAGAGCACCTTGGTCAGCATGACCTTTGTCCTCTCCCCTCCGCTCAGATGGGCCAGTTTGTCGTTCGCTTTATCCGAAGAAAGGCCGAACTGCTCTAGCGTCTCCTTTGTCCGTTCCCCGACCCCCCCGTCGGTGGAAGTTCGTATCTCCTCATGCAGTAATGAATACTCACTCGCTAGATCGTTCCAGTCCATTCCTGTTGGGACATCTCCGGACGCCATGATCGACTCCAGTTCTTCAATGCGGTCCATCTTGTCCTTCATAGCAGGATCGAGGCTCGTCAAGGTTTGGTGGACGGTCACATCCTGGTCCACCACTGGGAACTGTGAAAGGTAGCAGATCTTGTCTGTCTTGATGGTCAACTCCCCGGTGTCCGGACGGACCTCCCCCATCAATATCTTAAGTAGTGTTGTCTTGCCCGCTCCGTTCGGGCCGACCAATGCTATCCGGTCACCTTCGTTGATCTGAACATTGACCCCCATAAGTATCTCCTTCGGGCCGAACGACTTCGTGACCGATTCAGCTCTGACTAGCATGTATCTCGATCATTTGGATAGGATAAAACCTTTGTTCTTTTCCATATATGAAGAGCGGCGGAGATCCGCCTTCTCAAGAGCGGTGTGAACCGCCACAGGGTCCTTTTTATGCTCGTTCAACATTTCGACATGAAGGAAGCTCCCCGACACCTCACAAGAGGAAAGGAGCGTTCCGTAAGGGGAAGGGCGGTGGATGCCGGGATCGATCTTCCAACACCGCTCCTCGAGGTAAGGGGCCAACAATGGTCGGGGTGAAATGCGTTGTGCCCTTCTCATTGGACCGGGCCGCCCAGGGCTGACACACCATGTCCTGCGAACGTGCGTCATCGAGCCGAACGCAACGGATGGAAGGGACCGAAGATCGTATGGTGGTCTGGGTAGAGCCCGGCCGCAAACCCATGAATTTATTCATGGGTAGTTGACATGGTTCGAGCAAGAATTGGGACTGATAAGATGAGGATCAAGAGATGTGAGCTATACAAGCATGTACGTTCCTATGAAGGAAAGGATGACCTGTCGGGTTTTCTCGCCTTCATAGATTCGCCTATCCGAGAGCTTAGGGTCAAGCCGATAAGCAAGGGGAAGATACGCCTACATTACATCGATGCGCACAACAACATCCAACGCGTTGACGTGACAGAAGATGATGAGACGGAGATCGATTTTCCATAACCCCCGTTCTATCTGCCCATGAGCAACGAACCTGAGGTCCTGGTCGATGATGACCTGTCGTCCACATCGATCTGCCCGTTCCGATCGATCTTTTGAACTCTGGCAGTTCTTATATATTTCAAGGTCAACGAACGATATCGGTGCGATGATATTAGAAATGGAAGCCAATACGGCCCAAAGGTCCATGGGCACCGGTCTTGAGATAGATGTGGTGGGGAGGGTTCGCTCTTGGACGACGAGCTGTGCAAAGGGGCCGCTTGCTCCCCCAAATGTCCATAAGAGGACTTACAGCCCCTTATCTGGCGTTGATCCTTGATGAGCCAGATGAGCAACAGGGTGTTTTTCATATTGGTTGCTCTGGAACGCCGTCTCGACCCAAGAGATCCCGAGGGACATACCTAAAAGCGCCGAGGTCTCCGATCAGAGCAGTGCAGGGAAGGAACGGTCCGGGCGAGATAGGTTACTCCGCACCATGCCGAAGACCATCGGGGAAAAGACGGCTGGTCCTTCGAATATACGGTCCAGATCTTATGATAAAGGCAAAACCTTCCGCGACAAGATCGGAGCTGGAAAAGAGGATGGATGGACACATCATCCAATATGGGCAGAAGGAGTTCGAAGTCCTTCAAAAAGAGAGATGATCGGCCTTCAAAGATCTTGGCCAGGATGTTCAAGCGTTCATCAACATGATCCCCGGTCGTTCCATGTTCAGGGGCGATGACCCCTCTAAATAGATTATATAATGACTCATGGATATCTTACAGTTCGAACAACGGGAGATACGCATATGGTGGTCGAACTAACATATGAACAATGTAAGAACAGATGCCGCGACATGATCTTTGATTGCACCTCCTCGGAGACGCTTTCCCCATTGAACGAGATCATAGGGCAGGACAGAGCGGTCAAGGCCCTGAGGTTCGGTATCAAGATCGAGGACAAAGGGTTCAACATCTTCATAACGGGCCTGCCGGGGACCGGAAAGAGGACAGCTATCGTGGATTTCATCACACAAATGGCCAAGGGCAAGCCGGTCCCGCCAGATTGGTGTTATGTATACAACTTCAAGGACCCGAGCAGGCCCAGGTCCCTACAGCTACCGGCGGGTAAAGGGATACTGTTCAAGAGGGAGATGGAGACCTTTGTTTCGAAGGTGCCCGCTGCGTTGAAGGAGGCCTTTGAGAGCAATGCATATAGTGAAAGACAAAGGACGGCCCTCCGTTCCATCGAAGAAGAAAGGAACAACTATACGAACGAGATCGGCGAATTGACATCAGAGGCAGGTTTCCAGCTCCAGCAATCTCCTATGGGTCCATTACTTGTCCCCATGATAGAGGGCAGGCTCGTGACCAACGAGGAGTTCATGAGGCTTCCTAATGATGCGAAAAGAAAGATCCAGGAGAAGAGGGAGGCACTGCAAGAGAAATTACAGGAAACCTTCCGTTCCTTGATGGAATTGGATAGGAAGGCCGAAGAGGCCGTCAAGAACCTGAGCCTTGAGGTGGCGAGCTATGTGATGAGACCTTTGCTCGAGAACCTCAATAGTAAGTTCGGACCATTCGACGGCGTCAAGGACTATCTTTCAGGAGTGCAGAACCATATTCTTGATAACATGGGCCTGATCCTCACCGGGGACAAGCAGGCCAATCCGCTGGCCCCACCCACCCCCGATCCATTGCAGGACCTCGCGGTGAACCTTATCGTGGACAACTCATCATTGGATGGTGCCCCTATCGTCATTGAGCTGACCCCTTCATATTATAAGATGTTCGGGGCGATCGAGAAGGAGGCAAGGTTCGGGGCCTTGATAACCAATTTTACCATGATAAAGGCAGGGGCCTGTCATCGGGCTAACGGTGGATATCTTGTGATCCCGATAGAAGGGATATTCACGGACCCCTTGATCTGGGTAAGCCTGAAGCAGACATTATCGAACGATATGCTGGAGATAGAGGATAAGGAAGCAAGGTTCGGCTACATCGCCACAAAGTCATTGAGACCTGAACCGATCCCTTTCCGCTCCAAGGTCATCCTGATGGGCGAGTTCGAGGCATACCAGATACTCTACTCACTGGACAAGGAGTTCAAGGAGCTCTTCAAGGTCAAGGCCGAGTTCGATGACACCATGGAAAGGAGCGAGGACACCATAAAAAAGAACGCATCGTTCGTTTGTATGTTGTGCAAGAAGGAGAACCTGCTTCCCCTGGATGCTTCCGGACTTGCAGCGATCATCGATTACAGTTCCCGCATAGTTGAGGACAAGAACAAACTATCCACAAGATTCTCGGAAGTGGCGGACATAATACGAGAGGCAAATTTCTATGCGAGAGAAGAGGATGCGAACCTGATCTCCCGGAAGCATATAAATCGTCAGATGGAGGAAAGGATCTATCGGTCTAACCTGATCCAGGAAAAGTTGGACGAGATGATCAAGAATGGTGTATATCTCATCGATACGAAAGGACAGAAGGTCGGCCAGGTCAACGGACTGGCGGTACTTGGCGTTGGAGATTATGCCTTTGGTAGGCCGAGCAAGATCACGGCGAGCGTGGGGGTCGGAAGAGAAGGCATCATCGATATCGAAAGGCAGGCACAAATGGGAGGACCGACCCACACAAAGGGGCTCATGATACTCTCGGGATACCTTAACGCCATGTTCGCTAGGAACATCCCCCTGGGTCTGACAGCAAGGGTCGTTTTCGAACAGAGCTATTCTGGCGTAGATGGTGATAGTGCATCCAGTACGGAACTTTATTGCATATTGTCCGCCTTGGCAGAGGTCGAAATAAAACAATACATCGCTGTGACGGGGTCGGTGAGCCAGAGAGGAGAGGTCCAGGCCATAGGCGGTGTGAACGAGAAGGTAGAGGGGTTCTTTGAAGTATGCAAGAAGGAGGGTCTGACCGGCCAGCAAGGTTGCATGATCCCCGAGAGCAACGTTCAGAACCTCATGTTGAAGGACGAGGTCGTCGATGCGGTCAAAAACGGAAAGTTCCATATATATCCGGTAAGAACGATAGAGGAAGGAATCGAAGTGCTCACGGGGTTGAAAGGCGGAAAGAGGCTGCAGGACGGGTCCTTCGAACCTGGGAGCGTCTTTGACCGGGTCCAGAAACGTTTGGACGGGATGGCCGAGGCGATCAGGTCGTTCAAGGAATGAAGTAAGCAAGGATGGAACGGAACGTAATGGTCCGACCGTGATGTATTTGATCGCGGTCGTACCCTGCCCCCACCATTTGGCAATACCCTAATGGACCTCGGTCCCCGGGCAGATCTTTTTCATCGCTCTTATCGATCAGCATGAACGGGGATCCCAAATATTATTCCTTCCCGTTTCTATATGATTCTTGGTCTTGATAAGGAAAGGACCGCTGAGCCATTCGGTCCGCATGCCCATGTTACATTCTGTTCTGCTAATAACGCTCCTTAGGTCGCAAACGAACATAACTCCCGTTCCAATATCAAGGAACGTTTAAGAACGCGCTGTAAACAATTTTCATCGTACGATTAATAGATCGTATGGAGGTAAAATATGAAAGAAGCAGGCGGATCAATACTGACGATGATTGGCGCAACGATCGTGATGATAATCTTGAGCATCATTTATTTCACGATCACATTGTTCGTTGTGAAATCGGCCGCGAACATAATCTTCAATGGAGGTCTGAGCGGGGACTTTGGTGTCCTGGCCGCGGCGATAATCACATTGGGATCGATGGTCGGTGGCACGGCTGGCGGAAGAAAGATGATCTGATCAGATCGTCCAACACCTTTTCTTTTATTGAAAAAGTGTCCAGGTCCTCCTGATATGATCGTACATGGGGGACCGTTTCTTCCTGACCAGAGGCATGCCTGTGGGATGGGGTCGAACGGATCTCATCAGGCCAACGATCTATACCATCTAAAGGCCAAAGGATTTATCTTGAGGTCGCTAGAATAAATGGTGGCATTGTATACGATAAGAACCTCTGATACAGATCAAGAACGGAATAGTGAAATGGATCGATCGCCGCTTTTAGAATGGGACCGTGCTTCTTTTATCGCGGTGGTGATCGGGTCAGATCGACCGATCGTTCCAGCAAAGGTTCGTTCATCATATTGCGTCCGTTATCCGTTCCTTGTGCCGATACCGGAGGTACGGTCATCACTTGCTTATCGGGGTGTTTGAAATGACGATCGATCTTGGGACGGAAGGGGCCCATGGGAAAAGACCTGTCCAGAACATGGATCGGAGAAGGATCATAGGTGCGACCACGGTCCTGGACCATGTGGTCAAGGCAAGACTGCCAACAGATCACGGTCTTTTTACGATACACATCTATGAGGACAGCTCGAACAAACAGCATTTGGCATTGGTGATGGGAGATATCTCTGACGGTGAGGGAGTATTGACCAGGGTCCACTCTGAATGCCTGACGGGAGATCTTTTCGGCTCATTGCGATGTGATTGCCAATCCCAGCTCCATCAATCGATAGAAATGATCTCTGAAGAAGGTCGAGGCATCATAATCTATCTGAGGCAGGAGGGAAGGGGTATCGGCCTCCCGTCCAAACTACATTCCTACAATCTGCAGGACATGGGATATGATACGGTGGATGCCAACACGGCCCTGGGATACGAGCCGGACGAGAGGGAGTATGATGAGGCGGCCTTGATCCTACAGGACCTAGGGGTCCATTCGATAGACCTGATCACCAACAACCAGGACAAATCCCGGTCATTCAACGCCAATGATATACAGGTCCTCTCTGTGATAAACATCGCTCCGCGAGTGACAAAAGAGAACCGAAGATATCTGAGGACCAAGACCACAAGACTGAATCATGCCATTGATGTAGAGACCGCGAGCACTTCCACACCAGAGATAGACCGTTTGTTCAGGTTCATGAAGCGGATGGTAAAAATGAAGGGGCCCGGGTCCTCTTTCGTAACGGTCCTTTGCTCTCAGTCTTTGAACGGTAGCTCTATGGAGCCAACCCATTTGCCGAAGGACCTTTACAATAAGGAGCTAGAGCACCTTGTCCGTAGATTGGAAGATTTCAATTCTTTGTCGATCGACGAAAGTTCTTGGGGACCGGTCCGGAAAAGAGAGTACGACACGACCAAAATGGTCCATGAAGGATCGAAAGGAGTTCAGGGGACCGATGATAGGTAAGGATGCATGCCCGACGGCCGATGATAGGACATTGATACACGAAGGAAGGGGGCGCATCTGCAATGGACGATCATCATCCCCCTTCACGGAAGGGGACAATGGACCATGTTCGACGGACCGATCGGGACCGGAAGGAAGATATCTCGTCCTTATCAAGGCCGGCCCAGAAAATGTAAACTCCGTGCTCTCAAGGTGGAAGGTCGATCTCATCGTTTGTGTTGTGGTACCATGTTTCACATCACGGGAGCTCTCGATCGATGGGTGCCAGTCCAATGTGAGCTCGGTTCGACTTAAGGACCCCCATTTCATAAATGTCGGAGATCAGGTCATATACTATGGGCCCCCGATATATCAAAAGGACCTGAGGAGCACATGAACGAGGAGGTGGGATCAAGATGTACCGCACCGAGGAAACTGGTCAACTACATCCTCCTAGAATATGAACTAGTGATGGGAAAATGATGAGACGGTCGCTTTACTTCTCGGACGCTAAAATGGTCATTGTTAAGGATGAGGAGGTCCCGATACCTGAAAGAGGTAAGGTGCTCGTAAAGACAGAGATGTCCGGGCTGAGCGCCGGTACGGAGCTGCTCTTTTATCGAGGGCTCATTAAAGAGGGAACCCCCTTGGACGGGACGATCCCTCGTTGAGCGGGGGTCTCAGATATCCCTTTAAATATGGATACTCGACCGTCGGAAGGGTCGTGTCACTAGGTGCCGGGGTCGATAAAGGATGGCTTGATGCAAGGGTCTTCTCGTTCCATCCCCATGAAAGTCATTTCTCCGCATATCCGGAAGAGCTACTAAAGATACCGGACGATGTACGGGACGAGGAAGCGGTCCTTCTCCCTAGCATGGAAACGGCCATCTCTTTTGTGATGGACGGCAGACCTATTTTCGGTGAGGACGTCATAGTTCTGGGCCAGGGTGTGATCGGCCTATTGACCACCTCCCTCCTGGCCATGATGCCCCTTTCATCTCTGATCACTGTCGATAAGATCTCGAGCAGGCGCCAGATGTCACTATTGCTCGGTGCCGACTCATCCTATCCGAAACGTATCGTCCCCGGATCTCCTGGAAAGGATCGGCTCTGGAAGGAAGGCCGATCTGACATATGAGCTGTCCGGAAACCCCGAAATGTTGATCTCCACATTTTCGCTGACCGGGTTCGAGGGTAGGGTGATCGTCGGGTCATGGTATGGAAATAAGGAGGCCCAATTGAGGTTCGGGGAAGAGTTCCATAGGAACAGATTGAACATAATTAGCAGTCAGGTGAGCTTTATATCTCCGACCTTGACCGGGCGATGGAACAAGGAAAGGAGGATGACCACGGTCTGGAAGATGCTCAAAAGGGTCCATCCGGAACGGTTGATCACTCATCGGATCGATATCGATGAGGCCTCAAGGGCCTTCGAGCTCTTGGACCTTCATCAGGATGAAGCGATGCAGGTCGTACTGACATACAAGGAGAGCGGTTGAAGATGTTCTCTACATCGCTTAAGAAGGATTTCATCGCACAGCACCGTTTCGACCAAGCAAAAGGACCCGAGGGCCAGTATCATTCCCATCATTTCGCTGCGGAGGTGACGGTCTTTGGGAACGAGCTTGATCCCACGGGCTATCTGGTCGACCTGGACGATCTTGACAAGGCCCTCCGCTCTATTTTGCTCGATCTGAGCGACCGTCCGCTGAACGAGGTTCCCGGTATGGAAGATCGGCCCCCGTCCATCGAGAACCTGGCCAAGTTCATCTGTGACCGTCTGACGGAACGGATGGACCTTTCAGGGCTCAGGACGGTCAATGTCAGGATATGGGAGAGCGAGCGGGCGTCCGCCTCGTTCCAGCAAGGTGGTTCAAAATGAAGATCGCGTTCATAACCGAAGACAACATCGAGACGATCTCGGGAGGATACCTGTACGACAGATGCCTTGTCAAATATCTTGAGCGGCAAGGGGACACGGTCAAAAGGTTCGTGATAGGGTCTCCTAGTATGGACCAGGACCTTTCCCTCGACGAGATCAAAAATGACATCGTGATCATGGACCCGGACCTGATCATCGAGGATGAGCTGAGCTTTTCAAAGGCACATCATCTCAATAACGAGATAAGGGAGGATGGAGGGCCGCCCATCATCGCACTTGTCCACCATCTGACGTGTTCTGCGATGATCGATGAAGACGAAAAGGAAAGGTGCATGATGATGGAGAAGGAGTTCATCCAAGGAATGGACGGGTTCATCTTCAACAGTCAGGCCACGAAGGATGAGGTGATGAGCATCATCGGTTCGGAAGGTCGTGCTGTGGTAGCTTATCCGGGAAAGGACCATCTTGTGGTCCGGTCAACGACCAAGAGCGATCGCGCCTTCCAAAGGGCACTATCGGTGGTCTACATCGGGAACATACTTCCGCACAAGGGATTGGGACGTCCTTATACGGGCATTGGCAACGATGGAAGGACGGGATTTCAAGCTCACGGTGATAGGTGTTGGGCGGGACGTTGACTGACGTATTGAAGGTCATGGACCTTATCATCTCGAACGATCTTGGCGAAAACATCGTCTTCCTCGGGAGAACCGACGAACGGACCATTTCAAAGGTGTTGGGGGAGGCTGATGTTCTAGCAGGACCTTCATACTTCGAAGGTTACGGGATATCATACGTGGAGGCTCTAGGATACGGTGTACCGGTCATAGCCACGACATCGGGTGGAGCAAAAGAGATAATCTCCGATGGGGTGGAGGGATTCCTCGTTCCTCCTGGTGATCACAAAGCCTTAACGGACAGGTTGAACAGGCTGATGGACGACCCGTCATTGGCAAGGGAGATGTCCAGGAACGCCCTGAAACGTTATTCCGAGCTACCTCAATGGAACGAGAGCATGGAGCAGGTAAGAGACTATCTCATCTCGATGGAAGAGTTACCTCGTATCGCGATGGGCGATAGAGGTCCTAAACCCAGTGAGGGCGGACCTTTCTGTCCTATCGGACGAAAAAGGAGGCCCCATCCGAGCATTCTAGTGCATGAACTGGAGCCTTTTCCGCGATCGTCCTAGAGGACGAGCACGACATTGATCGTTCCAAGATCTTGACCAAAGTGATTTTAAGTCATCGTCCTTGACACCATCGATCACATAGGTAATCGAAATGAACGTGACGTTTACGTCGAAAGGTGTATTAATGAACATCTCCAGATGTGAAACGGACCATGGGTCGCATCAGCCATCGCTCGTGTAAAGGGAACGAGCGAACGAAGTTCATTGCTAATGGGCGATCAAGATCGTCATTGGTTCGTATCAGGTGGGTCCTTCCGTTCCTTCTGATACTGCTGCTCTGCATGGTGCCTTGCTTGGAATCCGCATCTACGCTGGGGGTCTCGGGCCAATATCTGACCATCAACGGGTCCAAGATCAAAGGAACAATAGAGGGGGTCGACGATACGACCGTACTTCCTTACGCTGTTCTTAATTTCGTAGATGGCCAGAAAAATTATGCTGGGCTCGACCAGAACTTCCCGACCCAGGAAGGAAGGATAGATTCAGGGAGCGAAAGCGTTCTTTGGAACACATATTTCGCTTATTGTGCCCATTTCGACCTGAAAATGGTCAGGCTCGGTGCAGCGGACGCCTGGGGCACGGAAGTGCTCTACGATGCCTGGAAGCAAAACAGGTCCGAATACGTCCAGCTACTGGATACGATGGCGGATGCGGCATCCTCCCATGGGGTGTTCGTGGTGCTCGTCCTGGCCGGTACGAATGGCTATCCACCCTTCTCGTTCGGGGGTACAGGGAGTCCTTTTGATATCACCTCGACCGCGTTTTCAAACTATATCTCATACGCGGACGATTCGATGCATGCTTTATCTGGAAAGGAAGGAATAGGGATGTTCGACCTATGGAACGAACCCGACAGTGATGATTGTGATGTGGGTTATGGCATGGGGATCAGATGGCCTTTCATGAGTGGGCGGTGAGCGTAGCGGCTGATACCGCTGGGAATAATTCAATCATCCGAGGACGATGGGGACAGCAGGACAGGGAAAGCTCTTCGGTTGGGGGCGTTCGGATTTCGATCTCTCTACCGGGACCGTGCCTTTCGAGGTCGCACAGCGGCATTATTATGCTTCCGATCAAAGTCCATACTTGCTGACCCAACCGCAGAACTGGTCCGAAATGGACGACAAACCTTTGTTCTGGGGGGAATTAGGGAACAATCTGAACGGTCAACCGACAAGATGGTATTATGCGGACGATCAGATAAGAAGCTCGGGAGGACAGGCGATATGCTCCATGACCCTCATCGGTACTCCAGGATACCCGAACGAGAACGATGCGCTCCTTAAGACTCTGGCCATCCATCGTCATTCCGGTCGATTATGAGATAGTACCTGCTCTTCTGCCTTTGGTCCATTTCATGAGCGCGACCTCGTCGCTCATGGGCGGCATATGGATTTACTTCATATTGATGCTTGGGATGATGGCCATTGTAGCCTTAAGTGAACGATATGGTCTCCCGTTCCATATGGCCGGCATCCTTGTCTTCCTCTTGTCCACGACCATGATGTTCCTGGTCATCGCGCAGCTCTGATCCTTAGCAATGCAGGCCCAGAAGAACTATGGCGGGTCACCTTGGTCCGTTCGATCCGGATGCAGGCCTTTGACCATCCCTCTGCTTTATTCTTTTCCAGTCCTCATCGGTCAACTGCCTCTCATAGATCGCGAACTTCCCTTGATTCAGGTCTTCGGGTCGTAATCCGTACACCTCGATCAGGACCTCCCATGCTAGGTCCCTGATCTGGGCGTCGATATCGGTCCCTTCGTGAACAATGATATCGCACTTCTTACCATCATCTGTACAAATGATCCTGACGTCCTTACCGCTCATGTCATACGCGAACGTTGTCTCGAACCCGATGACCTTTGGATCATTGGTCAACCTGTCTTGTCTGATGAGCTCATCTATTCGGATGGATAGTCCTGGGTATCTCGCCTTGATCCCAACCGCCCGTAATCTGATGAGCTGCAGATATGACCTTAATGTCGTGACCATGTCAACAACATTACATTATCTGTTGAAAAGGTAGACCGGTCGATCGAAACGAAGTTAGAACCGATCCCAAGATGAGAGAAATATAAAATATCGGTCATTACAAAGAACACCCTCGGTGATCCATCTACGGACCAGGACATCATCGATACCTACCGACTTGAACTGACCGATCCTTATTGGATCAGGCTAATGGAAGAGCTGGTGAGCAAGGGCATTCCAAGATCTATAGCAGAGGTCGCCCTGATAAGGGCAGAAAGGGAAAGGGACATCGAAATAGCATACAATTGAGATCAACGATATCGTCGGTCATATCCCGGACAGGATGGATGAGGAAGATGGTTGATATTACTTCGATGGTCGATCGATAAAAAAAGATCCGTGGTTCCTCATGATCTTAGGGTCGAGGTCCCCCCCCCTGAACAAATTCTCAAGGTCCGGTATGTTCCATGTTGCCGGTCCGTTCATTTTCCGATCATCATCGCCCTTAGATCGATCTCCGGGTCCCTGATGGCCTTCCATGAATAATTGTCCTGAATCATCTTCCAGACCTTGGGAGAAACGAACGATGGAAAGGTCGGTCCGACACTAACGTTCTTGATATCCAGTGCCAAAATCGTCGGGACGATCGCGACGGCCTTTTGTTCGAACCTTGAAAGGACGATGCTCATGGGCAGTTCGTTGACACCAACATCGAACGCTTTGGACAGCTCCACGGCCAGCTGCATCGCGGAATAGGTATCATCGCATTGGCCGGTATGATGAAACATCATAGTACGGCGACCTCGCGATGATGTTCTACGATCCTGGCAATCCCCCTATGGAGAACCGAGCGGTCTTTCATTCCAAATATTTATAACAAAATCCATAAGACTTTCCAACGTCATCCTTTATCATGACTAGAACAACACGTCCAAAAGGTGTGATCCTCGTTGGGGCCCTTTATCTTGTCCTAGGGGTCCTGGCGCTGCTAGGAGCATTGGGCATACTGCTCGTTCCGTTGGTGGGCCAGAGCGAGCTGGCCTCAAAATTACCGAGGGGTCCGTTCTGGTTGGTCGATGGTGGCTCCTTTATATTTGCGTTCCTCGGTTTGGCGCTGTTCTTGGTGGCCGTGATCGACATCATCATCGCTCTTGGATGTTTTAGAGGATGGGGTTGGATATGGACATGGGGGATGATATTCGCGGTCATCAACATAGCGATCTCGATGTTCAATGCGTTCGCAGGAGGGATCACGATGGGCGCTTTGTGGGTCGGGATCATAGGTAGCGTGGTCCCATTGATCGTACTATGTTATTTATGCACAAGAAAGGTCAGAGAATATTTTGGTTGGGCCAGGTCCGCCCCAGGGTCTGGATGACCTATTTTCTTTTTTTAGATATGTACTTACGGTCCGATCGGACCGGAACTAAACATCGGCTGTTGTGGTCAAAGCCTAAGGCAGGTGAGAAACGCCCCCTGCGAACACCGGGGTAAAAACGGACATGACGTGAACGTTGCAGGGACCTGAGACCGGGCGTATCAGAACAAACCCTTGTGAACACCCGATCTCTATGCAGATCATGGAATGCTTCGCGGGTATGCTGGTAGGGGCGGGATGACCTGTCCGAAAAGGTTGGATGGCCTTTATTATCAGTGTGAGAAATATCAGCGATATTTATAAAAGATGATATATTGGTCCTATAAGGGATAGAACGATGATAGACATACTATATGTCGACGACGAAGACGCATTACTGGAGATCTGCAAGATATTCCTGGAGATGTCCGGTGACCTCAAGGTAGATACCTCTTCCTCGGTCAACGATGCTTTCACCATGATGAAAAAGAACCATTATGACGTCATCGTGTCGGATTATCAGATGCCTGTCATCGATGGTCTAAAGTTCCTTAAGATGGTCCGAGAGAGGGACGGTAAGCTGCCGTTCATCCTATTCACAGGAAGAGGACGCGAGGAGATCGTCATAGAGGCATATAATTCGGGAGCAAGCTTCTACGTTCAAAAGGGGGGCGATCCTAACTCCCAGTTCGTGGACCTTGAGCAGAAGATCAAGCAGGCGGTCGGAAAGAACAAAGCAGAAGAGGCCCTTAAAGATAGTGAGAGACGGTTCCGTTCACTGATAGAAAAAGCACCTCTGGCCATCGCCATCGTCCGTGACGGGATGCTAAAGTATGTCAATGAGGCATGCGTTGGACTTTTCGGCTATCAAGAGGATATAGAGCTGCTGAGCTGCCCATTAAATGAGCGATTTGACCAAGCGTCCTTCGATATGATCAAAGGAACGGTCCCTGTTCAAGTTCAGGGCGGCCAGGATGTCGTCGGGACCCAGTTCGAGGCCGATGGGACAAGGGCCGATGGTACCAAGTTCAACATGATGGTCTCGGCAAACCCGATGGACCTGAACGACGGTAAGGCCAAGATCCTTTTCTTGACCGATATAACCGATCCGAAAACGCACCGAAGAGGGGGCGAGGATCAGCAATCTACAGGGGAACATGTTGATGGACCTAACTCGTTCAGCGACATGGGAGTTCGATGCAAGAAGCAACCTCATGACCTTCAACGATAGGTTCTATTCTTTAATGGGAACGGAGGCCGACTCTGAGGGAGGCTATCAGATGAGCCCTGAGGATTATTTTAAAAGGTTCGTGCACCCCGATTACATCACGAGGATCTCGATGTGGATGTGGAAGGACCTTGCTGCGGTTGGCCAGGAACTGTTCTCCGAGAACGAACATAAGATCATAAGGCCAGACGGGAACGTGCGCAATTTCTTCGTTAGGGTCGGAGCGGTCAGAAATCAAACCGGAAGAGTGGTAAGACTGTATGGG